>NZ_CP133771.1:6967049-7600417 GCF_031348265.1 Streptomyces collinus | reverse complement strand
CCAGGTGGGCGAGCACACCGTCCGCTACCGCGCCACCGACAAGGCGGGCAACGTGGCGGCGGAGAAGAGTGTGCGGTTCACGGTGGCCGCCGCGCCGCCGCAGGACACCACACCCCCGGTGACGGGTGTGACCGTGGAGGGCACGAAGAACTCCGCCGGGGCGTACGTCAACAGCGCCCGGGTGACCGTCACGGCGACCGACGCGCACGGCTCGGGCGTCGAGAGGATCGAGTACTCGCTGGACGGCGGGCCGTACCTCGCCTACTCGGCACCGGTGGTGGTCGACCGGGCGGGTGCGCACACCGTGGCCTACCGGGCGACGGACAAGGCCGGGAACACCGCGGCGGCCCGTACGGTGACCTTCACGGTCGTCTCCGGGCAGGTCCCGGCGCCGGACTGCCCCGAGTACGACGAGCGGCTGACGGTGTTCGTCGGCACGGCCGACTCCGGGGTGCGCAACCGGGTGACCGACAACCGGTGCCGGATCGGCGAGCTGATCGAGGACGAGAAGGAGTGGACGTCCCAGGCGCTGTTCCTCAAGCACGTGACGTCCGTTCTCGACGCATTGCTGAAGGAAGGCGTGCTCGACCAGCGGGAGACCAGGGCCATCCGGAAGGCGGCCCGCGAGTCGGGCATCGGCAGGCCGGGGCAGACCGAGGGCTACCGGGCGCTGTTCGACGGCACCGCGGGGTCCCTCGCCCAGTGGCAGCAGGTGGGCGGCGGTTCGTTCGGGCTGAACCCGGACGGGACGATCACCTCCAGCACCACGACGCCCGGCATGGGCATGCTGTGGTTCCCGCAGCGCAAGTACGGCGACTTCTCGCTGAAGCTCCAGTGGCGTGACGACGCACCCGGCACCGGCAACGCCAACTCCGGTGTCTTCGTGCGCTTCCCGTGGGTCCACGACCACCCCGAGGAGTCCCGCCCGGAGTGGGTCGCCATCAAGTACGGGCACGAGGTGCAGGTGCTCGACCGGCCCGACGGCGACATGTACAAGACGGGGTCGGTCTACGGCTTCGACCGGGTCGGTCTCGCCGGCGCGGGCGTGACGCAGAAGGGCACCTGGAACGACTACGAGATCCGTGTGGAGGGCCAGCACTACTCGGTGTTCCGCAACGGTGTGCTGATCAACGAGTTCGACAACACCGGCGGCCAGGAGTTCAGCCCGCCGCGCTCGGACGACCCGGGCACGGACGGGCGGCGGTTCGCCTCCGGCTACATCGGGCTCCAGGTGCACGGCACGACGGATGTCGTCTCGTACCGGGACATCCGGATCAAGGAGCTGTAGGAGGCTCCTTCTCCTTGCGGGCCCTGCTCGGCTGTACCCGCCTGGGCTCCCCCGGCATCTTCGGATACTCGGGCGGGTACGGCAGATCGCCCAGCCCGTGGTCGTGCTCGTCGCGGCGGGCGAGGTCGAGCAGGGCTTCCAGGGAGTAGCGCTTGTCGTCCATGTCCGCGTGCACGTCGCCGAGTTCGGCGAAGCGCGCGGGCATGGTCGCGAGGTCGAAGTCCTGGGGGTGCGCGACGCCGACCTCGTCCCAGCTCAGGGGTGCGGAGACGGGGGCGTGCGGGCGGGGGCGCACGGAGTAGGCGGAGGCGATCGTGCGGTCGCGTGCCGTCTGGTTGTAGTCGATGAAGATGCGTCTGCCCCGCTCCTCCTTCCACCACTTGATGGTCACGTGCTCGGGCATCCGCCGTTCCATCTCCCGGCCGACGGCGATGGCGGCGCGGCGGACCTGGGTGAAGGTCCAGCGCGGCTCGATAGGCACGAAGACGTGCAGGCCGCGGCCTCCCGAGGTCTTGGGGAAGCCGCGCAGGCCGCCGAACTCGTCGAGCACCGCGCGCAGTTCGTGGGCGGCGCGGGCGGCGTCGTCGTAGTCGGTGCCGGGCTGCGGGTCGAGGTCGATGCGGAGTTCGTCCGGGTGGTCGACGTCGTCGCGGCGTACCGGCCAGGGGTGGAAGGTGAGGGTGCCGAACTGGGCGGCCCACACCACGGCACCGGCCTCGGTGGGGCACATCTCGTCGGCGCTGCGGCCGCTGGGGAAGGTGATGTGCGCGGTCGGGATCCAGTCGGGCATGTTCTTCGGCGCCCGCTTCTGGAAGAAGTTCTCGCCGTTCACCCCCTCGGGGTAGCGCTCCAGGGTGGTCGGCCGGTCGCGCAGGGCGCGCAGGATGCCGGGGCCGACGGCGATGTAGTAGCGCGCCAGGTCCAGCTTGGTGAAGCCGCGCTCGGGAAAAAACATCTTGTCCGGGCTGGACAGCCGTACCGTCCGGCCGTCCACCTCCAGCTCCACCGCGTCACCCATGCCGCCACCGTAGGCGTCGCCCGCATACCTCGCACATCGGGCATTCGGTTGGATGCCGGCGCAGAATCGATCCATGGATCTGCCGGTGATGCCCCCCGTCCTGCCGATGCTCGCCAAGTCCGTGGCGGCGATCCCCGCGGGCATGCAGTACGAGGCGAAGTGGGACGGGTTCCGGGCGATCGTTTTCCGCGACGGGGACGAGGTCGAGCTGGGCAGCCGCACCGGGAAGCCTCTGACCAGGTACTTTCCCGAGCTGGTGGCGGCTGCGCGGGAGCGGTTGCCGGAGCGGTGCGTGGTGGACGGGGAGATCGTGATCGCGCGGGAAGGGCATCTGGACTTCGACGCGCTGACGGAGCGGATCCACCCGGCGGACTCGCGGGTGCGGATGCTGGCGGAGCGGACCCCGGCGTCGCTCGTCGTGTTCGATGTGCTGGCGCTGGGGGACGAGTCGCTGATGGACACGCCGCTGACCGAGCGGCGGGAGCGGCTGGCCGGGGCGCTGTCCGGGGTGCGGGCCCCGGTGCACCTGGCACCGGCGACCACCGACATCGAGGTGGCGCGGCAGTGGTTCGAGGAGTACGAGGGGGCGGGACTGGACGGGGTCATCGCCAAGCCGCTGACCGTGCGCTACCGGCCGGACCAGCGCGCCATGTTCAAGATCAAGCACGAGCGGACGGCGGACGTCGTGGTCGCCGGGTACCGGCTGCACAAGAGCGGCCCGGTCGTCGGTTCGCTCCTGCTCGGCCTGTACGACGACCGCGGGACCCTCCAGCACGTGGGTGTCTCCGCCGCCTTCACGATGAAGCGGCGTGCCGAGCTGGTGGAGGAGCTGGAGCCGCTGCGCCTGGACGACGTGACGGGGCATCCGTGGGCGGCCTGGTCCGAGGAGGCCGCCCACGAGACGGCCCGGCTGCCGGGGGCACCGAGCCGCTGGTCGGGCCGCAAGGACCTGTCGTGGGTGCCGCTCAGGCCGGACCGGGTGGCCGAGGTGGCGTACGACCACATGGAGAACGGGCAGCGCTTCCGGCACACCGCCCGTTTCCGCCGCTGGCGCCCGGACCGGACCCCCCGGAGCTGCACGTACGCGCAGTTGGAGGAGCCGGTCCGCTACGACCTGGCGGAGATCCTCGGCGGCTAGCAGCGCCTCACGGCTGCATCAGGACCTTGACCGCGCCGTCCTGCTTGCGCTGGAACATCTCGTACGCGTGCGGGGCCTCGGACAGCGACACCCGGTGGGTGGCGAAGTCGTCCACGCCGAGGGGGTCCTCGTCGGTGAGGTACGGGAGGATGTCGTCGCTCCAGCGGCGGACGTTGGCCTGGCCCATCCTCATCTGGATCTGCTTGTCGAACAGGGTGAGCAGCGGCAGCGGGTCCGCCATGCCGCCGTAGACGCCGGACAGCGAGATGGTGCCGCCGCGGCGCACCAGGTCGATGGCGGTGTAGAGCGCGGCGAGGCGGTCGACGCTGAAGCGCTCGGCGATGGGGGCGCCGATCTTGCGGGGCAGGATCGCCGCGGCGTTCTGCACCATGCGCGCGGCCGCACTGCCGTGGGCCTCGGTGCCGACGGCGTCGATCACGGCGTCGGGTCCGCGGCCGTCGGTCTGGTCGCGGATCGCCTCGACGAGTTCCTTCTCGTCGTCGAAGGACCTCAGGTCGAAGGTCTCCACGCCCCGTGCCTTCGCCCGGCGCAGCCGCTCCGGGACGAGGTCGACGCCGAACACCCGGCCGGCGCCCTGCACCTGGGCGACGCGGCAGGCCATGTCGCCGATGGGGCCGAGGCCGAGCACGGCGACGCTGCCGCCCTGCGGGACGCCGGCGTAGGCGACCGCCTGCCAGGCGGTGGGCAGGACGTCGGAGAGATAGACGAAACGGTCGTCGGGCGGGCCCTCGGGGACCTTGATCGGGCCGAACTGTGCCTGCGGTACGCGCAGGTACTCGGCCTGGGCGCCCGGCACCGCGCCGTACAGGCGGGTGTAGCCGAACAGGGCGGCGCCCATGCCCTCGCCCTGCACCTGGGTGGTCTCGCACTGCGTGGGCAGGCCGGTCAGGCACATCCAGCAGTTGCCGCAGGCGATCTGGAACGGCACCACGACCCGGTCCCCCACCTGCAGGTCCGGGACACCGGCGCCGACCTCCTCGACGATGCCCATCGGTTCGTGGCCGAGGATGTCGCCCGGGGTCATGAACGGGGTGAGCACTTCGTACAGGTGCAGGTCGGACCCGCACAGCCCGGTGGAGGTGATGCGGATGACCGCGTCCGTCGGCTCCTGGATCGTCGGATCGGGCACGTTCTCCACCCGCACGTCCCGCTTGCCCTGCCAGGTCACTGCCCTCATCGCCTCGCGCTCCCTCCGTCAGCGTGCGCGTCGGTCGTACGGCGGGGCCCGGGTACCCGGACGCCCGGCGCTGAACCTTGGGCCGATCGACGGACGCCCCTGAGACACTTCCTCGCCAAGACGATCAGCTATGGCCATCACTGTTCAGATAAGCGCACAATCAAGGTAGATCGATGACATAAGGCGCGGTGTCGACGGTGGGCATGGGACGAGGGACGCGTGGACGGCACGCCGCGACGACGGTGGCACTGCTGGCCGCCACGGTGACGGTCGCCCTGACGGCGGGCTGCACGAGCGAGG
The DNA here is from genome assembly GCF_031348265.1 of Streptomyces collinus. Lineage (NCBI taxonomy): Bacteria > Bacillati > Actinomycetota > Actinomycetes > Kitasatosporales > Streptomycetaceae > Streptomyces > Streptomyces collinus. The sequence continues at coordinate 7,595,475 of NZ_CP133771.1, read as the reverse complement.
GCGGACCGGGCGACGACGGACGGGCACCGGAGGAGTCGAAACAAGGAACGTCCCCCTCGGCGACCGGCCCCTCCGCCCTCGCCGTCAAGATCGACAACGCCGCCGCCGCCCGTCCGCACACGGGCCTGGACGCCGCGGACGTGGTCTACGCCGAGCAGGTCGAGGGCGGGCTGAGCCGGCTGATGGCGGTGTACGCGACCCGGCTGCCGGAGACGGTCGGGCCGGTGCGCAGCGCACGCGAGTCGGATCTGGAACTCCTGCGCCAGTTCGACAGCCCCACGCTCGCCTTCTCCGGCGCGCAGAAGAAGCTCCTGCCGCTGATCGACAAGGCACCCCTGCGGGCGGAGACGCCCGGCAGCTCCGCCGACGCCTTCTTCCGGGGCTCCGGAAAGCCCGCCCCGCACAACCTCTACCTGCGGCCCGGGCAGATCCTGTCCGAGACCCCCGGCCAGGCCGCCCTGACCACCGGTTTCCGCTACGGCCCGGCACCCGAGGGCGGCACGGCGACGGATTCCCGGGCGGTGCGCTACCCGGCGGCCCGGTTCACCTTCACCTGGTCCGACTCCCGCGACCGGTGGCTGGTCGGCATGGACGGCGCGCCCGCGACGACGGCCGACGGGAAGCGGATGACGGCCGCGACGGTCGTCGTGCAGTACGTGAACGTGCGCGAGTCCGCCTTCCAGGACTTCCTCGGCAACAACACGCCGTACACCGAGACGGTCGGCTCGGGCAAGGCGACGGTGCTGCGCGACGGGCGGGCCTGGGACGTGGACTGGAAGCGGGAGAAGGCCCCGGACGGCACCTCGTTCACCACCGGCGACGGCACTCCGGTGAACTTCGCGAAGGGCCAGGTATGGGTGGTGTACTCCAAGACGCCCTGACGGCCCGCCCGGGCCGCGTCCGTCAGCGGGGCGCCACCAGGGGCTCCTCGGGATTGCGCAGCCCCTCGGCCGCGTCCGCGACCCGCCGTATGAGATCGAAGAACACCGTCCGCTCGTCGGCCGTCAGCGGGGCGAGGAACACCTGGTTCATCCGGGCGGTGCGCACGGTCAGCCTGCGGTGCGTGCGCTCCCCCTCGTCCGTGAGGTGCAGCAGGGAGCGGCGGCCGTCCTGCGGGTCGCGGACCTTGTCGAGCAGGCCGCGCCGGCTGAGCCGGCTGATCACCTCGGCGATGGTGGACCGGTCGAGCCCCACCCGCTCCCCCACCGTGCGCTGGTCCAGGCCGGGCTCCGCGACGAGGGTGTTGAGGACCGCGAACTGGGGTGAGGTGATCTCCTCCGAGACCATCGCGTTCCACAGCAGGTAGTGCGCCTGCTGAAGCCGCCGGGCCAGGTGCCCGGGGTGGGTGGTGAGGTCAGCGGCCGCCATGTGCACCCCTCGGTTGTTTTCGTTGGTGCACTGAACAATACTCACTGCGCGGGACACTGTCTGCTGCGTGCACAAAGGTTCGCAGACGCATCTGCCGAGGTCTTGACGCCCCTCGATCCCGATGGCAGCGTGAGGGTCAGCTCGCGGAAATACTCAGTGCCCTGATTAATTTGGTCAGGTCGCTCGGAAGAGATGGGGCTCCTCGGATGGACAAGGTGGTCGCCACAGCCCTGGAGGCGGTGGCCGACGTGCCGGACGGCGCGTCGCTCGCGGTGGGTGGTTTCGGGCTGAGCGGTGTGCCGAACGTGCTGATCGGGGCGCTGTACGAGCGCGGCGTTGCCGGGCTGTCGGTGGTGTCCAACAACTGCGGGGCGATGGAGTCGGGCCTCGCGGTGCTGCTGGCCGCCGGCCGGATCGCCCGGGTCACCGGGTCCTACATCGGCGCCAACAAGGAGTTCGCCCGGCAGTACCTGGCCGGGGAGCTGGAGGTCGAGCTGATCCCGCAGGGCACGCTGGCCGAGCGGCTGCGGGCCGGCGGCGCCGGGATCCCCGCCTTCTACACCCCGGCCGGCGTCGGCACCCAGGTCGCCGACGGCGGGCTGCCCTGGCGCTACGACGGTGAGGGCGGCGTCGCGCTCGCCTCGCCGCCGAAGGAGGTCAGGGAGTTCGACGGCACGGAGTACGTGCTGGAGCGGGGCATCCGCACGGACTTCGCCCTGGTCCGGGCCGCCAAGGGCGACCGGCACGGCAACCTCGTCTTCAACAAGTCCTCCCGGAACTTCAACCCGCTGGCCGCGATGGCCGGGCGGGTCACGGTCGCCGAGGTGGAGGAGCTGGTGGAGCCCGGCGAGATCGACCCGGACGCGGTGCACCTGCCGGGCATCTTCGTGCAGCGGGTGCTCGCGCTCACCCCGGAGCAGGCGGCGGACAAGAAGATCGAGCAGCGGACGGTGAGGTCCTGATGGCCTGGACGCGCGAGGAGATGGCCGCACGGGCGGCGCGGGAGCTGCGGGACGGCCAGTACGTCAATCTCGGCATCGGCCTGCCCACGCTCATCCCCAACTACCTCCCCGAGGGCGTCGAAGTCGTCCTCGAATCGGAGAACGGCATCCTGGGCACCGGCCCCTACCCCACCGAGGACGCCGTCGACCCCGACCTGATCAACGCCGGGAAGGAGACGGTGACGGTCCTGCCGGGCGCGTCCTTCTTCGACTCGGCGCTGTCGTTCTCGATGATCCGGGGCGGGCACATCGACGTCGCCGTGCTCGGCGCCATGCAGGTGTCCGAGCGGGGCGACCTGGCCAACTGGGCCGTCCCCGGCAAGCTGATCACCGGCATCGGCGGGGCGATGGACCTGGTGCACGGCGCCCGCACGGTCATCGTGGTGATGACGCACACCGCCAAGGACGGCTCCCCCAAGATCCTCACCGAGTGCGCCCTGCCGCTGACCGGCAAGGGGTGCGTGAACCGGATCATCACCGACCTGGGCGTCCTCGACGTCACCGACGGCGGCCTCGTCCTGGTCGAGACCGCGCCGGGCGTGACCGCCGAGGAGATCGTCACCAGGACCGATGCCGAACTGACCGTGCCGGAGGGCCTGAAGTGAAGGACGTCTACATCGTCGACGCGGTCCGCACGCCCGTCGGCCGCTACAACGGAAGCCTCGCGAGCGTGCGTCCGGACGACCTGGCCGCGCACGCCGTCCGCGAACTCCTCGCCCGCACACCGGAACTGGACCCGGCCCGGGTCGAGGACGTGTACTTCGGCAACGCCAACGGGGCCGGCGAGGAGAACCGCAACGTCGGCCGGATGGCCGCGCTGCTCGCCGGTCTGCCCACGTCCGTGCCGGGCATGACGGTCAACCGGCTCTGCGCGTCCGGCCTGGAGGCCGTGATCCAGGCGGCCCGGGCCATCGCCCTCGGCGACGCGTCCGTCGTGCTGGCCGGCGGCGTCGAGTCCATGACCCGCGCGCCGTACGTCCTGCCGAAGAGCGACAAGGCCTTCCCGGCCGGGCACACCGAGCTGTACTCGACGACGCTCGGCTGGCGGATGGTCAACCCGCGCATGGAGCCGCAGTGGACGATCCCGCTGGGCGAGTCGGCCGAACTCATCGCGGACAAGCACAAGATCGGCCGGGAGCAGCAGGACGAGTTCGCCCTGCGCAGCCACGAGAAGGCGGCGCGGGCGCAGGCCGAGGGCCTGTTCGACGCCGAGCTGGCGTCCGTGGCGATCCCGCAGCGCAAGGGCGAGCCGGTGGTCTTCGCCACCGACGAGTGCGTCCGTCCGGACGCCTCCCTGGCGGCGATGGCCAGGCTGAAGCCGTCCTTCCGCGCGGAGGGCGGCACGGTGACGGCGGGCAACGCCTCGCCCCTGAACGACGGCGCGTCGGCACTGCTGCTCGTCGACGAGGAGGGGCTGAGGGCGACGGGCCGCGAGCCGCTCGCCCGCGTCCGTGCGCCGGGTGTCTCGGCGACCGACCCGCACTACTTCGGGTTGGCGCCCGTGGAGGCGGTCAACCGGGCGCTGGTCAAGGCGGGCAGGGGGTTCGACGACCTGTCCGTGCTGGAGCTGAACGAGGCGTTCGCGGCTCAGGTGCTGGGGTGTGTGGCCGAGTGGCCCGAGTTCGACCCGTCGATCCTCAATCCGCAGGGCGGAGCGATCGCGCTGGGGCATCCGCTCGGTGCGTCCGGGGCCCGGCTCGCCGGGACGGTCGCCCATCAGCTCGCTCGGCGGGGCAGCGGCGTCGGTGTCGCCACGCTGTGCATCGGGGTGGGCCAGGGGCTCGCCCTCGTCCTCGAACGCTAGACGTTCGGCTGCGGGCCGCATGTGGCTGGTCGCGCCCGCGCGGCGGAGCCGCATATCGATCCAGCCCCGCGCCCCTTTCGGGGCGCGCCCCTCAAGCACTCCCAGGGACCCCCATGACTCTCACGCAACACGACATCGACCAGGAGATCGCAGCCAAGCACGCCGCGTACGGGAAGCGCCTCGCCGACGGCGGGCCCGTCGAGCACCAGCCGCGCCGCGACTACGCGCCGTACCGGTCCTCGGTGCTCCGGCACCCCAAGCAGCCGCCGGTCACGATCGACGCCGGCAAGGACCCCGAGCTGGTGGAGCTGTTCTCCCCCGCCTTCGGGGAGCGGGACATCACCGACATCGACAACGACCTCACCCGGCAGCACGCCGGGGAGCCCATCGGTGAGCGCATCACCGTCTCCGGCCGGCTCCTGGACCGCGACGGCCGCCCGGTGCGCGGCCAGCTCGTGGAGATCTGGCAGGCCAACTCGGCGGGCCGCTACGCCCATCAGCGCGAGCAGCACGACGCGCCGCTGGACCCCAACTTCACCGGTGTGGGGCGCACGCTCACCGACGACGACGGCCGGTACCGCTTCACCACCGTCCAGCCGGGCCCGTACCCGTGGCGCCAGCACGTCAACGCCTGGCGGCCCGCGCACATCCACTTCTCGCTGTTCGGCACGGCGTTCACCCAGCGGCTCGTGACGCAGATGTACTTCCCGAGCGACCCGCTGTTCCCCTACGACCCGATCATCCAGTCCGTGACGGACGACGCGGCCCGCCAGCGACTGGTCGCGACGTACGACCACAGCCTGTCGGTGCCGGAGTTCTCGATGGGCTACCACTGGGACATCGTGCTGGACGGCCCGCAGGCCACCTGGATCGAAGAAGGGCGCTGACCAGCCATGACGAGGATCGACACCAGCCGGCCGGACAGCGTGCTGCCCACCCCCTCGCACACCGTCGGCCCGTTCTACGGCCACGCCCTGCCGTTCCGCGGGGGCGAGGACATCGCGCCCCTCGGCCATCCGGACACGGTCACCGTGCACGGATACGTCACCGACGGCGAGGGCGACCCGCTGCCGGACGCCCTGATCGAGCTGTGGGGCCCGGACCCCGACGGCAACCTGCCGACGGCCGACGGCTCGATGCGGCGTGACCCGGCCTCGGGCGGCTTCCTCGGGCGCAACGGCGTGGAGTTCACGGGCTGGGGGCGGATCCAGACCGACGCGAACGGCCACTGGTACGCGCGGACGCTGCGGCCCGGCGCCCGCGGGCGGAACGCCCCGTACCTCAGCGTGTGCGTGTTCGCGCGGGGGCTGCTCGTGCACCTGTACACCCGGATCTACCTGCCCGGCGACGCGGCGGTGCTCGCCACCGATCCGCTGCTGTCCGGGCTGGAGGACGCCCGCCGCGACACGCTGATCGCCGCGGAGGAGGGGGACGGCACGTACCGTTTCGACATCCGCCTTCAGGGCGAAGGCGAGACGGTCTTCCTGGAGTTCCAGTGACATCTCCCTCTGGTGACACCGCCCTGCTCGCCCCCGGGTGGGCCGGTTCGGCGGCCGCGGCGGCCACCGGCGACCACGCGTATCTGCGGGCGCTGCTGGACGCGGAGGCCGCGCTGACCCGCGCGCAGGCCGCCCTGGGGCTCGCCCCGGCCGCGGCGGCGACGGCGGTGACCGAGGCAGCCGGCGGCGCCTTCGACGCGGTCTCCCTCGCCGGGCGGGCCCGGGCGGGCGGCAACCCCGTCATCCCGCTGGTAGCGGATCTCACGAAGGCCGTGGGCGAGCCGTACGGCCCCTACGTCCACCGGGGCGCGACCAGCCAGGACATCCTGGACACGGCGACGATGCTGGTCGCCGCACGGGCCCTCGACCCGGTCCTCGCCGACCTGGGCCGCACCGAACAGGCCCTCGCCCGGCTGGCCGCCGAGCACCGCGACACCGCGATGCCGGGGCGGACCCTCACCCAGCACGCCGTACCGACCACGTTCGGCCTGAAGGCGGCCGGGTGGCGGTCGCTGGTGCTGGACGCGCGGGACCGGGTGAAGGCCGTCCGGGAGTCGTTGCCCGCCCAACTCGGCGGTGCGGCGGGGACGCTGGCGGCCTTCGGGGCGTACGGCGCGAGCGATCCGGCCGCGCTGCCGGAGGCGTACGCCCGGGAACTCGGGCTGCGGGCGCCCGATCTGCCCTGGCACACCCTGCGGACGCCGATCGGCGATCTCGCCGGATGCCTGGCCTTCACCGCCGGGGCGCTCGGCAAGGTCGCCGTGGACGTCCTGACGCTGTCGCGCACCGAGATCGCCGAAGTCGCCGAGGGCAGCGGCGGGGGTTCGTCCGCCATGCCGCACAAGTCCAATCCCGTACGGTCCACCCTGATCGCCTCCGCAGCGCGGCGGGCACCGCAGCTCGCGGCCACGCTGTACGGGTCCATGGCCGCCGAGGACGAGCGTCCGGCCGGGGCCTGGCACGCCGAGTGGGAGCCGCTGCGGGACCTCCTGCGGCTGGTCGGCGGGGCCGCCCGGGACGCCGCCGAACTGGCGGAGGGACTGCGGGTCAGGCCCGAGGCCATGCGTGAACACCTGGACCTCACCCACGGGTTGATCGTCTCCGAGCGGCTGTCCGCCGAACTGGCCCCGGTGCTGGGCCGGGCCCGCGCCAAGGAACTCCTCACCCGGCTGGCCGCGGCGGGGCGCCCGCTCGCCGAGGCGCCGGAACTGACGGACGTCGACCTCGACCCGACCCACTACACGGGCTCCGCCGGGGCCCTCACCGACCGTGCCCTGGAGCGACGTTGACCCTCCTGAACCACCGTGCCGAAGGCCCCTCCTCCGCTCCCCCGCTGCTGCTCGGGCCCTCACTCGGCACGTCGTACGCCCTGTGGGACGAGGTGGCGCCCGAGCTGTCGATCAGCCATCGGGTGGTCCGCTGGGACCTGCCGGGGCACGGCGGTTCGGCGGCCGGCCTCATCAAGGCGGGCGCGACGGTCGGCGACCTCGCCGGGCTGGTGCTGGCGCTCGCCGACTCGCTCGGCATCGAGCGATTCGGGTACGCGGGCGTGTCGCTGGGCGGGGCCGTGGGGCTGCATCTCGCCGTGCACCATCCCGAGCGGCTGTCGTCCCTGGCCGTGATCTGCTCGTCGGCGCACTTCAACGGTTCCAGGCCCTGGGAGGAGCGGGCCGCGCTGGTGCGGCGCGAGGGGCTCGCCGCTCTGGCGGAGAACGCCGACGCGCGCTGGTTCGCCGGTGACTTCACCGTGCCACGCCTGGTCCGGGACCACCGGGACGCCGACCCGGAGGCGTACGCCGCCTGCTGTGACGCGCTCGCCGCGTTCGACCTGCGGGACCGGCTCGCGGAGATCGCCGTACCGACCCTGCTGGTCGCGGGCCGCGAGGATCCGGCGACACCCCCTTCGCATCTGCGGGAGATCGCCGACGCCGTTCCGGGTGCGACGCTCGTGGAGCTGCCGGGCGCCTCGCACCTGGCGCCCGCGCAGTGCCCGGAGGCGGTGCTGACCGCCCTGCGCGCCCACCTCGGCCAGGGCGCCTCCCGGGGCATGGCGGTACGGCGCGAGGTGCTGGGCGACGCCCACGTCGACCGGGCGCAGGACCGGCAGACACCGTTCACGGCCCGCTTCCAGGACTTCATCTCGCGCTACGCCTGGGGCGAGATCTGGACCGACCCGACGCTCTCACGCCGCGAGCGCAGCATGATCACCCTCACCGCCCTGGTCGCGCACGGCCACTACGACGAGCTGGCCATGCACGTCCGCGCGGCCCGCCGCAACGGCCTCACCCCGGAGGAGATCGGCGCGGTGCTGCTCCAGACGGCGGTGTACTGCGGGGTGCCGGCGGCGAACTCGGCGTTCGCGACGGCGCAGCGGGTGCTGGCGGAGGAGGACGGCACCTCTTGAGGGCCGGCGCGTGCGTCACGCCGGGCCTCGGCCGTCACGTCGCCTCCGCCGCCGATCCGCGCCCGACCTACGCCGGGCCGACACCGGCCTTGAGGGCGGCGCGCGCCCGGTCGGCCAGCCCGTCGGCCCCGCAGGAGACCGCCAGGTCCAGGCCGCGGTGCAGGTCGGCCGCCGAGCGGGCGGCGATGCCGAACTCGATACGGGCCGCCGCGTGTTCGTACTGGCAGGGCGAGGCCTCCAGGTACGTGACCGCCTGGGCGTAGAGCCGGACGGCTCGCTGGCCTGTCTCCAGGTCGGCGGCGCAGCGCAGGGCTTCCCCTATCGCCGTGTCCGTGCCGAAGCGCTCCGCCTGGCGGCGGACGTCGACGGCGAGCCGGGCGGCACGGGCCGGGTCCTCGGTGCTGAGGGCGCGGGCGAGGTCGGCCGCCCATGGGACGAGCACCGGGTTGTGGTGACCGCGGGCCGCCGCCGCCTTCTCCGCGGCCTCCAGTTCGTTGATGCCTTCCTTGGTGCGGCCGACGGCCAGCAGCAGCCGGCCGCGCACCGAACGGGGGTCGGGCAGGACGATGGTGGACGGGTAGGGCGGGGCGAAGCCGTGCCGTTCGGCGACCTCCCAGGCCTGCTCGACATGGCCGCGGGCGAGCAGGGTGTCGACGAGGCTGCAGGTCGCGGACCAGTACAGGGGCAGGCCGCGCCCGACGCGCTCGGCCAGGCGCAGCGCCTCACGCAGGGACGCCTCCGCCTCCTTCAGACGGCCCCGCCTGCGGTGGCCGATCCCGACGTAGGCGTGGGCCAGGGCGAGGTGGCCGCCGCTCCAGCCGGCCGTCTCGTAGGCGCGCAGCGCTTCGTTGTAGAGGGTCTCGGCGCGGTCGAGGCGGTCGGTGAAGCCGTAGGCGTTGGCCAGCATCAGCAGCAGTTCGATGCCCCACTCGGTGTCGGTCCAGCCGAGTCCGGGGGCGAGACGGCCGTTGACGAGGGCGCGGTCGCACAGCTCGGCGACCTCCTCGGCGTTCTCGCCGTGCATCAGGGCGTCGAAGCCGCGCAGGATGAGCAGGGCCCGTTCGGAGTTGTCCCGGCCGGTGCAGGGGCGGGCGAGGTCGGCGAGCCGCTGGGAGCGGCCGGGTGAGGCGGCCTCGCCGGCGTGCAGCCCCTCCCACATGAACTGCGCGGCCTGCAGCCGCATCCGGTCGGGACCCGGCTGGAGCCGGGCGGCCTCCGCCTCGACCGTGCGGACGGCCTCCTCCAGCTGGTCGTTGTGGAGCAGCGCCTGGGAGAGGCGGAAGACGGCGTCGACCCGCTGGCCGCCGTGCAGGCCGGGCATGCCGAGCGCGGTCCGCAGATGGCCGATGGTGCGGGCGGGCGCGGTGAGGAAGGTGGCCTCGGCCAGTTCGTACAGCACCTGCGGGTGCGACTCGGGCCGGGGCGGTTCCTCCAGGGCGCGCTCCAGGCAGCGGCGTGCCGCGTCGGGGGCACCGACGGCGAGGTGCTCGCGGGCGGCCTCGCGCAGTTGCCCCACGAGTTCCTCGTCGTCGTCCGGGTGGACCTCCAGAAGGTGGCGGGCGGCGGCCGCGGCGCCGTGCCCCTCGTCGGAGACGATCCGGGCGGCTATGCCGTGCATGGCGGTGCGCAGGGCGTCGGGGATGGAGTTGTAGACGGCGGACGCGATCAGTGGGTGGACGAACTCCAGGTCGCCGTCGGCGCTGCGGCCGGTCGCGGGGTCGGGCGCGGTGAGGATGCGGGCGGTGCGCAGCAGTTCGGCGCAGCGGCGGGCGTCGTCCGGGCGCAGGGTGGCGAGCTTGGCGACCAGGTCGGTGGAGATGCCGGTGCCGAGGATGGCGGCGGCCCAGGCGAACCGGGTGGCGTCGATGCCCAGTTCCTCCAGGCGGGCGACGAGGCCGCCGCCGCGGGCCGAGCGGTTCAGCTCGCGCAGCTCACCTGCCCGGGCCTCGACCGGTTCGAGTTCGCTGTCCTGCACCCTGGCGAGGAGTTCGACGGTCTCGTAGGGGTTGCCGGCGGTGACGGCCCAGACCTCGCGGCAGAACGCGGCGTCGGCGTGTTCTCCCAGGGAGGCGCGGGTGAGCCCGGCCGTGGCGTCCGGGGTGAGGGCGCTCAGCGTCGTCACGGGGCCGTCCGCGGCGGCGGCGACGATGTCGAGGTGGCGGGCGCTCACGCCGGAGACTTCCTCGGGGCGGCGGGTGACGACGACCAGGACGGACATCTCTTCGATGCGCTCGGTGAGCCCCGCGAGCCAGTGCAGGGTCTCCTGGTCCGCCCAGTGCGCGTCGTCGAGCAGCAGCACCAGCGGCCAGTCCCGGCGGGCGAGCCGGCGCACGGCTGCGACCAGGCCGTCGCACACGCCCTGCGGGTCGGCCTGCCGGTCGCCGGGATCCGCGATGCCGAGGGCGGGGCCGGCGATGTCGTACCAGTCGCCGAGGTACTCTCGGGCCTCCTCCGGCAGCATCGACACCAGGGCCGGCTGCAGCAGTTGCCGTACCACGTTGAAGGGGACCGACCTGAGGGTCTCGCCGCCGCGCGCCGACCAGACCGTGCAGCCTCGGGCCTCGGCGATGCGGCGGGTTTCGGCCAGCAGGGCGGTCTTGCCGAGGCCGGCCTCGGCGCGGAAGACCAGCAGTCCGCCGGGTGAGGAACGGTCCGTGCACAGGGTCTCGACCGCCCGCGTGACGGCGGCGATCTCCTCGTCGCGCTCCCACAGGGAAGCCGAGGCGGCGGCCGTGGGCCGTACCTCCGTCATCCCGCTACCTCCCCAAGTCGCCCGAACGACGTACAGACGTCGAGCGTAGCCGTCCGATTGCCCGAGTGGAGGGTGGACGGGGCACCTCTTGCCGTGACGGGTGACACCGGGTGCGGCCGGGCGACGCGCCTGGCCCGCCACCAGCCGTATTTCGGTCAACGCCGGGCAAAGTCAGGGGAGATGACGTGCATTCAGCCATAGCGGGACGAGGCGTCTGCGGTTGCTTCGCCGGTCGCCGCCGTGCCGTGTCGCGGCCCTGCGCGGCTGCCCTGGAACAGCCTGTTCCGGGTCCTCTCATGCCTCTTTCACCGACGCCTCATACGGTGGGGGCATGACGCAGGAGACTCCTCCCGGGTGGTACCCCGACCCCGGACAGACAAATGACGGGCCCGCCACCGAGCGCTGGTGGGACGGCAAGACCTGGACGGACCGCGTCCGCCCGGTACAGCCGCCCGCGACCTGGGGTCCCCCGACCGGGCCGGCGGGCCGTCCGGCTGCCGCCGCCGGGACGACGGCCGGGGACGGGACGACGGCCGGGACCGGGACACCGGCTGGGGCGGGGCATCCGACCGGAACCGACGTACCGGGAACCGGACAGCCCGGCAGCGATGCGCAGGGAGCCGGGAATCCGGCCGGTCCCGAGGCGCCGGCTGCCGCCGAAGCACCGGCAACGGGGCAGCCGACCGGTACGGCGGGGCCGGGAGCCGCCGGGCATCCAGGTGCTGCCGGGCAACCGCAGAGCGGCGCGTATCCGGCTGCCGCCGGGCAACCGGGGAGCGGGACGCATCCATATCCAGGTGCCACCGGGCAACCGGGAGCCCACGGGCAGCCCGGGAGCGGCGCCTATCCAGGGAGCGGCGCCTATCCAGGGGCTGCCGGGTATCCCGCCTACCCCGCCTATCCCACGGCGCCTCCGGGCGACCGCGGGCGACGGCTGCGGATAGGCGCCGCCGTCGCGGCGGCCGTGGTCGTGCTCACCAGCATCGGCGTGGGCGTGTACGCCCTGACGGACGACGGCGGGGGCGGCTCGCCCACGTCGCAGGGGCAGCCCGGCGGGCCGGGCGCGCCCGGCGGCCAGGGCGGGCCGTTCGGCGGACCGGGCGGGTCCGGGGGCTCCGGCGGCGACGGCGGGTCCGGGGGCGACGGCGGGTCCGGTGGGCAGAGCCCGGGGCCCGAGCAGTCCGAGCCGCCGAAGATCAGGAGCGGGTCGGTGACCGACGCGGTGAGCGGGATCAGCCTGCCGATACCGAAGGGCTGGTACGGCCAGCAGGCCCGGGCCGGCGCTCAGGTGACGTCCGACGACTCCTACAAGTGCCCCGGCGACACCTCCTCGACGTGCACCAAGGGCGGCGCCTACTCCGCACCGGCCCTGGCCCTCGGCAGCAAGGGCGCCACCGCCGAGGAGATCGCCAAGGCCGACATCGGGAGGAACGCCGAGGAGTCCTACGGCGGCAAGTCCTACGGCGGGATCACCTCTCACGACGTGCTGGAGTCCAAGGCCGTGACGGTGGCCGGGCAGAAGGGCTACCTGGTCCGCTGGAAGGCCGTCACGAGCAAGGGCGCCGACGGCATCGTGGAGTCGCTCGCCTTCCCCTCCCCCGCGAACGCGAAGCAGATGGTCGTCATCCGGTTCGGCGTCGACGCGGGTGAGCAGGAGAGCGTGCTCGACGACATCACCGAGGGCATCAAGGCGGCGACGGGCAGCGGCAACGGCCAGGACGTCTGACCGGGAGCGGACACCCGCACACCGGTCGGCCGGGTGGGGCGCCCCTGCCGCTCACAGGGGAACCCCACCCGGCCGTGGGGTGCGCGCCGCCCCCGTCCCCACGGGTCGGCGCGGTCGGGTCACCGTCCGGTCATCCGGCGGACGGCGGCCCGGGTCTCAGGTCAGGCCCAGTGCCGGCAGCACGGCGGCCTCCACGAACCGGACGAGGTAGTCCGGGTCCGCGTACTCGCCCTCCAGGACGGGCCGGATGCGCAGGACACCGAACATCTGCGCCGGGATGTACTCCAGCGCCGGGTGGTCGGCAGGCACTTCTCCCCGTTCGACCCCGCGCCGGATGATCTCCTTCAGCGCGGCGATCTCCGGCTCGACCAGCGCCTCGCGCAGGGCGCGTTGCAGCTCCGGGTCCTGAGGGGCCGCGTGCACGAGCGCCTGGAGGAGCTTGGTGTCCCGGCCCGACAGCTCTCCCGCCGCCCGGGCCGCCTCACGCAGGTCGTCCGCGAGCGAGCCGGTGTCGATGCAGCGCGTGCGCCGGTGCGAGCGCAGCGCCGCCGCCACGAACTGCGGCTTGGTCTTCCACTGGCGGTAGAGCGTGGACTTGCTGCACCGGGTGCTGGCCGCGATCCCCTCCATGGTGACGGAGTCGTAGCCGCACTCCCGGAGCTGCTCCAGCACGGCGTCGTAGAACTCCTGCTCACGCTCGGGCGTGATCTTGGAGCGGCGCGTGACACCGGACGGCTCGGGCCGGTCCGCAGCCTGCGACGTCATGGGCGATGCTCCTGGCTTTCGTCGGGCGGCCGGAAAATTCCCGGCCGGCGATGTGTCGTACGTCTATCGATACGGCAGTGTACCGGTACGCAGCCGTATCGGTACACTGCCGTATCGGTACGCTCTCGTACCGATAACAGCGCCACCGTCACCGAAGGGGCCGGGGGATGAATGCCCGCACCGAGCCTGCGCAGGCGGGGTCCGACGCGATAGCGCGGCCGCCGCTCGTCCGGGAGCTCCTGCTCGTCGCAGGGCTCTTCCTCGTCTACAAGTTCGGCCGGCAGCTGGCCACGGGCCACAACGGCGAGGCCTTCCACAACGCGCACCGCGTGTGGGACTTCGAGCGAGCGGTCCATCTGCCCGGCGAGGGGGCGGTGCAGTCCCTGCTGCTGCACGGCGACGGCCTGGTGCACCTCGCCAACACCTACTACGCGGCCGTCCACTTCCCTGCCACCGCCGCCTTCCTGATCTGGCTCTATCCGCGCCGCCCGGCTCACTACGTCTGGGCCCGCCGGGTGCTGGCCGCGGTCACCGCCGCCGCCCTGGCGCTGCACCTGCTGTTCCCGCTCGCCCCGCCGCGCATGCTGGCGGCGACCGGTCTGGTCGACACGGCACGGGTGTACGGGCCGTCGGTGTACGGCGATCCCGCGACCGACTCCGTGTCGAACCAGTTCGCGGCGATGCCGTCGCTGCACTTCGGCTGGGCGCTGATGGTGGCCGTCGGACTCATCGTCGCGACCCATTCCCGGTGGAGCCGGCTGTGGCTGGCGCATCCTCTGCTGACACTGCTCGTGATCGTCGGCACCGCCAACCACTACTGGCTGGACGCGATCGTGGCGACGGTCCTGCTCGGCCTCGCGCTCGCGGTGATCCTCCCCCGGACTCCGTCCGGGGGGACCCCCGTCCCGCTTCGCTCGCCCCACCGCACGGCGACCACGGCCGGCCGCACGCAGGGCAGCCTCGTACCGGCCCAGCGGGACGAGCAGGCACTCGCGGGAGCAGGCCGGTGAACGCCGTCCTGGTCGCCGTCGCCCTGTCCCTCGTCTCCGCCGTCGCCTACGCGGCCGCCGCGGTCGCCCAGGAGCGGCTCGCGTCACGCTCCCCCGGTGCGGGCACGCTGCGGCTGCTGGGCAGCGGCGCCTGGTGGTGGTCGGTCGGACTGAACGCGTCGGCCGCGCTGCTGCACGTCGTCGCCCTCCGGTACGGTCCGCTGACCGTCGTCCAGCCGCTCGGCGCGCTCACCCTGGTCGCGGCGGTACCCATGGGGGCGCGGATGGCGGGACGGCGGGTGAGCGCGGTCGAGTGGAAGGGCACCGCGCTGACGCTGCTGGGCCTGGGCGCGATCCTGGTCACGGCGTCCGGTCCGGCGCCGGACGATGCGCTGAGCGTTCCCGAGGCGCTGGCGGTGGCGGGCGCCACCGCGGCGTTCATCGGGGTGCTGTCCCGGCCGGGCGCCCGCCCCGGACTGCGGCACGCGACCGCGTCCGGGCTGGCCTCCGGTGTCGCCTCGGCCCTCACCCAGACGGTGACCGTGGCTGCGACGGACCGGACCGGACCGGTGCTGAGTGTCCAGGTGGTCGGCGTGGCCCTGCTCGTGGCGGCCTTCGCGGCCGGCGGGCTGCTGCTCGCCCAGACGGCGTACCGGGGCGGGCTGGGCGGACCGCTCGCGATGGTGACGCTGGCCAACCCGCTGGCCGCCGCGGTGATCGGCCTGTCCCTGCTGGGCGAACGTCTCCAGGGCGGCCCGGCGGGGGTCCTGCTCGCGCTCGCCGGGGCGGGGCTGGCGTCCTGGGGCGTGGTGCTGCTCAGCCGGGCGGCACCCGCGGCGGCCGGCCCGGTCGACGACGACCATCCGGTGGCCGCGGTCCTGGCTCTGGAGCCCGGCTCGGCCACGGCCGAACCGGCGCTGGTGCCCCGGCCGCACGATCCGGGGCACCTCACTCCCGCTACGCGGTGATGATCGCCGGGTCGCTCACTCCCGGCCGCCCGTTCTCGACGTGCCCGGCGAACCGCCGCAGGAACGCCTTGTCGCCCTCGGCGGTGACGGTCAGGTCGTACCAGCGGCGGCTGCCGCCGAGGTCTACGGTGCGGCACACCCGGGCGCCCGGGCGGACGGTGACGGTCGAGGGCCGGCCGCCGTAGGCACTCACGAGCTTCAGACGGGCCGTGCCGGAGCCCTTGTTGGTGAAGGTCAGCTCGATGTCGTCGCCGGTGTGGCGCGCGGTGACCTCACAGCCGGCCGTCTTGTTCGAGCCCTTGAAGACCCGCACGAAGCCGTTCGGGCCGTGCACGGTCAGGTCGTAGGAGCCCCCGGAGTACGCCGAGTTCCAGGTGTCGGAGAGCGTCTTGCCGGCCTCGGTGGTGTACATCCAGGGACCGTCGGCGCGGTTGCCGGAGGTGATGTGGAAGGCACCGCCCGCCTTCGCGCCGGAGGCGAAGGTGAGGGTGAGCTTCCCGGCCGCCGTGTCGACCGAGGCGTCCACGTGCGGGGCGTACTTCAGCGGCCGGGAGCGGCGCAGGCCGCGTTCCTGCCGGGGCATGCGCGGGTCGGCGGGCGGGACGGGCTTGTAGTCCGGGTGGCGCTCACGGTCCTGCGGCTCGTACGCGTCGGTGCCGGGCAGCGGAGTGGGGCGGGCGTCCTTGCGGGAGAAGTCGAAGGCGGACGTCAGGTCACCGCAGACGGCCCGGCGCCAGGGCGAGATGTTGGTCTCCCGCACACCGAAACGGCGCTCCATGAACCGCAGGATCGAGGTGTGGTCGAGGGTCTCGGAGCAGACGTAGCCGCCCTTGCTCCACGGGGAGACGACCAGCATCGGGACCCGGGGGCCGAGACCGTAGGGGCCCGCCGTCCTGCTGCCGTCGCCCGGGAAGAGGTCGAGGGAGACGTCGACGGTGGACAGGCCGCGGGAGGCGTCCTTGGGCGGCAGCGGCGGCACCACGTGGTCGAAGAAGCCGTCGTTCTCGTCGTAGGTGATGAACAGGGCTGTCTTGGACCAGACCTCCGGGTTGGAGGTGAGGGCGTCCAGTACCTGGGCGATGTACCAGGCGCCGTAGTTCGACGGCCAGTTGGAGTGCTCGGAGAAGGCCTCGGGGGCGGCGATCCAGGAGATCTGGGGCAGCTTGCCGGCCTTGACGTCCGCCTTCAGCCGGTCGAAGTAGCCCTCTCCGGCCTTGGCGTTCGTGCCGGTGCGGGCCTTGTCGTACCAGGGGTCGCCGGGCTCTGCGCTCCGATACTTGTTGAAGTACAGCAGGGAGTTGTCGCCGTAGTTGCCGCGGTAGGCGTCCTGGATCCAGCCCCAGGAGCCCTTCGCGTCGAGGCCGTCGCCGATGTCCTGGTAGATCTTCCAGGAGATGCCGGCCTGTTCCAGGCGCTCGGGGTAGGTCGTCCAGCCGTAACCGAGCTCGGCGTTGTCCAGGACCGGGCCGCCGCCGCTGCCGTCGTTGCCCGTGTAACCGGACCACATGTAGTAGCGGTTCGGGTCGGTGGAGCCGATGAACGAGCAGTGGTAGGCGTCGCAGACGGTGAAGGAGTCGGCGAGGGCGTAGTGGAACGGGATGTCCTCGCGGGTGAGGTACGCCATGGTCGTAGTGCCCTTGGCGGGCACCCAGCGGTCGTACTTGCCGCCGTTGTAGGCCTGGTGGCCGTCGGGCCAGGAGTGCGGCAGGCCCTCCAGGAACTGCATGCCCAGGTCGTCGGCGTCCGGGTGGAACGGCAGGATCTCCTTGCCGTCCTTCTCCTGGTGCCAGACCGGTTTGCCGTTGTCGAGGGTGACCGGGCGGGGGTCGCCGAAGCCGCGGACGCCTGACAGGGTGCCGAAGTAGTGGTCGAAGGAACGGTTCTCCTGCATCAGGACGACGATGTGCTCGACGTCCTCGATCGACCCCGTGCGGTGGTTCGCCGGAAGCGCGGCCGCGCGCTGGATGCTGGCGGACAGCGCACTGAAGGCCGTGGTGGCGCCCGCGAGTTGGAGGAAGCGGCGCCGGTTGACTTCGGACATGAAGGACAGACCTCTCATCCTGCTGTGCTGGATGGCCGGAACGTGACGGAATCTGCGCGGAAGGAGTGTTTCAGGGACACCAAACGACAAGGAAGGGGCCGGTGACACTCGTGTGAAGGTCGCCGGTACGCCAGGTGTGCCGGGGCGTTCCCAGGGGAGGGTGAGGGGCGTGACAGAGACGCAGACGGCTTCCCCGCCGACGCAACGGCCCGTTCGCCAGCTCCTCGCCGCCTCGGTGGGCAACGCGGTGGAGTGGTACGACTGGTACGCCTACACGTTTCTGGCCACCTACATCGCCGACCAGGTCTTTCCGAAGAGCGCGGACAACTCGCTGGTGCCGCTGCTGTCCACGTTCGCGGTGTTCGCGGTCGGCTTCTTCATGCGGCCGGTCGGCGGGCTGCTGATGGGCGCGGTAGCGGACCGGCACGGGCGGCGGGCCGCGCTGACGGTCACCATCCTGCTGATGGGCGGCAGCAGCCTGTTGGTCGGACTGACCCCGACCTACGCGACGGTGGGCGTGCTGGCGCCGGTGATCCTCGTCCTCGCCCGGTTGCTCCAGGGCCTGTCCGTGGGCGGCGAGTTCGCGGCCTCGACGACGTTCCTGGTGGAGTCGGCGGGGCCCGGCCGGCGCGGGCTGTTCTCCAGCTTCCAGTACGTGTCGACGACGGTGGGGCAGCTGGTCGCCTCCGGCATCGCGACGCTGCTGGTGGGCACGCTGAGCGACGGGCAGATGAACGGCTGGGGCTGGCGGGTGCCGTTCGTCCTCGGGGCGGTACTGAGCCTGGTCGGCTTCTGGATCCGGCAGGGTGCGCAGGAGACCCGCAGCGCCGAGCAGCGGCAGGGACCGCGCCCGGGCCTGTTCGAGGCGCTGCGCCGGCATCCGCGCGAGTCGCTCCTCATCTGCGGCATCACGGCGGGCGGCACGATCGCGTACTACACGTGGACGTCGTACCTGCCGACGTACGCCGAACTCAACGCCGGCATCGAGAAGTCGGATGCGCTGCTCGCGGGCACGATCTCACTGGCCTTCTTCGCCCTGCTGCAACCGCTCGGCGGTCTGCTCTCCGACCGGTTCGGGCGCCGCCCCCTGCTGCTCTTCTTCGGCCTGGGCTTCGCGCTGCTCGCCGTGCCCCTGCTGCACACCCTGAGCGACTCCTTCGCCGTGCTGCTGCTCGTGAGTTGCGCGGGCATGGTGCTGCTGACCGGGTTCACCTCGATCAGCGCGGCCGTGAACGCGGAGATCTTCCCGCCCCGGGTCCGCGCGGCGGGCATCGGCTTCCCCTACTCCCTGACCGTCGCCCTCTTCGGTGGCACGGCCCCGTACGTGGGGACGCTGTTCAAGGAGCAGGGGCACGCGGGGCTGTTCCCCTGGTACGTCGCTGTGATCTGCCTGGTGTCGTCGGTGGTGTATCTGAGGCTGCCGGAGACGGCTCACGCACCGCTGCGGCGGTGAGGTGATCCGCCGTCGGGGGCCGGTTCGCCGTCTCCGCCGGGCGCGTGCGGCTCGTCGTGCGGTCCGGCACCGTTGGGCGATCCGGGAGCGGACGCCGGTGGTCCTTCCCTGACGGCGACTCTCTCCGGGTTGATCACGGCGTCGGTGGTCCGGCCGACCTCCGACAGCGTCATCTGGGCACGGTCGTCGACGAGTCGCGTCACCAGGTGCTGGGCGGCGCCGAAGGCCGCGGCCCAGGCGAGGACCTGCGCCCTGCTGTCGAGGTCGCTGAGCCCGGGGACGAAGGCGCCCCGGATCAGCAGCAGCCCGAGGAAGGCCGACAGCGCGCCGGTGGGCAGCTTCAGCACCGCCGACGCCAGGGGCAGCATGTAGGGGGAGTCGGTTCCCCGGATGCGGCGCAGCGACGCGATGACGGTGAGGGCGGCACCGGCGAGTCCGGCGATCTCGACGGTGAGGATGTCCGTCGCGCCGGCCAGGTCGCTCGCGTCGGTGTCGGCCGGCCGGCCGTAGTGCTCGGAGGTGGGGCACACGACGGTGACTTTGTCTCCGGAGCCGCCCTGGGGTGAGAAGCACAAGCTCAGCGAGCTGGGCGAGAACCATCCGTAGAGGGCCAGGTTCACCACCCCGATCACCACGAGGACCGTCGCGGCCCAGAGGATGTTGCGCAGGCTGCGCACCCGGGCCAGTTCGTCGTCCAGGCTGCAGTACGCGGCGTCGAGCGCCCGGCCCATGAGATCCCGGTCGCTCGCGGTGATGTCACCGGAGATGATGGGACGCAGTCGCTGGGCGAGCCGGACCCGCCGTGGGTCGTCCGCGTCCAGATGGTCCTTGACCAGCGCCATGACCTCACTGACGCGGCCCGATGCTTCGTCGTCGGAAACCAGTTGAATCAGCAATACCTCGGCATTGCGAATATTCGAGCACACGCCCTCACGGGCAGTCGATCCCGACCACGGCATCCGCCATCCGAAATCCTCGTCCGCGGCCGAGCGGGCCTTTTCCAGATGGTTTCGCATTCCCTCGATGAGCGCTGTTCGGTCGCCCGGCGGAAGTCTGCCGCTCTCATGCTCCAGCTCCGCTTCGAGATAGGCGATGCGGGCCCTGGCACGCGCGCGCCATGCCGACCGCGACGGCCCGTTACGCAGACCTGGTACTCGACTGCGCGTACGGGCCGGCCGGCTTTCGGTTCTGGTCATTCGTAAACTGCGGGCACTCGGAGCTTGTTCCAGGACGTCCGACCCGGAATACCGTCGGCGTCAGCGCCGCCGAAGCCGAGCTTGCGCTGCCACTTGGCGTACGACTTCTGGTCCGCCGGGCTCCACGTCGCGTCGGGGCCGTCGGAATACACCGAGCAGTTCTCCTCGATGAGGCGGTAGCCCATGGCCTCAATGACGGGACTGGTCACTGACGCTTGGAAGAAGTCTGCCCCTGGAAAGGGGTCGTCTCGTACTCACCGTCCTCTCCGCCCTCTCCCCGGGGCGGGGCCACGCGTATCCGCTGGCCGGGGTGGATTACGTCCGGGTCCTCGATCTGCGGGTTCCACTCCAGAATCTGATCCAGAGTCACGTGATGCATCCGCGCGATCTTGGTGAGATTGTCACCGCGTTTCACTACGTAGAACTGCGTTCTTGTCTTTTCCATGCATCCAGCCTAAGACAATTCTCGGCGACGATAAAGCGCAGAATTCCGTTTCGATTTCACTTTTTGATTCGGAAACCGCTTCTGCCGTAAGCGGCTTCCGCCTGACGGAAGGGCCGTTGCGGAGCCCGGAGGACCGCCCCGACGATGACGGCACGACCAGAGACGGGAGCCAGCGCCCATGCCCCACATGACCGCCTTCGCCAGGAACCAGTGGTACGTCGCCGCCTACAGTCACGAGGTCGGGCGGGAGTTGCTCGGCCGGACGATCCTCGGTGAGACGCTCGTGCTCTACCGGACGGAGGAGGACGGCACCCCGGTCGTCCTGCACGACCGGTGTGTGCACCGCCGGTACCCGCTGTCCCAGGCGCCGACGCGCCTGGACGGGGACCGGATCGTGTGCGGCTACCACGGCTTCACGTACGACACGACCGGCACGTGTGTGTACGTGCCGGGACAGAAACGGGTGCCGCGCACCGCCCGGGTCGCCTCCTACCCGGTCGTCGAACAGGACTCGCTGATCTGGGTGTGGATCGGCGATCCGGCGCTCGCCGACCCGCAGACCATCCCCCGGGCCCGGCACCTGGACTCCCCCGGCTGGGTCACCGTGCGCGGCATGGAGCCCATCGACTGCGACTACGGCCTGCTCGTCGACAACCTCCTGGACCTGTCCCACGAGACGTATCTGCACGGCGGTTACATCGGCACCCCCGAGGTCGCCGAGACGCCGATCACCACCGAGGTCGACGAGGGCGCCGGCATCGTCCGGGTGAGCCGGCACATGGACGACGCCGAGTGCCCGCCGTTCTACGCCAAGTCCACCGGCATCGCGGGCCGGATCACCCGCTGGCAGGACATCGAATACCACGCGCCGTGCCTGTATTTGCTGCACAGCCGGATCGCCCCGGCCGGAGTGCTGCCCGAGGCGGACGGCAGCGATCCGAACGGCTTCCACACCGAGATCACGTACGCCATCACACCGTCGGGCGACGGCAAGGTGTACGACTTCTGGGCCGTCTCGCGCGACTGGGCCACGGACGACACGGAAGTCACCGAGTTCCTGCGCGGAAACAACCACACGGTCGTCATGCAGGACGTCACCGCGCTCAACCTGCTGCAGGAGACGCTCGGCACCGAGCGCACCGGCTACCAGGAGCTGAGCATCAACATCGACACCGGTGGCCTTGCCGCACGCCGTATCCTCGCCCGGCTGGTCGAGCAGGGCGAGAAGCCCGTGGAGAAGGTCCTGTGACGGCTCCGACCGGCGAGATCTACCGCATCGACTGGGTGCCCGGCACCGACGTGCTGCACGGCACGTGCCACTGCGGGCGTGAGCACACCGCGCAGGACCCGGTCGAGATGTGGGAGTGGATGCTCGCCCACCCCCAGGGGCATGTGAGCGACGACGAACCGCGAGGGGCCGGCTCATGACCGTGTTCGAGGCCGAACTGATCGTTCAGCGGCGGGAGTTCGCCGCCGAGGGAGTGCTCGCCCTGACCTTGCGTCATCCGCTGGGCGAGCCGCTCCCGGCCTGGGAGCCGGGCGCTCACGTGGACGTGCTGCTCGGGCCCGGCCTGGAACGGCAGTACTCGCTGTGCGGCGATCCGGCGGACCGGTCGGCCTGGCGGATCGCGGTGCTGCGCGAGCCCGCCGGGCGGGGCGGCTCCGCCCATGTGCACGAGCAGCTCGGCGAGGACGCCAAGGTGCGGGTGCGCGGGCCCCGGAACAACTTCCGCCTGGAACCCGCCCCCCGCTACCGCTTCGTCGCCGGCGGCATCGGCATCACGCCGATCCTGCCGATGCTGGCGGCGGCGGAGGCGGCGGGCGCCGAGTGGACGCTGCTGTACGGCGGGCGCACCCGCGGATCCATGGCGTTCGGCGGGGAACTCGGCCGCTACGGGGACCGCGTGACGTTCGCACCGGAGGACGAGACGGGCCTGCTGGACCTGCCCTCGGTGCTGGACGACGTGCCCGAGGGCACGCTCGTCTACTGCTGCGGTCCCGGGCCGCTGCTGGATGCCGTCGAGGCCCGCTGCCCCTCCGGGGTCCTGCGTGTCGAACGGTTCCAGCCGAAGGAACAGGAGACCGGCGACGACACCGCGTTCGAGGTGGAACTGGCGCGGAGCGGCAGGACGCTCACCGTCGCACCGGACGTGTCCGTGCTCGACGCCGTGCGCGCCGCCGGGGTGGAGGTCCTGTACTCCTGCACCGAGGGCACCTGCGGCACGTGCGAGACCGACGTCCTGGACGGCGAGCCGGACCACCGCGACTCGGTGCTGACCGACGACGAGCGCGCGACGGGCGAGACGATGCTCATCTGTGTGTCCCGCTGCCGCGGCGGGCGGCTCGTGCTGGACCTCTGACCCGAAGGTGCCGGTTTCAACAAGCCTTCACCGCACGTGCATTGACCTTGGCTCCGGGCGGGCTCTAGGTTCCCGCTGAGCACTTCCGTACTGCCTGCGCACAGCCTGTCGGAGCACCTCAGCCGGTCCCACAGGGGGAGCCATGCGTCGCCTGCTCGTCGGTCTCACGGCCGGGTCCGTCCTCGCCGCCGTCACCGCCTGCGGCTCGTCCGACCCCGGCGGCAAGGACACGGCCGGCTCGTCCGGCAAAGCCACCACCGTCAAGGTCGGCATCGTTCCCGTGCTGGACGTCGCGCCCGTCTACCTGGGCGAGAAGCAGGGCTTCTACTCCGATCGCGGCCTCGAACTGGAGCTGGTACCGGCCCAGGGAGGCGCCGCGATCGTGCCCGCGGTCATGTCCGGCCAGTTCCAGTTCGGATTCAGCAACACCACGTCACTGCTGGTGGCCCGGTCCAAGAACGTGCCCGTCAAGGCCGTGGCGAACGGTGCCGCGTCGACGGGCAGGAGCGGCGCCGACTTCGCCGCCATCACCGTGGGGAAGGGCTCCCCGCTCACCTCCGCCAAGCAGCTCGAAGGCAAGAAGGCGGCGGTCAACACCCTCAACAACATCTGCGACACCTCGATCAGGGAGTCCGTCCGCAAGGACGGCGGCGACCCTTCGAAGGTCGAGTTCGTCGAGATGCCCTTCGACCGGATGCCGGCCGCGCTGGACGGCGGGCAGGTCGACGCGGCCTGCACCCCGGAGCCCGCCCTGGCCACGGTGAAGGCCGCGGGCGGCAAGGAGATCGCCTCGAACTTCCACGACGTGTCACCGGACCTCACCGTCGCCATGTACTTCACCTCGGAGCAGTTCGCCGGCGAGAACCCGGAACTGGTGAAGAAGTTCCAGGAGGCGACCGCCGAGTCGCTGAAGTACGCCGACAGCCACCCGGAGGAGGTCCGGCAGATCCTCTCCACCTACACGAAGATCCCCGCCACCCTGCTGGAGAAGCTGACCCTGCCGCGCTATCCGGCCGGGCCGGACCGGCCGTCGATCGAACGGCTGGCGGAACTCGGCGAGCGGGACGGTCTGTTCGAGAAGGCGCCGGACCTGGACGAGCTGCTGCCGTGAGGGGCTCCGACGCGGCCCTCGGCGCGGCCGGGTGCGCCGTGTTCGTCCTCCTCGGCGAGGCGGTGCCGCGGCTCGGCCTGGTCGACGAGGATCACTTCCCGCCGGCCGGCCGCATCGCCGTCGCGCTCGGCAGTGAACTCTCCGACACCGCCTTCTGGTCGGCGCTCGGCGACACCCTCACCGGCTGGGCGCTGGGCCTGGCGATCGCGGTGAGCGCGGGTGTCGTCGCGGGGGTGGTGATCTCCGTGACGCCGTATCTGCGCGAGGTGACGGCCTCGACGATCGAGTTCCTGCGGCCCATCCCGTCGGTCGCGCTGATCCCGCTGGCCGTGCTGCTGTACGGCACGGAACTGCGCTCGGTCCTGCTCCTGGTCGTGTACGCCGCGTTCTGGCAGGTGCTGATCCAGGTCCTGTACGGCGTGCGGGACGTCGACCCGGTCGCCGAGGAGACGGCCCGCTCGTACGGTCTGGGCGCCTGGGCCCGGATCCGGCACGTGCTGTGGCCGACGGCGCTGCCGTACGTCATGACCGGGGTGCGGCTGGCCGCTGCCGTGGCGCTCATCCTCGCCGTCACCGCCGAACTGGTCATCGGCGCCCCGGGTCTGGGGGCCCGGATCGCGGTGGCGCAGACCTCGCAGGCGGTGCCGGAGATGTACGCGCTGATCGTGGTGACCGGCGTGCTCGGGCTGCTGGTCAACGTGGGGGCGAGGGCGGTGGAGCGGCGGGCGCTGGCCTGGCACCAGTCGGTGCGCGGGGAGGTGGCGGTGTGATGGGGGTCCCTCCTGGCCGGGTGACGTCGAGAGCTTGGGTGAGGGCCCTGCTGCGGCTGGTGTTCGCGCTCGCCCTGCCGGCGGTGCTGGTGGCCGTCTGGTGGGCGGCGTCGGCCGGCAGCACGAACGTCTACTGGCCACCGCTGCGGACCGTGTTCGGCGTCTTCCCGGACGTCTGGACGGGCGAGCGGCTGCGCGGGGACGTGCTGCCGAGCGTGCTGCGCCTGGCGGCGGGCTACACCGCGGCGGCCGTCGCGGGGGTGGCGCTCGGCACGGTCATCGGCTCCTGGCGGGCGGTGCGGGCGCTGTGCGAGCCGGTGCTGGAGTTCCTGCGGGCGGTGCCGCCACCGGTGCTGGTGCCGGTCATCATGCTGTTCGCCGGGATCGGCGACACGATGAAGATCGCGGTGATCGCGAGCGGCTGTGTCTGGCCGGTGCTGCTCAACACGGTCGAGGGCGTGCGCGCGGTCGACCCGGTGCTGGCCGATACGGCCCGTTCGTACGGCATCACGGGCGTGGCCCGGCTGCGGCAGGTGGTGCTGCGCTCGGCGAGCCCGCAGATCTTCGCGGGCCTGCGCCAGGCACTGTCGATCGGGATCATCCTCATGGTGATCAGCGAGATGTTCGCCGCCAGCAACGGCCTGGGCTTCACCGTCGTGCAGTTCCAGCGCGGCTTCGCCATCCCCGACATGTGGACCGGGATCCTGCTCCTCGGTCTGCTCGGCTTCCTCCTCTCGGTCCTCTTCGGGCTGGCCGAGCGGCGGGTGCTCGGCTGGTACCACGGCCTGCGCGAGTCCGGCCGGCGGTCCCCGTGAACCTCGCGAAAGGGCGGTCCATGCTCGACGTACAGGGCCTGCACAAGGTCTACGAGGGTGCAGGGCGGCGGACCGAGGCGGTGCGCGACCTGACCTTCAGCGTGGCGGCGGGGGAACTGGTCTGTCTCGTCGGGCCGTCGGGCTGCGGCAAGACGACCGTGCTGAAGTGCGTCGGCGGCCTGCTCGCCCCCACGTCCGGTGAGGTGCGGCTCGCGGGCCGCCCGGTGGACGGGCCGCCGCCCGGCATGGCGTTCGTGTTCCAGGAGTACGGCCGCAGCCTGTTCCCGTGGATGCGGGTCGGGCAGAACGTCGAACTGCCCCTGAAGCAGAAGAGGCTGAGCAGAGAGCGGCGCCGCGCACTGGTCGCGGACGCGCTGGAGTCGGTGGGGCTCGCGGACGCCGCCGGGGCGTACCCGTGGCAGCTGTCGGGCGGCATGCAGCAGCGGGTGGCCATCGCGCGGGCGCTGGCGTACGAGCCCGAGGTGCTGCTCATGGACGAGCCGTTCGCGGCGGTGGACGCCCAGACCCGCGCCGAACTGGAGGATCTGGTGAGGCGGTTGTGGCGGGAGCGCGGGATCACGATCCTGTTCGTCACCCATGACATCGACGAGGCCGTGTACCTCGGCGAGCGGGTGCTCGTGCTGTCGGCCTCCCCCACCGTCGTCCAGGAGCAGTTCAAGGTCGGTCTGCCGGCCGAGCGGGACCAGTTGCACACGCGGGTGGACCCGCGCTTCGCCGAGCTGCGGACCCGGGTGTACGAGCAGGTCCAGGCGGCGAAACGCGGCCGTTGAACCGGCGGCGTCCCGCTGTTCAGGGTCCTGCCCACAGGCTCCGCACGTGCCCCAGGTGCCGGGTCATGACGGCCCGTACGGCCTCCTCGTCCCGGGCGAGCAGCGCGTCGAGGATCTCCAGGTGCTCCTCGGCCGAGGCCTCCAGCCGCCCCTGTTCGACCAGTGCCGTCAGACCGTAGAGCCGGGAGCGGCGTCTGAGGTCGCGTACGACGTCGACGAGGTGGCCGTTGCCGGCGAGGGCCAGCAGGCCGAGGTGGAAGCGCAGGTCGGCCTCGACGTAGGCGATGAGGTCACCGGCCGCGGCGGCGGTGACGATCTCCCGGGCGACCGGGCGGAGTGCCTCCAGGGCCACCGGGTCGGCCGTGCGCGCCAGCTCCGCCGTGGTGGGGATCTCGATCAGTGCCCGGACGTGGGTGTACTCGTCGAGCTGCCGCTCGGAGACGGCGGTGACCCGGAAGCCCTTGTTGGGCACGGTGTCGACCAGTCCCTCCTTGGCCAGGTCGAGCATGGCCTCGCGCACGGGCGTGGCGGAGACGCCGAAGCGGCCGGCGAGGCCGGGTGCCGAGTAGACCTCGCCGGGCCGCAGTTCTCCGGCGATCAGGGCGGCGCGCAGCGCGTCCGCGACCCGCTCCCGGTGGCTGGGCTTCCTGCTGCCGAGCACGGGCAGGGCGGGGGTGTGCTGCGCGGCCATGACGGTCGGGGTTCCTCTCTCGTGTCCTGTCGGGGGTGTCTACAGGACGAATCCCGCGGGGAACGGGTCCTCGGGGTCCAGCAGGTACTGGGCGGTGCCGGTGATCCAGGCGCGGCCGGTGAAGCTGGGCAGCACGGCCGGGCGGCCGGCGACCTCGGTCGTGCCGAGCAGTCTGCCGGTGAAGCGGGTGCCGATGAAGGACTCGTTCAGGAACTCGGTGTGCAACGGGAGTTCGCCGCGTGCGTGCAGCTGTGCCATGCGGGCGCTGGTGCCGGTGCCGCAGGGCGAGCGGTCGAACCAGCCGGGGTGGATGGCCATGGCGTGCCGGGAGTGGCGGGCGGTCGAGCCGGGGGCGGCCAGGTAGACGTGGTGGAGGCCGTGGATGGAGGGGTCCTCCGGGTGGACGGGCGGGTCCTCGGCGTTGACGGCGGCCATGAGGGACAGGCCGGCCGCGAGGATCTCGTCCTTGCGGGACCGGTCGAACGGCAGGCCGAACTGCTCCAGCGGCAGGATGGCGTAGAAGTTGCCGCCGAAGGCCAGGTCGTACGTCACCGTCCGGCCGTCGGCGAGGGTGGCCTTGCGGTCGAGGCCGACGGCGAAGGAGGGCACGTTCCGCAGGGTGACCGCCTTGGCCGCCCCGTCCTCGACGGCCACCTCGGCGACGACCGGGCCCGCCGGGGTGTCGAGCCGGATGGTGGTGACCGGCTCGACGACCTCGACCATGCCGGTCTCGACCAGGACGGTCGCCACGCCGATGGTGCCGTGCCCGCACATGGGCAGATAGCCGGAGACCTCGATGTAGAGGACGCCCCAGTCGCAGTCGGGCCGGCTCGGGGGCTGGAGGATCGCGCCGCTCATGGCGGAGTGGCCGCGCGGCTCGTTCATCAGCAACTGCTTGATGTCGTCGCGGTGTTCGCGGAACCACAGCCGCCGTTCGTTCATGGTGGCGCCGGGGACGGTGCCGACGCCGCCGGTGATCACGCGGGTCGGCATGCCCTCGGTGTGCGAGTCGACGGCGTGCAGGACGAGTTTGCTGCGCATGGTCCTCAGCTCAGTCCGGCCGCGAGGGCCTTCTCCGTGGCGGCGCGGACCGCCGCCTCCTGCCCGGGCAGCAGCGCGGCGCGGGGCGGGCGGCAGGGACCGCCGTGGCGGCCTGCGATGTCCATGGACAGCTTGATGGCCTGGACGAACTCCACGCGGGAGTCCCAGCGCAGCAGCGGATGCAGTTGCCGGTACAGGGGCAGTGCCGTGCCGAGGTCGCCGCCGGCGGCGGCCCGGTACAGCTCCACGCAGGCCCGGGGCAGCGCGTTCGGGTAGCCCGCCACCCAGCCCTTGGCGCCGGCGACGGCCAGCTCCAGCAGGACGTCGTCCGCGCCGATCAGGAGGTCCAGTTCGGGGGCGAGTTCGGCGATCCGGTAGGCGCGGCGGACATCGCCCGAGAACTCCTTCACGCCGCGGATGTACCCCTCGCCGTGCAGGCGGGCGAGCAGCTCGGGCACGAGGTCGACCTTGGTGTCGATGGGGTTGTTGTACGCGACGACCGGCAGGCCCGACCGGGCGACCTCGGCGTAGTGGGCGAGGACGGAGCGCTCGTCGGCGCGGTACGCGTTCGGCGGCAGCAGCATCACCGCGCGGCAGCCGGCCTCGCCGGCCTGCTCGGCCCAGCGCCGGGCCTCTGCGGACCCGTACGCGGCGACGCCGGGCATCACGCGCTCCCCGCCTACGGCGGCGACGGCCGTCTCGACGACCCTGGCCCGCTCCTCGGGTGTGAGCACCTGGTACTCGCCGAGGGAGCCGTTGGGCACGACGCCGTCGCAGCCGTTCTCGACGAGCCAGGCGCAGTGCCCGGCGTACTTGTCGTAGTCGACGGAGAGGTCGCCGTTCAGTGGGAGCGCGGTGGCGACGAGGACGCCGCGCCAGGGGTGGTGGCCGGTCATGACAGTCCCTCCTGGGGGTGTTGCCGGGCGAGGACGCCGAGCGGTACGGGACGGGCGAACGGGCGTTTGGCCGGGGTGGGTGCGCAGCCGGCGAGACCGGCGACGGCGGTACCGCACATCCGGCCCTGGCACCAGCCCATCCCGGCCCGGGTGAGCAGCTTCACGGTGCGTTCGTCGCCCGCCCCGAGGTCCAGGGCCTCGCGCACGGCCCCGACGGTGACCTCCTCGCAGCGGCAGACCACCGTGTCGTCGGTGAGTTGCTCGGGCCAGTGCGCGGGCGGTGCGTACGCGGATTCGAGGGCGGCCGCGGAACGCTGGAGCGCCGCACGGGCCTTGAGGGCGGCGGGGGCCGGGCCGGGGGCGGCGCCGTGCAGGTGGGCGGCGACGGAACAGCCGGCGATGTGCCCCTCGGCGAGGGAGAGGGCGGCGCCGCCGATGCCGGTGGCCTCGCCGGCCGCCCACACGCCGGGCACGTCCGTGCGCTGTTCGGTGTCGACGGCCACGGCGAGTCCGTCGAGGCGGCAGCCGAGGCTCTCGGCGAGGTCGGTGTGCGGGAGCATGCCGTGCCCGGCGGCGAGGGTGTCGCAGGGCAGGTGCCGTTCGGTGCCGGGCCGGACGTGCCCGTCGGCGTCGAGGGCGGCGACGGTGACGCCGGTCAGCCGGTCCTCGCCATGGGCGCGGACGACGGTGTGCCGGGTGAGGACCGGGATGCGGTGGCGCAGCAGCCCGGCGGCGTGTCCGGCGCCCTCGGCGAGCTTGCCCGCCAGGGCGGGGGCATGCCGGGCGAGGCGCCTGGGACCGGTGGACTCGACGAGTGCGGCGACCTCGACGCCGGCCGCCGCGAGGCCGGTCGCGACGGGCAGCAGCAGCGGCCCGGTCCCGGCCACCACGGCTCGGTGCCCCGGCACCACGAGCCCGCCCTTCAGCATGGCCTGGGCTCCCCCGGCCGTGACGACGCCCGGGAGCGTCCAGCCGGGGAAGGGCAGCACCTGCTCGTAGCCGCCGGTGGCCAGGAGCACGGTGCGGGCCTGCACCTCGACGGACTCCTCCTGCTCCGGTCCGAGCAGGGCGTGCACGGTGAAGCCGTCCGGCGTGCGCTCCACGCACCACACATGGTGGTCCGTCAGGACGCGTACGGGCCCGGCGGCGAGCCCGTCCCGCAGCCGCTCCCAGGTCCGCCACCGGTGGTGCAGCGCCTCGGGCCGCCCGGCGCCGAGTCCGGCGGCGGGCTGCCGGTAGAACTGGCCGCCGGGTTGCGTGGCGGCGTCGAGGAGCGTGGCCCGTACGCCGCGTGCGGAGGCCGCCAGGGCGGCGGCGAGGCCGGCGGGTCCGGCGCCGATCACGGCGAGGTCAGTCCGCATGACCCGCCTCCTCGTGGCCGGTGCCGCCACCCTGTGTGCCGGTCTCGCCGTGACCCGTCCCGCCCTGCGCGCGGTTCTCCCCGTGACCCGTGCCGTCCTGCGCGCCCATCTCCCCGTGACCCGTCCCGCCCTGCGCGCCCATCTCCCCGTGACCCGTCCCGCCCTGCGCGCCCATCTCCCCGTGACCCGTCCCGCCCTGCGCGCCCATCTCCCCGTGACCCGTCCCGCCCTGCGCGCGGTTCTCCCCGTGACCCGTGCCGTCCTGCGTGCCGATCTGGTCCCCCGGCCGCACCGGCACCAGGCAGGCCCGTTGGTTGGGGCGGCCGTTGACGGTCACCAGGCAGTCGAAGCAGACACCGATCCCGCAGAACACACCGCGCGGGCGGCCCTCGCGGCGGGTGTCACGCCACGAGGTCACCCCTGCCGCCCACAGCACGGCAGCGACCGTCTGCCCGGGCAGCGCCTCGACCGGCCGCCCGTCGAACGTGACCGTGAACGCGGGGCCGGGCCTGGCCCGGGCCAGTTCCAGGGGGTTCACTCGCCCTCCTCGGTGAAGCGGTCGGGCCGGAACGGGCCGAGGTCCAGATCGGGCGTGTGCCCGGTCAGCGCCTGGGCGATCAGCTGCCCGGTGCCGGTGGCGAGCCCGATGCCCGCGCCTTCGTGCCCACAGGCGTGGAAGAGCCCGGGCGCCCGCGGGTCGGGGCCGATCGCCGGCAGGTGGTCCGGCAGATACGGCCGGAAGCCGGCGTACGTCCGCATCGCCCTCACTCCGGCGAGGAACGGGAAGAGCCCGGTCGCCCCGGCCGCCAGCGCGCGCACCGCCGGGAGCGACAGCGTCCGGTCGAAGCCGACCCGTTCACGGCTGGCGCCGACGAGGACCGGCCCGGCCGGGGTGCCCTCCACGACCGGGGAGGTCTGCAGCGCCGCGGAGTCGCTCGCGACGTCGGCCACGTAGTCGGCGGCGTACACCTTGTGCCGGATGCGCGGCGGCAGCGGTTCGGTGACCAGGACGAAACCCCTGCGGGGCAGCACCGGCAGGGACACTCCGGCGCGGGCCGCGACCTCACCGCCCCAGGTGCCGGCCGCATTGACGACCGCGGGGGCGTGGAGGTCGCCCCGGTCGGTACGCACGCCGCGCACCGCACCGCCCGGTCCGCGCAGGACCCCGGTCACCTCCCGGCCGGTGAGCACCCGGGCCTTCGAGGCGCGCAGCAGGTGCGCCGCCGCCAGGGCGGGCATCACCTGGGCGTCCTGCGGGTAGTGCATGCCGCCCGCGAGGCCGGGGGCCAGGTACGGCTCCAGGTCGGTGAGCCGGTCGGGCGGCACCGGCACCGCCTCGACCCCGGCCGCACGCTGCTCGGCGGCGAGGTTCTCCAGCCCGGCCAGGGCCCGGTCCGTGCCGGCGACGACGACACCGCCCTTGGCCTCGTACTCGACGGCCTCGCCCAGCCCCTCCCGGGCCAGTGCGGTCCACAGCCGGGCGGACAGCAGGGCCAGTTCGAGCTCCGGCCCGGGTTCCTTGTCGGAGACGAGGAGGTTCCCCTCCCCCGCTCCGGTCGTACCGCCGGCCACCGGTCCCCGGTCCACCACGACGGTGTCCAGGCCCGCGCGGGCCGCGTACAGGGCGGTGGCGGCGCCGACGACACCGGCTCCCACCACCACGACATCGCAGGTCAGCGACTCGCTCACGTCAGTACTATGTCACACACCACAGGGGCTGGGAATGGTGCGGGCACAGGCCGGTCCGACCGCGCGGGAGCGGTCAGTCGGCCATGGGGACGACCCTCAGGTGGGAGGCGTTGCGGCGAGTGCGGCGCTCCCTGGTCACGGAGCGGCGCGTCTCGCGCAGGACGAACGTGACCCGGGCGCAGCCCAGCTCCTCCAGCGTCCTGGACGTCTCGATGACGATCCGGCACTCGGTGGAGCCCCGGCGCGGGTCCGGGTGGAGCAGCGGCCGTACGGCGCCGTCCTGCTCGACGGCGCCCTCGCCGACCGCGCGGATCCAGTGCGGCAGGCCGTGCCGGTAGGCGGCCTCCATGATCGGGTCCTGGGCGATGTCGCGGCGGATGGCCTGCAGGCCGTGGTCCGGGCCGTGGCTCTCCACGGCCCGTGCGAAGTGCGCGAGCATCGGCAGGCACCAGCTCGCCTCGTGGTCGCCGAGCACCGCGGGGGCGTCGGGGTGGAAGAGCACGAAGCGGAGGAAGTTGTCGCCCGGCATGGCCGTGGGGTGCGGGCCCGCCTCACGGAAAAGTGACCGGAAGGCGCTGTTGGTCAGCACCACGTCCCAGCAGTGGTCGACGACGAGCGAGGGGAAGGAGACACCTTCCAGGAGCCCGGCGTAGTCCTCCAGATAGGCCTGGGCCTCGGGAGTCTCGGGGACGGGCCGCGGTGCCGGCCGCCGCCCTCCTGCCTGATATGCCATCGGGAGGTCACCCCTCTTGCCTGTGCGGCCTTGACGCGGCGCCCCGATCCTGCTGCCCCGGGCTGAGGCGTGTCAACTATCGTGGCATTCCATGCCTGTTGACGGCTGAAATTGGCCACAGTTGTGGCGAGACCTGGATGTGAGTTCGAAACACCGGCTACGCTCCGGGAAGTTCACGCCGGGGTAGGTCACGGCATCCACTTGTGAGAAGCCTGTGAGATACGTAGGAGATCTGTCGGTGACGGGTGGCTTCGTCGAGGGTCCGGGCGCCACGCCGACGGCCGTGCTACCGGCCGTCGTCTCCCGTGTCGGCGCGCTCGCCGACCGGCTCGGCGTGCCGCACGCCGAGGTCTTCGACATCGGCCGGCTGTCCGTCGCCTCCGGGGTCCCGGACCCCGTCGTCAAGGCCCTGCTCACCGGCCGGCCGGCGGGCGAGCCCGACGTTCAGGCCCGGTTTCTGCAACGCCTGGACCTGCTGCGCCGGACCCGGCTCAAGCCCAACGGCCGCAAGTACACCCAGCAGGAGATCGCCGACGGCGCGGGCATGTCCCGCCAGCAGGCCGGCGCCCTCATCAACGGCGACCGGCGGCCGACCATGGAACACTGCGACGCCCTCCAGCGGTTCTTCCGGGTACACGCGGGCTTCCTGACGGCCGAGGACCCCGAGGCGCTGGTGAGCGCCCTCCAGACCACCGAGCAGGAGCTGCTGCAGAAGCTCGCCGACCGCGAGCGGCAGGCGGCCGCGGCGGCGGACGACCCGCTGGAGCGCCTGCTGCAGGACCACGGCGTGCGCGGCATCGCCTGGCGGGCCGCGCAACTGCCCACCGACCAGCACCGCGACAAGGTCGCGGAGTGGCTGGACATGCTCCTGGAGAGCGTCAAGCGGCCCGAGTCGTGACCGTGGGGAGAACTGTGGGCATCGGTAAGGAAATGCGCCGTCTGTGCGGCGAGCTGGTCGCGGAGCTGACCCTCCCCGCGCCGGCTCGGCCCGAGGAGCTGTACGCCGCCCTGTGCGACGGCATGAGCAGACGCCGCGGCCGCCCCGTCCGCTTCCGGACGGCCGCGTTCCCGCCCGGGACCGCCAGCGGACTCTGGCTGGACATGGCCGAGCAGGACCTCGTCGTGATCGAGGAACGCACCGCTCCCGATCACCAGTTGGTGATCCTGGGCCATGAGCTGTGGCACATGAAGGCCGGGCATTGCTCCCACCACGTCGAGGGCGCCGCCGTCGCGGCCCGGCTGCTCGACGACGGTGCTGATCTCCAGGCGACCGTGCTGAAGGTCGCCGCGCGTACCCGCTTCGACCTCGACGACGAGAAGGAGGCCGAGAGCTTCGGCCTGCTGCTCGCCAGCAAGTGCCGGGCCTGGCTCGCCGGTTCATCGTCGCGGGGGCCGGTGCAGCGGGATCATCTGGCGGGGCGGATCGAGGCGTCGCTGGGATATCGCGGACCGCAGGGCTGACGGCTCGCGCGCCACGGCAATGGGGTGCGGTCCCGCCTCCGCCGAGCGGGCTAACCGGAGGGCTGCGGGGCCGGATTGTCAGTGGTGGGCGGCAAGCTGGAGGGGCGCCACCGCTGTGCGGGGCGTGCGCGCCGCGAGGGCGCGGGACCGACGACGCCGACACGGGGAGAGCCGATCGATGCCCACCGCCGTTCTGACCGATCGCGAACGCACCGCCGTCCAGGCCTATCTGCGGCTGCTGCACACCGTCCGGGCCGCCTTCGACGTGGAGGGCGGCCCGCCGCTGGTCCCGCCCACGGTCCTCGCCGAGGCGGAACAGGCCCTGCAACGCGCCGGACTGACCGGCAACGAGGAGGCGTTCTTCCGCCTCCTGGAAAACTGGTGCCCGGAGCCGGGCCCCTGACCTGCGGCCCCACCAGCGGGCTCCGTCGTTCGCCGGATGCGCCGGCCCGCCGGCTCGAAGCCGGGCCGGCACTCCGGTGCAGGGCCCGGGCCGCGGGCCGGAAGCGAGCCCCGCATTGCTGCACAGGCCCGGGCCGCGGGCCGGAGCGGCCCCGGAGGCCTACTGAGACTCCCCGACGGCAGCCGGGAAGGTTGCTGAATGCCCGTCGGACAGCCCCGGCCCTTGACGGAAACAGGCCCTGGACCGGGCGGACCGCCGCGTCCGTCCGGCCAGGGGTTCCGGGACTGAGGGCCCGGACCTCCGCCCTGAAGCCGAAAGGGAGCCCCGCGGAGCGGGGTCAGGCGGGGGGTACCGCTATCGCCGTCGCGATCAGGCCCCGCCCCGTTGTCCAGCGGCCGTCGAAGTGGCCGACGCGGCGGGTGCCCACCTGTGGGCCGGGGACGAGCAGCGTCGCGCGGAAGGTGCCGTCGGCGGTGAGTTCGATGTCGGCCTCCATGAAGTCCAGCCACTTCCCGGTGAGGGGGAACCACGCCTTGTAGACGGACTCCTTCGCGCTGAACAGCAGCCGGTCCCAGTGGATGTCGGGGCGTTCGGCCGCGAGCCTGCGCAGCCGGTCCGCCTCGGCCGGCAGGGACACGGACGGCAGGACGCCCTCGGGCAGCGGGCCGTGCGCCTCGGCGTCGATGCCGAGGGACGCGAGGTCGGTGGCACGGACCAGGGCGGCGGCGCAGTAGCCGTCGCAGTGGGTCATGCTGCCGGCCAGCCCGGCCGGCCAGCGGGGGGCGCCGCGTTCCCCGGGCAGGACCGGCTGCGGCGGCACGCCGAGCTTCTCCATGGCACGGCGCGCGCAGGAGCGCACGGCGGCGAACTCCTTGCGCCGCTTGGCGACCGCCCGGGTCAGGAGCGCCGCCTCCTCGGGGAACAGGGGGTCCGCGTCCTCGTGGCCGTAGGCCTCCACGGCGACCACGGCCTCCGGCAGCAGTTCCTCGATCACAGCTCCTCGCCCTCTCTCGGCAGGACACGCCGCAGCCGCCCCGGCGGTCCGGACCGCTTGCGCCACTCGCGCGGATAGCCCACCGACACCTCCTCGAAGCGCACGCCCTCGTGCCAGGTGGTGCGCGGGATGTGCAGATGGCCGTAGACCATCGTGTGCACGCGGAACCTTCGGTGCCAGTCGGCTGTCAGATCCGTGCCGCACCACATGGCGAACTCGGGGTGCCACAGGACGTCCATCGGGTGCCGGTGCAGCGGGTAGTGGTTGACCGGGATCACCGGCAGGTCGCCGGGGAGTTCGGCGAGTCTGCGTTCGGTCCCGGCGACCCGGGCCCGGCACCAGGCCTCCCGGCTCGGGTAGGGGTCGGGGTGCAGCAGATACTCGTCCGTGCACACGATCCCGGTGCCCTGCGCGTACTCCAGGCCCTGCTCCTTGGTCGTGCAGCCGGCCGGCAGGAACGAGTAGTCGTACAGCAGGAACAACGGCGCGACGGCGACCGGCCCGCCGGGGCCCTCCCAGACCGGGTAGGGGTCCTCGGGTGTCGTCACGCCGAGTTCGCGGCACATCTCGACCAGGTACTCGTACCGGGCGACACCGCGCAGGGTGACGGCGTCGCTCGGATGGGTCCACAGTTCGTGGTTGCCGGGCACCCACACGACCTTGCGGAAGCGGGCCGCGAGCGTCTTCAGGGTCCAGCGGATGTCCGCCACGGTCTCCGCGACGTCCCCGGCGACGAGCAGCCAGTCGTCGTCCGTCCCGGGCCGCATGTCCTCGACCAGGGCGCGGTTCTCCGGGTATCCGATGTGCAGATCGCTGATGGCCAGCAGTTGTGCGGCGCCACCGGCCGTCGACGTCACCCCTCGCCCCCTCCGCGCGCACCCGGACGTCACCAAGAGATCACATCCGCGCGACGGGGAGCAAGAGCGGCCCGGGAGCGTGGCCGGAGAATTCCTTCACACGCGCGTTGCACGACGGGGCCCGCCGAAGCCGTATGATCTGGCCCAACACCACCGCTACGAACTTCCCTCTCAAGGGGCGGTTTGGTGTCCCTCCCTTTTCTTGCCCGGGCACGGGCTGCTCAGCCCTGCCCGCGAACCGTGAAAGGCGGCCTGCATGGTCTCTCGCGTACGCGTCTGGCTCAACCGCACGTACGCGGAGAACGTGTTCTTCATGGATCAGCTGCGGAGAAATCCCAGCGACCGGGCCGTCGAGATCCACGCCACCCACGGCGACCCCGACTCCCCGGTGCTGGCCGCCGCCGACACCGCCGAGCTGGAGCCCGAGAACCTGTCCCCCGCCGGGTATGTCGAGTACGCGCTGGACCAGTGCGCGCGGCGCGGCATCGACGTGTTCGTGCCCCGGCTGCACCAGTCGGCGATCGTGGCGCACCGCGCCGAGTTCGAGGCGGCCGGCACGGCGGTGCTGGCGCCGCCGCCCGAGGCCGTGGCCGTCTTCCACGACAAGGTGATCGCCTACGAGGCCGTCCAGGCGATCGGCGTGCCGGTGCCGCCCTGGTACCGGATCCGCTCGGATGACGAACTCGTCGCCGCTGTGGAGGAGTTGGAGGCCGGAGGGCACAAGGCGTGCTTCAAGCCGGCGTCCGGGGCCGGCGGGGTGGGCTTCCGGGTGATCACGCGTACGCCCTTCTCGCTGATGCAGCTGAGCGGGTTCCCGAGCCCGTACGTGCCGCTGGACCTGGTGCTGGAGGCGCTGCGGCAGGCCGAGGAGCCGGTCGACTGGATGGTGATGCCGCGTCTGGAGCAGCCCGAGGTGTCGGTGGACTGCCTGACCGGTCCGGACGACCGGGTCCGGCTGGCCGTGGGCCGCACCAAGAACGGCCGCCGCCGGGGCTTCACCCTGCACGAGCAGTGGCTGGACCCGGCCCGGCAGATCGCCGAGGGCTTCGGTCTGCACTACCTGTCGAACATCCAGTTCCGGATGTTCGGCGACCGCCCGGTCCTCATGGACGTCAACACCCGCCCGGCGGGCGGACTGCACCAGCTGTCGCTGTGCGGGGTCAACGCCCCGTGGGCCGCGGTGCAGCTGGCGCTCGGCGAGGACCCGGGCGAGGTGGTGCCGCCGTTCCTGGGCCAGGACTACACGGTGGTGTCGGGACTGCGTCCGCTGCGGCCGGTGTCGCTGCCGCAGCAGCGGCCGGAGGCGGCGGATCCGCTGCCCGCGGTACCGGCGCCCGCGTCGGCCGAACCGGCCGATTCCGTCGGGTCGGCGGCCCAGGCGCTGCCTCTCTGAGGCCTCAGGCCCTGGCCGCGAGCGCCTCGCGCCAGACGGGGCTGTCGACGTAGTGGTTGTCGAAGCGTTCGGAGGAGTCCTTGATCTCCTGCGGGTCGGCCTCGCCGCGCATCACCCGGCCCAGCAGCCGGAGGTAGTCGAAGCGCCCTGCGCCCGGAGTGAAGACGAACAGCACGTCGGCCGTCGCACCGGGCGCGGCGGCGAAGGCGTGCGGGATGTTCGGCGGTACGAGGAGGAAGTCGCCGGCTCGCAGCACGGTGATCTCCTCGCCCACCAGCACCTGGAGCGCGCCGCCGAGGACGTAGAACATCTCGGACGCCTCGGTGTGCAGGTGGGCGGGCGCGCCGACCGCGCCCTCGGCGAACGTCGACCGGTAGCTGGTGAGCCGCCCGCCGGTGTTCCCGGAGTCGGCGAGCAGGGTCATCACGCTGCTGGGGTCGCGCGTCGTCTCGGCCTCGGCGGCGCGCGTGAGGACCGGTGCGAAGCCGCTGCTGTTTCCCGTTGCGTTCTGTGTCGTCGTCATGACATCGACTCTAGGGAGCCGGGCGACCCACGGCAGGGGGCATTCCGGTGCCGGAATCGTGGGTCAATTCGGCGGCGTCAGAAGCGGCCCCCGCCCCGGTACAACTCCAGCTCTCCGTCCAGTTCGACGGCCAGCACCGTGGCGTGCGGGTCGAGGTCCGCCGCCGCCGGAGGCGTGATCCAGAGGATGCCCGGTGTCTCGTGGAGGCCGCCGGTGACCTGGTGGGGCAGTTCGGTGCCGCTGCCCAGGACCGAGACCCGTCGGACGTCGTTCAGCAGGCCCCGGACGTTGATCTCGGCGCGCGGGGCGTCGAAGAGGGTCAGGTAGAGGGTGCGGCGGTCCTTGGAGAGGGTGCTCGGGCCGTAGTGGTGCCCGGGCGGGAGTCCTCGGACGGTCCCGTACACCGCTTCGGCGTGCCGGGCGATCCAGTCGCCGAGCCCTTCCAGCCGCCGGGCCTGCTCGTCGGTGATCGTGCCGTCCTCCCGCGGGCCGACGCTGAGAAGCAGATTGCCTCCGCCGCCGATGGTCTCGGTGAAGTAGCGGATCAGCTGATCGACGGACTTGTGGTGGTGGTCGTGGTGCTGGTGGCCCCAGGAATCGTTGATCGTGAGGCACAGCTCCCAGGGGCCCTCCGGGGGGGACGACGGGGGCGCCCTGCTCGGGGGTGGCGTAGTCGCCCTCGCTCAGCATGCGGGCGTTGAAGACGACGTCAGGCACCTCGGAGCGGATGAGGGCGGCCAGTTCGGGGATGCGCCACTGCTCCTCGTCGCGGTCCCACTCGCCGTCGAACCACATCAGGTCGGGCCGGTAGCGGCGGGTGAGTTCGCGGATCTGGCCGTCGCGGTAGGCGAGGAACCTCTCCCAGGCTTCCAGGTCCTCGAACTCGGCGGCGACCTCGGAGTAGCGGTTGTCCTCCAGCTCCGGCGGGCGGCCGGGCTTGCGGGTGGAGGCGTAGTCGGGGTGGTTCCAGTCGGAGTGCGAGTAGTAGAGGCCGACCTTGAGACCCTGCTCGCGCAGGGCCTCGGCGTAGCCGGCGATCAGGTCGCGGCCCACGTTCAGCTCGCCGTACGCGGTGTCCCACAGGGCGACCCCGTCGTGGTGGCGGCTGGTGAGGACGGCGTACCGGGCCCCGGCCCGCGCGAAGAGCCGCGCCCAGTCGCGCGGGTCGTAGCGGGCGGCCGTGAACCGGTCGAGCTGGGACATGTACCGGTCGTGCGGGACGATGTCGTCGTAGAACGACCAGGACTCCTGGACGCCGTCGACGGCGTAGATGCCCCAGTGCACGAAGATGCCGAGCTTGGCGTCCTCGAACCACGGCTGCATGGCCATGAGGTCAGCCCCTTCGCAGGCGCAGGGTGAGGATCTGGAAGGGCCGCAGCGTGAGGGCGACGGCCCCGTCGGTGATCTCCGCGTCCTCCAGCGGGCGTTCCAGCAGGTCGGTGATCTGAGCGCCGGCCAGTGGGAACCCGGTGCGCAGGGTGCCGGTGGCGCGGCCGCCGCGGGACTCGTAGAGCCGTACGACGACATCGCCGGAGGCGTCGTCGGCGAGCTTGACCGCCTCCACGGTGACGCCCTCGCCCTCGGCCGAGACGACCGGTTCGGGGGCGCCGGCCGCGTCGGCCACCCGGAGCGGCAGGTTGAGGGAGTAGCCCTCGGCGACGGCGTCCTCGACGGTCGCGCCGGGCAGCAGTGCGTAGGTGAAGCGGTGGCGGCCCTGGTCGGCCTCGGGGTCCGGGATGCGCGGGGCGCGGACCAGGCTGAGGCGGACGGTGGTCGTGGTGCCGCCGTCCTCGCGGACGGTGCGGGAGACGTCGTGGCCGTACGTCGAGTCGTTGATGACGGCGACGCCGTAGCCGGGCTCGGCGAGGTGCACCCAGCGGTGGCCGGAGACCTCGAAGCGGGCCGACTCCCAGCTGGTGTTGGTGTGGGTGGGACGCTGGATGTGGCCGAACTGGATCTCGGCGGAGGAGTGCGGGGCGCGGATGTCGACGGGGAAGGCCGCCTTGAGGATCTTCTCCGTCTCGTGCCAGTCGATGTCGGTCTCGATGTCGATGCGGGGACTGCCGGCGCGGACGCTGATCGTCTGGGTGATCGTGGAGCCCTTGCCGAAGGACCGCTCGACGCGGATCGCGCCGACCAGCGGGTCCTGCTCGACGACCGTGACGGACGACGCGTCCAGGAGGTCCGTGTAGCGGTTCTTGTAGTGCTTGTCGATGTCCCAGGCGTCCCAGTAGTTGGGCAGGTCCGTGTGCAGACGGAGCAGGTTGCCCGGCTCGGCGAGCACCTCGCGGCCGGCGCGCAGGTCGCGGACCGAGGAGAGGGTGCCGTCCTCGGCCACCTCCACGCGGACCAGGCCGTTGTCGAGGACGCGGCCGTCCACGGTCACCGGCTGCGGCGGCGCGGTGTCGGTCAGGGGCGCGGAACCGCTCGCGGGCACCTCCACGAACACCGGTGTGCCGTCGGCGGTGCGGACCACTTCGGCGCGGTCGTAGGGGCCGGCGTTGAAGGCGCGGGGTTCCCCGGCGCCCAGTGCGGTCACCGCCTCGGCGGTCAGCTCGTGCAGCTCCCGCGCGACGCGGGCGTACTCGGCCTCGGCCTCGCGGTGCACCCAGGCGATGGAGGAGCCGGGCAGGATGTCGTGGAACTGGTGCAGCAGCACCGTCTTCCACAGTCGGTCCAGCTTCTCGTGCGGGTAGCTGTAGCCCGGCGCGTGCAGCGCGGCCGTGGTCGCCCAGAGTTCGGCCTCGCGCAGGAGGTGCTCGGAGCGGCGGTTGCCCTGCTTGGTGCGGGCCTGGGAGGTGTAGGTGGCGCGGTGCAGCTCCAGGTAGAGCTCGCCGACCCACACGGGCGCGTCCGGGTACTCCTCGCGGGCCTTGGCGAAGAACTCGTCGGGGTGTTCGACGACGACCTTCGCGGAGCCCTCCAGGTCCGCCAGCCGGCGGGCCCGTTCCATGATCTCGCGGGTGGGGCCGCCGCCGCCGTCGCCCCAGCCGAAGGGGGCCAGGGAGCGGGAGGCGCCGCCCTTCTCGGAGTAGTTGCGGACCGCGCGGGACATCTCCTCGCCGCTGAAGCGGGCGTTGTAGGTGTCGACCGGCGGGAAGTGCGTGAAGATGCGGGTGCCGTCGATGCCCTCCCACCAGAAGGTGTGGTGGGGGAACTTGTTGGTCTGGTTCCAGGAGATCTTCTGGGTGAGGAACCACTCGTTCCCGGCGAGCTTGGCGATCTGCGGATAGGCCGCGTTGTAGCCGAAGGAGTCCGGCAGCCACACGCCCTTGGTCTCGATGCCGAAGTGGTCCATGAAGAACCGCTTGCCGTGGACGAACTGGCGGGCGACGGCCTC
The DNA here is from genome assembly GCF_031348265.1 of Streptomyces collinus. Classification (NCBI taxonomy): domain Bacteria; kingdom Bacillati; phylum Actinomycetota; class Actinomycetes; order Kitasatosporales; family Streptomycetaceae; genus Streptomyces; species Streptomyces collinus. Next base: position 7,553,835 of record NZ_CP133771.1, on the reverse strand, counting down.
GCCGCCGGGCAGGTTGCCGTCGGACTCGACCCACATGCCGCCGACGGGCGCCCACTGGCCGTTCTTGACCGACTCCTGGATGCGGGACCAGACCTTGGGGTAGTTGTCGCGGACCCACTCGTACTGCTGGGCCTGGGAGCAGGCGAAGATGAAGTCGTCGTACTCGTCGGCGAGCGAGGTGACGTTCGAGAAGGTGCGGGACGTCTTGCGCTTGGTCTCGCGGATCGGCCAGAGCCAGGCGGAGTCGATGTGGGCGTGGCCGACGCCGGAGACCGTGTGCGCGCTGGCGTGCGCGGGCCTGGACAGCACCGGCTTGAGCGCCTCCCGGACCGCGGCGGCCGAGCCGGAGACGTCGTCCAGGTCGAGCAGGTCCATCGCCCGGTCGAGGGCGTGGGCGATCTCGTGCCGGCGCGGGTCGTGCTCGCCGAGCTCCAGCATCAGCTCGCGCAGCACCTGCACGTCGAGGTCGAGGTGCCAGACCTCCTCGTCGAGGATGGCGATGTCGGCGGCGCGGAAGGTGTAGAGGGGCTTGTCGCCCGCGGTGAGCTTGTCGCCGAGGGGGGTGGTCTTGGAAAAGTTGTCCGCGAGGATGTCCGGGTTGGAGGCGGCCTCGACCAGGTAGTCGACCGTCTCGCCGCCCTGTGCGGGGTTGGCGATCGCCACGTACTGGTTGAGCGGGTTGACGGCCTTCAGCGGGGTGCCGTCGGTGAGGTGGACGAGGGCCTCGGCCTGGTTGCCGGGCCAGTCGCCGGTGAAGCCGAGGTCGATGACGGCCTCGACGCGCTTGCCGGCCCAGTCGGCGGGCACCTGCCCGCGCATGCGGAACCAGGTGGTGCCCCAGGGCGGGCCCCACGGGGTGCCCATCGAGAACGTCTCGTAGGACGCGGCGGCGGCTTCCTCGAACGGGACCGGCTCCCCCGGGGCCTGCCAGGCCTCGACCTCGAAGGGGACGGTGGCCGCGTAGACGGCGGTCTTGATGCGCTGGTCGTGAAGGCGCTGCACGCGCTCCTCGATGCGGCGGCTTTCGTCGTGCATGGGATGTCTCCAGGAAGCGGGAAGAGCGAGCAGGCGGGAAGCGGCGGGGGAAAGCGCTTACCGATCGGCGTTCACCTAAGGTACGCCAGCCCGGGGTGGACGTCGGTGTAGCCCTCGACCAGCCTGCGGGCCACGTTGACGGAGTCGACGAGCGGATGCAGGGCGAAGGCCTTCACGGCCGTCGCGCGGGAGCCCGATCCGGCGGCGGCCAGCACCTCGCGCTCGACCGCCTTGACCGCGCAGACCAGGCCCGTGGCGTGGTCGGGCAGCGGGTCGACGGTGACGGGGTGGGCGCCGTTGGCGTCGACGAGGCAGGGCACCTCGATGACGGCCTCCGTGTCCAGGACCGACAGCGTGCGCCGGTTGCGGACGTTGAGGATCAGGGTGGTGCGCTCGTCCCGGGCGATCGCCCGCATCAGCGCGAGCGCGACCTTCTCGTAGCCGCCGGACAGGTCGTCCTCGTCGCGTTCGCCGGCGCCCGCGGTCTCGCGGTTCTCGGCCATGTAGGTGGCCTCGCGCTCGGCGCGGGTGCGGTCCCAGACCGTGAGGGCGGGGGCGTGCGGGTTCTTCATCTCGGCGTAGAAGCGGGCCTGCTGCTCGTGCAGGAAGGCGCCACGGGTCTTCTCGGCCTGCTGGTAGGCGCGGACGGCCTCGCGGTTGAAGTAGTAGTAGTGCAGGTATTCGTTGGGGATCGCGCCGAGGGAGCGCAGCCAGTCGGCGCCGAAGAGCTTGCCCTCCTCGAAGGAGCCGAGCAGGTCGGGGTCGGCGAGCAGCCGCGGCAGCTCGTCGCGGCCGGCGACCCGCAGGCCGCGCACCCAGCCGAGGTGGTTGAGGCCGACGTAGTCGATCCACGCCTCTCCCGGGTTCTCCACGCCGAGCACCCGGGCGATGCGGCGGCCGAGGCCCACCGGGGAGTCGCAGATGCCGATGACGCGGTCGCCGAGGTGGCGGGACATGGCCTCGGTGACCAGGCCGGCCGGGTTGGTGAAGTTGATGACCCAGGCGTCGGGCGCGAGCCGGGCCACCCGCTGCGCGATGTCGACGGCGACCGGGACCGTGCGCAGACCGTAGGCGATGCCGCCCGCGCCCACCGTCTCCTGCCCCAGCACGCCCTCGGCCAGGGCGACACGCTCGTCGTCGGCGCGTCCCTCCAGGCCGCCGACGCGGATCGCGGAGAACACGAAGTCGGCGCCACGCAGCGCCTCGTCGAGGTCGGTGGTGGCGGTCACCTCGGGCGCGTCGGCCACTCCGGCCGCCTGCTCGGCGAGGACACGGGTCACCGCCGACAGGCGTCCGGCGTCCAGGTCGTGCAGGACGACATGGGTCACCCGGCCCTCGGCGTGGTCCTGGAGGAGCGCTCCGTACACCAGCGGCACGCGGAATCCTCCGCCGCCCAGAATCGTCAGCTTCACCGGGTTCCTCCGATACGGCGGGCCGCGTGCGGCATGTGGCGGGAACCGAACACGCGCCACCTCCTTGAACTTGCTTCAGGACCCCGGGCTGATGCCAGCCCGGCTGGTGTCGAGGGTGGGGGGCCTTGCTGTTCACCGGACGGCGGGGCGGTCTGAGCCGGCCGTCCTCCCGCCTCGGCCGGGGGAGGGTTCAAGCCTGCCCCTTTCCCGCCACGACCACTTCGACGCCCGCCTCCTGGAAGGAGGCCCGCGTCGCCGCGTCGACCGGCTCGTTCGTCACGACCGCGTCCAGTTCTTCGGGGCCGCAGACCTTCGCCATCCCGTGCCCCGGGAACTTCGCCGCGTCGGCGAGCAGCACCACCTTCTCGCCGGCCTTGATCATGGCGCGCTTGACCGGCACCTCCACGACCGTCGTGTCCATGACCTGCCCGCCGGGCCGCACCCCGCTGGTGCCGAGGAAGAGCCAGTCGGCGTGCAGCTGGCGCAGGTTGTCCTCGGTGAGGAAGCCGACCAGGGAGCGGTACTCGCGGCGGACCATGCCGCCGAGCAGGACCAGCTCGATGCCCTCGTCGTCGGCGAGCTCCTCGTAGACCACCAGGTTGCTGGTGATCACGGTGAGGCGGCGGCCGTGCAGCTGCCGGGCCAGGCGGTAGGCCGTCGTCCCGATGTCCAGCAGAACCGACTGGCCGTCCCTGATCATCGCGGCGGCGCGTTCGGCTATGGCGTCCTTCTCGTTGACGCGCACCTCGGCGACCTCGGCGAAGGGCTGGTCGCCCTCCTCCACGACGGCGCCGCCGTGGACGCGCGTGAGCAGTCCGTCTTCTTCCAGTTTGACCAAGTCACGCCTGATAGTGGCGGGACTCACCCCCAGTTGCTCCGAGAGGTCGGTCACGGCCGCGGGCCCGCCGGCGCGCAGGGCCCGCAGGATGAGTTGGTGTCGTCGTTCTGCCAGCACGGCGTGCACATTACTCGTCATCTCCAATCATCGCCATGCTTATTTCTGCTCGGGTATTGACCAATCTCTCTGAAGCAGCGCACGATTCCGGTCACCGAAATGAAGAGTTTTGACGATCTCCGTCGAAGCCGTGAGCGAGAGGACACATCCGTGGACGGTGACCGGCCCGATGTGCTGCTGACCGGGCTGCTCTTCTACGACCTCGTCCTCACGGGGCTCGACAAGCCGCCGACGCCGGGCGAGGAGATCTGGACCCGGGGCATGGGCTGCGGCCCGGGCGGCATCGCGAACCTCGCGGTGGCCGCCTCCCGCTTCGGCCTCAGGACCTCCCTGGCCACGGTGTTCGGCGACGACTTCTACGGCGCGTACTGCCGGGGCGTCCTGCGCGACCAGGAAGGCGTCGACCTCTCGCTCTCGCGCACCGCGGACGGCTGGCCGACCCCGGTCACCGTCTCCGTCGCGTACGGCCACGACCGGGCCCTGCTCACCCACGGCCAGGAGCCTCCGTACTCGCAGGACGTGCTGATGGGCGACCCGCCCGACGCGCTGACCGCCCTGGTGCACATCGAGGCCCGGCCGCGCGAATGGCTCGCCAAGGCCGCTGCGAACGGCACGCGGATCTACGCCGACGTCGGCTGGGACCCCTCCCAGGAGTGGTCGCCGGCCCTCCTGGAGCAGCTGGCCCTGTGCCACGCCTTCCTCCCGAACGAGACCGAGGCGATGGCCTACACCCGCACCGACAGCGCGATGGCCGCGCTCGGCACGCTCTCGGAACTGGTGCCGGTCGCCGTGGTGACCCGGGGCGGGGACGGCGCCATCGCCGTCGACCAGATCACCGGCGAGTTCGCCGAGGTCCCGGCCCTGGAGACCGACGTCCTGGACGCGACGGGCGCCGGTGACGTCTTCGGCGCGAGCTTCGTCGCGGCGTCCCTCGGCGGCTGGCCGCTGGCGGAACGCCTGCGGTTCGCGGTCCTCTCGGCCGGACTGTCCGTCCGGCACCACGGCGGCGCCCTCGCGGCCCCCGGCTGGCACGGCGTCGAACGCTGGTGGCGCTCCCTGAGCGACCCCGGGCTGCGCCGTGCCTACGGCTTCCTGGCCGACCGGATCCCGGCCGATCCCGGGCCGCCCGTGCGCCACGCCCCCGTCACCCCGCCCGCCCCTCACACCCCCGTCGGTCCGCGCTCCTGAGAAGGGCCGCACTGACCCTCCCACCCCTCTCCACGTCGAACAGGAACAACAGGAGTGACCCGTGGACCTTTCTCGTAGAGGCTTCCTCCAGGCCGCCGCGCTCACCGCGGCCGCCTCCGGTCTGACCGTCGCCTGCGGCGGCGGCTCCGGCTCGACCGGCAGCAAGAACGGCAAGAACCTCACCCTGTGGTACTGGGGAGGCGCGCTCAGCGACAAGGTGGTCGCCGAGGCGAAGACGCACTTCAGCGGCCAGGTGAAGCTGACCGCCGCCTCCATCGGCGGCGACTTCAAGCAGAAGCTGACGACGACCCTCGCGGCGGGCGCCTCCGTGCCCGACATCACCGGCATCAAGGGCGAGGACATGGCGTCCTTCCTGCCCAACGCGAACCGTTTCCTCGACCTGAACGACCTGGGCTTCGAGAAGCTCGCGCCGCAGTACCTGGACTGGAAGACGAAGCTCGCCCGGACCGAGGACGGCCGGCAGATCGGCTTCCCGATCGACATCGGCCCGACCGCGCTCTTCTACCGCGCGGACATGTTCGACAAGGCCGGGCTGCCCACCGACCCCGACAAGGTCGCCGCCCGGGCCGGAACCTGGGAGGAGTACTTCGCGCTGGGCACCGAGCTGCGCGCGAAGGTGCCGGGCACCTACCTGGTCAACAACATCGGCTCGGTCTTCACCATGGCGGTCGGGCAGGGCACCGAGCGGTTCATCGACAGGGACAACCACTTCATCGGCGACCAGGACCACATCCGCAAGGCGTGGACCACGGCGGTCCGCCCCTACACCCTCGGCATCGACGCCAAGATCAACGACAACACCTGGAACGCTGCCGTCGGCAAGACCCTCAGCACCGAACTGGGGGCGGCCTGGCACGCCCTGGACATCGAGCAGGCGGCTCCGAAGACCAAGGGCAAGTGGCGGGTGTGCGCGATGCCCGGCGGACCTGCCAACCAGGGCGGCTCCTACCTGGCCCTGCCCAAGCAGTGCCGGAACCCCGAGGAGGCGTTCAAGATCATCAGCTGGATCCTCAGCCCGGAGAACGACGCCCGAGGCTTCGCCGACGCCGCCATCTTCCCCGCCGCGCCGGCGGCGTACGCCATGCCGGCCATGACGGGCGGCGACCCCTTCTTCGGCGGGCAGAAGGTCATCGAGGTCTTCGGCCCCGCCGCCAAGGCCATCCCGGCCGCCTACGAGGCACCCGCCGACGCCGCCGTCATGGCGCCCTTCATGACCGAGCTGTCCAGCATCGAGGCCAAGGGCAAGAAGCCCGACGCCGCCTGGAAGGACGCGGTCGCCCAGGCACGGCAGATCGCCCGGCGACAGGGGGTGAACTGAGGTGTCCTCACCTCCGGTCACCGGTTCCGCCGCGGTGCCCCGGCACCACGGCGGGCCCGGCCCGGCCCGCTTCCGCCCGCGGCGCACACCGCCCGCCGGCGCCGTGCGGCCAGGGCGACGGGGGGTGCTGTCCCACTGGCGGCAGTACCTCGCGATCTCGCCCTTCTTCCTGATCTTCGGCGTCTTCTCGCTCTTCCCGGTCTTCTACTCGCTGTACCTCGCCTTCCAGCGCTGGGACGGCATGGGCACCGTGCAGTTCGTGGGACTGGACCAGTTCCGGTTCCTCCTGGACGACCCGGTCTTCTGGCTGTCGATCCGCAACACCCTGGTGATCTGGGTGCTGTCCACCGTCCCCACCCTGTTCGGCGCCCTGGTGCTGGCGACGCTGCTGCATTCGGTGCGCCGCTTCAAGGGCTTCTACCGCATCGCTCTGTACATACCGAACGTCACCTCGATCGTCGCCGTGTCGATCTTCTTCGGGGCGGTGTTCAGCAACAACTTCGGTCTGGTCAACGCGATCCTGGGCACGGTCGGCATCTCGCCCGTGCCGTGGCTGAGCAACCCGTGGCTGATCAAACTGGTCATCGCGCTGCTGATGACCTGGATGTGGACCGGCTACAACATGATCATCTATCTGGCCGGCCTCCAGGCCATCCCCACCCAGATCTACGAGGCGGCCAGGCTGGACGGCGCCGGACCGATCCGCACGTTCTTCCAGATCACCATGCCGATCATGCGGCCCATCATCCTGTTCACGGTGATCATCTCGACCATCAACGGCCTGCAGAGCTTCAGCGAGCCCCAGGTGCTGTTCGGCAGCAACGCCGCCAACCCGAACCTCGGCGGTCCCGGCCAGGCGGGCCTGACCACGCTTCTGTACTTCTACCAGTCGGCTTTCGTCAACAACGACTACGGCTACGGCGCGGCCATCGTGTGGGCCTTCTTCGTACTGATCATGGTGCTGGTCGTCGTCAACTGGCGCGTCGTCCAGCGCGGGAGGAAGTCATGACCGCAGTGATCCCGAGGCGGTCACGGCGTCCCAAGGGCCTGACCGCGCACATCGTCCTCGTCCTGGCCGTGCTGATCTCGGTCTTCCCGTTCGTGTGGACGATCGTCATGGCGACGAACACCACCGAGGACATCTACAAGAGCCCGCCGAAGCTGACCTTCGGCTCCCACCTGCTGGAGAACATCCGGCACGTGCTGGACACCATCGACTTCTTCGGGTCGATGCTGAACACGCTCGTCGTCGCGACCGTCACGACCGTCCTGGTCCTGTTCGTCGACTCCCTGGCGGCGTTCGTGTTCGCCAAGTTCGACTTCCCCGGCCGCAAGACGCTCTTCGCCCTGCTGGTGGGGTTCATGATGCTGCCGCTCCAGCTGGCCGTCCTCCCGCAGTTCATCCTCATGTCCGACATCGGCTGGGTCGGCACGCTCAAGGCGCTGGTCCTGCCCGCCCTCGCCAACGCCTTCGGCATCTTCTGGCTGCGCCAGTACATAGAGAACGGCGTGCCCGACGAGCTCCTCGACGCCGCGCGCATCGACGGCGCGGGGTTCTTCCGCCAGTACTGGAACATCGTGCTGCCGATGATCAAGCCCGCGCTGTCCTTCCTCGCCATCTACGCCTTCGTCGGCGCCTGGAACGACTACATCTGGCCGCTCGTCGTACTCAACGACCCCGCCCACCTCACCCTCCAGGTGGCGCTGGCCCAGCTCCACGTCGGCCACACCACCGACTACAGCATGGTCATGGCCGGTGTGCTCATGGCGTCCGTGCCGCTGGTCGTGGTCTTCACGATCTTCGCCCGCGGGTTCATCGCGGGGGCGACGGAGGGGGCGGTGCAGGGGAGTTGAGGCGCACCGAAGGGCGGCGCCGCTCAGGGGTGCGGGGCTGCATCGATGTGCGGCTCCGCCGCGTGGGCGCGACCAGCCACCGCAGGCGCGCAGCCAAGAACCGGCGGTCGGTCCCGAGCTCGTAGTAGTCACAGAAGAAGGGCACCCCAGTGACGGACGTCAACACCGAGGCCCGCCGCCCCAAGGTCCTCGTCGTCGGCATGGACGGCCTGCGCTACGACCGGCTGATCCGCTCCCCTTCCACCGCACCCGTGCTGCACCACCTGATGGCCACGGGGGCCCACGGCACGAGCCTGCTGCCCTACGGCCGTGCCGACGACGACCCCTCGACCGGCACGGCCTACACCGACTCCGGGCCCGGCTGGTCGAGCATCCTCACCGGGGTGTGGCCCGACCGCCACGGCGTCACCGGCAACGATTTCAAGGGTGCCGACTACGCCCGCCACCCCGACTTCCTGACCCGCGCCGGCATCACCAGGCCCGGTCTGCGCACGGCGGCCGCCGTGTCCTGGCCGGCGCTGGTGCGCCGCGGCACACTCGGCCGGGCCATCGGCCGGCGTGTGCGCCACAACGGCGAACGCAGGGGATACGGCACCGCGGACCGCCGCGTCGCCCGCACCGTCCTGCGCTGGCTCGCCAAGTCCGACCCGGACGTGCTGTTCGTGTACTTCGGCGCCACCGACGAGGCCGGCCATGCCAGCGGCCCCCTCTCCCCCGCCTACGACCAAGCCCTCCTCGACCAGGACGCCCACCTCGGGCGGCTGCTGGAGGCGATCGACGCCCGGCGCGCGGATCCGGGCCGCCCCGAGGAGCACTGGACGGTACTGGTCACCACCGACCACGGGCACCTCGACTCCGGTGGCCACGGCGGTGACTCGCCGGCCGAACGGGAGGTCTTCGTCATCCTCGCCGAGCCCGGCGGACCCGCGGGCACCCTGCTGGACACACCCCGCCTCATCGACATCGCCCCCACGGTCCTGGACCGTCTCGGCATCCCCCTCGACCCCGCCTGGGACCTGCAGGGCCGTGTCCTGCCCGGTCCCGCCGCACCGACTTCGGAATGGCCATGACCGACGCACACCCCGACCCCCTGATCGCCCTCCGCCCCTGGCAGGCACCCGAGGTGACCTCCTGGGGCCGGCTGCCGACGAACGCCGTCGACAGGCGCTCCGGAGCCGTCCCGCTCGACGGCGACTGGCGCTTCCAGCTGCTGCCCGCGCCGGACGCCCCGCCCGGGGAGGTCTGGTCGTCGTCGTACGTACCCGGTGTGTGGACCCTGCAGGGCACGGACGATCTTCCGCAGTACCTGAACATCCGCATGCCGTTCGCCGAGTTCCCGCCGGACGTGCCCGCCGCCAACCCGACCGGGGTCTACGAGCGGGTGGTCGACGTGCCCGCCGAGTGGGCCGGGCGGCGGATCGTGCTCCAGGTCGGGGCCGCCGAGAGCCTGCTGCTGGTGCACGTGAACGGGCGGCCCGTCGGGATCTCCAAGGACTCGCACCTGGCCGCCGAGTTCGACCTGACGGGTCTGGTGCGCCCCGGGGAGCGGGCCACCGTGCGCCTGACCGTGGCCAAGTGGTCGGACGCCTCGCACATCGAGGACCAGGACCAGTGGTGGCACGGCGGGATCACCCGCTCGGTGCTGCTGTACGCCACCGACCCGCTGCATCTCGCGGACGTCACCGTGCGGGCCCGGCGGGACGGCGACCTGCTGGTGGAGTGCCGGGTGCGGGACGCGGGCGGCGCCCTGCCCGAGGGCTGGTACGTCAGCGGGGAGCTGGACGGTCAGCTGCTCACCCAGGACGCGGAGTTCGACCGGGCCAACGCCGAGGACGAGCGCGTCTCCGACTTCCTCGGCGAGGCCCGGCTGCGCGCCGCCGTACCGGACGTGCGCACCTGGAACGCCGAGACTCCCGAGCTGTACGGCCTGACCGTCCGCCTGCACCGCTCCGACGGCACCGTCGCGGACACCTCACGGCACCGCGTCGGCTTCCGCGACGTCGAGATCGTCGGCCGGGACCTGCTGGTCAACGGCGAGCGGGTGTTCATCCGGGGCGTGAACCGGCATGATTTCCATCCGCTGACGGGGCGCACGGTGTCGTACGACGACATGCGCGCGGACCTCGTCCTGCTGAAGCGCTACGGCTTCAACGCGATCCGCACCGCGCACTACCCGAACGACCCGGCCCTGTACGACCTGGCCGACGAGCTCGGCTTCTACGTCGTCGACGAGGCCGACATCGAATCCCACGACCACGCGCACGAGATCGCCGACGACCCGCGCTATCTGGGCGCCTTCGTGGACCGGGTCGCGCGGATGGTGCTGCGGGACAAGAACCACCCGTCCGTCATCGTCTGGTCGCTGGGCAACGAGTCCGACTACGGGGCGAACCACGACGCGGCGGCGGGCTGGGTGCGCCGGCACGACCCGACCCGGCCGGTGCAGTACGAGGGCGCGGCCAAGCGCGGCTGGGCGGATCCGGACCTGGCGTCCGACATCGCCTGCCCCATGTACGCGCCGCTGGAGGAGTGCCTGGCGCACGCCCTGTCCGGCACCCAGACCAAGCCGCTGATCCAGTGCGAGTACTCGCACGCCATGGGCAACAGCAACGGCACGCTGGCGGACCATTGGGCGGCCATCGAGGCCACCCCGGGTCTTCAGGGCGGGTTCATCTGGGAGTTCTGGGACCACGGCATCCTCCAGCGTGTGAACGACGGCAGACCGGCCGGGCGTGGGGGCGCCGGGCTCTATGACAACGGTGTCGCCGCGCCCGGGCATCGCTGGGCCTACGGCGGCGACTTCGGGGAGACGGACCACGACGGCGCCTTCATCGCCGACGGGGTCGTCTTCCCCGACCGGACCCCCAAGCCGGTGATGTCCGAGCACCGCGAGATCGCCGCGCCGGTGCGGATCGAGGCCTTCCGGCACGAGGGCGTCGTGCTGGGCAACCACCAGCACTTCCGGGGCCTGGAGTGGCTGTCCGGCGAGTGGGAGCTGTCCCTCGCCGACGGCGGCACCTTGACGGCGCCCGCCGAACTGCCCGCTCTGCGGCCCGGCGAGACGGCCGCGGTGCCGCTGCCGTTCGCGGTGCCGGAGGACGGTGGCGAGGCGTGGCTGACGCTGCGGGTCACGACGGCCGGGGACGAGCCGTGGGCGCCGCGCGGCACGGTGGTGTGCCTGCCGCAGGTGCGGCTGCGGGCGGCGCTCCCGTCGGCGCACACCCGGGTCCCGGACGGTGTGGTCGAGGTCGACGAGGCGGGGCTGCTCGTCCATCCGCTGCTGACGGCCGCGCCCGTGCTGTCGCTGTGGCGGGCGCCGACCGACAACGACGAACTGGGCGGCATGGCGGCCCGCTGGCGGGACTGGGGGCTGGAGGCGCCCGCCCGCGAGGTCGTCTCCGTGCGGCGGGCCCCGGGCCGGGTTGCCGTGGTGTCCGACTACGTCTGCGCGGGCGGGACCGTCCGGCACGAGCAGGTGCTGACGGCGGTGGACGGCGGGCTGATCGTGGACGAGAGCGCGGAACTGCCCGAGGCGCTGCACGACGTGGCCCGGGTGGGGACCGTGTTCGAGACGGTCCCCGGGCTGAACCTGCTGGAGTGGTTCGGGCAGGGCCCCTGGGAGTCGTATCCGGACCGGGCCGCCGGCGCGCCCGTCGGCCACCACTCCCTTCCGGTGGACGACCTGTTCACGCCCTATCTGCGGCCGCAGGAGAGCGGCGGGCGGCACGGCGTACGGCGGTTCACGCTGTCCGCGCCGGACGCCACCGGGCTCGCGGTGCGGCTGGACCGGCCCCGGCAGGTCTCCGTGACCCGGCACCGCGCGGCCGGTCTCGCCGCCGTCGCACACCATGACGAACTGGTGCCGCGGGCCGGGTGCGTGGTGCACATCGACGCGGCGCACCGCGGGCTCGGCACGGCGTCGTGCGGACCCGACACCTTCGCTGCCTACCTCGTCGCGACAGGCGTCCATCGCTGGAGCTGGTCGCTGCGCGTTCTCTGAGTTCTTCCCCCCCTCTCGATCACCCGTCTCGTTCTCTGAGTTCCCCCCTCTCGATCACCCGTCTCAGTCACCTCATGGAGCACCCGTGTGCATTTCGCATGACCACGACCTGGGCGAGGCGCCCCAGGCCGGTGCCGGAAGACGCAGTTTCCTGCGCGCCACCGCGCTGCTCGGCGTGACCGCCGCCGCCGTGACCGCGCTGCCGGCCGTCACCGCCGAGGCGGCGGCCTCGGCGTGGCGCCCCGATCCCGGCAGCCGCCGCTTCACGCTCGCGGTGATGCCGGACACGCAGTACCTCTTCGACGGCCCGAGCATCGACAAGGCGCCGGTCGAGGCCTCGCTGCGGTATCTGCTGGAGCACGGCCGGGAGGAGAACGTCGTCTTCCTGTCCCACCTCGGCGACCTCACGCAGAACGGCGTGAAGGAGGAGTTCGGGGCGATCGGCGAGGCGTTCCGGCTGCTGGACCGGCGGGGCGTCGGCTACAGCGTCCTGGCCGGCAACCACGACGTGAAGTCGTCGACGACCGACCAGCGCGGCGCGACACCGTACCTGGACGCCTTCGGGCCGGAGCGGTTCGCGGGACAGCGGACGTTCGGCGGGGCCTCCCCGGACGGGTACAACACCTTCCACCGGTTCACCGCGGGCGGCCGCGAGTGGCTGGTGCTGGCGCTGGACTGGCGGCTGTCGCCGCAGGGCTACGCGTGGGCGGAGGACGTCCTGGCGAAGCACCCGAAGACGCCGGTGATCCTCACGACGCACGAACTGGTCGTGGCGGACGACACGTTGTCGGACTACGGGCAGCAGCTGTGGGACCGACTGATCGAGGACCACGACCAGATCTTCCTGGCGCTCGGCGGGCACTACTGGCCCGCCGGTCGCGCGACACGCACGAACGCGGCCGGGCACGACGTCCATCTGCACCTGACGAACTACCAGAACCGCTACTTCGGCGGCGCGGCCATGATCCGTCTGTACCGGTTCGACCTGGACCGCGGGGTCATCGACGTCGAGACGCTCTCGCCGTGGATCCTGGGCCGTGCCGCGAAGGGGCTCAACGAGCTGGAGCGGCAGGAGATGGAACTGAGCGGCGACGCCGACCGGTTCTCCGTCGAGATCGACTTCGAGAAGCGCTTCGCCGGATTCGCGCCCGTGCCCGCCCGTGCGGCCCGGCCCGCCTCGAAGCTGCTCGTCCCGGGCACGATGGCGTACTGGCGCTTCGACAAGCCCGTGGACGGCTCGGCCGGCTCGGCCGGCACGGTCCGTGACCTGTCCGGGCGGGGCAACGACCTCTCCGTCGTGTCGGTCGGCGGCGGCGCGCTGGGCTGGTCGGCCGACCACCACCCCGACCAGCCGGCCCACGGCAGCCTGGAGTTCCAGGGCTTCAAGTCCCCGCTGAAGGGCGCGTATCTGAGAACGGTCGACGGCGCCCCGCTCAACGCGGCGACGTTCGAGGACGGTTACACCATCGAGGCGTTCTACCGGCTGCCCGCCGACTGGGACCCGGACCACAACGCCTGGTCGGGTCTGGTCTCGCGCACGGGCACGGGCGGGGCCGCCGGGAAGACCGCCGACGACCCGGACGAGCCGCTGGCCACGCTGTCGCTGTCCAACGACCGGGAGCCGCAGTGGGCGATGCGGCCGGTCAACCAGCAGGGCATCGCCACCAACTGGGGCCAGGAGACGCCGCTGGAGACCTGGTGGCACCTCGCGGTCGTCAACGACGGCAGGCACACAACGCTGTACGTCGAGAGCTGCCCGGTGCTCCGCAATCCCAAGGCCTCCTCCGTCGGCATCACCTCCGTGGGGCTGCCGTGGCTGCTGGGCGGCTACGAGTACGGCGGGAAGATCGACCAGATCTTCCACGGCCGGCTCGGCGACGTCCGGATCGTCTCCCGGGCGCTGCCCGTCACCTCCTTCATGAATCACTGAGATCCGAAGGGCTTGTCGATCATGACCGAGCAGCAACTGCCCGCCTGGGCCGACCCGTCCGTCTCCCCCTCCGCCCTCGACCCGCAGGGCGTCTCCCGCCGCGGGCTGCTGCGCCGCGCGGGCCTCTTCGGCGCCGCGTTCGCCCTCGGCTCGGCGGCGGTCCCGGCCCGGGCCGCCGACGGCCTGCGGCCCGGCGGTGAGGACCCACGCCTCGCCTACCTCGTCGGCGACCACCACATCCACTCCGTCTACAGCCACGACGCCAAGTACACCTTCTCCCAGCTGGCCGCCGCGGGCGCGAAGTACGGCCTGGACTGGATGGTGTTCACCGAGCACTCCAACTTCGGGCACGCCGGCTTCGGGGCCGCGCTGGAGCACCGGGAGATCCTCGACGCGCGGGCGGAGAACCCCCGTCAGCTGATCTTCCAGGGCCTGGAGTGGTACATCCCGGCGGCCGAGCACTGCACGGTGTTCACCGCGCCCGGCCCGCACGAGGTCGACGTGCTGACCCGCTTCGAAAGCGCCTACGACGGCAAGCTCCTCGCCTACGACAAGGGCGGCCCCGGCGACGCGGACACCGCCCGTAACGAGGCACACGCGGTGAAGGCGATCAAGTGGCTGGCCGAGCAGCGGCGTTCGGGCTACGTCGACGACGTGCTGGTCCTCGCCAACCACCCGATGCGCCTGGGCATCGACTCCCCGCACGAGATGCGCAACTGGCGGGACGCGGCGCCCGAGATCATGATCGGCATGGAGGGCGCGCCCGGTGCCCAGGGCGCGGCCATCCCCGGCTGGCGCGGGGCCGGCTCGATCCGCGGCGAGTACGAGAACAAGCCGTCCGCGCAGTCCTGGCCCGGCTATCCGGCGGACGCCTACCTCACGTACGGCGGTTTCGACTGGGCGACCGCGACCGTCGGCGGTCTGTGGGACTCGATGCTGGCCGAGGGCCGGCTGTTCTCGGTCACCACCAACTCCGACGCCCACCGGATCGTCTTCGACACCTGGAAGAACGGCGACTGGGCGCCCGGGCAGACCTTCGACAGCACCGGCAGGCTGCCCGACCCGGTGAACACGGACACCCCGCAGCCGGGCAGCGACTTCTGGCCCGGCCAGTTCAGCCGCACCCACGTGGGCGTGACCCGCTACGGGTACCGCGCGGTCATGGCGGGGATGCGCGCGGGCCGGGTGTGGCTGGACCACGGGCATCTGCTCGACGGGCTGGAGGTGCGCCTGACCCGGGACCACGACCGGGGCCGGGGCGTGACGCTCGGCGGCCGGCTGCGGGTGCGCAAGGGCGAGAAGCTCATCCTGAACGTCACGGTGACGACCGCCTCCCGGCCCAACCCGCAGGGGATCCTGCCCGAGCCGGCGCATGTGGACGTCATCCGCGGCACGGTGCGCGGCCCGGTCGCCGACCGTGACACCTGGAAGGCGCCCGACACCCGGGTCGTGGAGTCGAGGGACGTCTCGGGCCGCACGGGCACCTACACCCTGCGCATCCCGCTCACCGCGGGCAACGAGTCCTTCTATGTCCGGCTGCGCGGCAGCGACGGCAACCGCAACGGCACCGGGTACCTCGGCGCCTCGGTCGATCCGCACGGGCCGGTCCCGCACGCGCCCGGGAACGGCGACCCGTGGGCGGACACGTGGTTCTACTCGAACCCCGTGTTCGTCGACGTCGAGGGGGCCTGATCCCCGGGTACCAGCAGGTCACGGACTGATCGGGCGGAGGTACGGTGGGCCGCGTGACCGGTGAAGAGTCGCTGCGGCCCCAGTCCCTCATGCTGACGTTCCTGGGCGACCAGGTGCTCGGCCGTGACGTGTGCGTGTACTCCGGCAGCGTCATCGACGTGTTCGCCCGCGCCGGGATCGGCGAGCAGGCCACCCGCTCGACCCTGACCCGCATGGTGGGCCGTGACCTGCTGCGCCGCCAGCGCGAGGGCCGTCGCATGTACTTCGGGCTCACCGAGCGCTCGGAGGCGGTGCTGCGCGACGGCGCGCAGCGGATCTGGCGGGCGGGTGCCGTCAACCGGCGGTGGGACGGCACCTGGACGCTGCTCGGCTTCTCCCTGCCGGAGTCCTGGCAGCGCCAGCGCCACGACCTGCGCTCCCGGCTGACCTGGAGCGGCTTCGGCCCGCTCTTCAACGGCCTGTGGATCGCCCCGGGCGAGGTCGACGTGTCGGCCCTGGTGGCCGAGCTCGGCCTGTCCGCCCACGTCAAGGTCTTCCGGGCGCACGCGGACACCGGCATGGACATCGGCCGGATGATCGAGGAGACCTGGGAGCTGTCCGAACTGGCCGACCGCTACGAGGGGTTCGCGGGGCGCTGGCAGCACTGGGAGGACGACCTGCCGGACGCCGGCGACGCCCTCGTGCTGCGCCTGCGCCTCCAGACGGAGTGGCTGCAGATCGTCCGCCGCGACCCACGGCTGCCGGTCGAGCACCTGCCCGCCGACTGGCCGGCCGAACCGGCCGAGAAGACGTTCCGGACCGTGCACGAACGCCTCTCCCCCCTCGCCGAGGAGGCCTCGGAACGCCTTCTGGACCTGGTGCCGGCGCGGGCGCGTGCGTGAACTACGCCGGATGGACGACCGACCTGCTGACGTCCCTCGTTCCGGTCCTCGTCGCAGGACCGGAACGACGCGGCACGCCTCAGGCGTAGAACCGCGACAGGCTCTGCAGCACCGCGGCCGGCTTGGTGGCGCCCTCGATCTCGATCGCGCCCTCGACGGTGATCTGCACGCCGCCCGGCACCTCCTCGGCCTCGGCGAGCTTCGCCGTCAGGCGGATGCGGGAGCCCACCTTCACGGGGGACGGGAAACGCACCTTGTTGAGGCCGTAGTTGACCTTCGTCGTCACGCCCTGGACGTCCAGCAGCTCGGTGAAGAGCGGGATGAAGAGGGAGAGCGTGAGGTAGCCGTGCGCGATGGGGGCGCCGAAGGGGCCGTCCTTGGCTCGCTCGGGGTCCACGTGGATCCACTGGTGGTCGCCCGTGGCGTCGGCGAAGGTGTCGATGCGCTCCTGCGTCACCTCGATCCACTCGCTGGTGCCGAGGTCGCTGCCGGCGAGCTTCTTCAGTTCGTCGAGGCCGTTGACGGTGAGGCTCATGCGGATCCTTCCTGGGTGCCGTAGCGCGTACGGACACGGGACTTGAGGAGTTTTCCGGAGGCGGTGCGCGGGAGTTCGTCCGCGAGGACCACCGACTTCGGGATCTTGTACTTGGCGAGGCGGCCCGCGAGGGAGGCGAGCACCTCGTCGGGGTCGAGGTCGGCGCCCTCGCGGGGCACGACGACCGCGCGCGGCACCTCGCCCCACTTGTCGTCCGGCACGCCGATCACCGCGCACTCGACGATGTCCGGGTGGGCGAGGAGCCGGTCCTCGATCTCGGCGGGGTAGATGTTCTCGCCGCCGGAGATGATCATGTCCTTGATGCGGTCGACGATGTGGACGTAGCCGTCCTCGTCGATCTGGGCGGCGTCGCCGCTGCGGAACCAGCCGTCCGCGAAGGACGCGGCCGTCTCCTCGGGCAGCCCCCAGTAGCCGGGCATGACGTGCGGGCCGCGCACCACGACCTCGCCCACCTCGCCGACGCCGGCCGGTGCCAGGTCGGGGCGGACGACGCGGACGTCGCTGAAGAAGTGCGGCACGCCCGCCGATCCCGCCTTGCTCACGGCGTGCTCGGCGTCCAGGAACAGCGTGCCGGGGGCGGCCTCGGTCATGCCGTAGCCCTGGAGGAAGGTCAGACCGCGTTCCTGGTAGGCGGCGATGAGCGGGGTGGGGACCGGGGAGCCGCCGCAGGTGAGGATGCGGAGCGAGGAGAGGTCGGCTCGCGGCCAGCGCGGGTGCCTGGCCACCTGGTCGAACATCGTGGGCACGCCGAACATGAAGGTGATCCGGTGCCGTTCGATGAGGTCGAAGGTGGCGTCCGGGTCGAAGGCGTCGACCAGAACGCAGGTGCCGCCCTTCAGCAGGACCGGCAGGGTCAGCATGTTCAGGCCCGCCGTATGGAACAACGGGGCGGAGACCAGGGCGCGTTCGTCGGCGATCAGGTCGGTGTCGACGAGGACGTTGATGGCGTTCCAGGTGAGGTTGCCGTGGGTGAGCATGGCGCCCTTGGGGCGGCCGGTCGTGCCCGAGGTGTACATGATGATGCAGGTGTCGTCGGCGCCGACCGGTTCGTCGATCGGCTCCGCGGGCGCCTCGGCGACGGCCGCCTCGTACTCGGGGCCGGCCTCCAGGTAGACCCGGACGTCCGTGCTGCCCGGCAGGCCCGCGACCAGACCGGCGTAGGACGGGCCGTAGACGAGGGCCCGGGCGCCGGAGTCGGCGAGCTGGTAGGCGATCTCGGGTCCGGCGAGGCGGATGTTGAGGGGGACGAAGACCGCGCCGAGCGTGCCGGCCGCGAACAGGGTCTCCAGGTAGGAGGGGTGGTTCGGGCCGAGGTAGGCGATGCGGTCGCCGCGGCGCACGCCCCGGGCGCGCAGGGCATGGGCCAGGCGGGTGGTGCGGGTGTGGAGCGTGCCGTAGTCGGTGGCGTCCTCGCCGTGGATCAGGGCGGTGCGGTGCGGGGTCTTGCGGGCCCGGCGTGCGGGCCATGACCCCAGTCCCTCGTTGCGCATGTCACGCCCCTTACGGTTTCGTCAGCCCGAGCAGGCGGGCCGCGTTCTCCTTGAGGATCTTCGGACGGACCTCGTCCTTGATCGTCAGCTTGCCGAAGTCGGCGAGCCAGCGGTCGGGGGTGAGGACGGGGAAGTCGGACCCGAAGAGCACCTTGTCCTTGAGCAGGGTGTTCGCGTACTGCACGAGCTGCGGCGGGAAGTACTTCGGCGACCAGCCGGACAGGTCGATGTGCACGCCCGGCTTGTGCGTGGCGACGGCCAGGGCCTCGTCCTGCCAGGGGAACGACGGGTGCGCCAGGATGATCTTCAGGTGGGGGAAGTCGGCCGCCACGTCGTCGACGTGGAGCGGGTTGGAGTACTTCAGCCTGATCCCGCCCCCGCCGGGGACGCCGGCGCCGATGCCCGTCTGGCCGGTGTGGAAGAGGGCGATCGTGCCGGTCTCCTCGATCACCTCGTACAGGTCGTACGCCACCGAGCGGTCGTTGGGGAAGAAGCCCTGGATGCTGGGGTGGAACTTGAAGCCCTTCACCCCGTACTCCTCGACCAGCCGCCTCGCCTGCCGGACGCCGGCCTTGCCCCGGAAGGGGTCGATGGAGGCGAAGGGGATCAGGACGTCGGCGTTGGCGGCGGCCGCCTCGGCGACCTCCTCGTTCGGCACGGGCGGGGTGCCGGTCGCGGACTCGGCGTCCACCGTGAAGATCACGGCGGCCATGTTCCGCTCGCGGTAGTAGGCCGCCGTCTCCTCCAGGGTCGGCTTCCGCTTGCCCTCGACCTTGAAGTAGGCGGAGGAGGCGTCGTGCAGGTCGTCGTCCAGGGAGGAGTGGCCCTTGGAGGACACCTCGGCATGGGTGTGGACGTCGATCGCGACCAGGTCGTCGACGTTCATCGAGGGGTCCATCACGCCTCCGGGAACTTCGGCGCCGGGATGCCGACCGACTGGGGCTCGGCACCGATCGACGTGGGCCAGGCGTCGGCCAGCGTGTCCGGGGTCCAGCCGCCGTCGGCGTAGGCCGCCCTGATCTCCTGCGGATGCGACCAGAGTGCCACCTTGTCGCCGCCGATGCCGATGGCCTGGCCGGTGACGCCCCGGGCGGCCTCGGAGGCGAGGAACGGGACGAGGGCCGCGCAGTCCTCGGGGGTGCCGAAGCCTTCGCCCTTGCGCAGGAAGTCCGGCAGCGGCTCGCCGCCGCGCATGGCCTCGATGTACGGGGCGAAGGCCGGGATGGTCTCGGTCATCGCGGTGGCGGCGACCGGCACGATCGCGTTGACCGTGATGCCCGCGCGGCCCAGCTCCATCGACCAGGTACGGGCCATCGCCGCGATGCCGGCCTTGGCCGCGGCGTAGTTCGTCTGGCCGAAGTTGCCGCGCTGGCCGGCCGGGGAGCCGACCAGGATCAGCGAGCCGCCCTCGCCCTGCTCGCGCATCCGGACGGCGGCGGCGCGCGCACAGGTGAAGGTGCCCTTGAGGTGGGTGGTGATCACCGCGTCGAAGTCCTCGTCGGTCATCTTCCACAGCACCTTGTCGCGCAGGATGCCCGCGTTGGTGACGAGGACGTCCAGCCGGCCGAATTCCTCGACCGCGCGGTTCACCAGGCGCTCGGCGGCCTCGGTGGTGCCGACCGGGACGACCTCGGCGACGGCCTTGCCGCCCGCTTCCGCGATGGACTTCACGGCCGCCTCGGCCACGGCCTCGTCGACGTCGTTGACGACCACGGAGGCCCCGTGGGCGGCCAGGGCGCGGGCATAGGCGAGGCCGAGGCCCCGGCCGCTGCCGGTGACGACGGCGGCCTTGCCGGAGAGATCGATGCTGGGCACGGGCGGGTCCCTTCACGAGCTGATGCGGGTGGTGCGGCTTCGAGATCGAAGCTAAGAGCAATAATTGTTGTCGTCAATAGTTGTTCGCGACCTGTGGGTGCGGGATGCTGGAATCACCGGCAAGCAGCACCGAGCACAGGGAGCCCGCCATCACACGCCAGAACGTCACCGCGAAGCCCATCGACGCCCACGAGCCGTGGATGCGCGGACTGCACGCCGACACGGGCTACCTGCTGTACCGGCTGGGCCTGCGCTCGGGGCAGCTCTTCAACGCCTGCCTCCAGGAGTCGGGGCTGCGTCTGCGCCACTACGCCGTGCTGCGCTACCTCGCCACCACGGACGGCGCCCTGCAGCGCGAGCTGAGCGCACGGCTCGGCTACGACCCGAGCGCGATCGTCGGCCTGGTCGACGACCTGGAGAAGCTGGGCTTCGCCGAGCGCCGCCCCTCCCCCGACGACCGCCGCAGCCGGATCGTCGTGCTGACCGAGAGCGGCAGCGGCTTCCTGCGCGACACCGACGAGGCAGGCCTGCGCGTGACCGGCGAACTCCTGGGCCCGCTGGACCCGGCCGAGCGGGAGACCCTGCACGCGCTGCTGCTGCGCATCGCCGAGGACGGCCTGAACTGATGTTGTGCAAATGATTGACGGCTGCACGATGGATGCATAACTTCACGGACCAACCGCGCCCCGTCCCCAGGGAGCCCACCGTGCAGCCATCCCCGCTCTCCCCCCAACCCTCCCCCGATTCAAGGCAGTTGCGGCGCGTCGCCGTCTCCGGCCTGCTCGGCACCACCGTCGAGTTCTACGACTTCCTCGTCTACGGCACAGTCGCCGCGCTCGTCTTCGGCGAACTGTTCTTCCCTCGGGCCGACCCGGCGGTCGGCACCATCGCCGCGTTCGGCACCTTCGCCGCGGGTTATCTCGCCCGGCCGCTCGGCGGCATCGTCTTCGGGCACTTCGGCGACCGGCTCGGCCGCAAGTCGATGATGCTGCTGACCATGGTCCTGATGGGGTCCGGCAGCTTCCTCATCGGCCTGCTGCCGACGTACGACACCATCGGCGTCTGGGCCCCGGTGCTGCTGGTCGCCCTGCGCGTGGTGCAGGGCATCGCGATCGGCGGCGAGTGGGGCGGCGCGATGCTGATGGTCGTCGAGCACGCCGAACACGCGCGGGGTTCCCGGCGCGGCCTGTGGTCCAGCTTCACCCAGCTCGGCGCCCCGCTCGGTTCCGTGCTGTCGGCCGGTGTGGTCACCCTGGTCGCCACCCTGCCGGACGAGCAGTTCCGCTCCTGGGGCTGGCGGGTGCCGTTCCTGCTGAGCATCGTGCTGCTGGGCGTCGGCCTGTTCGTGCGGCTGAAGGTCGCCGAAAGTCCGCTGTTCGCGCAGGTCAAGCGGGATCCGGTGGCCCGGCCCCCGATCGTGGAGGTGCTGCGCCGCCCGAAGCCGGTCCTGCTGGCCGCCTGCGTGGGCATCGGCGCGTTCACCGCCCAGTCCCTGCTGACCAGCTTCATGATCTCCTACGCCGTCGGCGAGGGGTACACCCGCCCGCAGGTGCTGACCGCGGTCACCGTCGCCTCCTGCGTGGCCCTCGTCGTGCTGCCCGCCGCGTCCTCGCTGTCGGACCGGGTCGGCCGCCGGCCCGTCGTGCTCGCCGGTGCCGTCGCCTCGGCGGCGCTCGCCTTCCCGGTGCTGGCGCTGGTCGACTCGGGCTCCCCCGGCCTGCTGATCCTCGCCCTGGCGCTCGGCCACGGCGTCGCCCAGTCCACGATGTACGGGCCTCTGGGCGCGCTGCTCACCGAGATGTTCGGCACCCGCGTCCGCTACACCGGCGCCTCCCTCGGTTACCAGGGCGCGACCCTGATCGGCGCCGGGTTCTCCCC
Source organism: Streptomyces collinus (assembly GCF_031348265.1). Taxonomy (NCBI): domain Bacteria; kingdom Bacillati; phylum Actinomycetota; class Actinomycetes; order Kitasatosporales; family Streptomycetaceae; genus Streptomyces; species Streptomyces collinus. Next base: position 7,531,810 of record NZ_CP133771.1, on the reverse strand, counting down.
GCTGATCGCCGGCAGTCTCCTGGCGTCCTTCGGCGGCGGCAGCACCCCGGTGTCGCTGCTGCTGTGCGCGGGCGCGGCCGTCACGGCGGTCACCGTGTGGCGGCTGCGCGAGACGCACACGGACGCGCTGGACTCCCCCGCCGCCGCCCCCGCCCTGGAAGGAACCCCGCGTTGAGGATCCGCCTCGCCTTGCTGACGACCGCCTGCCTGTCCCTGGCGGCGACCGCCCTGCCCGCGCAGGCCGCCACCGAGGACACCCGCCTGGAGGGCCGGCTCCCGTCCGGCGCCGCGTACGTGATGGACGTCCCCTCGTCCTGGAACGGCACGGTCCTGCTCTACAGCCACGGCTACACCCCGGCCGGGGCCCCCAACCCGGCCCAGAACACGCCTGGTCCGGCCGCCCGCGACAAGCTCCTGGCCGGGGGATACGCCCTGATCGGCTCCTCGTACGCGACGAACGGCTGGGCGGTCACGGAGGCGGTGCCCGACCAGCTGGCCACGCTGGACCTGTTCACGGAGAAGTTCGGGGCGGCCCGGCGGACCCTGGCCTGGGGCACCTCCTACGGCGGCTTCGTCACCAGCATGCTCGCCGAGCGGCACGCCGGCCGGTTCGACGGATCACTCTCGATGTGCGGACTGGTGCAGGGCGGTGTCGCCAACTGGAACAGCACCCTGGACCCGGTGTTCGCACTGCGCACCCTGCTCGCCCCGGACTCCGGTGTCCGGCTCGCCGGATTCGCGGACCAGACCGAGGCGGTCGCCGCGGGCAAGGCGCTCGCCTCGAAGGCCGACGCGGCCCAGCGGACCCCCGGAGGCAGGGCCCGGATCGCCCTGGCCGCCGCCCTGCACAACATCCCCGGCTACAACGACCCCGCGCAGACGCGGCCGGGCCCCGACGACTTCGGTACGGCCCAGGCCAACCAGTACGCCGCCGTCCGGGGCCTGCTCCAACTGCCCGCGTTCAGCTGGCGGCAGGAGGCCGAGAGCCGGGCGGGCGGCAACCCGTCCTGGAACACGGGCGTCGACTACCGCTCGATGCTCGTACGCTCCCCGCTGTACAAAGAGGTGACGGAGCTGTACAAGGAGGCAGGACTGTCCTTGCGCACCGACCTCTCGGCTCTGGACCGGGCACCCCGGATCGCCGCCGACCCGTCGGCGGTGCGGTGGATGCGCGGCACCAGCGTGCTCTCCGGCCGCCTCACCGACCCCCAGCTGAACATCCACACGACCGGTGACGCCCTGATCCCGGTGCAGTCGGAGAACGCCTACCGGAGGGCCGCCACGGCGGCGGGCTCCGCCGGGCTCCTCCGCCAGGCCTACGTCGACCGCCCGGGCCACTGCACCTTCACCCCGGGCGAGACACTGGCCGCCCTGCACACCCTGGAGCACCGCCTGGACACCGGCCGCTGGGACGCCTCGCCGGGCGCCCTCAACTCCCGCGCGAGGGCGGTGGACCCGACGGCGGAGCCCCGCTACCTTCCGTACCGCCCCAGCAGTTACCCCCGCCCCTACGACCTCGCCCACCCGGGAGACGCCCGTCCATGACCGCCCCCACCGCGCCCGACCGGCTGCTGTCCGTGCTCGCGGCCTTCGACCACGAGCATCCGGCCCTGTGCCTGACGGACATCAGCCGGCGGGCCGGGCTGAGCCTGACCACCGCGCACCGGCTGGTCGGCGCGCTCACCGAGTGGGGCGCCCTGGAGCGGGACGAGTCCGGCGTCTACCACGTCGGACTGCGGCTGTGGGAACTCGCGGCCCTGGCCCCGCGCGGCCTCGCCCTGCGGCAGATCGCGCTGCCGTACCTGGAGGACCTGTACGAGGCGACGCACGAGAACGTGCAGCTGGCCGTGCGGGACGGCCGGGACGTCGTCTACATCGAGTGGCTGTCGGGGCGGTCGGCGGTCGGCGTGCACATCCGCATCGGCGCCCGCTGGCCGCTGCACGCCACCGGGGTCGGGCTCGCCCTGCTGGCCCACGACGACCCGGTGTTCCGGAAGGAGTACTGCGAGGGAGAACTCGCGTCCTTCACCCCGTACACCATCACCGAACCGGAGCGGCTGCGGCGGGTGCTGGCCGAGGTACGCAGGTCGGGGGTGGCGGTGAGCGACCGTCAGGTCACGGAGGACGCCCTGTCGGTGGCCGCGCCGGTGCGCGGTGCGGACGGCACCGTGACCGCCGCCGTGTCGATCGTGGTGCCCCACGCGGACGCCCAGGTGCCGGTCCTGGGTCCGGCGGTGCGGATGGCGGCGCGCGGGATCTCGCGGGCGCTGGGGTGGCAGCCCTGAGCGCTCAGGCCTCCCGGGCCGGGGCCAGGACCCAGCGGATGGTCCGGGTCAGGGCCCGGCCGGTGGGGCGCACGGCGAGGTCCTCGACGACCGGCACCCGGGGCAGCCACAGCATGCCGCGCGCCCAGGGCGGGAGCAGGGTGACGGCGTTCGCGGCCAGCCCGCCGTAGAAGGGCCGGACAGCCAGCGGCAGCGGGGGCTGGAACAGCAGGAAGCGGGCGGCTGCCCGGGCCTCGGGCGTGGCCCGCAGTTCGGGCCGGTAGGCGCTCAGGCGCTCGGTCAGTTCGCCGCGGTCGCGGGGCGGGTCGGCCACTCCCAGGGCCTCGGCGACGCGCGCGGTGTCGGTGACGTAGGCGTCGTAGCCGGCGGCGTCCAGGGGCCGGGCGCCGTAGCGTTCGTGGGCGCGCAGGAAGCTGTCCGTCTCGGCGGCGTGCACCCAGCCGAGCAGCTGCGGGTCGGCCGCGTGGTACGGCACGCCGTCGGCCGTCGTGCCGCGGATCCGTGCGTGAATGCCGCGCACGTGGTCGACGGCCTGCTGGGCGTCCGTGGCGGTGCCGTACGTCGTCACCGCCAGGAAGGTGCTGGTGCGCTGCAAGCGGCCCCACGGGTCGCCGCGGAAGCCGGAGTGGCCGGCGACGGCCGCCATCGCGAGCGGATGCAGCGACTGCAGCAGCAGAGCAGTGAGCCCGCCGATGAACATCGAGGCGTCGCCGTGGACCGTGCGGATCGGCCGGTCCGGCTCGAACCAGCGCGGGCCGGGGGTGTGGTGGATCCGGGCCCGGGTCGCGGATCCGCCGGGGCCCGCGACCCGGCGGAACAGGGCCTGGCCCAGCTGTTCACGGACTCCGGTCAGCACGGCGGCCTCCCCTCTCCTGCTGACCAGTGTCCGGCATGACCTGCCCGTCCGGGCCTGCCGGGACGCCTTCGTCAGGTTCCCGGCCCGGCCGCCGCACGGTCGGCCCGGCCGCCGGCGCCGAGCGGCCCGGTGTAGCGGACCGGGCCCGAGGCCTCCAGGCGGGGCAGTGCGCGGCGTGCCACGCGCAGGACCACCGGGGGCATGGCCGGGCGTATCGGCTGGGCCAGCCGCAGCCACGCCGGTGCGTACACGGCCGTACGGCGGCGCTCCATGCCCCTGACCAGGCGGGCGGCGACGGTCTCCACGGGGTACACGCGGCGGGCCGGCGGGGGCATGTGCAGACGCAGTTCGCGCAGGACGTCGTACCGGTCGGCGTCGCGGATCATGTCGGTGTCGGTCCAGTTGAGGTAGGCGATGCCCACCCCGACCCCGCGGTGCGCGACCTCCGCCCGCAGGGAGTGCGCGAAGGCCTCGACACCCGCCTTGGAGGCGCAGTAGGCGCTCATGAGCGGGGCGGCGCCGATCGAGGCCAGGGAGGCGACCTGGAAGAAGTAGCCGGCCGTGTCGATCAGGTCCGGCAGGAACGCCCGGGCGGTCTGGGCGCTGCCGGTGAGGTTGACGTCGATCACCCGGCGCCAGGCGGCCGGGTCCGAGGCGAGGAGCGAGCCGCCCTCGGCGATGCCGGCGTTGGCCACCACGGCCGAGGGACGGCCGAGCCGGGCTCGCACGGTGGTCGCCGCCGCCTCCAGCGCGGAGAGGTCGGTGACGTCGGCCTCCAGGGCGAGGGCCGGGCCCGGCAGCGAGGCGGCCACCGCGTCCAGGGCGGGCTTCTCGTGGCCGACGAGCGCCACCCGGGCGCCGCGCCGGGCGGCTTCGCGGGCCAGTGCCGCGCCCACGCCGCGGGCGGCTCCGGTGATGACGACGGTGCGCTCGGCGAGCGGGCTGCTGCTCATGGGCTGCCCTTTCCTTTCGGTGCCGGACCCACCCCCTCAGGGCCGGGTCAGCGCCTGGCTCCGGTGCGGTCGCGTTGGGCGAGGATCCGCTGGGCGCGGGCCAGACCGGGAGGCCGGTTGCGGCGCAGCGCGGCCCGGGCGGCGTTGGCTCCGGGCGCGCCGTGCACCCCGCCGCCGGGGTGGGCTCCGGAGGAGGCGAGGTACAGACCCGGCACCGGGGTCTCCGGGCGGCCGGTGCCGGGCAGGGGACGGAAGACGAGCTGCTGGTGCATCGCGGTGGTGCCTCCGTTGATGGCGCCGCCCGCGAGGTTGCCGTCGAGCGCCTCCAGGGTCGGGGGCGCCAGGATGCGGCGGCCTCGGATCAGTGAGCGGAAGCCGGGCGCGAAGCGCTCCACCTGGCGTTCGACGCGGTCGGCCATGAGCTCCTGGTCCTTGGTGTCCCAGCGGCCGGTGATGCCCTCGTCGGCCGCGTCGGCGCGGATCTCGTGGGGGATGTGCGTGTAGGCCCAGGCCGATTCGGTGCCCTGCGGGGAGCGGGTGGCGTCGGAGGTGGTCATCTGGCCGAAGATCAGGAACGGCCGGTCCGGGACCTGCCGCATGGCGATCTGCGCGGCGAAGCGGGTGAGTTCGTCCATGCCGTCGGCGAGGTGCACGGTGCCCGCCCGGGACGCCTGCTCGGTCTGCCAGGGCACCGGGCCGTCGAGCGCCCAGTCGACCTTGAAGGTGGCGAAGTCCCACTGGAAGCGCCGCAGGTCGTCCAGGAGCTGCGCGGGCAGGTGCTCGGGGTCGAGCAGCCCGCCGTACAGGGCGGGCACCGACACGTCCGCCAGCACCGCACGGCGGGCCGGCACCGCGTCCCCGCCCGCCGTGCGCACACCGACGGCCCGCCCGCCGCGGACGACGACGTGTTCGACGCGCTGCCCGCAGCGCACCCGCCCGCCCAGGGTCTCCAGCCGCCGGACCAGGGCGGAGGTCAGCGCGCCGGAGCCGCCGACCGGGACCGGGAAGCCGTAGGTCTGGCCCAGCATGGTCATCAGCCAGCCGAAGCCGCCGCTGCCCGCCGACTCGGGGGCGAGGTCCGCGTGCAGGGCGTTGCCGGCCAGCAGCAGGCGTCCGCCCTGGCCGCGGAACTCCTCCTCCCCGAGGCGCCGCACCGGCAGCACCAGGGTGCGGGCCATGCGCAGTCCGCCCGCGGCCCTCAGCCGCAGCGCCAGCCGGGCCGTGGCGCGCACGGGCGGGAAGGGGGCGAACAGGGCCTCAAGGATGCCGGGGCGCAGGCTCTGCCACACGTCGTGCAGCCGCCGCCAGGCGGCTCCGTCGCCCGGCTCGAAGGTGTCGAGGGATGCGGCGGTGGTGCCGATGTTCCGGTCCAGGACGGCGCAGCTGCCGTCGGTGAGGGGGTGGGCCAGCACGCTGGGCGCGTGGCTCCAGCGCAGCCCGTGCTCCTCGGGGTGGAGCGCGGCCAGGACGGGCGAAGCGGCCGCGAGGGGGTAGAAGGAGCTGAAGAGGTCGTTGACGAAGGCGGGGTCGACGCCCCGGTCGTGGCGTACGGCGCCGCCCGGTTCGGGCTGCTCCTCCAGCACCTCGACGCTCCATCCGGCGTCCGCGAGGACATTGGCGGCGACCAGTCCGTTGGGGCCCGCGCCGATCACCACGGCGTCAGGCATGGCCGGCTCCGTCCGCCTCGGATCCCACGGTCACCTGGCCCAGCGGGCGGCGGCGGCCGCTGCCCGGGGTCCGAGCCTCGGCCTCGCAGAGCTTGGCCAGGCGGGCCAGCATCGTACGGTGGCGCAGCTGGATCAGCGCTTCGAAGCCGACATTGTGCAGCCGGCCGCCCGCTCCCCGCAGGGGGTGCTCGTCCACGATCACCAGGCAGTGCTCGCCCCAGGGCCGCAGCTCGATGGCGATGCGTGCCGTGCCCAGCACACCGGCGTGGGCCTCCAGCTCCAGCCGGCTGCCCTCCTCGCAGTGGCGGACGACCGTCTCGTTGTCGAGCCGCAGGGGTCCGAGCCGGATCTCGTAGCGGATGGCCGCGCCGGTGCGGGGCCACTGTCCGCGCACGGGGTGGGACTCGGCGGTCCCCACCACCCACTCCGCGTAGCGGTGGCCGTCGGCGAGGACGTCCCACACGGCGCCCGGGCCGACTCGGATCAGGTGATGGCGTATGGCCACGGGTGCCTCCTGCTGCCTGGACCGGTAGTCCGTCGTCCACCCCGAGTGCCCCGCGACCCCGTGTTCAACAGCGCGCAGTGCCGAGGGCCCGGCCGGACAACCGTCGCGGCCCGCCGTGCGTCGGACTCTGCGGGGTGCCGGGCGGCACATGGGGCGAGGAGAGCCGGCGATGACACGGTCGGGCGGGGCGCCGCGGCGGGTGATGCGGCTGCTGGTGCTGCTGGTTCTCGCGGGTGCAGCCTGGCTCGTCATCGCCTGGGCCGGGCTTCCGGAGTGGACCATGGGTGTGGCTGTCGTCCTGCTGCTGATGCTCGACGACGTGCTGCGTCGCTGGGCGAAGAAGCGGGAGCCAGGTCTCGGCGTCAACAGCTGAGAGCGCTCTCACGCGGGTTCGCCTCCCACTCGGCCACCCACAACTCCCCGCAGCTCACCGGGCGTTCAAGCTGTGCACACACCACGACCCCCGCACTTTTCCTGGCTTTACCTCTTGACGCCCCGGACGGCGTGGAGCACATTGACGGCACTTTGAGAGCGCTCTCACCCCCCCCCTTCCCCGAGAGGCCCCCACATGAGCGGAACCTCAAGCACCCTCCGCAGACCCCGTCCCTTCCGACGGGCGTTCGTCGCCGTCGTCAGCACGCTCGGCCTCGCGGCGGCCGCCTCCGCGGTCGCCACCCCGTCCGCGAACGCCTCCGCGCCGCCGCCCCCGTCGGGCTGGACGCAGCTGTTCGTGGACGACTTCAACGGCGCCGCCGGCTCCGGCATCAACACCTCCGACTGGCGGTACGCGACGGGCAAGGGCTATCCCGGCGGTCCCGCCAACTGGGGCACCGGCGAGATCGAGACGATGACGAACAGCACGGCCAACGTCTCGCTCGACGGCAACGGCAACCTCCGGATCACGCCCCGGCGGGACGCCGCCGGCAACTGGACCTCCGGCCGCATCGAGACCAACCGCACCGACTTCCAGCCCCCGGCCGGCGGCAAGCTCCGCGTGGAGTCGCGCATCCAGGTGCCGAACGTCACCGGGGCGGCCGCCAAGGGCTACTGGCCGGCGTTCTGGATGCTGGGCGCCCCGTACCGCGGCGACTACTGGAACTGGCCGGCGGTCGGCGAGCTGGACATCATGGAGAACACCCAGGGCATGAACACGGTGTTCGCGACGATGCACTGCGGTACGTCACCGGGCGGCCCCTGCAACGAGACCAGCGGCATCGGCGGCTCTACGACCTGTCAGGGCACCTCCTGCCAGGCCGGCTTCCACACCTACCGCATGGAGTGGGACCGCTCGACGAGCGTCGAGGAGATCCGCTTCTATCTCGACGGCGTCAACTTCCACACCGTGCGCGCCAACCAGGTCGACGCGACGACCTGGAAGAACGCCACCGACCACGGCTTCTTCATCATCCTGAACGTCGCGATGGGCGGCGGCTTCCCCGACGCGTTCGGCGGTGGGCCGGACGCCGGGACGCAGCCGGGCCACGCCATGGTCGTCGACTACGTGCAGGTGCTGTCGTCCGGCGGCGGCACCACACCCCCGCCGACCGGGAACCGCGACGCCTACTCCGCCATCCAGGCGGAGTCCTACGACGGCCAGTCCGGCGTGATCACCGAGACGACGGCCGACTCGGGCGGCGGGCAGAACGTCGGCGCGCTCGCACACGGCGACTGGCTGCACTTCAAGGGCGTGAATTTCGGCTCCACGGCGGCCCGGCAGTTCAGCGCCCGGGTCGCGAGCGGAGCTGCGGGCGGCGTCAGCGGGCTGGTCGAGGTGCGGCTGGACAGCCGCAGCAACGCGCCGGTCGGGAGCTTCGCGGTGGGCAGCACCGGGGGCTGGCAGTCGTGGCGGACCGTTCCGGCGAACATCAGCGGCGTGACCGGCACGCACGACGTGTATCTGACCTTCACCAGCGGGCAGCCGGCGGATTTCGTGAACGTCAACTGGTTCACCTTCGGGCACTGAGAACGCACGAAGAGGGGCTCCACGCGCGCGTGGGGCCCCTCTTCACCGCCCTCAGCGCAGCTCCGCCCGGAAGGCCGCCGGGGTCCGGTCCGTGTGCTGGTGGAAGAACTTGGAGAAGTTGGCGGCGTCGGGGAAGCCGACCGCCGCGCCGACCCGGCCGATCGGCAGTTCGGTGTGGGCGAGGAGCCGTTTGGCCTCCAGGACGACGCGCTTGTCGATGAAGGCCTTGGGGGTCTCGCCGGTCGCGGCGCGCACCGCGCGGACCAGGGTGCGGCGGGAGTAGCCGAGCGCGTCGGCGTAGGCGCTGACGCTGTGGTTGGCGGCGAAGTCCCGCTCCACGGCGTCCCGGAAGAGGGTGAAGGTGGAGTCGGTGCGCCGGTGCAGAGCCGGGGCCGAACTCGCCGCGAGGTGGGCGAGCCGCAGCAGGAAGGCCGTCAGCGTGTGGCGCAGGACGGCGGTGTGCAGGCTCAGCGGGAGCGTGGCCGCGTCCTCGTACTCGCGCCGCAGTTGGGCGAGCGCGGCTTGCAGACCGGTGAGTTGGGCCGCGTCGGGGCGCAGCAGCGGCGGCAGGTCGTAGCGGTAGAGGCCGGTGGCCTCCACGGTCGAGCGGGGCAGGAAGCCGGGCTGCATGGTCAGCGCGGTTCCGCGGTACTCGCCGGTGCGCGAGAAGCGGTGGACCTGCCCCGGGCGGATCCACAGCAGGTCCCCGGCCGTGGCCTCGTACTCGCTGAAGTCGACCATGTGCCGGACCGGGCCCGCGCCGAACAGCATCACGACGTGGAAATCGATGCGGTGCACGCGCTCCAGGGGGGCGTCGGCGTGCCAGGTGCGGCCGGCCCCCATCGGCCCGACCTGCATGCCCACGCCGCCGACGCTCAGTTCGACCGGGAAGGGGAAAGTATCGATCCCGTCGCCGCCTTGGATGTTTCTGTCCGCCATATCCGCCTTGTACCGCCCCGTCGCGCGCCCTGCTGCCGGTGGGTGTCCCACTTTCACCACAGGCTGGCACACGCCGACCTTCCGGCGTAAAAGTCAGACTTTTAGTTTTGAACGCGCCAGACCAGCCACTTCGCTCCGATCGAGGACTTCTTGAAGATGAGCACGCAGTCAGCGGACAGTTTCGAATGGACCGAACTCGACCGGCGTGCCGTCGACACCGCCCGGCTCCTCGCGGCCGATGCCGTGCAGCGGGTGGGCAACGGACACCCCGGCACCGCGATGAGCCTGGCTCCTGCCGCCTACACGATCTTTCAGAAGGTGATGCGGCACGATCCCGCCGATCCCGAGTGGACCGGCCGTGACCGCTTCGTCCTGTCCCCCGGCCATACCTCGCTGACCCTCTACACGCAGCTCTACCTCGCGGGCTACGAACTGGAGCTGGACGACCTCAAGGCGTTCCGCACGCACGGCTCCAAGACGCCCGGCCACCCCGAGTACGGGCACACCGCCGGGGTGGAGACCACCACCGGCCCGCTGGGCCAGGGCGTCGCGAACGCCGTCGGCATGGCGATGGCCGCCCGGTACGAGCGCGGCCTGTTCGACCCGGACGCCCCCGAGGGCGACTCCCCCTTCGACCACACGATCTGGGCGATCGTCTCCGACGGGGACCTCCAGGAGGGCGTCTCCGCCGAGGCCTCCTCGCTCGCCGGCCACCAGAAGCTCGGCAACCTGGTCTTCCTCTACGACGACAACCACATCTCCATCGAGGGCGACACCGCGACCGCGTTCTCCGAGGACGTGCTGAAGCGCTACGAGGCCTACGGCTGGCACGTGCAGCGGATCGAGCCGCGGGAGGACGGCGACGTCGACGTACGCGCCCTGTACGCGGCTCTGAGGGCGGCTCAGGCGGAGACCGAGCGCCCCTCGATCATCGCGATGCGCACGATCATCGCCTGGCCCGCCCCGAACGCGCGCAACACCGAGGCCTCCCACGGCTCGGCGCTCGGCGAGGACGAGGTCGCGGCCACCAAGCGCCTCCTCGGCTTCGAGCCGGAGCGGTCCTTCGAGGTCGCCGACGAGGTGCTGGCCCACACCCGCCGGGCCCTGGACCGCGGCGCCGAGGCGCACACCGCCTGGGACAAGCGGATCGCCTCCTGGCGGTCCGACAACCCGAAGCGGGCCGTCACGTTCGACCGTGTCAGCAAGGGTGAGCTGCCCGAGGGCTGGGAGGACGCCCTGCCGGTGTTCGAGCCCGGCAAGGCGGTCGCCACCCGTGCCGCCTCCGGCAAGGTCCTCCAGGCGCTCGGCCCGGTCGTGCCCGAGCTGTGGGGCGGCTCGGCCGACCTGGCCGGCTCGAACAACACCACCATCGACAAGACCAGCTCGTTCCTCCCGGCGGACAACCCGCTGACGGAGGCCGACCCGTACGGCCGCACCGTGCACTTCGGCATCCGCGAGTTCTCCATGGCCGCGGAGATGAACGGCATCGCGCTGCACGGCAACACCCGCGTCTACGGCGGCACCTTCCTGGTCTTCTCCGACTACATGCGCAACGCGGTGCGGATGTCCGCCCTGATGCAGCTGCCGGTGACGTACGTGTGGACGCACGACTCCATCGGCCTCGGCGAGGACGGCCCGACCCACCAGCCGGTCGAGCACCTGGCCGCGCTGCGGGCCATCCCGGGCCTGAACGTCGTCCGCCCCGCCGACGCCAATGAGACCGCGGTCGTCTGGGCCGAGATCCTCAAGCGGCACGGCACCGCCCCGGCCCCGCACGGCCTCGCGCTCACCCGCCAGGGCGTGCCCACGTACGAGCCGGACCCGGACGCCGCGCGCGGCGGTTACGTGAGGTTCGAGGCCGAGGGCGGCACGCCCCAGGTGATCCTGATCGCCACCGGCTCCGAGGTGCACGTCGCCGCCGGGGCACGCGAGCTGCTCCAGGGCGCCGGAGTGCCGACCCGTGTCGTGTCGATGCCGTCCGTGGAGTGGTTCGAGGAGCAGCCGCGCTCCTACCGCGACAGCGTGCTGCCGCCGTCCGTGAAGGCCCGGGTCGCCGTCGAGGCCGGGATCGGGCTGACCTGGCACCGGTTCGTCGGGGACGCGGGACGCATCGTCTCCCTGGAGCACTTCGGTGCCTCCGCCGACGCGAAGACCCTGTTCGCCGAGTACGGCTTCACCCCCGAGAACGTCGTCGCCGCCGCGCGGGAATCCCTCGCCGCCGCCCGTGGCTGATCCGACCGCCCGAAAGAAGATGATCACTGTGACCGAAGCGACCGCGAACGCGGGAGCACTGAAGCGCCTGTCCGACGAGGGCGTGTCGATCTGGCTCGACGACCTGTCGCGCCGGCGGATCGAGTCCGGCAGCCTGGCCGGACTCGTCGCCACCAGGAACGTCGTCGGCGTCACCACCAACCCGTCCATCTTCCAGGCCGCCATCGGCTCCGGCGTGGGCTACGAGCAGCAGCTCGCCGACCTGGCGGTGCGCGGTGTGGCCGTCGACGAGGCGGTCCGGATGATGACCACCGCCGACGTCCGGTCCGCCGCCGACGTGCTGCGGCCGGTGTACGAGGCGAGTGGTGGCCGGGACGGCCGGGTCTCCATCGAGGTCGACCCGCGCCTCGCCCACGACACGGCGGCGACCGTCGCCGAGGCCCGGCAGCTTGCCTGGCTGGTGGACCGCCCGAACGTGATGATCAAGATCCCGGCGACGAAGGCGGGCCTGCCGGCGATCACGGAAGTGACCGGAGCGGGTATCAGTGTCAATGTGACGCTGATCTTCTCCCTGGAGCGCTACCGCGAGGTGATGGACGCCTACCTCGCCGGCCTGGAGAAGGCGCGGGCGGCCGGGCTCGGCCTGTCCGCGATCCACTCGGTCGCGTCGTTCTTCGTCTCCCGTGTGGACTCCGAGATCGACAAGCGGCTGACGCTGCTGGGCTCGGACGAGGCCCTCGCCCTGAAGGGTCGGGCGGCCCTGGCCAACGCCCGGCTCGCCTACGAGGCGTACGAACAGGCCTTCGAAGGGGAGCGCTGGCAGACCCTGGAAGGCGCCGGAGCCAACCGGCAGCGCCCCCTTTGGGCCTCCACCGGTGTGAAGGACCCCGCCTACAAGGACACCCTGTACGTGGACGAGCTGGTCGCCCCCGGCACGGTCAACACCATGCCGGAGGCCACGCTGAACGCCGTCGCCGACCACGGCGACGTCCGGGGCGACACGGTCACCGGCGGCTACGACCGGGCCCGGGCGGACCTGGCGGCCGTCGAACGGCTCGGCATTGCATACGACGAGGTGGTGCGGCAACTGGAGGATGAGGGCGTCGCCAAGTTCGAGGCGGCCTGGCAGGACCTGCTGGACGCGGTCACCAAGTCCTTGAACAGCAAGGGAGTTGACGCGGAATGAGCGAGGGCATCGAGGGCATCCCCCAGACGGCCGAACAGGAGACCAAGGGCACCAAGGAGGACAAGGAGGCCCGGGCGGCGCAGGAGGCTGCCGGGGTCGAGCAGACCGGGGTGAGCGGCACGGCGGAGGCCGCCCCGTCCGCGGACCGCGCCGACACCTACGCCGACATCGACATCGACATCGACATCGACATCGACACCGACTTCATCAACCCGCTGCGCGACCCGCGGGACCGCCGGCTGCCCAGGATCGCGGGCCCCTCCGGGCTGGTCATCTTCGGCGTCACCGGCGACCTGTCCCGCAAGAAGCTGATGCCGGCCGTGTACGACCTGGCCAACCGCGGCCTGCTGCCGCCGGGCTTCTCCCTGGTGGGCTTCGCCCGCCGGGACTGGGAGGACCAGGACTTCGCGCAGGTGGTGCACGACGCGGTCCGTGAGCACGCCCGCACCCCGTTCCGCGAGGAGGTCTGGCAGCAGCTCGCCGAGGGCATGCGGTTCATCCCCGGTGACTTCGACGACGACACGGCGTTCAAGCAGCTGCGCTCCGCCGTGGAGGAGCTGGACGCCTCCCGGGGCACCAGCGGCAACTACGCCTTCTACCTCTCGGTGCCGCCGAAGTTCTTCCCGAAGGTCGTCCAGCAGCTGAAGAAGCACAAGCTGGCGAGCGCCCCGGAGGGTTCCTGGCGCCGCGCGGTGATCGAGAAGCCGTTCGGGCATGATCTGCGGTCGGCCGAGGAGCTCAACCGCATCGTGCACGAGGTGTTCGATCCGGAGCAGGTCTTCCGCATCGACCACTACCTGGGCAAGGAGACCGTCCAGAACCTGCTGGCCCTGCGCTTCGCCAACCAGATGTTCGAGCCGATCTGGAACCGGTCCTTCGTGGACCACGTGCAGATCACCATGGCCGAGGACATCGGCATCGGCGGTCGGGCCGGGTACTACGACGGCATCGGCGCCGCCCGTGACGTCATCCAGAACCACCTGCTCCAGCTCATGGCGCTCACCGCGATGGAGGAACCGGCCGCCTTCGACGCCGCCTCGCTGCTCACCGAGAAGCTGAAGGTCCTCAAGGCCGTGCGGCTGCCGCAGGACCTGGGGCAGGGCACGGTGCGCGGACAGTACGCGGCGGCCTGGCAGGGCGGCACCAAGGTGCGCGGATACCTGGAGGAGGACGGCATCGACCAGTCCTCCACCACCGACACGTACGCCGCGGTCCGGCTCCAGGTGGACAACCGCCGCTGGGCCGGTGTCCCGTTCTACCTGCGCACCGGCAAGCGCCTCGGCCGCCGGGTGACGGAGATCGCCGTCGTCTTCCAGCGGGCCCCGCACTCCCCCTTCGACTCCACCGCGACCGAGGAGCTCGGCTCCAACGCGATCGTCATCCGCGTCCAGCCGGACGAGGGCATGACGGTCCGCTTCGGCTCGAAGGTGCCGGGCACCTCGATGGAGATCCGGGACGTGACGATGGACTTCGCCTACGGCGAGTCGTTCACCGAATCGAGCCCCGAGGCGTACGAACGGCTGATCCTTGACGTCCTCCTGGGCGACGCCAACCTGTTCCCCCGTCACCAGGAAGTGGAAGAGTCCTGGAAGATCCTCGACCCGATCGAGCAGTACTGGGCCACGCACGGCCGGCCCGCGCAGTACGCCTCGGGCAGCTGGGGACCCGAGGAGGCAGACGAGATGCTCGCACGAGACGGACGGAGCTGGCGCAGGCCATGAAGATCGACCTGACCGACACCACGGCAAGCAAGATCAACAAGGCGCTGGTGCAGGGCCGCCGCGCCATCGGCACGCCCGCCGTGGGCATGGTCCTGACGATGGTGATCGTCACGGACGAGGAGAACGCCTACGACGCGATCAAGGCGGCCGAGGAGGCCTCGCACGAGCACCCCTCGCGCACCCTGGTCGTCATCAAGCGGCACGCCCGCACCCCGCGCGACCGCCAGTCCTCCCGCCTCGACGCCGAGGTCCGGGTGGGCGCCGACGCGGGTACCGGCGAGACGGTGATCCTCAGGACCTACGGCGAGGTCTCCGACCACGCCGACTCGGTGGTGCTGCCGCTGCTGCTGCCGGACGCGCCGGTGGTGGTGTGGTGGCCGGTGGACGCCCCCGAGGTGCCCTCCAAGGACCCGCTCGGGGCACTGGCCCAGCGGCGGATCACCGACCTGTACGCCGTCGAGAACCCCCTGGAGACGCTCCAGGCCCGGGTCCGCTCCTACGCGCCCGGTGACACCGACCTGGCCTGGACCCGGCTGACGCCCTGGCGTTCGATGCTGGCGGCGGCGCTGGACCAGGCCCGGGCGCGGATCGTCTCGGCGGCGGTGGAGGCCGAGGCCGAGAACCCGGCCGCCGAGCTGCTGGCCCGCTGGCTGGAGGCGCGGCTGCACGTACAGGTCGACCGGGTGGTCACCGCCGGGCCGGTCGTCACGGCCGTGCGCCTGGGCACGGAGCACGGCGAGATCGTCATCGACCGCCCCGAGGGACCGCTGGCCACGCTGACCCTGCCGGGCCAGCCGTCGCGCACCCTCGCGCTGAAGGTCCGTGCCACCTCCGAACTCATCGCCGAGGAGCTGCGGCGCCTCGACGCGGACGAGATGTACGCCGTCGCCCTGAACGGCGCGGCCACCGAGGAGACCCCTGCCCATGTCTGACTCCCCCTCCGGAACCCCCCGGCTCACCCGGCGGCCCGAGTGGACCGCCTTGGAGGACCACCGCACGGACGCCCTGCCGCAGCCCGATCTGCGGGAGCTGTTCGCGGCGGACCCGGGACGCGCCGAGCGCTACGTCGTGCACGTGGGCGACCTGCGCATCGACTACTCCAAGCACCTGGTCACCGACGAGACGCTGGCCCTGCTCCAGGAGCTGGCCGCGGCGACGGGCGTGTTCGGGCTGCGCGATGCCATGTTCGCCGGCGAGAAGATCAACGTCACCGAGGACCGGGCCGTGCTGCACACCGCCCTGCGCGCGCCCCGGGACGCCGTCGTCGAGGTCGACGGCGAGAACGTCGTCCCGGGCGTGCACGCGGTGCTCGACCAGATGGCCGCCTTCGCGGACCGGGTGCGCTCCGGGGAGTGGACCGGCCACACCGGCCGGCGGATCCGCAACGTCGTCAACATCGGCATCGGCGGCTCGGACCTCGGTCCGGCGATGGCCTACGAGGCGCTGCGGCCGTTCACGGACCGGGATCTGACGTTCCGCTTCGTGTCGAACGTGGACGGCTCGGACCTGCACGAGGCGGTGCGTGACCTGGACCCGGCGGAGACGCTGTTCATCGTCGCGTCCAAGACCTTCACCACGATCGAGACGATCACGAACGCCACGTCGGCGCGCTCCTGGCTGCTGAAGGGCCTGGGGGGTGGGGGTACCTCCCGCTCGAGCGAAGCCGAGAGTGGGGGAGAGAAGGCAGTGGCGAAGCACTTCGTCGCCCTGTCGACCAACGCGGAGAAGGTCGCCGGCTTCGGCATCGACGTCGACAACATGTTCGAGTTCTGGGACTGGGTCGGCGGCCGCTACTCGTACGACTCCGCGATCGGCCTGTCCCTGATGATCGCCATCGGCCCGGACCGCTTCCGGGAGATGCTCGACGGCTTCCGCATCGTCGACGAGCACTTCCGCAACGCCCCGGCTGAGGCCAACGCCCCGCTCATCATGGGCCTGCTCGGCATCTGGTACGGCAACTTCCACGACGCCCAGTCGCACGCCGTGCTGCCCTACAGCCACTACCTGTCCAAGTTCACCGCCTACCTCCAGCAGCTCGACATGGAGTCCAACGGCAAGTCGGTGGACCGCGACGGGAACCCGGTGGACTGGCAGACCGGGCCGGTGGTGTGGGGCACGCCGGGCACCAACGGGCAGCACGCCTACTACCAGCTCATCCACCAGGGCACCAAGCTCATCCCGGCCGACCTGATCGGCTTCGCCCGGCCGGTCGCCGAGCTGAGCGGCGAACTGAAGGCGCAGCACGACCTGCTGATGGCCAACCTGTTCGCGCAGGGGCAGGCGCTCGCCTTCGGCAAGACCGCCGAGGAGGTACGCGCGGAGGGCGTGCCCGAGGAGCAGGTGCCGCACCGCACGTTCCGGGGCAACCACCCGACCACGACGATCCTCGCCACCGAACTGACCCCGTCGGTCCTCGGCCAGCTGGTCGCGCTCTACGAGCACAAGGTGTTCGTGCAGGGCGCGGTGTGGAACATCGACTCCTTCGACCAGTGGGGTGTCGAGCTCGGCAAGGTCCTCGCCAAACGCGTCGAGCCCGCCTTGACCGAGGGCGCTGACGTCCCCGGTCTCGACCCGTCCACGGCCGCGCTGGTGGCCGCCTACCGCAATCTTCGGGAAGTGAACTGACATGCAGATCGGTCTTGTGGGTCTCGGCAAGATGGGCGGCAACATGCGCGAGCGCCTGCGCAACGCCGGCCACACCGTCATCGGCTACGACACCAACCCGGACAAGTCGGACGTCGCCAGCCTGGCCGACCTCGTCAACCAACTGGAGGCGCCGCGCACGGTCTGGGTCATGGTCCCGGCGGGCGACCCCACCCAGCACGTCATCGACCGTCTGGCGGACCTCCTCAAGCCCTACGACACGGTGGTCGACGGCGGCAACTCCCGCTGGACGGACGACGAGAAGCACGCCGAGGAACTGAGCAAGCGCGGCATCGGCTTCGTCGACGCGGGCGTCTCCGGCGGCGTGTGGGGCCTCAAGAACGGCTACGCCCTGATGGTCGGCGGCGAGAAGGAGTACGTCGACCCACTCCGGCCGATCTTCGAGGCGCTGAAGCCGGAAGGCCCGTACGGCTTCGTCCACGCGGGCAAGGTGGGCGCCGGGCACTTCGCAAAGATGGTCCACAACGGCATCGAGTACGCCATGATGCAGGCCTACGCCGAGGGCTGGGAGCTGCTGGAGGCCGTGGACTCGGTGGACAACGTCCGCGAGGTGTTCCGCTCCTGGCAGGAGGGCACCGTCATCCGCTCCTGGCTGCTCGACCTCGCGGTCAACGCGCTCGACGAGGACGAGCACCTGGAGAACCTCCGGGGATTCGCCCAGGACTCCGGCGAGGGACGCTGGACCGTGGAGGCGGCGATCGACAACTCCGTGCCGCTGCCCGCGATCACCGCCTCCCTGTTCTCCCGATTCGCCTCCCGGCAGGACGACTCGCCGCAGATGAAGATGATCGCGGCGCTGCGCAACCAGTTCGGCGGCCACGCCGTCGAGTCCGCGAAGAAGGCGTAGGACGTGGGTGATCTGCTGCTCGTCCGCCACGGCGAGACGGAGTGGAGCCGGAGCGGACAGCACACCAGCTTCACCGACCTGCCCCTCACCCCGCACGGTGAGGAGCAGGCCGCGTCCCTCGCTCCGCTCCTGGCGGACCGTACCTTCGCGCTGGTGCTCACCAGCCCGCTCGCCCGCGCGGTGCGCACCGCCGAACTCGCGGGCCTGACCGGGACCCTGCGGGACGCGGACCTGCACGAGTGGTACTACGGCGCCTACGAGGGCGTCACCACCGAGGAGATACACCGCACCCGCCCCGACTGGGACCTGTGGACCGACGGGGGGCCGCCCGGCCCCGACGGCCGGCCCGGCGAGTCCCCCGAGGAGGTCGGCGAACGCGCCGACCGGGTGCTGGCCCGGGCGGAGAAGTCGCTGCCCGAGGGCGATGTGATGCTGGTGGCGCACGGCCACTTCCTCCGCGTCCTGACGGCCCGCCGGCTGGGTCTGCCCCCGGCGCGGGGGCAGTTGTTCCGGCTGGAGACCGGCACGGTCAGCCGGCTGTCCACCGAGCACGGCCGGCCCGTGATCGCGGAGTGGAACTCCAGGGCGTAACGAGCCCCGGCCGGAGGTGAGTTGACAGCCTCCGGCCGGGCGCGTCAGAGTCCCCGCTGATGGAGATCACCGACATGACACCCGCCGAGGAGCGGGTGTGGCGCGCCTTTCCGCGCGGGCAGGACGTGGACTTCCGGGGCCCGGCCGACGAGGACCCGGCGCGGGGCGCGGACTGGGGCCCCGAACGGACCGTGCGCGCGTCCGTGGTGCGGGCCCTGCTGCTGAGCCCCCCGCAGGAGGACGGGGAGACCGCCTCCCTCCGGCTGGCGGGCGCGCGGATCACGGGAGTGCTGAACCTCCAGTACAGCGACATCGACCACGCCGTGCGGCTCAGCGACTGCTTCTTCGAGGACGTGCCCGTGCTGTACGCGGCGCGGCTGCGCCAGCTGAACCTGCGCGGGTCCGTACTGCCCGGCCTGGAGGCCGCTACCCTGCGCGTGGACGGCGTCCTGCGCCTGTCGGACTGCCTCATCGACGGGCCCGTCAAGCTCGGTGGCGCGCAGATCTCCGGTGCCCTGTTCCTGGACGGGGCCGACATCGGCGAACCGCCCCCGGGCCAGCCGGCGCTCCAGCTCAACCACGTCACCATCGGGGACGGCCTGTCCGCGCCGGGCCTGCGCACACGCGGCGAGGTGCGGCTGACGGGTGCCTCGGTCGCCGGGACGATCGACCTCAACGAGACGCGGCTGGAGGCCGGTGCCGGAGAGATCGCCCTCGACGCCGAGACGCTCACGGCGGAGGGCGACGTCCTCCTGCGCAGCTCGTCGGTGAGCGGCTGGATCGGCCTGCGCGGCGCCCGCGTCGCGGGACGGCTCAACCTGTCGCACGCCGGCCTGGTGAACCCCGGGGGCCCGGCGCTGCGCGCCGGCAGCTGTGTCATCGGGGAACTCTGGCTGCGGGAGAGCCCCCCGTTGGAGGGCACGCTCAACCTGCGCCGCGCCCAGGTGGACGTCCTGTGGCTGGAGCCGGAGGTGATCCCGGAGAGGGTCCTGCTCGACGGCCTCGTCTACACCTCGCTCACTCCGCACATGCCCGCAGGCCGCCGCCTGACGATGCTGGAGCGGGACGGCGACGGCTATGTCCCGCACGCCTACGAGCAGTTGACCGCCGCCTACCGGCGGATCGGCGACGACCACGCCGCCCGGCTGGTCCAGCTCGCCAAGCAGCGCCGCCACCGCACCACCCTGCCCTGGTACGGCCGGCTGTGGGGTTATGTGCAGGACGCCACCGTCGGGTACGGCTTCCGCCCGCTGCGGGCGGCGGGCTGGCTGCTGTCGCTGCTCGTGATCGGCTCCCTCACCTTCGCGCTGCACCATCCCCCGCCGCTGAAGGCGGACGAGGCCCCGCAGTTCAACCCGGTGTTCTACACGCTCGACCTGCTCCTGCCCGTGATCTCCTTCGGGCAGGAGGGCGCGTTCGCGCCCGCCGGCCGGTACCAGTGGCTCTCCTACGCCCTGGTCGTCACGGGCTGGACGCTGGCCACCACCGTCGTCACCGGCATCACCCGGACCGTCAGCCGCCAGTGAGCGCCCGCACCGCGTGCTGCGCGGCCAGCCGCACCGGGGCGTTGACGGCGCCGTAGCCCCGGTAGCCGCCGTCGCGCTGGACCAGTTCGAAGAAGACCCGGCCGACCGTGCGGGTGTAGCAGTGGCGGAAGACGCCGTGGGCATCGCGGTCGTAGAGGATGCCCAGGTCGCGGTAGGTCTCCAGCTCGCCGTCGGCGAACTCGAAGCGGGCGGCGAGGTCGTCGTAGTAGTTCGCCGGGACCGGCAGCGGACTGCCGCCCGCGTCCCGGAAGCGGCGGGCCGCGGCGACCACGTCGTCGGTGGCCAGGGCGATGTGCTGGGCGTGGACGGTGTCGTCCGTGGGCGCGGCGCCGACCGTGAGGGCGATCCGGACGCTGCCGTCGGCGTTGGTGACGGCACGGCTGCGCATCAGACCGTAGGGGTCGGCGACGTCCACGCTCTCCTGGGCGTGCAGACCGAGCACCCCGCGGTGGAAGAGGGCCGCCTCGTCGAAGTGGTGCCAGGGCTGGGTGAGGGCGAGGTGGTCGATGCCCCGGATGCCCGCCTGCCCCGGCGGCCGGCCCGTGTCCTCGAAGTCGGCCCGCCAGCCGGGACG
The DNA here is from genome assembly GCF_031348265.1 of Streptomyces collinus. Taxonomy (NCBI): domain Bacteria; kingdom Bacillati; phylum Actinomycetota; class Actinomycetes; order Kitasatosporales; family Streptomycetaceae; genus Streptomyces; species Streptomyces collinus. The sequence goes on along the minus strand of NZ_CP133771.1, from coordinate 7,511,301 downwards.
TTCCGGGCGGTCGCCGGCGCAGAAGAACAGCTCCGTGCCGTCGGGGGCGGCGACCGCGTCCAGCGGGGCGTCCTCCGGCGCGCGGCGGCGTGGCAGTACGGGCGCGAGCAGCGCCTCGGCTCGCCGGGCCGCCGCGGCCGGGTCCGGTGACTCCAGGCCGATCGCGGCGAGACGGGCGCCGTCCCGGCGGACGGCCGGCCCGGTGTTGACCAGGATCCGGGCGTCGCCCTGCTCCCACAGGCCGACGGGTTTACCGCGATGGCGTGCGGTGCGGGTGAAGCCCAGGGCGCCGAGCAGCGCGGCCAGGGGTTCGGCGTCGGGTGTGACCAGTTCGGCGAAGGCGACACCGGTGGGGAGGACGGGGCCGGGCAGCGGCGCCTTGCCCACCTCCTCCTGGAGCAGCAGCAGGGAGCGCCGGGCGTCGACGGCGGTCGGTCCGGCCTCGGACTGCCTGAACACGTCGTTGAAGACCTCCAGGGACAGCGGGCCGTCGTAGCCGGTGGCCAGCACGTGCCGCACCAGTCCCGCGACGTCGAAGCCGCCCTGGCCGGGGAAGCAGCGGTAGTGGCGGCTCCACTGGAGCACGTCCATGGCGAGCAGCGGGGCGTCGGCGAGCTGGAGGAAGAAGATCTTCTCGCCGGGGATGTCCTCGATGCCCTGGGGATCCGAGCCGCGCGAGAGGATGTGGAAGCTGTCCAGGCAGGTGCCGAGCGCCGGGTGCCCAGCGGCCTCGACGATGCGCCAGGCGTGGTCGTAGGTACTGACGTGCCGGCCCCAGGCGAGGGCCTCGTAGGCCACCCGGACACCGGATTCCCGGGCCGCGTCGGCGAGCCGGCTCAGCTGCTCGGCGGCGAGGGCGTCGTCGTCCACCGCCTGCGGGGAGACACTGGAGCAGACGAGGACCGTGGCGGCGCCGAGCCGGCGCATCAGCTCGAACTTGTGCCGGGCCCGCCGCAGGTTCCGGGCGAACTCGGCCTCGGGCACCGCCTCGATGTCCCGCATCGGCTGGTAGAGGTCGATGCGCAGACCGAGGTCGGCGCAGCGGACGCGGACGTCCTCGGGGGTGAGGGGGCTGGCCAGCAGGTCGTTCTCGAAGATCTCCACCCCGTCGAAGCCGGCCCGGGCGGCGGCGTCGAGTTTCTCGGTGAGGGAGCCGCTGAGGGAGACGGTGGCGATGGACGTACGCAACGGCGGTACCTCTCTCTAGTTCGAAGCCCCGACGGCCCCGGCCAGTTCGGTCAGGTCCGTCAGCATCCGCGCGGCGTCGGGTTCCCGACCGGTGAACAGGCGGAACGCGTCGGCGGCCTGGAAGGCGGCCATGCCCCCGCCGTCGAGGGTGGCGCAGCCCACGGCCCGGGCGGTGCGCAGCAGCTCGGTCTCCAGCGGCCGGTAGACCACCTCGGCGACCCACAGACCGGAGTGGAGCAGCTCGGCGGGCAGGGGCATACCGGGGTGGGCCGCCATGCCGGTGGGCGTGGCGTGGACGAGGCCGTCGGCGTGCGCGAGCAGCTCGGTCCGCCGTTCCGGGGGTGCGGCGGCGGCGCGTCCTTCCCCGAAGGCGCGGTTGAGGGAGCCGGCCAGGGCGGCGGCCCGCTCGGGCAGGGCGTCGACGACCGTGACGCGCTCGGCGCCGAGGGTGAGCATGGCGTGGGCGACGGCCGCGCCCGCACCACCGGCGCCCAGCTGCACGACCCGTTCCAGTGGCGCGTCGGGCAGCCCGCGTGCGAAGGAGGAGGCGAAACCGGTGGCGTCCGTGTTGTGGCCGACCGCGCGGCCGTCCTCGAAGACGACGGTGTTGACCGCGCCCAGCGCCTCGGCCTGCGGGGCGAGGGCGTCCAGGTGCTCGATGACGAGCTGCTTGCAGGGGTGCGTGATGTTGAGCCCGTCGAAGCCCAGGTCGCGGGCGGCCCGCAGCAGATCGCCCACCGCCTCGGGCGGCACTCCGAGGGTGTCGATGTCGATCAGCCGGTACACCAGGCGCAGGCCCTGCCGGTCGGCCTCCCGCTCGTGCAGGGCCGGACTGAGCGACGGGCCGATGCCGGAACCGATCAGCCCGACGAGATACGACCTGTTGGGCACGCGCGCCTCCTGAGGGGCTCACTAATGTACGAACCAGTACGTTAGCTATATCAGCCGGGGACGAGCCCGGGAAGACCCCCGCGGCCGGGCGGGCCCCTGCTTCTAGAATCACCGGCACCGGCCCCTCCGCCCTAAGGAACCTGATGACCAGCGTCGAAGAACCGGCACGGCCTGGCGAGCGCATCCGAGACGCGGCCCGCACCCGGGCCGAGATCCTCGACGTCGCCACGCAGGAGTTCGCGCGGGCCGGCTACGACGGGGCCCGGGTGGACGAGATCGCCGCCCGCACCCGCACCACCAAGCGGATGATCTACTACTACTTCGGCGGCAAGGAGCAGTTGTTCACGGCCGTGCTGGAGCGCGCGTACGGCGTGATCCGGGAGGCCGAGCAGCAGCTCGACGTCGACCATCTGGACCCGGTGGCGGCCATCCGGCGCCTGGCGGAGCTGACCTTCGACCACCACGAGCAGCACCCCGACTTCATCCGCCTGGTCAGCATCGAGAACATCCACGAGGCGCATCACATCGCGGCCTCCGAGAAGCTCGGGAAGATCGGCTCCCCCGCCCTGGACGTGATCCGCCGGATCCTGGCGTCGGGCCAGGACTCGGGGCTGTTCACGGCGGACGTCGACGCCGTCGACCTGCACGCGATGATCTCCTCGTTCTGCTTCTTCCGGGTCGCCAACCGGCACACCTTCGGCGCGCTGTTCGGCCGCGACCTCCTCGACCGGGCCCAGCGCGCGCACTACCGCGCCATGCTGGGCGACATGGTGATCGCGTACCTGACGGCGGAGCGGACGGCGGACTGAACACCCGGAGCGCGACCCCTTGACACCGGCGGCACTCGGGCGCAGCATCACTGGCCATCCCCTGTTAACTACCCAGTGGGTTAATTAGCCGCGATCCGGCACGTCCCCCTCTGCTCTCCGTTCATCTCACTCCGCCCAAGGTGGAGCCCGCCAAGGAGCCGCCGTGTCCGTCCCCGCCATGCCCTCAGGGTCCGCCGCCCCGCCCGGTCAGCCCAGGAAAGCCGCGACCGCCGCCTGGATCGGCAGTGCCCTGGAGTACTACGACTTCTTCATCTACGGCAGCGCCGCCGCGCTGATCTTCCCGGAGGTGTTCTTCGACGAGTCCGACCCGGCCACGGCGACCCTGCTGTCGCTGGCCACGTTCGGTGTCGCGTACGCCGCCCGCCCTGTCGGCGCGCTGGTGCTCGGGCACTTCGGGGACAAGCTCGGCCGCAAGAAGATCATGGTCTTCACGCTGATGCTGATGGGGCTGTCGACGTTCCTCATCGGCTGTCTGCCGACCCGGGACCAGGTCGGCGGCCTCGCCCCGGTCCTGCTGGTGCTGTGCCGGGTGCTGCAGGGCATCTCGGCGGCCGGTGAGCAGGCCAGCGCCAACTCCATGACCCTGGAACACGCGCCACCGGACCGGCGCGGCTTCTTCACCAGCTTCACGCTCAGCGGCACCCAGGGCGGCCAGTTGCTGGCCACGCTGGTCTTCATCCCCGTCGCCGCGATGCCCGAGGACCAGTTGCTGTCGTGGGGCTGGCGGCTGCCGTTCTGGCTGAGCGTCGCGGTCGCCGTCGTCGGCTGGGTCATCCGCCGCAAGCTGGACGAGACGCCGGCCTTCGCCCAGCAGGCCGCGGAGGACGGCGTGGCCAGGATGCCGCTCGTGGTGCTGCTCCGCGAGCACTGGGCGGACGTGCTGCGGGTGATCGCGGGTGCGCTGGTCGCCTCGGTCAGCACGATCTTCACGGTGTGGGCACTGGCGTACGCCACGAGCGACGCGGTCGGCATGTCGCGTACGGCCATGCTGTGGGTGGGCGCTCTGGCCAATGTCGTCGCGCTCGCCGCGATCCCGCTGTGGGCGACGCTGTCCGACCGGATCGGACGCCGCCCGGTGTTCCTGATCGGCGCCGCCGGCAGCGCGGTGACGATGTTCCTGTACCTCTGGGCGGTCTCCACGGGCTCCTACCCGCTGACGTTCCTGACGGGCATCGTCTGTTTCGGCGTGGTCTACAGCGCCGCGAACGGTGTGTGGCCCGCCTTCTACGGCGAGATGTTCACGACCCGGGTGCGGCTGTCCGGCGTGGCGGTCGGCACGCAGATCGGTTTCGCGGCGGCCGGGTTCGCGGTGACGTTCGCGGCGCAGATCGCGGGGCCGGGCGGCGACGACTGGTCGGCGGTGGCGCTGTTCACGGCGGCGTTGTGCGTGCCGCCGGTGATCGCGGCGGTGTCGGCGCGGGAGACGCACCGGGTTCCCACGGAGTCGCTGGGGGAACGGGCCGGGCTCGGGGCCGCGCAGCCGGAGAAGGTGACGGCCTGACGCCACGGTGTGCCTCAGGCACCCGCACCCGAGGACCTGAAGTGCATGGTCCTCGGGTGCGGGTGCGGGCGCGGGCGCCTGGGGGGTTGCCCCTGAGGGGCAGTGCCCCAGGCTCCTGAGAGGCACTGTCCTGGGCCTCACGCACCTGTTCTTGCGCGATCATGAACCGTTCCTGCGCCCCGAGGGGGTCTGAGGCGACCTGGGCGGGGTATGCCGGATCTCATCTCGAACAGCGCGACGGGAGAGAGCCATGGCACAGCTGCGACAAGAGATCGATCCGGGTGAGGCCGGGCTGGATCCGCAGGTGCTGGGCCGCCTGGACCGGCACTTCGCCCGGCTGGTCGACGACGGGCGTATGCCGGGCTTCCTCGTCGCCGTCGCCCGGGCCGGGCGCGTCGCCCATCTCACCACGCACGGCCTGCGCGACATCGCGGCCGGGCTCCCGGTGGAGCCCGACACGCTGTGGCGGGTCTACTCCATGACGAAGCCGGTCACCGCGGTCGCCGCGCTGCTGCTGGTGGAAGAGGGCCGGCTCTCGCTGGACGACCCGGTCGCCGACCACCTGCCCGCCTTCGCCGACCCGCGGGTCCACGTCGGCGGTTCCGGGGCGGAGGTCGAGACCCGCCCCGCCGAGGGCCCGATACTCGTCCGGCATCTGATGACCCACACCGCGGGTCTGACCTTCGGCTTCTACCACACGCACCCTGTCGACGCCCTGTACCGCGCGGCCGGCCTGGAGTCGTCGGTGCCGCCGGGCGCGGACCTGGCCGAGACCATCGAGGCGTACGCGAGCCTGCCGCTGCAGTTCGAGCCGGGCACCGAGTGGAACTACTCGGTGGCGAGCAACGTCCTGGGCCGGATCATCGAGGTCGTGTCCGGGCAGCCGCTCGACGCGTTCTGCGCCGAGCGGATCTTCGCACCGCTCGGCATGACGGACGCGGGCTTCCACGTCACGCCTGCCCAGGCGCCCCGGCTGTCCGAGATGTACGGGGAGAAGGAGGGCGGCGGCATCGAGCCGGCCCCGGGGCTCCCGCTGCACGGCCGGCCGCGGTTCCTGTCGGGCAGCGGCGGCATGGTGTGCTCGGCCCACGACTACCACCGCTTCATGGAGTTGCTGCGCCGCCGCGGCGAACTCGACGGCGTGCGGCTGCTCGCCCCGGGGACCGTGGAGCTCATGACCCGCAACCACCTGCCCGGCGGCGCCGACCTGCGGGCCTTCGGCAGCCGCCCCGCCCATGACGAGCCCGGCAACGAGGGGCTCGGCTTCGGCTTCAACTGCTCCGTGGTGATCGACCCGTCCCGCACGCTGGTGCCCTCCGGGCCCGGCGCCTTCGGCTGGAGCGGCGTGGCCACGACGACGTTCTGGGTGGACCCGGGCCGCGACCTGACGGTGCAGTTCATGACACAGGTGCGGCCCAAGACCTCCCACTCGGTCTTCAAGGACCTGAAGCGGCTCATCCACGAGGCCCTGTCGGACCGTTGACCGCTACCGGTCGACGCGCAGGGTGAACTCCACGCCGTCCCGGGCTAGTTCCCGCAGCCACTGCCCGGAGCGTGCGGCCGTCTCGGCTGCGCGGTTCAGACCCGGCGGCAGGGAGCCGTCCAGCACATGCCGGACACCCAGCGCGAGGGTCCGCGAGACGCAGCGGGCCATCGCGCTCTCCTCGGCGTCACCCACCAGGTCGAGGAGGTAACCGCCCTGCCACGACCGGCCCGACTCGGCGCGCACGTCCAGCGACACGGCGAGGACGACCCGGTCGTGGTCGTCGGCCGTGGTGGGGTAGGCGGCGGCCAGTTCCCGCGCGAGGGCGGCGATGCGTCCGTCGTCGCCGGCCTTGAGTTCCTCGAAGACGCCGTCCCAGGCGCGCAGCCAGCCCTCCAGACGCAGGGTGCCGCGCACGAACGTCCGCGGTGTCCAGGCGTCCGGCAGCCCGTACTGCGCGACGAAGGGGACGCTGTCGCGGTTGGGGTAGACCTCGAAGGTCTCCCCGTCGAGGACATGCCGCCGGGTGGCCTCCCAGGGCCGCTCGGCGACCGTCCGCTCACCGCCCTCGATGTAGCGGGCCGGGGAGCGCAGGGCGCCCAGGACACCCGCGGGTGCCCAGCTGAAGCGGTACGTGAAGTCGTTCGGGACGGCGGGGACCCCGCCGCAGTACGACGTGAGGGTGTACGAGGCGGGCGTCTCGTCGCCGATCGCCTCACGGGCCCGGGCGACCAGGTCATGGGCGAACAGGTGGTCGATGCCCGGGTCGAGCCCGGCCTCGGTGAGGACGACGAGCCCGGCCCGCCCAGCGGCCGGCACCTGCTCCAGCACCGCGTCCGACACATAGCTGGAGCACGCGAAGTGCGCCCCCTGACGTACGCACTCAGCGAGCAGCGGGGCGTGCTCCGGCGCGGGCAGCATCGACACGACGACATCGCCGGGCGCGAGTTCGGAGGCGAGCGCCGGCAGCGTGTACGCGCGGGGCTCGGCCCGGCCGGCGAGACCCAGCCGGCCGAGGGCTTCGGCGGCGCGGGCCTCGGTGCGGTGCCAGAGCCGGACGCGCCCGGCGGTGTCGCACAGCGCGGCGAGGCCGCTGCCCGTGGACAGGCCGGCGCCGATCCAGTGGACGGTGCCGCTCGCCGCCGCCGGTTCAGTGGTCATGGGGCTCCCCCTTGTCGAGGCCGAGTGCCCGGGACGCGTCACGGAACCGGTCCAGACAGCGTCCCCAGGCCCCGGAGACGCCGAAGTCGAGCAGGTGGGGCAGCAGGGCGGCCGAGAAGTCGGTGCTGGACTCCAGCGGCAGCAGGGAGGGCAGGTTGTCGATGGCGATGAGGTCGAGCGGGGGTTCGTCACGCAGCCGGCGGACCGGCTCGTCCCAGTCGGTGGTCTCGTCGTACACCGGAAGGACGTTGAGCGGGGAACCGACGTCGCAGGTCACGTCGCACAGGGTGCGCAGGCGGCGGCCGGGGGTGTCGAGGTCCTGCTCGCGGAGGAAGGGCGGGACGGGAGTGGTGGCGAGCACCGCGTTCACCATCACGTCGTGCCGCAGCAGGGCGGGGCGGTCCAGGTCCCGGGTCTCGGCGAGGTCCCAGCAGGTCGGGTCGACGCCCGCGGTGGTGAAGGCGGCGCGGGCGCCGCGGCCGCTGCGCCCCAGGGCACCGATGACGAGGCCGGTGAACTCGGCGTCGTCCGCGACGGGTTGCAGCGTCGCGTCCAGGTCCTCCTTGGTGGTCGGCGTCAGCGGTGCCCGCAGCCGGCCCCGGTGCCGGAGCACGGCCAGGGCGGCACCGAGATAGCCGGCCCAGAAGCCGAAGGCGGCCAGGCGCCGCCCGGTGTCGTCCACCAGGTACTCCAGGTCGAACAGCGTCCCGCCCCCGGCCGCGAACCGGCCCAGCAGCTCCGACGCTCCCGGCTGGCCCTTGTAGGCGTGGCCGAAGAAGATGTGCCGGTGCGTCAGCCCGGCCGGTTCCCCCGGCAGTTCCTTCAGGCCGAGCACGACGGCGTCCCGGGGCGCCGTCACCCAGGAGCCCGCGGGGGCGACACGGCAGCCGGCCGCCTCGTACTCCTCGATCGGGAAGACCCGCTGCGGGGACTCCTCGACGGTCAGTTCCGCTCCGTGCCCGACGAGCCGCCGGGCGTCGTCGGGCACGATCGGAGTGCGTCGCTCGGTCGTTCGGGCCTCGTGGCGCAGCCACAGATGGAGCTCGGTCATACCAGGTGGGCCTCCGGCGTGAGGCGTCGGCCGCTGAGGGCCGACGCTTCTGGGACGGACGTCCACGAAGCGTACGCGGCCCGCCTGCGGGTCGCGCACGGATTCGCCCAGGTCACGTCGGGGAGCCCGGACCGGCCACGGTGGTCAGGAGGAGCTGACCACCGCGTCCAGGTGCGGCAGGTGATGGTCGAGGCGCTCCCGCTTGGTGCGCAGATACGTGATGTTGTTCTCGCACGGCGGGATCAGCAGCGGCACCGTCTCGGCCACGGTGATGCCGTGGTCCACCAGCGCCTCGCGCTTGCGCGGGTTGTTGGACATCAGCCGCACCGACCGCACGCCGAGGTCCTCCAGGATCCGGGCGGCGACACCGTAGTCGCGGGCGTCGACCGGGAGGCCCAGGGCGAGGTTGGCCTCGACGGTGTCGAGCCCCTCCGCCTGCAGGGCCATCGCGCGCAGCTTGCCGAGCAGGCCGATGCCACGGCCTTCATGCCCTCTGAGGTAGACCACGACGCCCGCACCCTCGGAGACGACCGCGCGCAGGGCGGCGTCGAGCTGGTCGCCGCACTCGCAGTGCTGGGAGCCGAAGGCGTCACCCGTCAGGCACTCCGAGTGCAGCCGGATGAGGACGTCGTCCGGGCCGATCTCGCCATAGACCAGCGCGACCTGTTCGTCGCCGCGGTCGTGGTCCATGTAGCCGATCGCCTGGAATTTCCCGTACACGGTGGGCAAGGGGGCATTCACGACGCGTTCCACGCCGGTCCGCTGCGGTGCCTTCTTGCCGAGTACGCCAATGTTGTCTGTCATGATTCTCGAGTTCCTAAGCAGAGACGAAAGGCCGTGACGTTATGAGTGATCTGGTGCCGGCGGACACCACGGAAGACGTACGGACGCGGGGCGCCGGTGTCTCACGGCAGGTCGCGGTGCTTCCCGTGGGGAGCTTCGAGCAGCACGGTCCGTACCTCCCGCTGTCGACCGACACGCTCGTCGCCTGTGCCGTCGCGCGGGAGATAGCCGGCGCGTACCCGGTGCACCTCCTTCCTCCGGTGACGATCTCGTGCTCGCACGAGCACGCGGCCTGGCCGGGGACCGTCAGCATCTCCTCGGTGACCCTTCATGCGGTGGTTCGGGACATTGCGGATTCGCTGCGCCGGTCCGGGGTCGACACGCTGGTGGTGGTCAACGGGCACGGCGGCAACTACGTGCTGGGCAACGTGGTTCAGGAGTCCTCCGCGCGTGGCGAGCGGATGGCGCTCTTCCCGGCCGCGGAGGACTGGGAGGCAGCGCGCGAGCGGGCGGGGGTGATCACCTCGCTGCTCACCGACATGCACGCGGGGGAAATAGAGACCTCCATCCTTCTGCACGCTCATCCCGAAATGCTCCGACCCGGTTATGAGACCACTGATTTCGTCGCTGACGACCGGCGTCATCTGCTCACCCTCGGCATGTCCGGCTATACCGATTCCGGCGTCATCGGTCGTCCTTCGCTGGGTTCGGCGGAAAAGGGGAAGGAACTCCTGGCGAGCCTGGCGGATTCCTTCGGGGCGTATTTCTCGATGCTGACCTCCGACGCGTAGTCACCCTGCGGTGCGGGAGCGGGTTCCGGGGCCTGTGCGGTGGCCCGGGGCCCGGCCCGCAGGCCCGCGTACCAGCGCGCGACGAGCACGATCAGGCCGGGCAGGCTGGCCACGAGGCTGAGCACCCCGTAGACGACCGCGACGGCCAGTCCCCGGCCCGCGCCGAGCCCCGCGGCGCCGAACGCCCAGGCGGTGACGCCCTCCCGGGGCCCCCAGCCGCCCACGTTCAGGGGCAGGCCCATCGCCAGCAGGGCGAGGACCGCGAGGGGCAGCAGGACGGCCACGGAGGCGGCGGTCCCGGCGACACGGGCGGCGAGTACGAACATCGCGACGTAACCTGCCAGCACCACCACGGAGGAGACAACCACTCCGGGCCCGTTCCGGCGCGACAGCAGCCCTTCGCGGGCCTCGGCGAGGACCGCGCGCAGCTTGCGGCCGCGGGGGGAGGGCGCCGGGCGGTTCATGCGCAGGGCGAGGACGACGGCGAGCGCGCCCAGGGCGGTCAGGGCCGCGAGCGGGGCGATGTGCCGGGCCTCGTCCAGCACCGGGGACGGCATGACCAGCAGGACGACGGCGCCGACCGCGAACAACGCGATCTGCCCGGCGGTCCGTTCGAGGACGACGGCCTTCACTCCCCGCCGCAGATCCCCCTCGCTCTGCCCGTGCCGCACGGCCCGGTGCACATCGCCGAGGACGCCGCCGGGCAGGGCCGCGTTCAGGAACAGCGCGCGGTAGTAGTCGGCGACGGCCGGCCCGAACGGCAGCCGGATCCTGAGCCCCCGGGCGACGATGGCCCACCGCCACGCGCTGCACACGGTGGTGACGAGCCCGATGCCGAGCGCGAGCAGCAGCGACACGCCGTCGATCCGCCGCAGCCCCTCCAGGAAGACGCCGGTACCGAGCCGCCAGAACAGCACCGCCAGGATGGCGATTCCGGCGATGGTGCCGAGGTGCGTACGGACGGCGGGAGTGGCGAGCCGGGCGAGAGCGGTGCGAATGGGGCCGCGGGGGGTGGGGCCGGGGTTGTCCGGGCGGGTGCTGGTCGGGGTGGTGCTGTCCGTTCCGGTGCCGGTCGTTTCGGTGGCGGTGGGGCCGGTGCCGTTCCGGCCGGTGCCGATAGAGCCGACGCCGTCCAGGCCGGCGCTGCCCGTGCCGGCGTTGATCGGATCGGCGTTGATCGGGTCGGTGCCGTCCGGGCCGGTGGCATCAGGGCCGGTGCCGTCCGGGCCGCAGCCCTGGCCGGTGACCGGGCCGGCGCCCTCCAGGCCGGTGGCCGGCGACGGGACTTCGGTCGACCGGGCCGGGCCGGCCGGGGTCGAGGCGGCGGGGGCGCTGCTCTCGCCCACGGCCGGGCGCGGCACAGCCGTGTCCGCCCGGGCCGTGACCGCCGCACCGGACACCGGCACCGTACGGGTGCCGCTGCCGGTCGCGGGACGGCTCTCGGTGGGCGTGGTGCGCGGGCGCGTTCCCGTCGCCTGGGGGGTCATGACGCTCCGCCCACCGGGCGGGACAGGGCCAGGAGGTCGACGTGGTGGACGGTGACGCGCAACTCGCCCGCGGCCAGGGCCGCCAGCCGCTTGGTCAGGTAGACGTCGGCTTCGGCCCGCAGCTCGGGGCGTTCCTCGACGGCGGCGCCGACCCAGCCGCGCAGCCACTGCTCGGTGAGCGCGGCCTGCTCGGGACCGAGCTGCCAGGGGCTCGGGTGCAGCCGTACGGTCGCGCCGTGCTCGGAGAACGCCTCGGCCGCCGCCGTGACCGCGTCGGGGCCGAGCAGGCCGTCGCGGCGCTGGTGGTCGTTGAACGCCTGGGCGAGCTCCGCGTCCAGCGGGTGCGACGGGGTCAGTTCCACGCGCCCGGCGACGGACAGCGTCAGCAGGGCGGGGCAGCCGGCTCCGGCGCACGCGGCGGCGAAGGTGTCGATCTCCTCGCGGGTGAGGACGTCCAGCAGGGCCGACGCCGTGACCAGGGACGCGCCCTGCAGGGCGTCCGGGGTGAGTCGGGCGATGTCACCGCGCCGCGTCTCCACGGAGACCCGGCTGCCGTCGGCGGCCGAGCGCGGGGAGGCGACGGCGGCGAAATGCAGCAGGTAGGGGTCACGGTCGTGCAGGATCCAGTGCTGGGCGCCGTCCAGGCGGGGGGCGAGCCAGCGGCCCATGGAGCCGGTGCCGCAGCCCAGGTCGTGGATGACGATGCCCGACCTGCCCGGCAGGTTGGCGAGCCGGATCCGCAGCGGGTCGAGCAGGTCGTGCGCCCGCGCGGCGGCATCGGCCGGCTCCCGCAGCTCCAGCCACTCGGGCGCGTAGCGGGGCGGATCGTCCGGGCCCGCCTCACGCAGTTTGACGGTCGGCCGCGAGCCGGGCTTGCCGCTGGGCCCGGCACCGGGGATGACGCTCCCGGGGGCCTGCCCCGGACCGAACTCGATGCTGGAGCCCAGGCCCGGAATCATGCCGTCCGTCACTCCCGTGACCTCCCTCGGCCCGGGCTGGGCCGGAATCGCCCCGCTCTGCGGGGTCGTCGTCGCCGGGTTCGTCATGCTGACCTCCGGGGTTCGGTCGGGAGCCGGCGCAGCACCGCCGCCAGGCTCTGTGCGGTCGTCGCCCAGCCGCCGAGGGCGGCGCGGCGGCTGCGTGCGGCGGCCTTCAGCCGGCGTCGTACGTCCGCCTCGCCGAACCAGCCGCGCAGTTCGGCGGCGATGGCGGCGGGGTTCTCCGGCGGGACGAGGATGCCGGGGACACCGCCGTCGGGCGCGCGGCCGACCGCCTCCGGCAGCCCGCCGACGTCCGTGGCCATCACCGGGATGCCGCGTGCCAGGGCCTCGGTCACGGCCATGCCGTACGTCTCGGCGTAGGAGGTGAGGACCATCAGGTCGGCGGTGGCGTAGCTGGCGTCGAGCGCGGGGCCGGATTTCGGGCCGGCCAGTTCCAGGCGGTCCTGCAGGCCGTGCTCGGCGATGAGGGACCGCAGGTGGGCGACGTACTCCGGTTCCTGGGTCAGGCTCCCGACGCACACGCAGCTCCACGGCAGTTCGCGGACGGCGGCCAGCGCCTCCACCAGCCGGTGCTGGCCCTTGCGCGGGGTCACGGCGGCAACGCACAGCAGGCGCGACACACCGTCGGTGCCGGGCGCGAGCGGCGCGATGTCGGCGCCGGGTGCCGCGACGTGGACCCGCTCGGGCGGCAGGCCGTGGTGGGAGACCAGGCGGCGGACGGCCCAGTCGCTGGTGCCGATCACCGCCGGCACCGCCCGCAGCACGGTCCGCTCCTTGGCGTCCAGTTCGGCCGCGACCGCCGCGTCCAGCCCCGTCTCGTCACCGAGCGGGAGGTGGACGAGGACGGCCATGCTCAGCCGTTCCGCCTCGGGCACCACGATCTCCGGCACACCGCAGGCCACCAGCCCGTCGAGCAGGACGGCGGCCCCGTCGGGCAACCCGCTCAGGGTGCGGGCGAGTTCCGTGCGGGCGTCGGCCCCCGGCCGGGGCCAGTCACCGGCCACGGCGTGCTTGGTCACCTGCCAGCCGAAGCCGGGCAGGTCCAGGCAGACCCGCCGGTCGTAGGCGTTGCCGCCGCTGGGCGCCGCCGGGTCGTCGACGCCGCCCGGCAGCACGAAGTGCACGGTGCGCAGGGACATGGGGATGATCTCGGCGTTCTTCAGGGAAGCGTGCTGCACGGGAACATAATTCAGCCGCGCCGGCGCCGGACCCATGTGCTCGGGCCGCTCGATGGTCGTGTCGGTCACAACGCACGCTCGTAACTCGCCCAGGCGATGTGCGACTCGTGCAGCGTGACGGTGAGGCCCGCGATGCCCTTGGCGCCCTCGCCCAGCGCCCCCTTGTGGATGCGCTCGGCGAGCCGGTCGGCGATGACCTTGGCGAGGAACTCCGTGGAGGTGTTGACTCCGGCGAAGTCGGGCTCGTTGTCGAGGTTGCGGTAGTTCAGCTCGCTGACGACCGCGCCGAGTTCCTGGGTGGCCAGCCCGATGTCGACGACGATGTTGTCGTCGTCCAGCTGCTCGCGCCGGAACGTGGCGTCCACGAGGAACGTGGCCCCGTGCAGGCGCTGGGCCGGTCCGAAGACGTCGCCACGGAAGCTGTGGGCGATCATGATGTGATCGCGGACGGTGATGCTGAACAACGGACGACCCTCCAGGTGCGGCGCGTCTGCTCCCCCGCTCTACGGTGCCGGGGATGCCGAGTAGTACGGCTCGTTGCCTTCCCCTGTTCAGCCGTCCGTACGTCTTTTCTCAGGTCAGGCGCTCTTGTCGTGGCGAAACTCGTACCGGATGGAACGAATCGTCAGCCGATGCGTCAATCGCTCTCGTCGTAACGGACGCGGTGGCACAGCGCGGGGACCTCGCCGGAGACCAGTCGGGGCAGCACGTCCGGCAGCTCCTCGAAGGGGGACTCGCCGGTGACGAGGGCGTCGAGCGCGGGGTCGGCGAGCAGGTCCAGGGCGACCGCGAGCCGGTCGGCGTAGGTGCGGTTGGGGCGGGCCGGGGAGACGGTGCCGACCTGGCTGCTGCGGATGACGAGCCGCCGGGAGTGGAAGGCCTCACCGAGCGGGAGGCTGACCTGCCGGTCGCCGTACCAGCTGAGTTCCAGCACGGTCCCCTCGGCGGTGAGGAGTTCCAGGGACCTGGCGAGGCCCTGTTCCGTGGCACTGGCGTGCACGACCAGGTCGCGGTCCCCGTCGGCGTCCTCGGGGGTGGCGAAGCCGACCCCGAGCGCCTCGGCGGTCTTCGCGCGGGACGGGTCGGCGTCGACCAGCTGGACGCGGACGCCGGGGAACCGGGCGAGGAGGGCGGCCACCGAGCAGCCGACCATGCCGCCGCCGACCACGGCGATCCGGTCTCCGACCAGGGGCGCGGCGTCCCACAGGGCGTTGACGGCGGTCTCCACGGTCCCGGCGAGCACGGCCCGTTCGGCGGGCACGCCGTCCGGGACGGGGGTGACCGCGTCGGCCGGTACGACGTAGCGCGTCTGGTGCGGGTAGAGGCAGAAGACGGTGCGGCCGGTGAGTTCCCGGGGGCCTTCCTCCACCACGCCCACGTTGAGGTAGCCGTACTTCACCGGGCCCGGGAAGTCGCCCTCCTGGAACGGCGCGCGCATGGCGGTGTGCTGGCTGACGGGCACGCCGCCGCGGAAGACGAGCGTTTCGGTGCCGCGGCTCACTCCGGAGAAGAGCGTGCGGACCAGCACCTCGCCCTCGCCGGGGGCCGGCAGGGTGACGTCCCGGATGACGCCTCGCCCAGGCGAGTCGATCCAGAACGCCCTTGCGGTGTGCTTCATCGAAGTCCTCCTGAACGATCGGGAAGCTGCTTGCGTACCGAGGGGTGCACAGGCCGCGCACAAGGTAGCGGCGTTGATCGACTCTGTCACACGGCCGGAGGGTGTTCGGTGGCCCTGAACAACACTTACGACGCGAGGCTCCAGCAGGAGACCGCCCTGGGGGCGGGAGTGCAGGTCCTGCTGCTGGTCCTGATCGGCACGGCGATCGGGATGGGGCCGGCGGGCTGGCTGACCGGCCTCGCGTTCGCGATCGCCACCTGGGCGGTGCTCTCGCGGGCCCTGCACCGTTCCCGGCTGCGTTCGTTCGGCGCGGCCAACCGGGTCACCCTCGGCCGGGCCACCCTCGTCGGCGGGGTCACGGCCCTGGTTGCCGACTCCTTCCAGAGCTCACCGCCCGTGTCGCTGTTCGTGGGTCTGACGGCGGTGGCGCTGATCCTCGACGGCGTCGACGGCAAGGTGGCCCGACGCACCGGCACCTCGACACCGCTGGGCGCGCGCTTCGACATGGAGGTCGACGCCTTCCTGATCCTGGTGCTGAGCGTGTACGTGTCGATGCAACTGGGCCCGTGGGTGCTGCTGATCGGCGGCATGCGGTACGTCTTCGTCGCCGCCGCGCGGGTGTGGCCGTGGCTGACCGCCGCGCTCCCGCCGAGCACCGCCCGCAAGACGGTCGCCGCCCTCCAAGGCGTGCTCCTGCTGGTCGCGGGCGCCGATCTGCTGCCGTACGCGGGCAACTTCGCCGTCGCGGCCCTGGCCCTGGGCCTGCTGGTCTGGTCGTTCGGGCGTGACGTGCTGTGGCTGTACCGGACCTCACGCGTCGAGGAGCCGGTGGCGCCCCGTCAGGTGCGGGAACTGGTCGCCGGCTGACGACAGGTACGGCGGGGCGGTCAGTCGTCGAACCGCCCGCGCGCCGCCTCGATGTCACCGAGGTACCGGTGGGTCCAGCCGCAGATCGCGTCGACCGTGGCGCGCAGGGCCCGGCCGGGCTCGGTCAGGGTGTATTCGACCTTGGGCGGCACGGTGGGGTACACCGTCCGGTCGACCAGGCCGTTGCGCTCCAGCATCCGCAGGTTCTGGGTGAGCATCTTGTGGCTGACGCCCTCGACCTCGTCGCGCAACTCGCTGAAGCGCAGGGTGCGTTCCCCGAGGGCCTCGATGATCAGAAGCGCCCATTTGTTGGCCACGTCGGAGAAGATCTCCCGCGCCAGGGAGTCCGCCCGCCGCAGGTCCGCGTTCTCGGGCAGGTCCCTCAACTGCTTGGTCACCATCTGGTTCCCCCGTTACCGAAAAGTGCGTTCTTCCAGGTAGGCGGTCACTCTCCTACGGTTTCCCAGTAACCGCAAGAGAGCGCGGATGCGCGCCCGACGGAAGGACCCCGACTGTGACCACCACCGACGTCTACGACCACGGCATCCCGGCCGAGAGCCACTTCGGCTACGCGCAGGCGATCAGGTCCGGTGACCTGATCCATGTCTCCGGGCAGCTCGCGTTCGACGAGGCGGGCGGTTTCCGCCCCGAGGACGACCTCACAGCCCAGCTGGAGCGGACCTACATCAACCTCGACAGGGTCCTGGCCCACTACGGCGTGACGCGCAACCAGATCGTGTCCCAGACGCTGTACGCGGTGGACCTGGTGCGCAACTCCGAGGCCGTGGCGAAGGCCAACCGGGCGTACTTCGGTACCCACCGCCCGGTCAGCACGGCCCTGGGCGTCACCGAACTGACGTTTCACGGGCAGCTCCTCGAGATCGGCTGCGTGATCGACACACGGCTGCCCGCCTGAACGGGCCGGTCACCGACGCGTCCCGGTGCCCACCAGGGTCCGCTCGTACGGGTCGAGCAACACGCCCCGCACCTTGGTCGAGACGCCGGCGATGATCCGCTGGTGGGCCAGCGGCACGACCGCGTCCGTGCCGAGGATCGCCGCCTCTGCGGCCATGGCGGCGTCCTGCCGCTCACCGGTACCGTCGGTCCCGACGGCCTCGGCGACGGCCCGGTCGACCTTCTTGTCGCACAGCCGGGCCAGGTTGTAGCCGCCGTCGCAGGTGTAGTCGCCGCCGAGGACTCCGACGGGGTCGCCGGTGTCCAGGAGGCTGTTGCGGGCGCCGATGAACGCGTCGAACTTCCCGGCGAGCGCGTCGCTCTCCAGCCGTGAGTACTCGCGCACTTCCAGCTTCACCGTGAATCCGGCCTTCCGCAGCTGCTGTTGCACGACCTGGGCGACCTCGGGAAGCTCCGGCCGGTTGTCGTAGGTGGCCAGGGTGATCGTCGTACCGTCGGGCCGGGCGGGCTCGGCGCGGCCGGCCGGCTTCACCCGCTTGCTCTCGGCCCAGGTGACGGCGGGTCCGAAGAGACCGGCGCCCGGGTCGGCGTACCCCTCGAAGACTCCCTCGACGAGGGCGGAAGGCGCGATCGCCGTGCGGGCGGCGGCGCGCAGCTCCGGGTCCTTGAAGGGCCCGGTCTCCGTGTTGAGCTGCAGGCTGGTGGTCCGGGTGGTGCCGGCTTCCTTGAGGGTGGCCTCGTCGAGGGTCGCGGCCTGGGCGACGGGGATCGCCTCGGCGATGTCGACGTCACCGGTGCGGACGGCGTTGGCGCGGGCGGTGCCGTCCTTGACGAAGCGCACGTCGATGCCGGTGGCGTGGGCGAGGCCGTCCCAGTAGTCGTCGTAGCGGTCGAGGGTGGCGGAGCCGCCGCCGTTGACGTCGGTGATCTCGAAGGGGCCGGTGGCGGTGCCGACCGGGGTGGGGTTGCCCTTCTTCTCGTACGCCTTCGGGGAGAGGATCGCCAGGCTGGGGCCGGCCAGGCGCATGGGCAGGACGGGGTCGGGCTTCCGGGTGGTGATGCGGATGCCGTGCTCGCCGTCGGCCTTCGCGCCGAGGGTGACGCCGGCGAGGGCAGCGGGAGCGGGCTCGGCCTGGCCGGCGTGGGTGAGCGCGGCGGCCACGGCGGCCGGCGTGACGTCCGTGCCGTCCTGGAAAGTGGCCTCGCGCAAGGTGAACCGCCAGGTGCGGTCGCCCTCCCGTTGCCAGGACCGGGCGAGCGCGGGGGCCGCGGCGCCGTTGGCATCCAGGGCGGTGAGTCCCTCGGTGACGCCGAGTCGGCTGAGCAGGGTGGCGTCGGCTCCGTACGGCGAGAGGTTCTCGGCGGGCGGGAAGGCGAGGGCGACGCGCAGCCGCGAGCCCGACGACCCGCCCTCCGGCGAGGACTCCCCGCCGGGGGACACGAAGCAGCCGGCCAGACACGGCGCGAGGGCGAGGGCGGTGAGGAACCGGAGGCGGCTCTTGATGCTGCACTTGATGCTCGGATGACGCACTTGCACAGCATATGCATCAAGCGGAACACGCCGGTCAACCGGGTGATCCACGCCGGGGACGCTCCAGATCCCGTATGGAGCAGGAGATTTGACACGGGTACGGACCACTCCTTAAACCTATCCACATGACATCCATTTTCAAAAAGGTGGGGCGGTCGTGAGGGTCGCGTTCGTCGGCAAGGGCGGCAGCGGCAAGACCACGCTGTCAGCGCTCTTCTCCCGCCACCTGGCGCGCTCCGGCGCACCGGTCCTCGCCATCGACGGCGACATCAACCAGCATTTGGCCGAGGCGCTCGGCGGCACGGAGGAGCCCGCTCCTCCCCTGGGCGCGCACGTGCCCGAGATCAAGACCCTCCTGCGAGGCGACAATCCCCGCATCCCCTCCCCCGAGGCGATGATCAAGACGACTCCACCGGGTCGGGGATCCCGTCTCCTCCGCCCGCTCGGCGACGACGAACTGCACAGGCGGCACGTCGGCCGGGCGGGCGGCGTCCCCCTCATGGTGACGGGCGAGTTCGACGAGTCCGACCTGGGCGTGGCCTGCTACCACTCCAAGCTGGGTGCGGTGGAGCTGTATCTCGGCCACCTGATGGACGGCCCCGGCGAGTACGTCGTGGTCGACATGACGGCGGGCGCGGACGCCTTCGCGTCGGGCCTGTTCACCCGCTTCGACCTGACGTTCCTGGTGGCGGAACCCACCCGCAAGGGCGTCTCGGTGTACCGCCAGTACCGCGACCACGCGGAACAGTTCGGCATCCGCATCGCGGTCATCGGCAACAAGGTGACCGGCGAGGACGACCTGCTCTTCCTCAAGGAGCAGGTGGGCGACGACCTCCTGACTCACCTGGTGCACTCCCCCTGGATCCGCGCGGCGGAACAGGGCCGAGCCGGGTCCGGCCCGGACGCACTGGCGTCGCTGGAGCCGCACAACCGCCACGCCCTCACGGTCCTGCGCGAGGCGGTCGACTCCCACCCCCGCGACTGGGACCACCTCCACCGCCACGCGGTCGAGTTCCACCTGCGCAACGTCCACGCCTGGGCGGACGCGCGTACGGGCGGGGACCTGGCGGCGCAGGTGGATCCGGACTACGTGCCGGGCGGCGGGGCGGACGCCTGATCCCGGAAGGCCGCCAGGGCCGCAGTGAACGCCCCCGGATCGTCCCGCCACGGAAAGTGCCCCGCCCGGCTCTGCACGAGGAGTTCGGCCTGCGGGAACAAAGCGGCGTACTCCTTCATCACGCGCACGGGCGCGGCGATGTCGTACTCCCCGGCGACGACGAGTACCGGTGAGGGCGACTCGGCGAGAGCGGCACGCGCGGCGCCGGGGTCGAAGGCACCCTCGGAGGCATACACAGCCGCGGCCTCGTCGTTGCGCTGCTGCCGCTCGGCAGCGCGGAACTCCCGCGCCTCGCCGTCCCACCGGCCGAACCAGAAGGGGGCGACGGCCTCCCAGTCGGCAGGCTCCGCCCGGCCGGACGTGATCGCCTCCAGGGCCGCCTGTGCCGGGGTGAACCACGGTTCGTCCCGGCGCAGGCGGGCCGTCTCCAGCCTGTCCCCGGCGGTGATATCAAGGCCGACGGCGAACACACTGGGCGTGACGAGCACGAGCCTGCCCACCCGCTCCGGATACCGGGCCGCGTACAGTACGGCCAGGTTGGCCCCGGCGGAGTGCCCGAGCAGATCGATGCGCTCAAGCCCCAACTCCACACGCAGCGCCTCGACATCGCCGACCTGCCGGTCACAGCGATACGTCGCCGGGTCCCGCGGCACTGTGGAGTGGCCCGTGCCCCGGAGGTCCAGCCGGATCAAGGTGCGGTGGGCCGCGGAACCGCCCAGGTCTCCCAGGTAGACGGAGTCCTGCATGGGGCCGCCGGGGAGACAGACCAGCGGTGGCCCGTCCCCCGTGACGTGGTAGGCGAGGGTGGTGCCGTCGGGAGCGGTGAAGGCGGGCATGCGCGTGACCTTGTCAGGAGGTGGCGCAGTGGACAACGGGATTTCCGCTGCCGGAGTTGAGTGACGGTTGCTCCGGCTACTCGATTCCCGTGGCGTCGAGCAGCCGGACCACCTCCTTGCGCCCGTACCCGAGCAGCCGGGCGCGATCAGCGGCCATCAGCACCAAGTGGGCGGCGATCCTCGCTGCATATCCCTCCTTGTTGTCCGCGTCGAACCCTTCCTGGGGTTTCTCGACACCCAGACTGTTCATCACCAGCCCGTGCTCCCGGCGGACCTCCGCGACCGTACCGGCGACCGCGTCCATGAGCGTCTTGCCCGGCCGCTCGCACTCCAGGGCGAAGCACCCCTGGTCGACCGGCACGCATCCCTCCGGCGGACGCGCCCGCAGCCCCGCATACCTCTCGTCCTCGAACCCGCAGGACCGGAACTCGTCGTGCACCAAGGAGAACCGATGGAACCCGGGCGGAACGGGCGGCGGTGGAGGCGTGTACTCCCACCCGGCGTCCTCGTACAACTGCCGCTTCACCTCTTCTTCTTCGGCATGCGTCACGGTGAAGCCGTTGGCCTCGTTGCGCCCGGTCGTCGTGCCGTCGGGGTTGCGGTGGAAGTGCAGGCCCATGGTGTGCTCCCGTCACCGTGCTGAGAATGGACGACAAGTCCCGTCACCAGCTCGAACGGCCCGCGGGCCTGGCAGGTGCCCGCTCCCCGGAGCACCATCCGATCGCGTGAAAAGGCCAGCTGCGGGAACTTCCCGGCTCAACCGGGCGAGCGGTTGTTACGCTCCCCCGATGAGGATTCCGGGCCCCGCAGAGATCCAGGCACTGCACGAGAAGTACGCGCCCACCACCGAGGCGTTCACGCTCGTCCACACGCACTGCGAGATCGTCTGGGGAATCGCCGAGCAGCTCCTGGCCGCGCCCCACCTTGCCCATCTCGATGCCGAACTGGTCCGCGCCGGCTGCCTCCTCCACGACATCGGCGTCTACCGCCTCTACGGGGACGACGGCCGGCTGGACCACCGGAACTACATCAGGCACGGCCTGCTCGGCCACGAGATCCTCGAAGCGGAGGGCTTCCCCGACACCCTCCGCCGCTTCTGCTCGCACCACACCGGAGTGGGACTCACGCGGCAGGACATCGTGAGCCAGGGGCTGCCCCTCCCTCCCGCCGACTACGTGGCAGTAACGGAAGAGGAGAGGCTGGTGATGTACGCGGACAAGTTCCACACCAAGTCCCGGCCGTCGGCGTACCTCTCCCCCGGCGAATACGCCGCCCACATCCGCCGCTTCGGCGAGGACAAGGTGACCGCGTTCCAGGCCCTGCGCGCGGAGTTCGGCGACCCGGACCTCGTCCGGCCGGTGCCGGCCGGCGGCACACCCGTCCGGCCGTGACCGTTGGCGTCGTTCGCCGCCGTGATCAAGGCCGGAAGGCCGCCCCTCCTCGCGACCGGCGACGCCCTCCCGCCGCTCCTCGGCTCGCCGCCGGTCGGCACCCTCAGGCGCCGCAGGCCCGCCGTCCCACGAATGGCGGACGGCGGGCACTGCGTCACGGAGTCGAACGCCTCGAGTCGGCCGGAGTGATCACCCCCCTGTCGACAGGCACTTTTGGAGCAGCGGTTCCAGGCGCAGCCGTCCGTCTTCCTCCCGGTCGAACACCTGCATGGCGTCGAGGCAGGCGAAGCCCCACCGTGCTTCCTCTTCGTACCCACTGGTCTCGTAGGCGATGGCGGCCGTCACAACGTCTTCCGTGTCGGCCGTGCTGCCCTGGAACTGCTTGTCCAGCGCCCGGTAGCCCGCGGCGAGCGCGGCATCCGATTGCACACCCGTCGCCTCGACGAAGGCGCGGGCCTCGGAGAGGTCCGTGAGCATGCCGGCCAGCTTGCTCAGGACCCGGTCGGCGTCACCGAGTCCGGCGTGGAGCCGGTGCGCCCTGTCGACAAGCCA
Source organism: Streptomyces collinus (assembly GCF_031348265.1). Lineage (NCBI taxonomy): Bacteria > Bacillati > Actinomycetota > Actinomycetes > Kitasatosporales > Streptomycetaceae > Streptomyces > Streptomyces collinus. Next base: position 7,489,129 of record NZ_CP133771.1, on the reverse strand, counting down.
GGGCCAGCCACTGGTGACGGCATAAAGCCGCTCCAGGCGTTCTTCCGTGTTGAACGAACACCTCGCCCAGACGCTGTGCCCAGCCCCGCAGGCTGTGTCGGTCATGACGGCGGAGCACCACGGGAGCCGCCGGAATCTGCTGCTCACCGGCGAGCAGAGCCCGCCACAAGTGCAGCTGACCCGTGTCGGTCACCAGCACGACGGCCCGCGTGACCCCCGGGACGGTGGGGAGAAGGGCGCTCGCCAACTCGACCGCGTCACGACAGGTCTCCTGCTTGACCGGGTAGCGCGCGAAGTCGTGCTGGGGGGTGATGCTGTCCGCGGGGATGGTGGCGAAGTCCAGTGTGACGCCGTTGCTCAGGCCGACCGCGATCAACGGACCCCACTCGGCGGTGATATCCAGGCCGAGCAGCTTCGCGAAGAACTCCGCGGAATCCCGGTTGTCCCGGGCGTGGACGATCGTGTGGTTCAACTCGACTGACAAGGAATGCCTCCGAAGGCATGTCCCGACACCTCCATGCCTCACCCAGCCGGTGACCGACGCGCGATGCCGGCGTCCATCCTGGTCCTGTCGTCCAGATCGATCCGGCGGGCGGCATGGTGCCGCAGGAGCGAGACATCGGGTACCTGCTCCCCATGGGCGGCGCCCTCCACTACGGCGCCGCCAACACCTGAGTGGCAGCAACGGCTCCTCCTGAGCTCAAGCCCGCGGTAGCAGACGAGGGTGCAGGCGATGCTCATCGCACCGGCTCAGCCGGCCGGAGTGTCCGCTGCCGCCTCGCGTGCTTCGGTGAGGGCTCGCTGCCTGAGGTTGCCGCCGAACAACTGGATCGTGGTGGCGGCAAGGACGTCATCCCTGCCGATGGTCCGCCCGTCCCCCCTGCGGGTGGACAGGGCCAGGAGGGGATCCTTGAGGGACGGAGGTGGGGCCGGTTCGCCCGGCATCACCAGGGCGACCGAACCGAAGCGTTTGACCCCGCCCTCGCGGACGACCATGGCCGCGTCCCGGGCGAGGTCCGTCAGGAACACGCTCGCGATTCCCCTCAGGTCACGGACCATCGCCGGGACGGCCATCACCCCCTGGCTCCGCAGAAGCTTCCTGACCCCGGCCTCGAACCTGTGGGCGCCAACCACAGCACTCGGTCGACGCGACCTGCTGTGCTCAGGAGAAGGCACGATGACACCCTCGGCGTCGTGCACGACACCGGTCAGGCCCTGAAACGTCGGGCTGTGGTCGTACCACTGGCTCCCGACCTCGAGCTCGACGTTCCGGTCGATCGCCGACAGAAGGTCCCCGGGAACCAGCCTTTTCCGGGACTCCTCCGCCGCCGCTCTCCTCGCGCCGTCGATGATCTCCGTCAGCACTGTCCGCGTCACCGACGCGGCGGCCCGCGCGGCCGACCGGGAGACGTGCATCGGGGTCACGTCCCTGAACACCGCTTTCACGAGAGGAGGCTTGAACGGCGGGACATCCATGACCGAGGCGGTCTCGGGACCACTGCGCTCAAAGCGTGCGGGCTGTGCGGTCATCGGAAGAAACGCTCCCTGAGGTCGGACTGTTCAGAGGCCCACACTTCACCACGGGCGCTTCAGGTCCGGGCCGGGCCTGAGGGTTGAGCGACCGTCCGGAGAGTCGTGGCCGCGGACGTCTCGGCCAGGGCCATCGCCGCGAGGCCGCCGTAGGAGCCGCTCAGGAACGCCATCGTCCCGGTCCTCTCGGGCGGCCGAGCGACCACCTGCGCCGGTACATCGACGGCGGCCGGGCCGGCGATGCCGAACCGCGTCAATACGAAGGCGGAGGCTCAGCGCAACTCGGCGATCGGGCTCTCCAGGTAGGGCTCGATGAAGGAGACGGTCGCGCATCGCCGAGCAGGCCAAGGGCGACCACTGCCGTCGCCGCGGCGCCGGGCGGCCTCGGAATCCGTCCGCCCGGGATCCCGGAACGCCGGTGGGCAGGCGACCTCGCGAGGGAGGATGGCCGGCATGACGGTTGAAGGCCCCTCCATCGACTCCACCAGGCCGAGCATCGCCCGCGTCTACGACTACCTGCTCGGTGGCAAGGACAACTACGCAGTGGACCGGGAGGTCGGCGACGTGTTCTTCCGCGACCTCCCCGGCTCGGTGGCCATCGCCTTCGCCAACCGGGCGGCCCTGACGCGGGCGATCACGCAGATCGTGACGACCACCGACGTACGGCAGTTCATCGACCTGGGCAGTGGCCTGCCGACCGCCGACAACGTCCACCAGGTCGCGCAGCGGCACGCCCCGGAGTCCCGGATCGTGTACGTCGACAACGACCCCCAGGTGCTGGTCCACGGCTGCGCGCTGCTGGAGCAGAACGACCGGACCCGGGTCGTCCGGGCCGACGTACGCGACCCCGATGGCGTCCGCGCACACCCGGACACCCTGGAACTGATCGACTTCGACCGACCCGTCGCCGTCGTCCTCAGCGCCGTCCTCCACCACGTCAACGACGAGGAGGACCCGGCCGGGATCGTCCGCCACTGGCGCGACCACGTGCCGTCCGGGAGCCACTTCTTCGTCAGCCACTTCCGTTCCGGCGACAACCCGGAGACCGCGGAGGCCGAGCGGGTCCTCCAGCAGACCTTCGGCCGCGGCCGGTGGCGCACCGACGAGGAGATCGCTTCCCTGCTGGACGGCCTGGAGATCCTCGACCCCGGAATCGTCCCCGCACCCCTGTGGCGTCCCGACCCGGTCGGCAGCAACCCGTGGAGCGCCGACGGCGCGCAGCGGGAGCTCAGCGTCTGGCAGCACCTCATCGTCGCCGGGCTGGCCCGCAAGGCGTAGTGGCCTCGGCGGACGGCTATCCAGGGGGTGCTGGACCGGGCGGGGATCAACAGGGGCGGGACAAGGGAGTTGGACTCTCGACGGCGCCAAAACGGCTAATATCGCCTGAGTCTCGGCGGGGGGAGGGCATGGTGGCAGGGGCATCCGATGACCATTCCGCTGCCAAGGTGTGGGCACTGATCGGCGGAATCGCATCCGTGCTGTCGATCCTGGGCTGGCTGGGCTTGAACAACGTGGGCGAGCTGAAGGACTTGGTGGCCGACTCGCCCCCCTCCAGTTCCAGCCCGGCCCCGTACACGTCTTCGCCGACCGTCCGCATCCCCGATGACTCCGACACCGGTGAGGGGAAGGCTGACGAGCCCGACCCCGAGCCGTCGACACCCGCTCCGAATCCCACCGAAGAGGCGTTCGAGGCCATCTCGGCCGGCGACTGCCTGGCGGTCTACGACACGGGCCGCGGGGGCACCACCAGCGTCGACTGGAGCGTCGGTGCTCCGCCGGACCCCGTGTCGTGCGCCGGCGAGCAGGCGCAGGTCCAGGTGTCCGCCATCAACACGGCCTGCCCCACCGGCTATGGGAAGTCGTACTGGAGCTACCGGTCCGCCACCACCGGCGACTCCACGAAGCTCTGCCTCACCCGCGTCTACCACGCCAACTACTGCATTCTCGGCCGGCAGTCCGGCGACTCGATCTCCCTCGCCCTGATGACGGCCGTGGCCTGCCGACGCGAGCCGGTACCCGTCCCGTACAACCAGATCATGCACATCACAGGCGTCTACCGCGCCCCGGCGGGTGCCGACGCGAACAACTGCCGCCGGGTGGCAGGCGACCAGACGCGCTACTGGGCCGCCCTGGTGGACGACGGCGCCACGCTGCTGTGCACCACGATCTACCAGGGCGGCTGACCGGCGGCTCAGTTCCCCCAGCCCCCAAGTACGCCCGCGCAAGGGCCGGTTCAGACCCGTCTCTGTCGTCGTGACGGCCGTCGCGCCCGGGTTCACCGACACGGACGGCGTTGTCACCCGAAAGCCCTCACCCTGTGCGATTTCATCCCCCTTCACCCCAGTGCCGCATACCGTGAACCCGCCGCCCGAACACCTCTCGGCACAACGGGAAGCGGCGGCGACACGCAGGTCACGGGAGACGGAGGAAGAACGGGATGACACAGGCCGCCGCAGGGAGCGAGCGGGACGAACGGGTGCCGGGCCGCCGGTGGATCGTGCGTCTGGACCCCGTCGGCCGAGGCAGCGCGGAGGTGCGCGTCTCGTGCGGCCGACCCGCCTGTGCCGAGCGGCGTCTACACTCCGCGGCGGCAGGCCGTACGGCCGCGGTCGCCCACTTGAAGGCGCACCTGCACGCCACCCCCGCCCCCAGAGCCGACACCTACTGCGCCTGCCGGGCCGACGGCTGCCGCGCCCACCTCCCCGACACCGGCAGGCATGCGCGTACCGAACAACCCTGGCGGTGCGGCGGACCGATCGTCCTGGCCGTGATCACCGACCGGGCAGGACGCTGGTGGCAGGCCCTGGAGTGTTGTTCAAGGTGTGCCGCCGCCACTCCCGGGGCCCAGACCGCGGCCACCTCCCGTCCGTCCGCGCCCCGGGCCGCCGGCCGCCCGACCCCCGCAGCGGCGGGCACCGGCGCGGGCACGCCGCACTTCTCCGACCAGCAGATCACCACCCGGACGGGATGTCCGGCGCCCCTCCCCGTACCCGCACCCCGCCCCGTACCGGCGCGGCGCCGCCGCCCGTCGGAGGCGAGGATCGGCCGGCGCGTCATTCCGCGCGACCTGCGACCCGTGTCCCTGCGGGACGAACTCACCGAGCTCGGTGACCTCTTCCGCGCCTACCAGAAGCGCCCCGAGCCCGACCTGCCGCTGCTGGCCGATCTCCAGGAACGCAAGGCCCGCGCCTTCCTCACCTGGTCCGACGTCAGTTGCGACGTCACCCTGCGGCTGGAGGCCCAACGTGCCGAGCAGGCCGCCGCCGTCATCCGACGCCAGCACCAGCACCGCACCGGCTGCGTCCCGGACGGCGACGAACCGGGCGTGGCGCGCCTGCTGACCGTGCCGGCGCAGTGGGAGTACGCGCGCTCCGTCCTCGCGCACGTGGCCGGCCACACACCGCTGCCCGGAGCGGAAGCACGGCTGCTGGTGCTGATGCTGACCCTGCGCACCGCGCACACCGGCACCGGCAACCTCGTCGGCCAGGACGTCAACGCGCTGGGCCTGACCGACCCGGAGGACCTGGTCGAGCAGCTGACCGGCTGCGGCTGGCTGTCCCTCCCCGGCACCGTCGGCGACCTGCTCGCCTCCCGGCCGGAGAACCCCGCCCCGGTCACCGTCCCCTCCCTGGTGCCCGACGAGGACGGGACGGGCCCGTTCACGTTCGGCAGGAAGACACGGCCCAAGCTCTCCGGCTGGGCCCAGAGAGTCGTCTCGGACAAGAAGCTCCGCAAGGCCAAGGCACCCGCCGGCGCCCGGCTGCTCGCCGTGACGCTGGCCACGTGGACGGACGACGTGGGGCGCCTCGGACGCGGCCAGGGCGTCACCCTGAACGCCCTCGCCACCCGGGTCCCGGTCGGCTCCGGCGAACTCCGGGACCTGATCGACCGGCTGACCGCAGCGGACTGGCTCACCGACGCCGCCCTCACCGACACCCACCTCACCGGCCGGCTGACCGAACGCGTCCTCCCCCTCACCTGCCCCCTGCTGGATTGAGCTCCCGCCCACCCTCGTCCGCGACCGCACCCGTGGGCGGGGCGCCGTCGCCCCGCCCACGGGTTCACCACCACTCCACGTCGGTGGTCCGGGCGTTCTCCCCGTCGGCGAGCTCGGAGAATGCCACGCTGACGGTGGTGCATTGCTCGAAGCAGCGACCGAGGAGGCTGCTTCGGCAGCCCCTGCTTCCTGGCGGGCCAGCCGCCCGCCGTGCCCGTCCTCAGTCGACCTCCCGCACGCGTGCAGCGGTCCGCTCGGCTAGCTCGCGGACGCCCTTGGCGGCGTTGTCCGAGAGTTCGCCGAGTACGGCGTCGGCGGCGGTGAGGAGGGCACGGGCCTCCTCGGAGCGGCCCGCGTCGGCCAGGGCGAGGGTGAGCCGGTAGTGCTCCTCGGCGATGAAACGGCCGAGGTTGACCCGCTGCCAGTGGCGCAGTGAGTCGTCGCCCGGGGTGGCCAGGGCGTCGCGCACGGCAGCCAGGCTGTCCAGCGCCTGCGGCAGCCGGCCCGCCTCCCGTTCCAAGCGGGCGAGGGTGTGCCGCGCTGAGACCCGGTCCCATGCCGTCTCCTGGAGAGCGGCGTACAGGCGCTGGGCGCGCAGCGCCTGGGGAAGGTCGCCGAGTTCCTCGAAGTCCTGGGCGAGCCCGCTCAGCGGAGCCGTGGCCAGGGTGCGGGGCGCCCCGGGGCGGCGGAGTCTGCTCTGGTCCATGACGATGCTGTCGAGTTCGCGGATCAGCGTCACCCGCGCGAGGTCCGTCATCCCCTGGTCCCGCGCCAGGTCGGTCCATGTGGAGACCGGCTCGTCCGCCGGGTCCGTCCCGAACATCGACTCGTCGAGCTCCCGCGCCCACTGGCGCAACTCGTCCGCGCTCGCACCCGGTTCCGGCATACCGCCCAGGCCGCACGCCGTGTCGAAGTCCGTCTCCCGGACTTCGAGCAGCAGCGGCAGATCTCCGGTGTCCCCGTGCAGCCCCACCAGCACGGCAGCGAGCCGCAGTTCGTCCGTCATCGACGACCGTGTCTCGCGCCGCAGCAGATGCCGCAGCAACTCCAGATCGCCCTCGGCGCGGTCGAACTGCGCGGCCCGCAGGGTGAGCCGGCGCCGGACCGGGTCCTCGGCGACTTCACGCCATGCCGTGTGGTCGCCCTCCCGCAGGCGGGCGAGATCGGCGCGGCCCGCCGCGAGCACGGGCTCCCACAGCGGGGGACCGGCCGGGCCCAACCGGTCATACGCGCACCCCTCATCCGCGTTGAGCAGGACGAAGTCCGGCTCGGTGCGCAGCAGCGCGGCACGCAGTCTGCCCACCAGCTCGACCGGGGAGCGTTCCGGGAAGCCCAGCGCCGTACGGAGCTCGGCCCGCTCCTCGTCGATCCCGTAGCACTCACGGATCTCGTCCTCGGTCTCCGCGACGCACGCCAGGATCTTCTCCTCACCGTCGTCCGGCGACAGACGCGTGTAGCCGCGCCAGCCGGGCAGGCCGATCACGAGCTCCAGGGCCTCGTCGACGCTGGAGCCGACGATCCCCGCAGCGCCCTCCGAGTCGGCGTAGAGCACCGAGCCGTCCGCGCACACGAAGTACGTGCCGCCGGTGTCGTCCCCGGCCACCGTCTCCAGCGGCCCGCCCGAGGCGAGGCGGACCTCCTCGACATGACCGTGGGCGGCGCGGTCCAGGTCGAAGTCGAAGGGAAAGGCGGCCAGTTCGGCCAGGCGGCGGTCCTGCCGCAGCAGCCGTAGCGCGTGATCGGTCATGTCGCGGAAAGTAACACCGTCCACTGACCGCGGACTCGCGGCCCCTGCAGGAGGCCATGCGGACAGGGGATGCGGTCACGGCCGGCGGTTCGGGCGATCGCCCCGACGGGGGTACCTCGGCGGTGGCAGCCGCGTGGACGGTCCCGGCACGCACCGTGGCTCTCGCGCCACTTCAGCCCGCTTCCCCCGTACCGGGGACGAGCCCTCCGCCCCTCCCCCGTACAGCCCCCGCCTGTACACCCGCACCCGCGTGCTTCCCACCGCCACTCCAGGAACACCGTGGCGCTGGTCAAGGAATCAGCGGAGACAGGGATCGCGGCCCCTTCCCCCGAGGTCGACACCACCCGGAAGTCACCCAGGCCCAACGGCTGCCCCGAGCGGTCGTTGGGTGAGTGAACGGACGCGATGAACTTCTCACCGTCCACCGAGACCACCATCCCCTCGGCGACCCTCCCGTCGTCCTCGCGGACCACGGCGACGGCGTTCCCCTCGGGACGGCCGCTACGAGCGGACAACGGCATTGCCTGTCCGCAGAGTTGACACCTCCCGTTCCAGCCCCACACCGGCACCCCGCCTCCGGCTGGCCGCCGAGGCGGACTGTCGGCGGCTGCGCGTGGAGGTCTCCGACACCCGCGCGGAACGCCGACCCGTCGCCACGACCGCCACGGACCCCGATTCCGAGTCCGGCCGCGGCCTCCTCCTCGTCGCCGCCCTGGCCGACGACTGGGGCGTCACCGACCGCCGCGAGGGTCCCGGCAACACGGTGTGAGCGGTCGTGGCCGCCGCGTCGAGCGGCCGATAAGGCCCGCCGCCAGGCCCCTTCTCGATCAACCTGCCAAGCTGCCGGCCTGCCGCCGCACCCGTGACCACACGTTCACGCGGACGAACGCCGGCTCACCGGACCGACGACGCACCGGGCGCGTCGAGCCGCACGTGCGCTTCGGCTTCAGGCTTTGTGCAGCGGGAGAGATTCGCAAGGTTGCCGAGGAGCGGCGTGAGACCCGTAAGGTCACGGGTATGACGGACGATCAGCAGCAGGAGCAGGCTGTAACGGGCGCCTGGGCGAGGATCGAGAAGTGGCTGGAGCAGCACGCTCCGCGCTCCTACCGGATGCTTCCTCCGCCCGCCCCAGAGGCCGACGTCCGTGAGGTCGAGCAGGAACTCGACCTCACCGTCCCACCGGGCCTCAAGGCGTTCTACCGCCTCCGCAACGGGACGGGTCACCCCGGTGACTTCGGCTGGACACCCGAACCCGAGACCGGACTCCCCCCACAAGGACAGGAGACGGCCTGGCTGTTGCCGAGGAAGCATGGGATACCTCCCGTGCAGCATCTGCCGTACTGGGATGAAGGCCCTCACACGATCGGTATGCCGGACGACCCCGTGGTGCGATACCTGGCGTTCGCCGCGACCGACCGCAGCGGTCTGTACGGGCTGTTCACGGACTGCACGCCAGGGCCGGGGTACGGACGGATCGGCACCTTCGAAGAGGCCGGCATTCCCAAGCTGGGCGTGTGGCCGTCGTTTGCCGACTACCTCATCGAAGTCGCCGACGCCCTGTACGAGAACCGGGGTGTGGAGTACGCGGACGGACACCAGGACACGAAGGTGCCCGGCCTCGTCGATCAGGCCCTGGTGTGGGACGGTCCGGCGCATCCGCGGGATCCGGACTGGACGCGCTTCGCATAGCACCGTGGCCGGAGCACCACTGGATGCTCCGGCCACATGCTTGGTCAGTCAGAGGTCAGGTCAGTTCAGCCGACCTTCTTCCACGCGCAGACCGTGTCGGCGTTCTTACAGTGCTCGAAGCCGGGATCGCTGATGAAGAACCCGTCCTTGTCGAGCAGCCGCATCTGGGGAACGAACTTGATGCCGAGGTCACGGAAGGCGCCGGTGTTCTGATCCGTGGGAACGGATCCACGGCCACACTTCTCGTTCCACTTCGGGCCGGTGTAGCCGTCACGGTTCTCGGCAAGCAGTCCCCACGTGCCGCCGGTCATGGGCTTGGTGTAGAGCTGTGCGCACTCCTTACCGGAAGCAACCTGGTTCGGGCCCTTCGGCATGCCGCCGCTCTGGTACGTACTCGCGGGCGCGTACTCGTCGCACGATCCGTCGGGCGTGGCGGGGTTGGGCTTGAAACCGCTGGTTCCCGTGGGGCAGACGATGCCGCGGCTGTCGTCGTTGGTCCAGTCACCGCCATCCGGATCGGCGTTGTTGCCGGGGCCGAGGTAGGTGACGAGGGAGTCCCACTTCCGGCTGCCGGGGTGGGAGGGAAGCTTCTCCTGCAGCAGCCAGTAGTAGGCACCGGCCGCCGGGTACAGGTTGGTGTCCACCGTCCAGGTGGGCTTGAAGTACGGGAAGACACAGCCGGTCTTGATGCTGCCTCCGGCGATGTCGTCACAGCGCGGCGCCAGTTCCCGGACACGGACGTCGCCGCTGGTGCCGAGGCTGGTCTGCGCGTGAGCGTTGCCGGCGTCGACCGAACCGAGGAGGCTCCAGCCGAGGTCGAACTGCTCCTTGCCGGTGCCGTTCCAGATCGTCTGACTCTTCGCTGTCATGGCGTACGGGGCGCCGACTTCGCCAATCGCCCAGTGCGGCGTGGTGTTGAGGCCGTCGTTGCTCGACCACTTGACCTGCGAGCTGGTGCAGTCCTTGCAGTTGTCGCCCGGCTGCCAGGTGAGGTGAACGCCCTCGGTCGCGGCGTCGATCTGCGTCGGGACCACGGTGAGCTGCTGGTCGAACTCCGCACGGTCCGTGCCGGTGTCCGACTTCCTGTTGTACAGCTTGATCTGCTGGGACAGCGCGAACGTGGCGGTGCCGAACCTCGGCAGGTCATCGGCGTCGACGAAGATCAGGGTCGCGTAGCCGACGTTCTTGAGGCACGCCTCGCCCCGGTTCATGTAGTCCTTGCCGTCGGGTTTCGCGGCGCACCACGAGACCAGATCGGCGCCCCGAAGAGCTTGCCTCATCGCCCTCTTGGCGACCGCCGCGTCTTCGGCAGTCGGCGCGTCACGACTGATCTCGATGCACACCTTCCGACCGTCTGCGTCCGGGGCGGAGCATCTCCGGGAGGTGTCATCCCCGCGCAGTCCCCTGATCGGGCCGGGATCGGTACGCGTGAATTCGACCGGGGTCTGCGCGAGCGAGTCGATGCCGGACGTGGCCTGTGGTGCCGGGAAGGTGACGTACGGCTTCTCGGCCGGGGGGACGTTGATCTTGAAGGTGGAGTACGGGGACCAGTCGCTCTCGTACACGTTGCTGGTGACGTCGTACCCGGAGGAGCGGACCGCGTAGGTGACACCGTTCTTGAGTTTGCCGGCCGGAACCTTGACGGAGGCCGGTTTGCCGGCGGTCACCTCGCCGGAGACGAGGACGCCCCACTGGTTCTCGTCGGTCAGCTTGACGACCGTGGCCGTGGGCTTGCCGCTGGAATCGGTGGTGTGGACCTCGAACGTGGCGGTGGTCTTGTGACCGCTGGGGGCGATGACCGTGTTGCGTAACGTCGGTGTGGTGGTGTCGGTCTGCCACACGTTGTTGGTCTTCGTGAACGGCGGGCCGACTTCGGGGCCGTTGGGAGTGTTCGGCTCGGCGGCCGCGACGGTCCGTGCGCCGGGACCGTGAACGGCGGGAGGGCTGTCGGAGCCGACCGCATGGCTGATGCCGGGGGCACCGGACCCGATGACGATCGCGAGGATCGCACCGACGGTTAAGCGACGTCTTCTTGCAGTGGCGGGTATCAACCTGTGACCTCTCTCCTGGAGAACAACAGTTCGATACCAACAGGTCGTGGCGGCGCGGGCCATAGCCGAGATCACGGTTTGAGCGAGGAGGGAAAGAGATGAGCCACCAGGAATCCCGTATGCGTCGCCTCGAAGGCCGCCATCGCGAACAGGGGGGCGGATGCGTCCCGAAGCCATCAAGGTGGTCTCGGCAAGTCACGGAGGCGGACAGCGCTTTGCCTTACACCACGGTCGCCGGCCCCGCTGCGAAGTTGGTGCCGCCGGCATCGACGGGGTCGGTGACGGTCCAGGCACCGGGTGCATCTCCACAGGCGCGGATCAGTAGCAAGCCGACCAGGGAATGCCACTGCCCCCGGCTGAACGGCGGGTCAAGGGTGCGCTGAGCGTGGACACGCAGTCGGCCGTCGCCGTGCTGGTGGGGGCTGGTCTCGCCAGGACGGCAGGAATGCGGGAATCACTGCCGTCCTGCCGTCACTCACGGTGCCGGCCGAAGCGAGGAGAGCCACCGTCGAGCTCGAGGTGTCGGACGACCCCGCACGACGCACCGAGCCGCGGCGAGCGCGCTCACGCCTATGCGGCCAGCGCAGGGAACACGACCACCGAGCCGTCCTTGTCGCGGGAACCAGATCCACAGGTTGGGCGACGGCGTCTCCGCGATGGCACCGCGCGGTGCGGGCCCGGCACGGCACGGGCGGGTGCCCGGCCGGGACTTCCACGTCCGGCTGGCCGCCGAGGCTGTCGGCGGGCGGTTTCGCGTGGAGGTCTCCGACACCCGCACGGAACGCCGACCCGTCGCCACCACCCCCACGGAACCCGAAGCCGAGTCCGAGTCCGGCCGCGGCCTCCTCGTCGCCGCCCTGGCCGACGACTGGGGCGTCACCGACCGCTGCTCCGGCCCCGGCAAGACGGTGTGGGCGGTACTGGCTACCGCGTCGAGCGATCGGCCCGGCAGTATCCGTCCACAGGCACCGGCGCTCCCGCAGCACCCGGTCGGACTGCCACCGAGCCCATGACAACCGCCTCACGCGCACGATGGCTGCGCACCAAACCGACGGCGTACGGTGTCTGCGGCCGGGGCGGTCCTCGTCAGTTGGCTCGATGCCTACTCGGCCCCACAGTTCGCGGCCTGGGATTCAGTGAGCTCCTCGGGCCTCGTGCCGGTGCTCTCACCCTTCTTGCCCGCCTCGATGGGAGCGTGGCGCCTCCGTCGAAGAGCCTCATGCTCCTCGTCCGGAATCGTCATCGACTCAGCGAGCACGGCTGCGAGCGCGTCCACTTGAGTGTTTTCGATGTCGGCACGGAAGAGCCACCGGATGCTTTCGTCGCGCGTGATGAGGTCGATCGCCGGGCGCTCACTCTTGTCCTGTGTCGCTGCTCGGACGTATCGCACTCGGTCGATCGGGATTTCCTGACGGATTTCGCCCTGCTCGAGGAAGGCGTTCGTCTTGGTGATGATGATCCGGCGGTCCGTGACGGCGACCAGTGTCTTCGCCGCGGCCTTGTCCCTCGCTGCCGCCAGCTTCTCCTTCGCCCCGCCGATGATCGCGGAGATCGGGCCGAGGGCGTCGAGCTGGTCGGGGAAACCAAGAACACGCAGGGTCTCACCGTCCTCGACGTACCACCGCAGGATGCGGAGGTACGGCTCGAGTTCCAGCGATTCGGGTGCGCAGACGACCTCCGGAGCCTCGAGCGGAGGGGCCGGCGGACGAAGGGCGTCGGCGAGAGGTTCGATCGCCTCCAGAAGACGGGCGGAGGTCTGGCGGGCCGCCTTCGAGTCCCTCCGCTTTCCCGGCAGTGACGGTGACAGTGTCTCGCGTCCGGGAAGCTCGGCGATGATGCGCAGCTCCCGCGTCAGCGCGTCGACGAGGCCCGTCGTCTCGGGGAGGGAGGAGTCCAGCTCCGTGCGGGTGTCACGCGCGATGACGTCGACGAGCCGTGCTTCGTCGGCGTCTTCGCGTCCTGCCGTTCTCGCCTTTCCGGCGCGGAGCGCCTGGTAGCCGGTCCATGCCTTGAGGGAGGACAGCAGGGCGTGGGCGTCGAAGACGATCGCCTCGGCGTTCGTCTGAAGGTACTCCCGGAGGCGGCGTGTGTCGGCCTGATCGATCTGTCCGACGTGGCCGCGGACGTTCCGTCGGTACAGGTCGAGCTGCTTACTCAGCGACGCCTCATTACCCGCGACGTTCTCCCACAGGGAGGCGGGGACCGATCCGACCGCTCGCGCCTGGTCGATCGCGCGCTCGACCGTGCTGACGAGTCCTGTCAGTTCGGCCCACTGCTCGTTGCGGATGGTGGTGAGCACCTGGCTCGTCAGGGCGATGTTGGTCCTCACGAGGCCCGTGATCTCGCTCAGTTGCATCTGAAGCGCGACCATGGCCAGCGCCGGCCCGAGCGTTGCCGCGTTCTGCGCCATGCTCACGGACGTGACGGGGATGAGGCGGGCCTGAGCGACGATCTTGCCGTTGAGGAACACCGCCCCGAGGTTCGCTCCGTCCTTGACGGCGAGCGTTCCGCCTGCCTTCAGCAGGGCCTGTGTCGCGCTGCTGATTCTGTAGAGCCCCTGCACACCGGCGAACGCGTTGGCGAGGTTGCCGGCCACGGTCGCCGCGTCACCGATCGAGGCGAGGACCGTGGAGATCTTCTCGCGGTCGGCGGACGGCACGAGCCCGAAGTCGATCAGATCGGACTCGAGCTCCGCCGGGACCTCACCGAGGACGACAGCAATCCCTGGGAGCACCTCCGCCAGAACCGTCGACGCCGTCACCGAGTCGATGTCCGAGTCGGATGCCGGATCGTCCACAACTGGTGAGTCGGCGGTATCGCTCTGGCTGTTCTGCTCGGGATCCGCGATCTCTGTCGATTCCGAAGGGGCCTGCATCCGGTTTCCTCCCCACGAGGGCGCGCCACGGCCATGCGTCGGCGGCGTTCGCTGCCGAAGTCTACGGCTCGAGGGCCTGCGGTTCGGTGGCAACTGACGTACCGTCCCATGGCAGTTTCGACACTGCCCACTTGCGAGCACAAGGCGCTGAACCTGACCGCCGACGACGGCCACGGAGGTCGAATCCAGGGCTCGATGTCAGTGACTCGGCCTAATCTGCTCCTCGCGTCCGTTCACCCAGCACCGAGCCGCGCTCGCGGACAGGGCGGAGGGCTCAGCCGCGCGGCGCCGCATTCGCCCCACGCGCCCGCGCCGCGCGGCAGCAACCGCTCATACACGGACTTCGTCGGGGACCTCACGGGCTGGACGTGACGATCAGCCGCCGGTCAGCGTCGCCGCCACCGCCTGGAACCAGGCGCCGTGGGAGAACGGCTCGGGCGGGCCGACCTCCATGCCGAGTTCGGCGGCGGCCAGGGCGTAGTCCCCCCTCGTCCAGGGGCAGTGCGAGCAGCTCGTGGAGTTCACCCACGAGGCGTGCGACCAGGTGAGTGTCGGTCGTGGTGGCATAGTCGGCGACGGCGGCGTCGTGGTCGGGGAACTCGTCGACGATGTCCTGCGAGAACCAGCCCCCGAGGAGTTGCGCGGTCTCCGGGAAGCGCGCGTGCCACTCCCAGTGCGTCTGTGGGGACGACGGCTCTGGGACGTCGCCTTCCTCGATGCTCTTCTTCAGGTGATCGGCCAGCACCATCAACCAGTCACCGATCTCGGACTCTGCCATCCCGGTGTCCGGGATCGAGTAGAACTCGCCCAGCCTTTGCTTGATGCGGCCCGGTGGGTTTCGGCTGTATTCGCGCAGTTGGCGCTCCGCCTCCGCGAGGACCCACGGGCGGGTGTGCCAGGTGTGACGGAGGTAGGCGTCCAGCGCGCGGCTGCGCCGCTCCGGGGTGTCGTCGGCCGGCTGTCCCAGGTAGGCGCGCATCACCTGGTCCAGCTCGCCGTACCGGCGGTCGTGCTCGAGGGGCTTCATGGACATGTGCGTGCGGCCCCTACAGGTAGAACGGGACGGTCGTGTGGACGACGAAGCCGTGCGCGCTCGACGGCTCGCGGCGCAGCACGACGCGCGCCGCGCGGACGTCGACGGGCCCCAGCCCCGCCAGCAGGTCGCCCTCCAGTTGGACCCGGCCCACGGGGTCCTCTCGGGAGGGCCAGGCGGCCTCGATGGTGAGGCGGGCCCGGGTGCCCTGGGCGAGCCAGCGATGGATGACCTGCTCGTTGTCGGTCACCACCTGCTGGGTGGCCCAGTGGGCGGTCTCCCGGTCGGGGTAGGAGGCGGAACGGGTCAGCACGGGGGCATCCTCTCAAAGCATCTGGTCAGGAGCTGCGCTTGTACGGTTCGGCAGCCGGATCAGTAGTCGGAGAAGTTCCAGAACATGCCCACCTCGGTGCCGGAGACGACGATCAGGCCGCAGTCCTCCGAGTAGTCGTTGGTCAGCGCCAGCGGGCTGTAAGCCCAACTCGATGACGTGAAATCGAGCGTGCCGCGGACATGGCCGGGCTTCTTGACGTTGGTGTGATAGGTGGCCTCGTCTCCGTACCGTGCGAGGATCGTGCGTGCCATCGCTCGCAGTTCCTCCTCGCTCTCCGTGAAGCGCTTCAGGTTGGACAGGGTGCAGCAGTCGTCCGTGAGGGCCAGCAGCAGGTTCTCGGCGCTGGCCCGGTCGATCTCGTGGAGACGCGCCGCGATGTACTCCGGAGGGTGGACGCCGAACGGATACGTGGGGTACGTCTCGCGCTCCGGGGTCTGCGCCGTGTCGTCGAGACCGGTCCAGCCCCGGGGATCCGGTACGGCCCGGGCCATCAGCGCGAGGACGTCGAGGATCCAGTCCTCGTGGCGCCGCGGACCCGTGGCGTCGTACGGGAACGCGTCCTCGAACAGGTGGCGTACCGCGGCTTCCCAGGCAATCTGGTCGACGGACATGTGGTGCTGGCCTTTCTCGGCGGGGCGTCAGGCCTTGGAGGGCATCGACGTCATGACGGTGAACGGCGGGGTGCGGCTGCTGTCGTACCGGATCCTTGTGTCGATGCCGGTGCCGTCGTACGCCTTGGCGTTCATGCCCCCCTGCTTGTACCCGGACAGCGGGTCGTTCGGGTCGACCGGCTGCTTGAACACGCTGCGGCCGCTGGTCTCGCCGTTCGGAGCAGTCGAGTGAAACGGCTCGACCTCACCGTCACCCGGCGGCGGCGGGCCCTTGATCCACGCATCAATGGCCGCCTTGTTCTGGTTGAGGTTGTACTCGGTCAGCTTCTCCGCCCGCTGGTAGTTCGGGAAAGCCGAAGCTGCTTTGGGCATCGGCTTTCCGTACGGCCAGGCCTGCGTTGGCGTCGGGTTCGACTGCTGGTCGCGCAGGCGCTGCGCCAACTGCTCGTCCGTCTTACCGACGTGCCTGTCCAGGGTGTGACCATGCTCCAGGTACTCGTTGGCAGCGAGGTTGAGGTCGTACTTACCGGTCGAGTCGACCTTCAGCCAGACCTGCGAGTCCTTGAAGTCCTCCAGGGCCCGCATGCCGAAGCCTTCCGCACGCGCCTCCTGGGCTTCGAACTTCGGAGCGCTCCGGTGCGCCTCGTCTAACGGTCCCATGAGCGCGTTGAGTTGTGGTACGAGCGCGTCGACCCGTCGGTTGTACTCGGTGACGATCGCGTTCAGCTTGGCGGTGTCCATGTTCAGGACGATGCCCTGGCCCAGCTGGCTCGCGCCCTTGGCGACACCCTTGACCACGCCTTTGACCAGACCCTTGACGTCGTCCATGCCGACGCCGTCCTTGAGGTTGACCTCAACCTTGGGGATCGCGTCGCGCACGGCCTCGATGTAGACGTCCCACACCTCGCGGTTGAGGTAGACGGCCGCCTCGGCGAAGTCGTGGAGGAGATCGCTGACTTTCTGAGCCGTGTCGAACAGCACCGTCATCACGGGGTGGTTGGCGGTCTGCGAGGAGGAGCTGTCGTGTTTCCACTCGTAGTTCATGCGGCTCTTGCCCCACGACGTCGTGCCCCACAGCGAACTGCAGAAATGGCGCATCGCGTCGCGCCACTGGCTGTTGGTCTGCTGCGTGATGCTGTTGACGTTGCCGGTCAGCCCGCTCTCCGCCGTGGAGAGCGAACTGGTCGTCGCCATCCACGCCTGAGACAGCGAGTTCAGGTAGTGCTGCTGCGGGAACGGGTAGACCTCGGCGACCTTGCCCATCCGGAAGGCGTGCTCGACCACGGGCCTCAGTACGTCCCGGACCGGCTCGGGCACCCACTCGAAGAGCCTGCGGATGAAGTCGTCACCGCCGTCGTCGTCGCCCCACTTCAGATTCGGTACGGAGCCGTAGGCGGGCGGCTTCTCGATGACCTTCGGTAACGGCTGGACGACCGGCTTCGCCTTACCCGTCGGGTCGTTGGCCGCCTCCGCCTACGCATAGGCATTGGCCGTCGAAGTGAAGCCGACCGCCGCACCCCCGATGCTGACGACGCTCCTCGCCCACACCTCGATGAATCGGTTGCCCACCTTGACGTACGACGTCGCGAAGGCCTGGGGCGAGGTGCCGTAACCGCCGGCGTCCGGGTACTTGTGCAGATCGTCGAGGAGGCTCTTGGCGCCTTTGTCCATCACCGTCTGCTGGCTCGCGACACCGCCCGAGACGCGGTGGAGATCGGTCGGCTTGACGTCGATGGTGCCGTTCTGGCCCGGCGGCGTCCCCATCAGCCGGCCCCCCAGCCACGCACCGCCAGGATGGGCCGCCGGAACTCGGCCAGCAGTTCCGGAGGCCCGGCTTCTCTGGCGGCTCTGCGCGCCTGACCCCGATGAGCCCGGACGTCACCGGCGTACCGGCACCCTGTCCCCTTGATCGTGCGCCGCTGCGTCGCGTAGTCGATGTGGACGAGGTCGAACCGCTTCTCGTAGCCGGACCCCCACTCGATGTTGTCCGGAAGCGACCAGGCGAAGTATCCGGCCAGCGGGGCGCCCCTGCGGGCGGCGGACGCCCAGGCGGCGAGGTGCGCCACCACGGCTACTACAACGTCGACCCGACCGTCGTGCAGCATCACGGCTTCGCGGCGCCGAACCGGCCCGGGGTGCGCGGCGACCTGCTCGTGGTCTCGCTCGGCGGCAACGGGCAGTACGAGCGTGTCATCAACGACAGGGGCGCCGACGTCGGGGGCGTCCACGGTGCCGTCGACGGTGGTGTCGTACCCGGGAGGGAACGGCCCCTCCCTTCCGGACGGAAAGGAGGGGCCTGTCGCGGCGCTACCGCGCCGATGCCGCCACCGGCGCCGGCGCGTAGCCGGTGGGCCGGGCCGTGAACGTGCCGCGGCCCTGGGTGCGGCTGCGCAACCGGGTCGCGTAGCCGAACAGTTCGGCCAGCGGCACGGTGGCGGTGACGACCGCCGCGCCCGCACGGGTGACCGAGCCGGTCACCTTCCCGCGCCGGGCGGCGAGATCGCCGAGCACACCGCCGACCGCGTCCTCGGGCACGGTGACCGTGACCTCGACGACCGGCTCCAGCAGGACCATCGCGCAGGCGCGCAGGGCCTCCCGGAGACCGAGCCGGCCTGCCGTGCGGAACGCCGTCTCGGAGGAGTCCTTCACATGAGTCGCCCCGTCGGTCAGGGTGACCCGCAGCCCGGTCACCGGGTGCCCGCCGAGCGGGCCATCGGCGAGGGCGTCCCGGCAGCCGGCCTCGACCGCCCGCACGAACTCCTGCGGCACCCGTCCGCCGACGACGGCCGAACGGAACTCGAAACCTCCCTCGTCGTACGGCTCCACGTCGAGGACCACATGGGCGAACTGCCCCGCCCCGCCATCCTGTTTGACATGCCGGAACACCAGCCCCGACACACCCCGGCCCACGGTCTCGCGGTAACTGACCCGGGGACGGCCTACGTTGACCTCCAGGCCCAGATCGCGCCGGAGCTTCTCCACCGCCACCTCCAGGTGCAGTTCCCCCATGCCGGACAGCACCGTCTGCCCGGACTCCGGGTCGGACCGCACGACCAGCGAGGGATCCTCCTCGGTCAGCCGCGCCAGCCCCGACGCGAGCCGGCCGGTGTCACCGGCCCGGCGGGATTCGACCGCGACCGACACCACCGGTTCGGGCACACCGGGCGGTTCCAGGGAAAGCGGCGCGTCCGCCGCGGACAGGGTCGAGCCCGCGCGGGCGGACTTCAGCCCGACCACGGCCACGATGTCCCCGGCGACGGCTCGCTCCAGCGGGGCGTGCACGTCCAGCGGCGACGGCAAGTAGGCCACGACCGCGTCGAGCAGCGGCTCGACACCGCGGTTGCGGTACGCGGAGCCGCACAGCACGACCACGCCGTCACCGTCCCGGGTCACCTCGCGCAGCGCCGAGGAGAGGGTCCCCCCGGAGAGCGTGCCCGTGGCGCAGAACTCCTCCAGCGCGCCCGGGTGCAGTTCCGCCACGGCCTCCTCCAGCGACCGGCGGCGTTCATGGGCTGCGCCCCGCAGGTCGGCCGGCACCGGCACGTCCTCGGCGGTGCCGTCGTCGGACCACAGCAGTGCGCGCATGCGCACCAGGTCGACGACGCCGGTGAAGGTGTCCTCCGCGCCGATCGGCAACTGCACGACCAAGGGCGCCGGGTGAAGCCGTTCCCGGATCGACGCCACGGCAGCGTCGAGGTTGGCGCCGGCGCGGTCCATCTTGTTGACGAACGCGATCCTCGGCACGCCGTGCCGGTCGGCCTGCCGCCACACCGACTCGCTCTGCGGCTCCACCCCGGCCACCGCGTCGAACACGGCCACGGCACCGTCGAGAACGCGCAGCGCACGCTCGACTTCGTCGGCGAAGTCGACGTGCCCCGGGGTGTCGATGAGGTTGAGCCGGTGACCGTCCCAGGCGCAGCTCACCGCCGCGGCGAAGATGGTGATGCCCCGGTCGCGCTCCTGCGGGTCGAAGTCGGTGACGGTGGTGCCGTCGTGGACCTCGCCGCGCTTGTGCGTGGTTCCGGTGGCGAACAGGATCCGTTCGGTGACGGTGGTCTTGCCTGCGTCTACATGGGCGAGGATGCCGAGGTTGCGGACGACGGCGAGCGGGTTGAGGTGGGTGCGCACGGCCCGGGGCCTTTCGGTGCGATCAGAAATGGGGCAGCGCGATTCCCGGGCGAAGAGGGCCGGGTGAACCCGAACTCGACGTTGTGTCAGGACTGTTCGGGTGACGGGCGTTCTTCCCGGTCAGCCGGTGCCGCCGCGCAGCGGGCACCGGGGCGACGAAGACACGAGGATCACCTCGTGCTGCGGCAGGGAGACGGCGACAGCGGTGTGGTCACGCATGGCCGTCTCCCTTCGTTCGTCGCGATGGTGCCCGGCGCTCGGTAGTGGGCGGCGCCGGGTATGGGCGTGAGTGTAGGGAGACCGATGGGACCTGGGCCAGGGATTTTCCGACGCCGGGCGGTGAGCGGCGGGTGCGGGGCGGCCGGGGTTCGTTCCGTCGCGTCCCGGCCGACGGGGATCCAACGGTAGTTGCCGGTTGCGGCTGCCGAGCCTCGCTGCGCCCCACTGGTGTCCAAGCACCTCAGGGGTCTCGTCCGGTTCGCGCTCTACTCGCCGGGCCGGTGACTGCGGACTCTGGCCGTATGGGGGCTGTTGAAGAGGGGCTGCGCCGATTACAGGTGGGCCAGCACGCGTGTCCGCACTGCCGGTTGCCGCAGGATCGCGTGCCGACGCTGGAGCAGGACTGGGTTCTGCTGGAGCCGGGGCTGGAGGTGCCGGCGCATCTCGTGCCCGCGGAGCACCGGTGGATCACTCTGTCGGACGGCCGGGTCACGGTGTACGAGGTGTGCCCGCCGGACGGATCGCAGCGCTGCCGGATCGAGCACCGGCTGGCGTGCTCGAAGCAACCTTTGCCCGATCTCTGGCCGTGGCTGACGGCCCTGCGCGCGGAGAATGCCCGGGCGGCGCAGCGCCGGACCGGTCCGGAACCGCCCCGAACGCCGCAGGAGTGGCCGGACGCCGGGTAGGCGCGGCTCACCCCTACGACGGAGCCGAGGACGCGGATGCCCGGGCCGGGCCTTCAGAGGCACGGGCCGGACCGTATCTCCGGCGGGGTAAGCGTTCGTGGGGCGGTACATCGCCTGGACGCCGAGCTCCAGTTGCACGGTCGGTGGGACCGTGGCGATGCCCCGGGCGAGCGGGGAACGCCAGTTGAGCGTGCAGGGGCTACACGCATCCAGGAACGGGAGGCCGGAGGTCCTCTGATCGCAGACGAAACTCTGAGCTGGCGCTTCCGAACCCCTTGACTACCCGCGAGTTCCTCTGAGTTGCAGTTCCCGCACTCCCCTACCGCTCCCCGGCTGGACCCCCCGCTCCCCAGATTCTGCCAATTCCCCTGAATGACTCATCCCCACCAGCAAGTCACCTGCGAGACCTGCGAGTACGAGGAGCGCCTGCCGGCGTCCGCACCCACCGCAGCAAGTACCACTGACCACGCCGAAGCACCCCGCTCACCTACCGAAGTAGCAGGGCGGGGCGCTGCTCCGTCACGACTCGGTGAAGGTTGCACACAGTTCCCCCACAAGCGGTCTAAGGTGTTCCGACGTTCAACCTTTGGGGGAATGATGCGCGTTCGCGCTACTGCAGCCACGGCTGCCCTGTTTCTGGCCGCTCTGACCGCGTGCGGCGGCGGGGACAGCGACGGTGCGTCGGCCCAGACGAAGGCGCCGGCCGGCAAGACGAAGAAGGTCGACTGCACGAGCCAGACGCTCGACCAGGCCGAGTGGATGGAGCACTGCGCCGACGAGGCCAGCCCCGACCCCGACACCGGGGCGAAGTCGACAGGCCTGACGTTCGGCGAGTCGTACAAGTGGCCCGACGGATTGAAGGTCACCCTCGTAGACGCGAAGGTCTTCACCGACTTCGACAAGGACCTCCTGGAGTCGCCGGAGCCCGACAGCACCGACTTCCGGGTGACGCTGAAGCTGGAGAACGGCAGCAAGGAGCCGGTCGCCCTGGACGACCTGTCACTCATCGTGGAGGGGGCGACGAACGGCGGGGAGGCGGCGTTCACGATGTACGAGAACGGCTCGCAGCCGCTGGAAGGCCGGCTCGCCCCAGGTGTGACCGCTGCGAAGAACGCCGACCACGTTCTGGAGACGAAGTACGGCAAGAAGATCGTGGTGACGGTGCAGCGCAACAGCGAGAACTTCGACCTGGACTTCCCTGAGTTCACGGGCGAGATCACCGGCTGAGGCCAGGCACGACGAAGTCCCCACTCCCACGCCGTAGCGGGGCAGTGAGGCACTGTGGTTCACGACGTCGATCCGTTGACGGTGGCAGTGCAGGAGACTCACGCTGACACCGGAGTGCGCTGCACCATTCGCGAGCGGCTTCATCCCGCAGGGACGGACCCGCCCAGCCTGAAAGCCTTGGAGGTGATCGCATGACGACCGAGACGACCACCGAGAAGCCTGGCATCAGCGCCGCCGTCATCGTGAAGGACGGACGTGTGCTGATGGTGCGTCGTCGCCGCGGCTCTGAGAGCGAGCTCGTGTGGCAGTTCCCGGCAGGTCAGATCGAGCCGGGCGAAGCGGCCGAGGATGCGGCGGTTCGGGAGACGGTCGAAGAGACGGGGCTGGTCGTCACGGCGATCCGGCTTCTCGGCGAGCGCGTCCACCCGAAGACCAGTCGCGCCATGTCGTACACGGCCTGCGAGGTTGTCCAGGGCGAGGCCCGGGTCGTGGACGAGGAGGAACTCGACGCGGTCGCCTGGGTGTCGCACTCGGAGATCACGGACTATGTGCCGCACCCGTTGTACGAGAAGGTCCAGGGGTACCTCGACGACGTCTTGCCGCACTGACGGGCGCAACATCCACGCGAGCAGTTCGATCTTGTAGACCCGGGTGCGGTTGCGTCAATCCGGGCCTGGCACTCTTCGACTTCTGCTTTCGCCAGGGAAAGCAGAAGCTAGCGGAACGGCCTCTTCCGTTAGTGCTGGCGGGTCTCGCCCCGCTCGGTCGTCCGGGCGGAGGGCTCGTCATGTCACGTGGAGTTTGCGGTGCCGTCAGAGTTTGCGGGATCTCCGCCAGCGCGGGCAGTCGGAGTGGAGGCGACACGTGCGCCTAGGGCTCGGTAGAAGGTTCTTCTTTCCTCGCTGGTCATGGACTCGTAGTCGCGGAGAGCTTGGCTGAGGCTTGAGCCGGCTTGGAAGAGGACTCGGAGCACGCCCTCAGCAACGAGGAGTACGACGGCTCCTGCGGCTACGTAGAAGGAGAGCCGGGCTAGGTCTGGGTCCTTGGGGGGCTGGTTCGTGGCGGCCCATCGCAGAACATCGATCTGCACGACGACGAGCGTTGTGCAGACGGCGACCCAGACCGCCACGGCCAAGAAGGCGGCCGCGGAGCGGTAGAGGAAGCGGCGAGGCTTGGAGATGATCTCGATGATCGCATCCGTATCGGCGGGGTCTGGCTCAACGCCGCGTTGGATGGCTTTTCGGCTGCGGTTGGTGGAGTCGACAAGCAGGCGGGCGGCGTCCACGTAGACGCTGGTCCACCTGCGGAACAGCGCGTAGGTCTGAACCGATCCGACGAGCAGCGCCGCGAGGATCACCGTAGTGATCAGCGCAGCATAGTCTCCGCTCATGGCCCACTTCATGCGCCCCCCAATGCATTGCGGTGGGAGCGAACCTACAGCCTTCCCGCGGCCCACCGTGCAGGCGGCTGAGCGGGCGCCGCGGACGCATGAGCTGATCGCGACAGCCCTTCTGGGCGGGCCGGTACGTCAAGACTCGTGGAACGGCGCACCTTCGCTTCGGTGATGCCGGACGCGCGAGGCGGATTCCTGAAAGATCTCCGCGGATTCTCACCAGCGGCAGTCGGCGCGAAGCAACCCCCCTCCCCTGCTCGGCTTGTCCATGCGCTCACCGGTACGCGGTTAAGGCCGCCGTAGAAGCGTCGAGCAGGGGGAGATCCCAGAATTGCCAGCGCAGAAACCTACTCCGGCGGGGTGGGCGTGTCGTGGGTGCGGTACATCGCCTGGACGTCGAGTTCCAGCTGGACGGTCGGGCCGACCACGGCGATGCCCCGGGCCAGCATGGAACGCCAGTTGAGGGTGTAGTCCTCACGGTGCAGTTCCGCCGTCGCCAGGGCCGCGCAGCGCAACTCCTGGCCGTAGCCGCCGTTCACGGTGCCGAGGTAGGTCGTGTCCAGGGCCACCGAGCGGCTGACGCCGTGCATCGTGAGGGAGCCCTGCAGCGTCCACTTGCTGCCGCCCCGGTAGGCGAAGCGCGCACTGGTGAAGTCGATGTGCGGGAAGCGCTCGACATCGAGGAAGTCGGCGGACCGCAGGTGGTTGTCGCGGGTGCTGTTGCCGGTGGTGATGCTGGAGGCGTCGATGCGGACGTGCACGCGGGAGTCGGTCATGTCCGGGGCTATTCGGATGCCGCCCTCGAAGCGTTCGAAGCGGCCGTGCACATGGGCCATGCCGACATGCTTGGCGATGAACCGGATCGCCGTGTGCGGCGGGTCGAAGAGCCAGGTTCCGGGCGTGGGCAGCTGAAGCGCCTCGGCGGGCTGCAGCCACACGCGTTCGGTGGCCGTCGGGGCGCCCGGGCCCGTCTCGACCGTCTCGCGGTGCGGCCTCAGGCCCTGCGCCGAGATGAGCAGGCTGTACCGGCCGGGCGGCAGTGCCGCGAGGAAGTAGCCGTACGGGTCGGTGGTGCCGCGGGCGGCGACGCGGTGGGTGTCCAGGGCGGTGACGGTGACGTCCGCCGCGGCCAGCGGCGAGCCCATCGGGTCGACGACCTCGCGGGCGACGGCGCCCGCGCCGGCGGGGAGGGGGAGGGCGAGGCCCGCGGCCGCGGCGGGGGTGCTCTTGAGCCACCGGCGCCGGAGCAGTGCGAGGGCCATGGTGGTCACCTTTCTTCGGGTGTGCGGCCGGCCGGCGGCGATTCAGCGCACGCCGACGGCCGCACCTTGCTGCGGTCACACCCCCTTGTCGATCTTGACGGACCGGGCTCCGGTACGGGTGTCTCAATACGAGACAGTCAGGACTGCCCCCGGAAGGCGTCCGCGTGGTCGGCGGCCCACTGGGCGAAGGTGCGCGCGGGGCGGCCGGTGACCTTCTCGACGCTGCCGGAGACCGTACGGCCCACCTCGGGTGTGTTCCCGTACGCCATGAGCAAGAAGCCGATGACGTCCTCCGCGAGCCCCTCCGCCTGCCACTGCGCGACGGCCTGCTCCTCCGTCAGCTCGATCAGGGTGATCTCCCGGCCGACGGCTGTGGCGATCGTCTTCACCTTGTCGCCGACGGTCAGCACCTCGGGGCCGGTGATCACGTACTCCTGGCGGCCGTGCCCGTCCTGCGTGAGCGCGACCGCGGCGACGGCGCCGATGTCGCCCTCATGGACCATGGCGCTCAGCCGGTCGACGAACGGCTCCCGCACCTCGCCGGTTGCCACGATCCCGTCGGCCCACTCCAGGGCGTTGGCCATGAACTCGACCGGCATGAGCACGGTCCAGTCCACGCCGTCGTCGGCGCGCACCGCGTCCTCCAACGGGGTGGGGCCGCCGCCGTGGAGCACGGTGACGCGGCGGACCCCGGCGGAGCGGGCGAGCTCCAGGAGCCGGGGACCGGTCTCCAGCGGGATGAACGCGGCACCGCCGAAGGTGATCAGATGGAGGCCGGTGACCCCCTCCAGGGCCGTGGCCAGGCCGTCCGGCTCGGTGAGGTCGCCCTCGACGACCTCGACACCGGCCGGGAAGGAGGCCTTCGCGGCGTCACGCGTGAGGGCACGCACCTCGTGGCCCCGGTCGAGCAGCTCGGCGACGACCTGACGGCCCACGGTTCCGGTGGCGCCGGTGACAAGAATTCTCTGCGTCTGGGTCATGCCGCGACCCTAGGAAGGCTTGCGGTCATCTTCTGTCCCCGAGTCCGGAGGAGTGCCTCCGGCTTCCCATAGTGATCCGCAGGGGGTGGGGAAATTGGCGGAACGACGGCTCACGCGGCAGGACTTGGTCCGTCGTGACCGACGAAGCGGCTTCGTCGGAAGACGCCACGAGATCAGCATCTTCTAGTCCAGTCCCGGCCGGAATCCCGAGGCGGACGACTGCCGGTCCTCAGCCCTGGGCACGGCATCGCCGGTGTGGGCAAGCCGTCATTGCTCCGGCAGTGGGTCGCATCGCCGACGAGCACGGCGCTGCCGCGGTGCATCTCGCCGACCCCGTTCACAGTGCCGTCGAGGCGATGGCAGCCCTCAGCGAGCGGCTGAGCCCTCACGAGCTTCCGATGGTCCGACCATGGTGAAGGGCCCTTACAGTGGCGGGATGTCTGCATCTTCCGATCGGCGGGCCCTGGACCTGCTGGACGCCCATCTGGAGGCGCTGTGGGACGCGACGGGCGACGCGCTTTCGCCGGAGCCGTTGTTCGGCCTCGCGGCGGAAGAAGGGGAGCTCGTCCATTGGGCCCTCGACCGGCTCCGGAGCATGCCGCGTGAGCCGAAGGACGCCTTCTCCCGTGAAGTCGGCAGCCTGCTTGCGGAGTTCCGTTCCCGTCGCAGTCCCTGGAACGCGGCGGCGCTGCGGCTGCTGGACGACACGTACACCTTCGTGGCCACCGGCCCTCGAAGGCACGAGGACTGGTCGCACGACGTCCACGCCGTGCTGCACCGGACGGTCGCCGATCCCCGCGGCTGGGTCCGGCTGGACTGGGACCGCGCCAACCCCGCGCGCCGGACATTGCCCGCCTACCCTTTCGCCCCGCTGGGCCCGGCGGATTTGCGAGCCCACCTGTACCCCCTGGAGGCAGAGTCGGCGGTGACAGCACTGGCCGTCATGGCGGAGGAATGGCAGGCGGAGCCGGCCCCCGTCCGCTCCCGCCCGGACCGGGAGACCCTGCTGGCGGACGCTCGGTGCCTGCTCGACCGGTACCGGCCCGGTGTGAGCTACTGGACCAACGCGACGGCCGCCGCATCCGACACGGCCCCAGACTTTCTCGCGTCGGGCCTCCAGGGCACCACATCCCACTGCTTCCACACCGGCGAGTACATCGCCGGCCTCGACATATTCGAAGACCTGGGCTTGATCGCGGTGAACGAGGAAGAGGTAGGCGTCTTCTGGTCCTTCGGGGCGTACTGACGACCATCACGCCGCTGTGATGCGGCAGTTTGCTCGTGACTGGCGTGCGCGATCGCTGGTCTGTGCCACGAGAAGCCTGCATCCCCGCGGGTCATACGAGCGCCGGCGCGCGGCAGTTCGGGCGGGCGATGGCAAGGAACCAGACAGACGGTTCCGGCGGTCACGGGGTTGCCTGGCAGGGCGCAGCCGATCGCGGTCCACCCCGCCCCCTCTCAAGCCGACGATCACGTGATCAACAACTTCTGTCAGGACCTCTGAGGGGTGCTCCCCTCGGCGTGCTCCGGCGGGCCCCCTTCGTACGCCGCCAGCAACACGCCCCGTACCCCTTCCGCCGTCACCTCCCGCGGGTTGGCATACGGCTCGCCCGCGGCCCGGGCCGCCGCCGGGGCCACGTCCGCTTCCGCGAGGCCCAGTTCGGCGAGAGAGCGTGGGGCGCCGAGGCGGCCGGCCAGCTCCCACAGGGCGCGGGGCACGTCGTCGGTGCCGCCGAGGGCGCGGCTCAGTACGGTCAACGCCTGCGGTGCGGCGGGGGCGTTGTGGGCGAGGGCGTGGGGCAGGACGACGGTGTGGGTCTCGGCGTGGGGCAGGCCGTAGGTGCCGCCGAGGACGTGGCACAGCTTGTGGTGCAGCCCCATCGTGGTCGTGCCGAGGCACGCGCCGCACAGCCACGCCGCGTACAGGGCCCGGCCGCGCGCGTCGAGGTCCTCCGGGTCGGCGGCCAGCCGCGGCAGCGCCTCCGTCATCGCCCGGACGCCCTCCTCCGCCATGACCGAGACCAGCGGGGAGACGTCCGGGGCGTACAGCGCCTCGACGGCGTGCGCGAGCGCGTTGATCCCGCTGGTGACGGTCAGGGAGAGGGGCAGAGAGAGGGTGAGGCGGGGGTCGTAGACGACGCTGCGGGGCTGGACGACCGGGTCGCGGCCGGTGCGTTTGGCACCGTGCTCGGTCAGGCCCCACACCGGGGTCATCTCGGAGCCCGAGTACGTCGACGGCACGGCGATGAGCGGCAGTCCGGTGCGCAGGGCGATCGCCTTGCCGAGCCCGATGGCGGAGCCGCCGCCCACCGCGACGCAGCCGTCCGCGCCGGCCGCCCGGACAGCGGCGACGGCCCGGTCGGCGTCCTCGACGGGCACGTGCATCCGCGCCTCGGGGTGCAGCCCGGCACACCTGTCGCCGAGGGCGTCCGCCACCGTCCGTGCGACGGACTCGCCCCGGCTGCCGCACACCACGAGCATCCGCCTCAGGCCCAGGCGTGCCGCCTCGTCCGGGGTCGCCGTGACGGCCGCGCCGGGCCGGAAGACGACCCGCACGGGCCGGGTCTCGTACGTGAACTCTTCCTGGAACGTCATGCGGCCCGCTCCAGGACGAGGTCGAAGCGGGCGTGCCGGAAGGGGTTCGGCACGCCGAACTCCCGGGCCAGCGCAGGGTCGTCCGTCTCCGCGAAGTCCCGGACCAGACTCCGCTTCACGGCGAACACCGCGTCGGAGTCGAGGTAGTCGCCGCCGGCCACGAAGAGGTGCGTGGTGACCGGCGTGTGGCTCTCGGCCGTGGCGATGAAGTGGATGTGCGCGGGGCGGTAGGGGTGCCGTCCGGTCGCGCGCAGCAGCCCGCCCACGGGGCCGTCGGTCGGGATCGGATACGCCGCCGGGACGCAGGTGCGGAACCAGAAGCGGCCCTCGGCGTCGGCGGTGAACAGCCCGCGTCCGTTGCCCGCGGGCTGGACGCCGGGCTGCTGGACGTCGTAGTAGCCCTTGTCGTCGGCCTGCCAGACGTCGACGACGGCGCCGGGCAGTGGCGTGCCGTCGGCGGACCGCACCCGGCCGCTGACCACGCACCTCTCGCCGCCGCCCACCAGGTCGATGTCGTCGCCGAGCGCGCGGACCGGCGACTCGGTCAGGTGGAAGGGGCCCAGCACGGTCGACTCGGTCGCCCCGGCCGCGCGGTCGCCGTTCAGAGTCTCCACCAGCATGGACAGGCCCAGGACGTCCGACAGCAGGATGAACTCCTGCCGGGTGTCGGTGCAGGCCTGGCCGGTCGCCGTCAGGAAGGCGATCGCCCGATTCCATTCCTCCTGGGTGAGACGGGTCTCGCGTGCGAAGTCGTGCAGATGGCGGACGAGGCCGGTGAGCAGCTCGCCCAGCCTCGGGTCCGCGGTCCCGCGCAGGCTGGCGAGGACCTGCCCGGTGATGCCGGCTCCGGTCGCGTCGGTGGTCATCCCGGCTCCTCGTCGTCGACGTCCGCTTCTTCCGGCTCTTCCGTTGCTTCCAGCTCCCCCGCAGCTTCCATGATGGCGCGTTCAGGCATGCCCGAGGATGCGCCGCAGCGCGTCCGCGAGCAGTTTCCCCGCGTCCTCCGCGAGCAGTTTCCCGGCTTCCGGACCTGCGCCGGCGTGCCGGAAGGCGACGAACCCGTCCGGGCGTACGAGGAGGGCGCCCGCGTCCGGGATCTCCCGCAGCCGCGCCCAGTCGCCGTACGGGTCCTCGTACTGCTGCCCGGGGCCGATCACCACCGCGGTTATCTCCACCTCCTGCCCCTCGGCCGCCCGCACCCAGGCCTCTCCCCCGATGCCGGTCAGCAGGGTGAAGCGGCCCCGGCCGATCGTGTCGAGGGTGGAGAGCGTGCGGGTGCCGGAGGTGATCCAGGCGTGCGGGAGCCGGGCGCCGGGCCGGGAGGACGGCTGGTGGTACAGCTCGGGGTCGCGGGCGAAGCCAGGGTCGGGCGTGCCGTCCGGGACGATCGCGGCAGAACCGTCGGCGGGGTAACGCTGGTTGAGGTCGACGCCGTGCGCGTTGAACTCGTAGACCTTGTAGGCGATCGCCTCGCGCAGCTTCGCCCGCTGCTTCTCGGCGGCCTCGGTGGCGTCCTTGCGGGCGGCGATGTTGGCCCACAGCTGCTCGGGGGTCTGCGGGGAGAGTCCGTCGAGGGCCTCGAAGACCGGGGCGGTCTCCCGGATGGACCGGTTGGCGCGGGTGACGATCTGCCGGCCGACGTGGGCGCGCTCGGCGGTGTAGCTGTCGAGCAGCTTCGGGTGGGCGGTGCCGTCGAGGACCAGTTTGAGCTTCCAGGCGAGGTTGTAGGCGTCCTGGATCGAGGTGTTGGAGCCGAGGCCGTTGGACGGCGGATGCCGGTGCACGGCGTCGCCGGCGCAGAAGACGCGGCCGTTCGCGTACGACTCCGCGTACATCTCGTTGACCGTCCACGCCGAGGACGACCTGACGGTCACGGGGATGTCGTCGTCGCCGACGAGCTGCCGGACGACCGACTCGGCGTACTCGGTGGTCAGGTCGGGCGCGCCGGCGTTCACGTCGTAACCCCAGACGATCAGCCACTCGTTCCAGGGCCGTACGCAGCGCACCAGCCCCGCGCCGATGCCGCCGACCGTCGCGCCCGGGGCGAGGACCCAGTAGAGCGTGGACGGGCGGTGGGCGGTGTACTTGCTCAGGTCCGCCTCGAAGACGATGTTGATGCTGCCCGCCACGCCCATCTGACCGCCCATCGGCAGCCTGGCGTCCGCGGCGACCCTCGACCGTCCGCCGTCGGCGCCGATCAGGTACTTGGCGCGGATCTCGTAGGTGTCCCCGCGCAGCCGGTCGCGGACGGTGGCCGTGACGCCGTCGGCGTCCTGGGTGTGGGACAGGTACTCGTTCTGGAAGCGGAGCCGGGTGCCGCGGGCGACGGCGGCGTTGACGAGGACCGGTTCCATGAGGTGCTGCGGCATGTCGCACATGCGGGTGGGGCTGGCGAGTTCGTGCTCGGCCTGCACGAGCGGTTCGTTGCCCCAGGAGCGCACCCGGCCCAGTTCCTCGCCCGCCAGGCTGGTGCAGAACGTCGTGTTGCCCATCAGGTGCTGCGGTGTGGCCTGGGCAACGACCTCCTGCTCCACGCCGAGGTCGCGCAGCACCTCCATGGTGCGCTGGTTGGTGATGTGCGCGCGGGGGGTGTCGGCGAGTCTCGCGTAGCGGGTCACCACGATGTTGGGGACGCCGTAGGTGCTCAGGGCGAGCGCGGCCGAGGCACCGGCCGGGCCGCTGCCCACGATCAGGACGTCGGTCTCGACGACGGTGGACACGGGCGCTCCTGCGGAGGGGTTCGGGCGGCATGGAGGTCGGACGTCCGTGATCATGGCGTGCTCCGGCGGACCGCGGGTGTCTCATTACGAGACACCCGGTGGGGCGGGCCGTCCCGCCACAAGAGACCCCGTGCGGCGGGCCATCTCCCTGCGAGACCGCCGGTGGGCGGGCCGTCCCGTCACGAGACACCCCGTGCTGCGGACCGGCCGTCTCCCCGCGAGACCGTCGGCGGGCCGTCCCGTGACGGGAATCCGGTGCGGCACGCTCGGTCGGCAGCCGCGAGCCCGGCACCGGACGGCCCTCGCCGATCAACGGACCCAGCAGTTGTTGCCCGTTCAACCGAACCCGCTACGGTGGTGCGTGCCGTGACCACCACAGACCCTGCCCCCGCAGCCACCGCCCGGCCCTCTCTGAGCGCCGCCCGCGAGCGGTTCCTGTCGGGACGCCCGCTGCCCCCGGGCGTGCCGGAGGAGGTCCTCGCGGCGTGGCGGCGGGCGCGGTTCTTCGGTGTGCCGCACGACTTGACGGAGCCGGTGGCGGGTCCGCCGCTCCCCGGGGAGTCGGTACTGCTCGGCGCCGCCCGGCCGGTGCTCGACCGGGTCGCCCCCGCGCTGGGCGTGGACGGGTCGCTGCTCGTCCTGACCGACGAACGACTGCGCGTGCTGTGGACGGCGGGGAGCGTGCCCGGGTTGGGCGGGTGGGCCGCGCTGTCGGAGCAGGAGGTCGGCAACAACAGCGCGGCCCTCGCCCTGCGTGTCCGGAGCCGGGCCGAGGTGCACGGGCCCGAGCACTTCCTCGACCGGTGGCAGGACGTGTCCGCGGTCAGCGTCCCGGTGCTCGGCCCGGAGGGCGGGCAGGTGCTGGGCACACTGACGGTCGCGTCTCCGCTGTCCGCCGCGGGCCGGCCGCATCCGCAAGGGGCGCTCGCCGAGGCGACCGTCGCCGCGGTCGAGACCGAGCTGCGGGCGCGGGCCGGGCGGGGCGAGCGGGTGCTGCTGGACGCCTACGTGCGGGCGGCACGGGGACAGAACCGGGCCGTGGCAGCCCTCGACGGCCGCAACCGGCTGGTCAGCGACGCGGCCCAGCGTCTGCTGACGCCCGAGGTGCTCGCGGTGCTGGAACGTACGGCGGCCGACGCCCGGGACACGGACGTCACGGGCTTCGCGGAGCTGCCGGAGGGAGCCGGGTGCACCGCACATGTCACCCCGGTCCGCCTGGACGGCAGGACCATCGGGATCGTGGCCGCCCTGGACCCGCTCGACGATCCGGCGCCCCAGGCCCCGGCCTCCTCCCCGCCGGTCGCACTGACCGGCTCCTCGGTCTCCTGGCGGCACGCCGTCGGCCGTGCCGTCGAACTGGCCCGCTCCCAGGAGCCCCTGCTGCTCACCGGTGAGCGCGGCACGGGCAAGTCCGCGCTGGCGCGGGAGCTGTTCGGCCCGGACCCCGTCCAGGCCGCCGACGCGGCGCGGGACCCCGGCCTCGGCCAGGCTCTGCCCGCGTGGCAGCCCGGCCGCCCGCTCCTGCTCCGTCACGCCGAGCGCCTGGCACAGCCCGGCGTGGCGGCGCTCAACTCCCTGCTCGACCAGCACCCGGACACCCGGCTGGTGGTCACCTGCACACCCGGCGCACCGGTCGGCCCCTGCCTCGAGCGCCTGCTGGACAAAATGTCCGCCCGCTCGGTCACTCTGCCGCCCCTCCGCGAACGCACCGAGGACATACGGGAACTCCTGTCGGCCCTCGCACCCCGCACGACGCCCGGGCAGCCGCCGCTGACCTGGACCCTGGACGCCCTGCGTGCGCTCCAGCTGTACCCCTGGCCCGGGAACGTCACCGAGCTGGCCCACGTCGTACGGGCCCTGGCGGAGCGGCGGCGGGCGACCGGGCCGGTGCGCCGGGCGGAGCTGCCGGACGCCGTCCGCGAAGGGCCGGCCGCGCGCCCGCTCAGCCCGATGGAGCACGCCGAGCGCGCCGCGATCCTGGAGGCGCTGCGCCGCCACGGCGGCAACAAGGCACGCGCGGCCGCCGCGCTGG
Source organism: Streptomyces collinus (assembly GCF_031348265.1). Lineage (NCBI taxonomy): Bacteria > Bacillati > Actinomycetota > Actinomycetes > Kitasatosporales > Streptomycetaceae > Streptomyces > Streptomyces collinus. The sequence continues at coordinate 7,456,020 of NZ_CP133771.1, read as the reverse complement.
GGATCGGCCGGGCGACGCTGTACCGCAAGCTGCGGGAGTACCGGCGCTGAGGCGATGGCTACGGCACGGGAGGCATGACGCACAACAGCTAGGGCGGGTCGAGAAGATCTCGACCCGCCCTAGCTGATCTGTGTCCGAGGGGGGACTTGAACCCCCACGCCCGATAAAGGGCACTAGCACCTCAAGCTAGCGCGTCTGCCATTCCGCCACCCGGACCAGGTGTCTGCCGCCTTGCCAGGGGTGTTCCCCGCAGCGACACGGACAACAATACCAAGGTTTCGGAGTGCCTTTCACCTGCGTTTCCGCCCGCGTGGCGGGGGTCCCGGACCTCGCGCTCCGATACCTCTAGGGTCACACCATGAGTGACTGGATGGTTACGCAGAGCTCCTCGGTGGGACGTCGGCCCCGTGCGCTGTCACCGCTCAGGGAGCATCTGCGGGACACCTTCTGGTTCGCCCCGACCGCGGCGATGGTGTGCGTGTTCGTGGTCTGGGTGGGGGCGGAGGCGCTCGACACGGCGATCGTCGACGCGCTCCAGGAGGACCGGGACTACGAGACGCTCGACGAGCTGCTGCGGTTCGCGGAGGACGCGAGGGCCGTGGTGAGTGCGGTCGGCTCGGCGATGATGACCTTCATCGGTGTGGTCTTCAGCATCTCGCTGGTGGCCGTGCAGATGGCCAGCGGGCAGTTCACCCCGCGCGTGGTGCGGCTGTTCGTCCGGAGCCGGATCACCAAGGCGACCTTCGCGGTGTTCCTGGCGACCTTCGTGCTGACCCTGCTGGTCATGACGAGCTTCGACAGTGTCGAGGACCCCCGGGCCGTCACGTCGGTGCCTTTGGTGCAGGCGGTGCTCACCCTCTGCATGGTCGGGCTGAGCCTGCTGCTCTTCGTGCTGTACGTGAACTCCACGCTGAGGCTGATGCGGATCAGCCATGTGATCGCGCGAATCGCCTCGGAGTCGTTCCGGGTGACCGCCTCGATGCCCGTCCCGGCGGTCGGGCAGGAGGCACCCGGCCTGGGCGCTGTCACCGTGTGGGTACCGCACGAGGGCCAGGCGGGGGTGCTGCGGGACGTGCACGTCGCGCGGCTGGTGCGGGCGGCGCGCAAGCACGGGGTCGTGCTGCGGCTGATCCCGCGGATCGGGGACTTCGTGGTGCCGGGCATGCCCGTGCTGGCGGTGCACGGCGGGCCGGTCCCGCCGCGCCGGGTGCTGCGGTACGCGATCTCGGTGGGGGTGGAGCGGACCTACCACCAGGATCTCGGTTTCGGGCTGCGGCAGTTGTCCGACATCGCGTTGCGCGCCCTGTCGCCCGCGATCAACGATCCGACGACCGCCGTGCAGGCGCTGGACCGTGTCGTCCAGTTCCTGGCAGCACTGAGCCGACGGCCGCTGGACGCCGCCCTGCACCGGGACCGGGCCGGTGCGGTACGGCTGGTGCAGCCGGTGCCGGACTGGACCGAGCTGGTGGATCTCGGGTTCGCCGAGGTACGGGGATGCGCCGTCGGCAGCCCGCAGATCTCCCGGCGCATGCTGGCCGGTCTTGACGACCTGCTCCTGCTCGCGCCACCGGAACGGCGCGAGCCGCTGCTGCGGCATCGCGCACTGCTCCGTCAGGCCGTCGGCAAGGCGGCTCCGACCGCGTCGGACCGGGACTTCGCCCTGCGCCCGGACCGGCAGGGCATCGGCTGAGCGACGTCGCGGAGTGCCGCGTCGCGCGCCCGGCTTGGGGCCGGGGAGGGGTCGGGTGCCCGGTGGAGCCCGGACGTCCGGTGGGGCCGGGAGGTCCGTTGAGGCGGAGGTCCGGGCGACTCAGGGAGGTCCGGGAGGCCCGGGGATGTCCGGGAGGCCCGGGGAGATCCGGGAGGTTCGAGGAGGCCCGGCCCGCCATGGCAGGCCACTCAGAGACAACAGACCGCACAGACACGGCGGGCGACACAGACACGGCGGGCGACGGACCGCACCGACACGGCGGGCGACGCCGGCGCCCCGTCGGACCGTTACGGCGTCCGACGCCGGCTCCTCCTAGCGAACCCCGCGGGGAACCGGCGTCGGACGCGCCCCCCTACGTCAGGGCAGCAACTGGTACTCCGGGAAGTTCCCCGGCAGCCGCTCCCCCTCAGGTCCCCGGGTCACGGCGCGCACCAGCAGGTCACCGCCGACGAACGCGCCGCGCCAGGAAGCTCCGAGCCCGCCGAACAGTTCGTCGCGGTCGCCCCGGGAGCGGGGCGCGCCGTGGCCGACCTTGAACGCGCGGATCTGCGGGGCGAGCCGGTCGTACGTCGCCCGGTCGTCCGTGGACAGCGTGGCGACCAGCGCGCCGTTGGAGGCGTTCATCGCGGCCAGCAGCTCCGCTTCCGTGTCGACCAGGACGATCGTGTCGACCGGGCCGAACGGCTCCGCGTGGTGCAGCGGGGAGGACGAGGGCGGGTTGAGGAGCGTGACCGGCTGGACGTAGGCGGCGGTGTCCTGGCCAGGCAGGAAGCGGGCGTCGTCGGGCGCGGCCCGGTGCAGCGGTACGGCGCCGCGCTCGATCGCCTCGGCGACCTGGTCCTGCAGTTCCTTCGCCTTGGCAGCGTTGATGACCGGCCCGAAGTCCAGCTCCGGGTACGGGTCGTCAGGCTGCTCCACGGCGAGCGGATGCCCGACCCTGAGCGTGCGCACCGCCGGGAGGTACGCCGCCAGGAACGCGTCGAACAGGTGCCGCTGGACGACGAAGCGCGGGTACGCCGTGCAGCGCTGCTTGCCGTAGTCGAACAGCTTGGGGATCACCGCGGTGAGCGTGTCCCAGTCCGAGTGGTTCCAGATGCCCCAGGTGTTGAGTCCTTCCTGTTCGAGTACGTGTCGTTTGCCGAGGTCGGCGACGGCCGTGGCCACGGCGGCGCCGGTGTCACGGCCGCCGATGAAGGAGACGCAGCCGATCTCGGGCGCCCGCACCAGCGCCTGCGACAGCTCGCCTCCGCTGCCGCTGACGAGGGTCACGGGGATGCCCTCGCGGGCGGCGAGGGCACAGGCCAGGGTCAGACAGGCGACACCGCCGTCGGTCGGGGTCTTGGCGATGACCGCGTTGCCTGCCAGTGCCTGGACCAGCACTGCGTGAACGAGCACGCTCATCGGGTAGTTCCAGCTGGCGATGTTGGACACGGGGCCGTCCAGCGGGGCGCGCCCGGCGAGCATCGGTTCGATCCCGTCGACGTACCAGCGAACCCCGTCGATGGCCCGGTCGACGTCCGCCTGGGCGAGCCGCCAGGGCTTGCCGATCTCCCAGACGAGCAGCAGCGCGAGCAGACCGCGGTGTTCGGCGAGAGCGTCGAGGGTGGCCGCGACCCGGGCCCTGCGCTCCTCCAGGGGGAGGTGCCGCCAGGCGCGGTGCTGGTCGAGGGCGGCGTAGACGGCCCGGTGGGCGGTGGTCCCGTCCAGGCGTGGCGGGCCGGCGATCGGGCTGCCGTCGACGGGACTGACGGCGGGCAGGACCCGGCCGTCCTCCTGCCAGGCGCCGTTCCAGAGGTTGAGGACCCGGTCGTCGCGGAAGGCCTCGGGGGCGACGGCGAGACAGCGCCGCCACGCGTCGGGCCAGGACGTGCCGGACTTGAGGGTGAGGGTGGGTGCCAAGGGTTGCTCCGCTCTCGGTGCACAGTCGGGGGCGGGGAATTCGGCGGGGGGGGTGGCCGGGCAATCGGCCGGGGTATCGGCGTGGGTGGGGCGGTGATCGGCCAGGGAATCGGCGTGGGTGAGCCGGCAACGTGCCAGTGAGTCGAGTCGACATGGATGGGCCGGTAACGGCCGGAGCGGCGGCGTGGGTGGCCGCTAGCGGCCTTCGAGCCGCGCGAGCACCAGCTTCGCCGTCTCGGTCGGTGTGCTGCCGACGCTCACCCCGACCGCCTCCAGGGCCTCCTTCTTCGCGGCGGCCGTGCCGGAGGAGCCGGACACGATCGCGCCCGCGTGCCCCATGGTCTTGCCCTCGGGTGCGGTGAAACCGGCGATGTAGCCGACGACCGGCTTGGTGACGTGCTCGCGGATGTAGGCCGCCGCCCGTTCCTCCGCGTCGCCGCCGATCTCCCCGATGAGGACGATCAGTTCGGTGTCGGGGTCGTCCTGGAAGGCGGCGAGGCAGTCGATGTGGGTGGTGCCGACGACGGGGTCGCCGCCGATGCCGACGCAGGTGGAGAAGCCGATGTCGCGGAGCTCGTACATGAGCTGGTACGTCAGCGTGCCCGACTTGGAGACCAGTCCGACACGGCCCGGCTTGGTGATGTCGGACGGGATGATGCCCGCGTTGGACTGGCCGGGTGTGATGAGGCCCGGGCAGTTGGGGCCGACGATGCGGGTGCCCTTGCCCTCGGCGTAGGCGGTGAAGGCGACGGAGTCGTGGACGGGGATGCCCTCGGTGATGACGACGGCGAGGCCGATGCCGGCGTCGGCGGCCTCGACGACGGCTGCCTTGGCGAAGGCGGGCGGCACGAAGACCACGGTGACGTCCGCTCCCGTCGCACGCATGCCGTCGGCGACCGAGCCGAAGACGGGCACGGCCCTGGGGGCACCTCCCAGGCCCTTTAGGCACTGGGGGACGTCGAAGTCGACGGTGCGGCCCGCCTTGCGCGGGTTCACCCCGCCGACGACGTTCGTGCCGGCGGCGAGCATCCGCCGCGTGTGCTTCATGCCCTCGCCGCCGGTCATGCCCTGGACGAGGACCTTGCTCTCCTTGGTGAGGTAGATGGCCATGGCGTTCCCTCTCCTCAGGCCGTGGTGGCGAGTTCGGCGGCACGGGCGGCGGCGCCGTCCATGGTGGTGACCTGCTGGACCAGCGGATGCGCGTGCTCGTCGAGGACGGCCCGGCCCCGGGCCGCGTTGTTGCCGTCGAGCCGTACGACGAGCGGCTTGGTCAGCCGGACGGTCTCCAGGGCCCGCACGATGCCGTCGGCGACCGCGTCGCAGGCGGTGATCCCGCCGAAGACGTTGACGAAGACGGATTTCACGGCCGGGTCGGAGAGGATGACCGACAACCCGTCCGCCATCACCTGGGCGCTCGCTCCGCCGCCGATGTCGAGGAAGTTGGCGGGCCGCGCACCGCATCCCGCGACCACGTCGAGCGTCGACATGACGAGCCCCGCGCCGTTGCCGATGATGCCGACCTCGCCGTCCAGCTTCACGTAGTTGAGGCCCTTCGCGGCCGCGGCCGCCTCCAGCGGGTCGTCGTGCCCGGTGTCGTCCGCGCCCCAGCGTGCCTGCCGGAAACGGGCGTTGTCGTCGAGGGTGACCTTGCCGTCGAGAGCCAGGATCCGGCCCTCCTTCGTGCGGACGAGCGGGTTGACCTCGACGAGGAGGGCGTCCTCGCGGACCAGTACCTGCCACAGGCGCACGAGGACGTCGACGGCCTGGGGCGGCAGCCCGGCCGCGTCGGCGATCTCGGTGGCCTTGGCCGAGGTCACGCCCTCGGACGGGTCGACGGGGATGCGGGCGACCGCCTCCGGCCTCGTGGCGGCGACCTCCTCGATCTCCATGCCGCCCTCGGCCGAGGCGATCGCGAGGAAGCGGCCGGCCGCGCGGTCGAGTACGTAGGACACGTAGAACTCGGTCTCGATGTCGACGGGTTGGGCCAGCATGACCTTGCCGACCGTGTGGCCCTTGATGTCCATGCCCAGGATCTGGCGTGCGGTCAGCTCCGCGGCGGCCGGGTCGGCGGCGAGTTTCACGCCACCGGCCTTGCCGCGCCCACCGGTCTTCACCTGGGCCTTCACCACGACTCGGCCACCGAGCCGGCGTGCGATCTCGCGCGCTTCCTTGGGCGAGTCGGTCACCTCGGCCCGCGGCACCAAGATGCCGTGTTCTTCGAAGAGTTCCCTTGCCTGGTGTTCGTACAGGTCCATTTCGGCTCCTGACTGCTGTGTCTTCTGGGGAGCGACCCCCAGCCCCCGAAAATGCCGCACGCCCCCTGGACACCACCCACCGGATGCGGGATAACAAGCTTCATACAGTATTCGTCGACTGTATGCAATGTACTGCGAGCCGCTCCAAACCCCTACGAAGGGACAGGACTTCGCCATGCCCGACGACACCCAGGACTTGATTTCCGGTGGTCATCTCGTAGCCAAGGCGCTGAAGGCCGAGGGAGTCGACCGCATCTACACGCTGTGCGGCGGCCACATCATCGACATCTACGACGGCTGCGTCGACGAGGGCATCGAGGTCGTCGACGTACGCCACGAGCAGGTCGCCGCCCACGCCGCCGACGGTTACGCCCGCATCACCGGCAAGCCCGGCTGCGCGGTGGTCACCGCGGGCCCGGGGACGACCGACGCCGTCACCGGTGTCGCCAACGCCTTCCGCGCGGAGTCCCCGATGCTGCTGATCGGAGGTCAGGGGGCGCTCACCCAGCACAAGATGGGGTCTCTCCAGGACCTGCCGCACGTCGACATGATGAATCCCATCACCAAGTTCGCGGCGACCGTGCCCGACACGGCCCGCGCCGCGGACATGGTGTCCATGGCGTTCCGCGAGTGCTTCCACGGAGCGCCCGGCCCCTCCTTCCTGGAGATCCCGCGCGACGTGCTGGACGCCAAGGTCCCGGCCGGCAAGGCGCGCGTGCCACAGGAGGGCGCCTACCGCGCCTCGACCCGCTCGGCCGGCGACCCCGAGGCGGTCGAGAAGCTCGCCGACCTGCTGGTGCACGCCGAGAAGCCGGCCATCCTGCTCGGCAGCCAGGTGTGGACCACCCGCGGCACCGAGTCGGCCATCGAGCTCGTGCGCGCCCTCAACATCCCCGCCTACATGAACGGCGCGGGACGCGGCACCCTCCCGCCCGGCGACCCGCACCACTTCCAGCTCTCACGCCGGTACGCCTTCTCAGGCGCAGACATCATCGTCATCGTCGGGACGCCCTTCGACTTCCGCATGGGCTACGGCAAGCGGCTGTCGCCGGACGCGACCGTCGTGCAGATCGACCTCGACTACCGCACGGTCGGCAAGAACCGCGACATCGACCTCGGCATCGTGGGCGACGCCGGCCTGGTGCTGAAGTCGGTGACCGAGGCTGCCTCCGGACGCATCAACGGGGGTGCGTCCAGGCGCAAGGAGTGGCTGGACGAGCTCCGGGCGGCCGAGCAGACCGCGCTGGAGAAGCGGCTGCCGAACCTGAGGTCCGACGCCTCACCCATCCACCCCTACCGTCTGGTCAGCGAGATCAACGACTTCCTCACCGAGGACTCGATCTACATCGGCGACGGCGGCGACATCGTCACCTTCTCCGGCCAGGTCGTGCAGCCCAAGTCGCCGGGGCACTGGATGGACCCCGGCCCCCTCGGCACGCTCGGCGTCGGCGTCCCCTTCGTGCTCGCGGCCAAGCAGGCACGGCCCGACAAGGAGGTCGTCGCGCTCTTCGGCGACGGCGCGTTCTCCCTGACCGGCTGGGACTTCGAGACCCTCGTCCGCTACAACCTCCCGTTCGTCGGCATCGTCGGCAACAACTCCTCCATGAACCAGATCCGCTACGGCCAGGCCGCCAAGTACGGCAAGGACCGCGACCGGGTCGGCAACACCCTCGGCGACGTCCACTACGACAAGTTCGCCCAGATGCTGGGCGGTTACGGCGAGGAGGTCCGCGACCCCGCCGACATCGGCCCGGCACTGCGACGCGCCCGCGAATCCGGCAAGCCGTCGCTGATCAACGTCTGGGTCGATCCCGACGCGTACGCCCCCGGAACCATGAACCAGACCATGTACAAGTGAGGTGCCCCGATGACCACCCCGTCCACCAAGGCCCTCGAAGGCATCCGCGTCCTGGACATGACCCACGTCCAGTCCGGGCCGTCGGCGACCCAGCTGCTCGCCTGGCTCGGCGCGGACGTCGTCAAGCTGGAGGCGCCGACCGGCGACATCACGCGCAAGCAGCTGCGTGATCTGCCGGACGTCGACTCCCTCTACTTCACGATGCTCAACTGCAACAAGCGGAGCATCACCCTCAACACCAAGACCGAGCGCGGCAAGGAGATCCTCACCGAGCTGATCCGGCGCTCCGATGTCATGGTCGAGAACTTCGGCCCGGGCGCGGTGGACCGGATGGGCTTCACCTGGGACCGCATCCAGGAGATCAATCCACGGATCGTCTATGCCTCCATCAAGGGGTTCGGCGAGGGCCCGTACACCAACTTCAAGGCGTACGAGGTCGTCGCACAGGCCATGGGCGGGTCGATGTCGACCACCGGTTTCGAGGACGGGCCGCCGCTGGCGACGGGGGCCCAGATCGGGGACTCGGGGACGGGTGTGCACGCCGTGGCGGGCATCCTCGCCGCGCTCTATCAACGGGAGCGCACCGGGCGCGGGCAGCGGGTCAACGTGGCCATGCAGCACGCCGTACTCAACCTGTGCCGGGTGAAGCTGCGGGACCAGCAGCGTCTGGCACACGGGCCGCTCGCTGAATATCCCAACGACGACTTCGGCGACGAGGTTCCCAGGTCCGGAAACGCGTCCGGCGGCGGCCAGCCCGGCTGGGCCGTCAAGTGCGCGCCGGGCGGCCCGAACGACTACGTGTACGTCATCGTGCAGCCCGTCGGCTGGCAGCCGATCAGCGAGCTCATCGGCCGGCCCGAGCTGGCCGACGACCCCGAGTGGGCGACGCCCGAGTCGCGGCTGCCCAAGCTCGGCAAGATGTTCCAGCTGTTCGAGGAATGGTCCTCGACGCTGCCCAAGTGGGAGGTGCTGGAGCGGCTCAACGCGCGCAACATCCCCTGCGGGCCGATCCTCTCCACCCGGGAGATCATCGAGGACCGTTCGCTGGTCGCCAACGACATGGTCGTCACCGTTCCCCACCCCGAGCGCGGCGACTTCGTGACCGTCGGCAGCCCTCTCAAGCTGTCCGACTCCCCCGTTGAGGTGACCAGCTCCCCGCTGCTCGGCGAGCACAACGAAGAGGTCTACGTCGGCGAACTCGGCCTCGGCGACGAGGAAGTGCGCCTGCTCAAGTCGAACGGAGTGATCTGACGTGATGGCGGAAGACCGGGTCCTGCGGGTGCGGTCCCTCCTGGAGTCCGTGCGGGCCGAGGGACGGACCGCGCTGACCGCGCCCGAAGGCAAGGTGATCGCCGACGCGTACGGGATCGCCGTGCCGGGCGAGGAGCTGGCGACGGACGTCGACGAGGCCGTGGCGTTCGCGGCGCGCTTCGGCGGGCCCGTCGTGATGAAGATCGTCTCGCCGGACATCCTGCACAAGACCGATGCCGGCGGAGTGATCGTCGGGGTCGAGGGCGCGACCGGCGTACGGGCCGCGTTCCACGAGATCATCGACAATGCGCGCGCCTACGACGCCGACGCCCGCATCTCGGGCGTGCAGGTGCAGGAGCTGCTGCCGAAGGGGCAGGAGGTCATCGTCGGCGCCGTCACGGACCCGACGTTCGGGAAGGTGGTCGCCTTCGGGCTCGGCGGGGTCCTCGTCGAGGTCCTGAAGGACGTCACCTTCCGGCTCGCGCCGGTGGACGCCGACGAGGCGCTGTCGATGCTGGACTCGATCCGGTCGGCCGAGATCCTGCGCGGGGTACGCGGCCAGGCGGGCGTGGACCGTTGGGCCGTCGCCGAGCAGATCCGCCGGGTCTCGGAACTCGTCGCGGACTTCCCCGAGATCGCCGAGGTGGACCTCAACCCGGTGATCGCGACGGCGGAGGGGGCCGTCGCGGCCGACATCCGGGTGATCCTCGCCGAGTCGCAGCCCGTGCCGCGCCGGAAGTACTCGCGCGACGAGATCCTCGCGTCGATGCGCCGGCTGATGCAGCCGGGTTCGGTCGCCGTGATCGGCGCCTCCAACGAGCAGGGAAAGATCGGCAATTCGGTGATGCGCAACCTCATCGACGGCGGGTTCGCCGGGGAGATCCATCCGGTGAATCCCAAGGCCGATGACATTCTGGGCCGCAAGGCGTACAAGAGTGTCACGGACGTTCCCGGTGAGGTGGATGTGGCGGTCTTCGCGATCCCCGCCAAGTTCGTGGCCTCGGCCCTGGAGGAGGTGGGACGCAAGAAGATCCCGAACGCCGTGCTGATCCCCTCCGGGTTCGCGGAGACCGGCGAGCACGAACTCCAGGCGGAGATCGTGGAGATCGCCGAGCGGCACGGCGTACGGCTGCTGGGGCCGAACATCTACGGCTACTACTCGACCTGGCAGGACCTGTGCGCCACGTTCTGCACGCCGTACGACGTCAAGGGCGGGGTGGCGCTGACCTCGCAGTCGGGCGGCATCGGGATGGCCATCCTGGGCTTCGCCCGCACCACCAAGACGGGTGTGTCGGCGATCGTCGGGCTCGGCAACAAGTCGGACCTGGACGAGGACGATCTGCTGACCTGGTTCGGCGAGGACCCGAACACCCAGTGCATCGCGATGCACCTGGAGGACCTCAAAGACGGGCGCGCCTTCGTGGAGGCCGCCCGGGCGACCGTGCCGAAGAAGCCGGTGGTCGTACTGAAGGCCGGACGGACGGCGGCGGGGGCCAAGGCGGCCGGTTCGCACACCGGTGCCCTCGCCGGTGACGACGCCGTGTACGACGACATCCTGCGGCAGGCCGGGGTGATCCGCGCTCCGGGGCTGAACGACATGCTGGAGTACGCGCGCGCGTTGCCGGTGCTGCCCGCTCCCCAGGGCGACAACGTCGTGATCATCACGGGCGCCGGCGGCAGCGGTGTGCTGCTCTCCGACGCGGTGACGGACAACGGCCTGTCCCTGATGGAGATCCCGCCGGACCTGGACGAGGCGTTCCGGAAGTTCATCCCGCCCTTCGGGGCCGCGGGCAACCCGGTGGACATCACCGGGGGCGAGCCGCCGTCGACGTACGAGGCGACGATCCGGCTGGGCCTGGAGGACCCGCGCATCCACGCGCTCGTCCTCGGCTACTGGCACACCATCGTCACTCCTCCCATGGTCTTCGCGGAGCTCACCGCGCGCGTGGTGGCCGAGTTCCGGCAGCGGGGGATCGAGAAGCCCGTGGTGGCGTCGCTCGCGGGGGACGTGGAGGTCGAGGAGGCCTGCCAGTACCTCTTCGAGCACGGGGTGGTGGCGTACCCGTACACGACCGAGAAGCCGGTGGCCGTGCTCGGCGCGAAGTACCGCTGGGCGCGGGAGGCGGGACTGCTGGGGGGCGGTACATGAGGTGAGTGAGCGGGGGCCGGCCGACGGTGCGCGTCGGCCGGCCCCGGGAGCCGCACGCGCACGAAAGGCATGGGACAGGGGGCGCTGGCCAGATCTTTCGACGCAAGGGGTGCGACACGACATGACAACGACCGATCTGCCCACCACGGTTCCCTACCGGGAGGTCACCGACGCGAACGGTCGCGTCTACCGTCTCGGTGAGACCGACATCGACATCATGGGGCGCAAACGCAAGTGGATGGTGATCCTGCCCTGGATCGGCATGATGGGCATCTCCTCCGCCGAGTACGCGTTCGCGTCCGCCGAGGACACCCTGCACACCGCGCACAGCTGGAACAGCATGCACATCTTCTGGATGATGACCGTCTGGGTCTTCTTCCAGGCCGCGGTGGCCTTCCCCGCGGGCAAACTGCGGGAAAGCGGGAAGCTGCCGGCCCGCTGGGCCATGATGCTCGGCGCCACCGGCACGCTGCTGGGCTACCTGTCCCTCGCCTTCGCGCCGCACGTGGTCTTCGCCTACATCGGGTTCAGCATGTTCAGCGGCATGGGCGCAGGCATGGTGTACGCCACCTGCGTCAACATGGTCGGCAAGTGGTACCCGGAGCGCAAGGGCGGCAAGACCGGCTTCGTCAACGGCGGTTTCGCCTACGGCTCGGTGCCCTTCGTCTTCCTCTTCAACGGCTACATGGACCTGACCAACTTCCGCTGGGTGCTGGTCTCGGTGGGTGTGTTCCTGGCCGGGATGGTCGCGTTCTCCGGCTACTTCTTCAAGGACCCGCCGAAGAACTGGTGGCCCTCCGCGATCGACCCGCTGAACCCGCCGGACGACCCGCGCGCGGCCCGCTCGATGCGGATGAACCCGCCGGCGGTGCGCCAGTACTCCCCCAAGGAGGCGTGGAAGACCGGCCGGGTCGCGCTGATGTGGTTCTGTCTGGCGTGCACGTCCGGCGTGAACATCTTCGGCATCGCCTTCCAGGTGGAGATCGGCGAGGAGGCCGGGTTCGCGGGCGGGATCGTCGCCACGGCCATGTCCCTGAAGGCCATCGTCAACGGCACCGGCCGCGGTGTCATCGGCTGGCTCTCCGACCTGTACGGCCGCAAGCGGTGCCTGCTCGTCGTCTGCGTGATCCTGGGCCTGTCCCAGTACGGCATCCTCTGGTCGGCGAACGCCGAGAACCTCCCGCTGTTCCTGGTCTTCTCGTCGATCTCCGGTTTCGGCGGCGGCGCCATCTTCCCGATGTTCGCCGCGCTCACCGCCGACTACTTCGGTGAGAACAACAACGCGTCCAACTACGGCATGGTCTACAGCGCCAAGCTCGTCTCCGGCCTGGGCGCCGGCATGGGTGCCGTGGTCGTCGGTGCCTGGGGCCACTCCGGTGCCTTCATCCTGGCCGGCTCCATCTCCCTCTTCGCCGGCTGCGTGGCCCTGTTCCTGACGCCGCCGGGACGCGACAAGGAAACGCGCCGCATCTCCCCCAACCCGCAACCGCTCGGCGAGGACACGACCTGACATGACGCCGGATCCGACTGCGGCACCCAGACCTTCGGCACCGTCCGCCGCCGCACACCGTCCCCGTCGCCGTCGCCGAACGACCGTCTGCCATCCCCGCGTCCACCGCCTCGGCGGGACGGGCGGGGACGTCCCGGGCCGCGTGCGGCCCGCGGGCTGACCGTCCCCCACGTGAGGAGGCCCTTCCCCGGCCGGGGAAGGGCCTCCTCACGTCTCCGGGGTCGTCAGCACTTCTCCCTCAGGGAGTGCAGGTGCGCGCTGGAGCGGCGCGCGAAGGTGAAGGACTCGGCCGGGTTGTCGTGCTCGGCCTGCCAGTGGTGGGCCATGCGGTGGCCGCGCAGCCGGGTCACGGCGGATATGAACCGCTGGTAGTCGATGTCGCCGTCGCCGACGTCGGTCATGCGGTATCCGTACGGGTTCGACGGGTCACTCTCGCCGTCCTTCACGTGGAAGAGCGGGTAGCGGTCGGGCTGTCGCAGGACGTAGTTCAGCGGTTCGAAGGGCGCGGGTGTGCCGTCGGGCCGCTTGGAGAAGCGGAACTGGCCGACGTACGCCCAGTAGATGTCCATCTCCAGGTACACGAGGTCGGGGTCGGTCTCCTTGAGCAGGATGTCGTAGAGGCGGACCTTGGGGTTGTCGGTGGCGAAGGAGAACTCCTCGGAGTGGTTGTGCTGGTAGAACTTCATGCCCCGGGCCTTCGCCGCCGCCCCGTACGTGTTGAAGTCCTCGGCGGCGCGCTTCCAGGCGTCGACGGTCGAGCCGTAGCGGAACGGGCCGGCGGCCGTGCCGATGTGCCGGAGACCGAGGGCCTGGGCGTCGTCGAGGACCTTGGTGAGGTTCTGGGCGAACGTGTAGGCGCCCGGGTCGGAGGAGTAGTAGCCGACGTGGCTGCCGATCGGGTTCAGACCGTGGCTGCGGGCCAGGCGCTTGAGCTGGGCGAGGGTGATGGGGCCCGCCGAACCCTGGGTGTAGCCGGCGAACTCGACCTCGTCGTAGCCGTACCGCTCCAGTTCGGCGAAGACGGGGCCGAAGCCGAGGGTGGAGACCTTGTCGCGCAGGCTGTACAGCTGGATGCCGAGTCGGCCGGGCGGCAGGACGGGGCGGCCCCTGCCCTTGGCGCCGGACGCGGTGCCGGTGGACGCGGTGGCTGGGGCGGCGGTCGCCGGGGCCGCTGCGCCGAGCAAGGCGGCGGCGGTGGCGCCGGCGGCCACGCCGAGCATGCCTCGTCTGCTGAGGCGGTGGCCGAGTTCGGGGTCGGGCTGGGAGAAGCGGCTCATGCGTGGAACTCCTCGTGATCGCGGGGCGTTGTCAGTGGTGAGTGCTTCACTTGTGACCAGTCGGTACTGAGGGCTGTGGCCTCAGGCGAGACCGGCGAGTCGGAGCAGCAGTGACTTCACATCGGTGGCCGCGACGCGGTCGCCGACAGCACGGGGGGTGGAGCAGATGAGGAGCGGACCGTCGTCGTCGCTCGCCGGAAGGCGGCCGTGGCTGCCGCGAATAGGTGAGGGGTCCAAGGGCACGACCGCCATGCGGTAGCGCATGCCGAGCTTCTTGCGCACCAGTGCGGTGGCCGCCTTGACCTTGACGTACGGGTCGAGGGGATCCATGAAGAGTTCGACCGGGTCGTAGCCGGGTTTGCGGTGGATCTCGACGAGTTGCGCGAAGTCGGGTGCGCGGTCGTCGTCGAGCCAGTAGTAGTACGTGAACCAGGCGTCGGGCTCCGCCACGGCGACGAGTTCGCCGGCGCGCGGATGGTCGAGGTGATGGCTCTTCTTGCCCTCGTCGTCGAGGAGTTGGGCGATGCCGGGCAGATCGTCGAGCGCGGCCCGGGTGGCGTCGAGGTCCTCGGGGCGGCGCACGTAGACATGGGCGATCTGGTGGTCGGCGACCGCGAAGGCGCGGGACGCCATCGGGTCGAGGTACTCCATCCCGTCCTGTGTGTGCACCTCCAGCAGGCCGGCGCGGCGCAGGGCGCGATTGATGTCGACGTGCCGGTTCACACGGGTGATGCCGTACTCGGACAGTGCGACGACGGTGCGGCCCTCGGCGCGGGCGTCGTCCAGCAGCGGGGCCAGGGCGGCGTCCAGGTCGGTGGCCGCCTTCAGGGAGCGCGGGTCGTCGGGGCCGAAGCGCTGCAGGTCGTAGTCGAGATGAGGGAGGTAGCAGAGCGTCAGGTCGGGGTGCCGGGTGCGGATGATGTGGCGAGTCGCGTCGATGATCCACCGGCTGGAGACGAGGTCGGCCCCAGGGCCCCAGAAGTGGAACAGGGGGAACGTGCCGAACCTGTCGGTGAGTTCGTCGTGCAGGTCGGCAGGCCGGGTGTAGCAGTCGGGTTCCTTGCGTCCGTCGGCGTAGTAGACCGGACGGGGGGTGACGGTGATGTCGGTGTCCGCGCCCATGGCGTACCACCAGCAGATGTTCGCGACGGTGTAGCCGGGGTGGGCGCGGCGGGCGGCGTCCCAGAGCTTGTCGCCGGCCACCAGCCCGTTGTGCTGGCGCCACAGGAGGACGTCGCCGAGTTCGCGGAAGTACCAGCCGTTGCCGACGATGCCGTGCTCCGAGGGCATGGTGCCGGTGAGGAACGTGGACTGGGCGGCGCAGGTGACGGCGGGCAGGACGGTGCCGAGCGGGGCGCGGGAGCCGGACTGGCCGAGCGCCTTGAGGTGGGGCATGTGGTCGAGGAGACGGGGGGTGAGGCCGACGACATCGAGAACGAGGAGTGGAGTGGGGCGGTCCGTGGCGGCCGGGAGCGTGGCGGCCGGGCCCGGGTGCTCATGGGGGCCGGTGCTCATGGCAGCTCCTTCAGGCCGAGGTCGGTCAGCAGGTCGCGGGCGAGGGTGAGTTCGGCGGCGACGCCCTCGGTGAGCTGGGTGCGGCTCTTGGGGCGCGACTCGGGCGGAAGGGCCTGCCAGGTGTAGGTCTCGACCTCCAGGTGGCGGGTGAGCGGGGCCGGGCCGCCGACGAGCCGGGTCAGTGCGGATCTCAGGACCGGGAGGGTGGAGGTGAGGGGCGCGGCGGGGGCCGCGTGCAGCGGGACGTGGAAGTGGGCGCGCCAGGGTGAGGCGTCGGGCAGGGCGTGTCCGGCGAGGGCCTCGTCGAGGTCGTCCGTGGCGCGCAGGCCGGCCGCTGTGGCGGTGCGGGTCTGGTGCAGGAAGCGGGGTTCGGCGAAGGCGGCGAGGGCCTCGCGGACCTCGGGGAGATGGGGGTGTTCGGCGTGCAGGGCGGCGGAGAGCTGGGATTTGACGACGGGGACGCGCGCCTCGGCGAGGGCGTCGAAGGCGGCGTGCGGATCCTCGAAGGAGGTGGCGAGATGGCAGGTGTCGACGCAGATGCCGATGCGGTCGTGACCGATCGCGGTGATCGGGGCGATGGCGTCGCGGGTGGTCTCGACGACGCAGCCGGGTTCCGGTTCCAGGCCGACGCGGATGGAGCGGCCGGTCAGCTCCTCTATGGCGTCGAGGCGTTCGGCGAGGGTGCGCAGCGCGGCGCGGGCGGTGTTCGCGCGCTCGTCGTCGTACGCGGTGCGCCAGGCGAGGGGCAGCGTGGAGATGGTCCCGTCGGTGACGTCGTCGGGAAGGAGCCCGGCGAGGACGCGGGCCAGGGCGGTGGTGTGGTCGAGGCGTTCCGGGTCGGCCCAGTCCGGCTTGTAGACGCGGTACTTGACCTCCTCGGCGCCGAAGCCCTCATAGGGGAAGCCGTTGAGGGTGACGACCTCGAGGCCGCGCCGGTCCAGCTCGGTGCGCAGCCTGCGCAGTGCGGAGGGGTCGGTGACGAGGGCGTGGGCGGCGTCCTTCGCCAGCCACAGCCCGATGCCGAGCCGGTCGCGGCCCAGGCGGCGGCGGACGGGTTCGCAGTGGTCACGGAGCTGGGCGAGGACGCCGTCGAGGGTCTCGGCGGGATGGACGTTGGTGCAGTAGGCGAGGTGGACGGTGGAGCCGTCGGGGTGGCGGAAACGCATGGTTCACGCCTCCGCGGGGGTCACGCGGCCCGGCGTGCCGGCGCCGGTGTCCGGTTCGTACGGATCCCGCGGGGCGCCGCGCAAGATGGAGTTGCCCTCGTGGGTGGCCTCCGTACCGGTGACGTCGAGGCTGAGGCGGCCGCTGAGTCCATAGAAGGCGACGGGGTTGCGCCACAGCACCTGGTCGACGTCGTCCTCGTCGAAGCCCTCGGCCAGCATCAGGTCGCCGACCTTGCGGGTCTTGAGGGGGTCGCTCTTTCCCCAGTCGGCTGCGGAGTTCACCAGGACCTGTTCGGTCCCGTGGGAGCGCAGGATCGCGACCATGCGTTCCTCGTCCATCTTGGTGTCGGGATAGACGGAGAAGCCCAGCCAGCAGCCGCTGTCCCTGGTCTCCTTGACGGTGGTCTCGTTGAGGTGGTCGACCAGGACGCGGTCCGCGGGCAGGGCGGACTCCCGGACGACGTCGAGGGTGCGGCGCAGCCCGGCGAGCTTGTCGCGGTGGGGGGTGTGCACGAGGGCGGGCAGTCCGTGGTCGGCCGCGAGCTGAAGTTGCGCGGCGAGGGCGGTGTCCTCCGCAGGGGTCATGGAGTCATAGCCGATCTCCCCGACGGCCACGACGTTGTCCTTGACGAGATAACGCGGCAGCTCGTCGAGGACGGGCGCGCAGCGCGGGTCGTTCGCCTCCTTGGGATTGAGGGCGATCGTGCAGTGGTGGGCGATGCCGTACTGCGCTGCCCGGAAGGGCTCCCAGCCGAGGAGGGAATCGAAGTAGTCACGGAAGGAGGCGGGCGAGGTGCGGGGCTGGCCCAGCCAGAAGGAAGGCTCGACGACGGCACGCACACCGGCTGCGTACATGGCCTCGTAGTCGTCGGTGGTCCGGGATGTCATGTGGATGTGGGGGTCGAAGATGCGCATCAGGACTCCTTGCCGTGGGGGTGGTCAGTGCCCGGGGCAGCCGGGGTGACGGACTCGGTCAGGTCCAGGACGCGGTCCAGGTCCTCGGGGACGGAGCGGCCGGCTGCGGTGCGTTCGGCGGCGTAGTCGGCCAGCATGCGGGCGAGTTCGCCGTCGCCGGCGGCGCGCCGGGGCAGGTCCGCCACGTGATCGACGGGGACGCCGGTGAACAGGCACTTCAGCACGGCATGACGCCAGGCGTGGGCCGTCAGGTGCCGGGCGGCGTAGGGGCCGACGGCGGCGCTGAGGAGCCGGGTGTCGTTGGTGCGCAGGGCGTCCTCGATCAGTGGGAGGGCGCCCGGGCCGGACACGAGGTGGGGCAGGGCGTGCAGCACGGCTCGGCGTTCGTCGGCGGTGCCCTGGAAGTACACCCGGGTCAGCGCGTCGGTGCCGGCGCGGGCCGCGTCGAGGATCAGGACCCGTGCGGCGTCGGCGTGTGCGGGGCCGCAGCGCCGGCCGGCTTCGGCGAGCCGCAGCTCCCATACGGAGATGGGCCCGTGAAGGCCGGGGTGGGCGGCTGCCTCGTCGAGGGCGTGGTCGAGCCAGGTGCGGGCGGGTGGGTCCAGGTGGGTGGTGAGGTGGTGGCGAAGGTCTGTGAGGGAGGGGCGGATGGAGGTGGAGGCGGTGTCAGGGGTGGGTTCGCCGGTGTGGGTTCTGGCGCTCGGGGTGTCCTGGGCGCTCCCGGTTCTCGCCGTGGGAGTGGTGCGGGGGTGGCTCATCTGCTGCTCCCTTCAGGGGCGGTGGAGGGAGCGCCGTGGGGTGGCGCGGTCTGCTGGAAGGCCTCAGCGGGGCCGGGCGGGGCGGTGCCGGGCGAGGCGGTGGCCGCTGTCCGCTCGGCGTGGCGGAGGAACGGCAGGGAGTGCGCGGCGAAGTGAGGGCCGGCGTGGGAGTGGCGGGGCAGTTCGACGACGGTCAGGCCCTGGTAACCGGTGGCGGCGAGGGCCGCGAGGACCGGCGGGAAGTCGATCTCCCCCTCGCCGAACGGGAGGTGTTCGTGGACGCCGCGCCGCATGTCCTCGATCTGGACGTGCCGCAGCCAGGGGGCGGCGGCCCGCACGCAGTCGGCGGGAGAGAGGGGTTCGAGGCACTGACAGTGGCCGATGTCCAGGGTGAGGCCGAGGAGTTCGGGGTCGCCGAGGGAACGGCGGAGGTGGTGGAAGTCGGCCAGGGTGGCGAGGAGGTGGCCCGGCTCGGGTTCGACGGCGAGCGGGATGCCCGCGGAGGCGGCGGCGTCCAGGACGGGAGCGAGGGACTCGGCGAGGCGCTTCCACGCGGTGTCGGTGCCGGTTCCCTCCGGCACGGTCCCGCTGAAGCAGTGCACCGCGTGCGCGCCGAGGTCGGCGGCGACTTGGACGGCCCGGGCGAGCAGGTCGGTGCGGCGGGCCCGGTCCTCGGGGTCCGGGTCCAGCAGGGACGGGCCGTGCTTACGGCGGGGGTCGAGCACGTAGCGGGCACCCGTCTCGACGGTGACGCCCAGCCCGAGCGCGTCCAGCCGCTGCGCGACCCGGCGGGTACGGGCGGCGAGGCCGGGGGCGAGCGGGTCGAGGTGCATGTGGTCGAGGGTCAGTCCGACGCCGTCGTAGCCGAGGTCGGCGAGGAGCGAGAGGGCGTCGTCGAGCCGGAGATCGGCGAGACCGTTGGTGCCGTAGCCGAAGCGGAGGGAAGGGACGGCGCCGCCCGGCGGGGCGGTGGTCGCAGGAGCGGCGTCGGGCGAGGCGGCGGCCCGGACGGAGGGGGCGTCGGACACGGCGGCATCCCTGATGCCGGCCGACTGCGGGCCGGCCGACTGCGGGCCGTCCGGCTGCGGGCCGTCCGGCTGCGGGCCGTCCGGCTGCGGGCTGGTGGGGGCTGGTCGCGCAGTTCCCCGCGCCCCTTGAGGCCGGTGGGCCGAGGCGGGCGAGGCAGCGGCCCGGGCGGTGGGGTCGGATGAGGCAGAGCCCTGAGTGGGGCTGGTGGGTGAGACAGCCCGAGTTGTGTGTGAGGCCCTGGCCTCGCTGGTCTCCGAGGTCCGGGCTTCGGGGCTCATGTGACGCTCACCTTCTTCGCGAACCTCGCTCCGAGTGGGGCCAGAGCCGCAATGAGGAGGGAGGTGGCCGTGCCCCGGGAGCGGGCCGCCAGGGTGGCCTGGAGGGGGATGGTTGCGCGGATTCCGGCGCCGACAGCGCGTTGGGTGAGAGGAGGTGAGGGATTCAGGGCAGCGTGGAAGTAGGGGCGGGCGGCCGTCGCCGCGTAGGCGGCTCCGAGGGCGGTGGTGAACAGCGCCACGGAGTCCTGCCCGGGGTGCAGGGCCGGCCAACGGGGACCCGTCAGCCGGTGGGCGGTCCCAGTCTCCGGTCGGCGGCCTCTCATCGGCGGGGCGGAGCGACGCGTCATCTGTCGGGTCAGCAGAGCCGTTGTCGCCAGCGCCGCCAGGGGGGCCAGCGGTGAGCCTCCCCGGGCCTCCTGGCGGGAGACCGTGGTGACGGCCAGGGTGTGGGTGCCGAGGAGGCCCGCGGAGGGCAGGGCGGCGCGGGCATGGCCTGTCGTGGCCGCGGCTCCCAGGAGCAGGTCGAGGCCGCGGGCCGCGCCCATGGCCACGGGCCCGGCGGGTGTGTGCTTCAGGCCGAGGTCGTACGCCCAGACGGTTGCCGCCAGGGGCGCGGCGACGGCCAGGGCCGGGCGGCCCGCGCTCGCTGCCAGGGCCAGTCCGGCGCCGGTGAGGGCGCAGGCCGCCGTGAGTGCGGCGGCGGGCCGGACGCGGCCGGAGGGCAGGGGGCGGTGCGGGCGTTCGACGGCGTCGATGTCGCGGTCCGCCCAGTCGTTGAGGGCCATGCCGGCTTCGTAGAGGCAGAGGGAGGAACCGATGGCGAGCAAGGTGCGGGAGCCGGGTGCCGAACCGGTGGCGGCCGCGCCGGCCAGGGCGTCCCCCGGGACGCTGAACAGGGCCGGCAGACGCAGGAGTTCGGCCCAGGCGCGGCGACGCCGTGAGCGGCCTGCGCATGCGCAGGGCGCCGTGCCGTCGGTGATGCGACCGTCGGTGCCACTGGCGACCCCATTGTCGGCACCACCGGCGACACCACCGTGGGCACCACCGGCGACACCACCGTGGGCACCACCGACAACGCCACCGTGGGCACCACCGGCGGCACCACCGGCAACGCCACCGTCGGCACCACCGGCAACGCCACCGTCGGCACCACCATCGACACCACTGGCAACGCCTCCACAGGCATCGCTGGTGATGCCTCCACGGGCGTCGCCCCCGGACGCGCCGTCGCGGCATCCGCAGGAGTTCCGGCGCAGGGTCACAGCACTCCCCCCGTCTCCCTCTCCCCCGTTTCCCTCTTCCTCGTCTCCCTCTCCCCGGTGTCCCTCACCGACCGCGCGCCACGGCCGCCCTCTCCACCGGCCCGCCCGAGCCTCTGCCCGAAGCGGACCAGTTCCTCGTACTGCTCGGACAACCCCGCGGGACCCTCCCCGACCGGGTCCTTGAAGTAGAAGCCGAGCGCGCCGAGGGGACCGGACAGTCCTGCCTCGTGGGCGCGGGCGGTCAGGCGGGCCAGGTCCAGCACCAGGGGTGCCGCGAGGGCCGAGTCGCAGCCCTGCCAGGTGGTCTGGAGGATCATGCGGGTGCCGAGGAAGCCGTCGAAGGCGATGTGGTCCCAGGCGGTCTTCCAGTCGCCGAGGGCCGGGACGTCGTCGATGTGGACCTCGCCCTCGGGGACGGTGCCGAGGGTGTCGGCGAGGACGCGTTCCTTGCCCGCGTTCTTCGCCGCCGCGGCGGCCGGGTCGGCGAGGGCCGCGCCGTCTCCGCCGCCGAGCAGGTTGGTGCCGGACCAGGCCCGGACCCTCAGCGCCCGCTGGGCGAACATCGGGCCCAACACGGCTCGCAGCAGCGTCTGCCCGGTCTTGCCGTCCCGGCCGGCGTACGGCAGGCCGCTGTGCCCGGCCTCGCGGGCGGCGACGGGGTGGTGCATGCCCTCGGAGGGGGTGAAGTTGATGTAGGGGCAGCCCGCGCGCAGGGCGGCCAGGGCGTAGAGGGCGCTGGCCGGGAGTGGGGCGCCGGGCCCCTGGGAGGCGGGTTCGGTGGAGGCGACGTTCACGACCACGGCGCGTTCCAGGGCGTGGCGGCGCACGAAGTCGCGTAGGTCGTCGGCGAAGGCCGTGATCAGTTCGGCCTCGCTCCTGGTGTCCCCCGGTGTGGGGCCGCCGGGTCTGATCTCCCGGTCGGCGATGGCCAGTTCGGCCGAGACGGCGGTGGCGACGCCCGGGGGGAGGACGCCGCCGGCGGTGAGGGTCTCGGCGCGTTTGGGCAGGGGGCAGTCGAGGGTGTCGTGACCGCCGAAGACGAGGTCGGACAGGGCGGGAAGGCCGCTGTCGGTGAACGCCGGTGTCTCGGTGACCATGCCGGTGGGCGGGTGCAGTCCCGCGGTGACGGCGGCGCACCCCGTGACGACGGTGGTGGCGACGGAGCCTCTGGCTCCGATCAGCCACACCCCCACACGCGGTCGGGAGAGGGACGCGGACATGGGCAGCCTCCTGATCGTGCGCGAGCCCCGGGGGGAGGGACGGAGACGGCGGGCGGGGGTCCGGCGTCCCCCGCCCGCCGCCGTTCACTGGCCCTGGACGGGCAGTTCCTTGAGCTGGATGTTGCGGAAGGAGACATGGTCGGCGGCGCCGTGGTTCTGCAGGCCGATGTAGCCGTCGGTCAGGCTCCGCTGGGGGTCCTTGTTGGTGAAGTCGTTGATCTTGACTCCGTTGAGGAACACCTGGAGGCGTTCGCCCTGGACCTTGATCTCGTAGGAGTTCCACTGGCCGGGCGGCCGCAGAACCTGGTCACGGGCCTTGATGTTGGCCGATTTGAAGGAGTAGACGGAGCCCGTGGTGCGGTCGGCTGCGTCGGTGGCGTCGATCTGGATCTCGTAGCCCTTGTTCACCGCGGACCAGGGGTCGTCGGAGGCGGGGAAGCCCACGAAGATCCCGGAGTTGTCGTCGCCCCGCATCTTCCAGTCGAGCTTGAGCGAGTACGACGTGAGTTCCTTGGCCTGGTACCAGAGCAGACCCATGCCGCCCTCGGACTCCATGACGCCGTCCTTGACGACGAACGTGCCGGGGCCGGCCTGCTTCCAGCCGTCCAGGGTCTGGCCGTTGAAGATCTTGCGGTAGTCCTTGCCCGGCTTGCAGTCCGCCTTCACCTGGCCGGTGGCGTACTGGAGGCCGCCGAGCAGGTGGGCGCGGAAGGCTTCTTCGGCGTAGGACTCCTTGGTGTGGCCGCCGCCGGTGTAGAAGGAGCGGCCGCCGCCGTAGCTCTGGCACCAGGCGATCGGGTGATCGCCCTTCATGGTGCCGCCCTGGTAGGTGGTCTCGTCCAGGGTGGCGAGGACCTTGGCCTTCTCCCGCGGGTTGGTGCGGTAGTTGTACCACTCGTCGGTGCGCTCCCAGGCGTCGTCGAGGTGCCCGGTGGACGGGTGGTCGTGGTCCTCGACGCGGACGGTGGCCTTCTGGATGGCCGGGTGCGAGTCGAAGTAGGCGCCGACGAGGCCGCCGTAGAACTCCCAGTCGTACTCGGTGTCGGCGGCGGCGTGGATGCCCATGTAGCCGCCACCGCCCGCCACGTAGTTCTCGAACGCCTTCTGCTGTTCGGCGTTGAGGACGTCGCCCGTGGTGGACAGGAAGGCGACGGCGTCGTACTTGGCGAGGTTGGCCGTGGTGAACTGCCTGGCCTCCTCGGTGGCGTCGACCGTGATGCCGGCCGGGCCGCCGAGTTCCTTGAGCGCGGCGATGCCGGCCGGGATGGAGTCGTGCCGGAAGCCGGCGGTCTTGGAGAAGACCAGGACCTTCTTGCCGCCCTTGAAGGGCTCCTTGGAGAACTCGAAGTCGTCCACGTCGAACAGCGCGCCCTCACCGCCCTTGAAGACCAGGTAGATGTCCGTGGTCTTCTTCGGCAGCGACCGCAGGGGCACGTCGACGTTCTGGAACGTCTCCCAGCCGCCGGTCGGCGGAATGTAGGCCGAGCCGTGCAGCGGTCCGTCGGGGGAGCCGGTGCGCAGCTCGACGAAGCCGCCCGCGCCGCCGGAGGAGGCCCGCACGGTCATCTTCTTCTGACCGTCGAACCGGTAGGGGGTGAAGGAGATCCAGTCGCCGTCGTTGATGTCGCCGACGGTCTTGCCGCCGTTGGCGCCGGTCTTGGTGATGACCGACACGCCCGACTGGGTGGTGAAGTGCTCGCCCTGGCGGTGCAGCGGCTGGAGGACGGTGCGGGCGGTGCCGGTCAGGGGCTCCTGGCCGTTCGCCCCGCCGTCGGTGTAGCCGGCGCCGACGACGCCGTAGATGTTGGCGTTGGGGTCGTGGCCGCCGTCACCGGGGGGCGGCGTCAGGGTGCCCTCGCAGCCCATCTCGCTGGTCAGTTCGTGGGCGTGGGAGTCGTGGCCGAGGCTGTAGGTGACCTTGACCTTGGAGCAGTCGACGGTCTCCTCGGGGTCGGTGACGGTCACCTTGAACGGGACGGGCTTGCCGAACTCGGCCAGGGCGCCGTTGCCCGGGATGTCGATCTTCACCTTGGGCTCGGTGTTGCCGACCACGATCCGGATGCTGGCGTTGCCGGTGTTGCCCTCGGGGTCCTTGGCCGTGAAGGTCGCGCTGTAGGTGCCGACCTTCTTGTAGCGGTGGGTGGGGTTGAGACCCTCGCCCTTGGTGCCGTCGCCGAAGTCCCAGCTGTAAGTGAGGTTCGTGGAGTCGGCGTCCTTGGCGGAGGCGGTGAACTTCACCTTCAGACCGGCCGCGCCGGACGTCTTGTCGGCGTTCACCTCGGCGATCGGCGAGAAGCCGTCCTCGGCGTTCTCGATCCGGTACAGGGCGGAGTTCTCGTCGCCCTGGAACCAGGAGACGCCGTAGTCGAGGACGTAGAGCGCGCCGTCGGGGCCGAACTCCATGTCCATGATCTGGGTGCCGGTCCACGGGAAGTCGTTGATCTTCGCGACGGAGCCGTCGGCGTTCTGCTCGATGCGCTTGATCCAGCGGCGGCCGAACTCACCGGCGAAGAAGTCGCCGTCGTACGCTTCGGGGAACTTCACGCTGGAGTTCAGCCCGGGGTCGTAGCGGTAGACCGGGCCCGCCATCGGGGACTCGGAGCCGCTGCCGAACTCGGGCCGGGATCCGCCGTCGTACGGGATCCAGGCGGCCTCGGCGGGCGGCAGGTCGGTGAGGCCCGTGTTGTACGGCGAGGTGTTCTTGGGGGCTGCGCAGTCGAACGGCTGGCCGGACTCTTTGGTGGCGAAGTCGTAGTCGACGTAAGGGTCGTTGTCGCCGGTGCAGAAGGGCCAGCCGAAGTTGGCGGGCTTGGTCACCTTGGCGAACTCGACCTGCCCGCCGGGGCCGCGCTTCGGGTCGGCGGCGCCGGCGTCCGGGCCGTAGTCGCCGACGTAGACGGTGCCGGTCTTGTCGTCGACGCTCATCCGGAACGGGTTGCGGAAGCCCATCGCGTAGATCTCGGGGCGGGTCTTCTCGGTGCCCGGGGCGAAGAGGTTGCCCTCCGGGACGGTGTAGGAGCCGTCCTCGGCGACCTTGATGCGGAGGATCTTGCCGCGCAGGTCGTTGGTGTTGCCGGAGCTGCGGCGGGCGTCGAACGCCGGATTGCGGTTCGGCCGGTCGTCGATCGGCGTGTAGCCGTCGGAGGCGAAGGGGTTGGTGTCGTCGCCGGTCGAGAGGTAGAGGTTGCCGTCCGCGTCGAAGTCGATGTCGCCGCCGACGTGGCAGCAGATGCCCCGGGAGGCCGCGACGTCCAGGACCTTCTTCTCACTGGACATGTTCAGCGTGCCGTTGGCGTTGAGCACGAAGCGGGAGAGGCGGTTGACTCCGTCGAACTTCTTGAAGTCCTCGGCGGTGCCGGTCTCCGGGGCGTCGCCCGCGGGGGTGTCGAGCGGCGGGGCGTAGTAGAGGTAGACCGCCCGGTTGTTCTTGAAGTCCGGGTCGATGCCGACGCCTTGGAGGCCTTCCTCGTCGTGGCTGTAGACGGGGATCTTGCCGGCCACCTTGGTGACGCCGCCCTGGTCGGTGAGGCGCAGGGTGCCGTCGCGCGAGGTGTGCAGCACGCTGCGGTCGGGGAGCACGGCGAGCGACATCGGCTCGCCCGTCTCGGGCTCGCCCTTGGCGAGCGGCACCTGCTGGAACTGGCCCTCGGCGGCTGCCGGTTCGTCGTGCTCCGGGTGGCCGGGGTGGGCTCCGGCGACGGTGGCCGGGGTGCCCACGGCGAGGAGCAGGCCGGTGAACAGGGCGACGGTGGTGCGAAGTCCGGGCCGCCTGGGGGTGGCGGTGCTTCTGGGTCTGGTTCTGTGCACGAAGTCCCTCCGGGAACGGGGTGGGCCGTACGGGGTGGGTGCGAAGACGTGCGGTGCGGGCGCCGGGGTGCGCCGTCACCCCGGAGGTGCATGTGTCCTGAACACATCAAGGACGGTAACCGCGTCCGTCCGAGGCGAACACCCCTTGCGACGGACTCGGCCGGACTTTCTCCCAATCCGGGACAAAGCAGGATCTGTGCAGGTCGGAGGGGGGACCGGCGGTGTTGCCGGTCCCCGTCCCCCGACCTGCGCCGGGAGCGTGGTTCAGCTGTTGAACGCGGCGTCGAAGGACGCGCTGGGCGGCTCGAAGTCGAAGGCCTTGAGTCGGGTCAGCGCCTCGGGCGCCCCCTGGAGGCGGTCCATTCCGGCGTCCTCCCACTCGACGGAGACAGGACCCCGGTAGTCGATGGAGCGCAGCATCCGGAAGACGTCCTCCCACGGCACGTCACCGTGCCCGGCGGAGACGAAGTCCCAGCCGCGCCGAGGGTCGCCCCAGGGCAGGTGGGAGCCGAGCCGGCCGTTGCGTCCGTCCAGGCGCTTACGGGCCTCCTTGCAGTCGACGTGGTAGATCCGGTCGCGGAAGTCCCAGAGGAAACCGACCGGGTCGAGGTCCTGCCACACGAAATGGCTGGGGTCGAAGTTGAGACCGAAGGCGGGGCGCCGGCCGACGGCGTCGAGGGCGCGCTGCGTGGTCCAGTAGTCATAGGCGATCTCGCTCGGGTGGACCTCGTGCGCGAACCGCACGCCCTCGGCATCGAAGACGTCCAGGATCGGGTTCCAGCGGTCGGCGAAGTCCTGGTAGCCCCGCTCGATCATCGCTTCGGGGGCGGGCGGGAACATGGCGACCAGGTGCCAGATGGCGGAGCCCGTGAACCCGATGACGGTGTTCACGCCGAAGGCGGCCGCGGCCCGGGCGGTGTCCTTCATGCGTTCGGCGGCCCGCTGCCTGACCCCTTCCGGGTCCCCGTCGCCCCACACCACGTCGGGCAGGATGGCCTGGTGACGTTCGTCGATGATGGCGTCGCAGACGGCCTGGCCGGCCAGGTGGTTCGAGATCGCCCAGCACTTCAGGCCGTACTTGTCGAGCAGGGCCCGGCGACCGTCGAGGTACCCCGGGTCGGAAAGTGCCTTGTCGACTTCGAAGTGGTCCCCCCAGCAGGCGAGTTCGAGACCGTCGTAGCCGAAGTCGCGGGCCAGGCGGCAGACCTCCTCCAGGGGCAGGTCCGCCCACTGGCCGGTGAAGAGCGTGAAAGTGCGCGGCATCGAAAACGTGCCTCCTCAGACCGCGATCGGTGTGTAGACGGAGTTCTTCTCGGCGCTCTCCTCCACCGCCGCGAGCACGCGCTGCACCTGCAGCCCGTCGGCGAAGGAGGGTTCGGGGCGGCGGCCCTCGGCGATGGCGTGGACGAGGTCGCGTGCCTGGTGGACGAAGGTGTGCTCGTAGCCGAGGCCGTGGCCCGGCGGCCACCAGGCGTCCAGGTAGGGGTGGTCGGGTTCGGTGACGAGGATGCGGCGGAAGCCGGCCTCGGCGCCGGGCTCGGTGGCGTCGTGGAAGGACAGCTCGTTGAGCCGCTCCAGATCGAAGGCGAGCGAGCCGCGCTCGCCGTTGAGTTCGATGCGCAGGGCGTTCTTGCGGCCGGTGGCGTAGCGGGTGGCCTCGAAGGAGGCGAGGGCGCCGGAGGGGAAGCGGGCCGTGAACAGGGCGGCGTCGTCGACGGTGACCTGGCCGGTGCCGGCGGACGTGACGGCGGACAGCCCGCTCGTCGCGCCGGTGGGCAGGGGCCGTTCCCGCACGAAGGTCTCCGTCAGCGCGGAGACGCCCGCCAGCGGCTCCCCCACCAGGTACTGCGCGAGGTCGACGATGTGCGCGCCCAGGTCGCCGAGCGATCCCGAGCCCGCCTGCTCCCTGCGCAGTCGCCAGGTCAGCGGGAACTGCGGGTCGACCAGCCAGTCCTGGAGATACGTCACGCGCACGTGCCGCAGCCTGCCCAGGCGGCCCTCGGCGACCATGCGGCGGGCCTGGGCGGTCGCGGGCACCCGGCGGTAGTTGAAGCCGACCATCGCCATCTGGCCGCGGGCGTGCGCCTCCTCGGCCGCCCGCACCATGGAGGCGGCTTCCTCGACGGTGTTGGCCAGCGGCTTCTCGCACAGCACGTGCTTGCCGGCGGCCAGGGCGGCCAGGGCGATCTCGGCGTGGCTGTCGCCGGGGGTGCAGATGTCGACGAGGTCGACGTCGTCGCGCTCGACGAGGGCCCGCCAGTCGGTCTCGGTGGAGGCCCAGCCGTGCCGGGATGCCGCCACGCGGACGGCGGCGTCGTCCCGGCCGCAGATCACGGCCTGCACGGGGTTCAGCGGCAGGTCGAAGACGCGGCCCGCGGTCCGCCAGCCCTGGGAGTGGGCGGCCCCCATGAAGGCGTAGCCCACCATCCCCACGCGCAGGGGTGGCTTGCCCGCCTCGGTCCCCTCCGGCTGCTCCTGCGGCTGTCCCATACGGGTGTCCTCCTCGTCCTGGTCGGGGTGGCGCACGTGGGGGGTGCGGGGCGGCTCACTTGAAGCCGGTGGACATGTACTGGTCGACGTTGGTCTTGTCGACGACGGCCGAGTAGAGCGTGAGCGACGACGGGATCTCGAACTCGGCGAGGCCCCCGATGCCCTTGCTCTGGCCGAGGGCGCGGGCGAGGTCGATCGCCGAGGCGGCCATGGTCGGCGGGTACAGCACGGTCGCCTTGAGCACGCCGTCGTCCTGCTTGATGGCCTGGAAGGCGGAGAGCGCGCCGGCCCCGCCGACCATCAGGAAGTCGTCGCGCCCGGCCTGCTCGATGGCGCGCAGTGCGCCCACGCCCTGGTCGTCGTCGTGGTTCCACAGGGCGTCGAACTTCGACTGGGCCTGGAGCAGTTGAGCCATCTTGGCCTGACCGGACTCGACGGTGAACTCGGCGGCCTGGCGGGCGACCTTCTTGATGTTGGGGTAGTTCTTCAGGGCGTCGTCGAAGCCCTGGGTGCGCTGCTTGGTGAGCTCCAGGTTGTCCAGGCCGGCCAGTTCGATGACGCGGGCGCCGGACTTGCCCTTGAGCTTCTCGCCGATGTAGTGCCCGGCGTTGAGGCCCATGCCGTAGTTGTCGCCGCCGATCCAGCAGCGGTACGCCTGCGGGGTGTTGAAGATCCGGTCGAGGTTGACGACCGGGATGCCGGCGCGCATGGCCTTCAGGCCGACCTGGGTGAGGGCCTTGCCGTCGGCGGGCAGCACGACCAGGACGTCGACCTTCTTGTTGATGAGGGTCTCGATCTGGCCGATCTGCTGGGCGGTGTCGTTGGAGCCCTCGGTGATCTCCAGGGTGACGTCGGAGTACTTCTCGGCGCGGCTCTTGGCGTTGTCGTTGATGGCGTTGAGCCAGCCGTGGTCGGCCTGGGGTCCGGCGAAGCCGATGGTGACCTGCTTGCCGGGCTTGTCGTCGGCGGCCGGCTGGTTGTTGCCCGCCGGCTCGTCCTTGGATTCGGACGGCTCGTTGCTGGTGCACCCCGTGAGCAGGGCACCGGCGGAGACGGCGGCGGCCCCGAAGAGCAGCCCTCTGCGGCTCGTGATCTCGGTCATGGCGGGGAACCTTTCCTCAGGTCGTGCCAAGCGGGGAGCGGTACGGCTGTCAGGTCGTGCTCGCGGTACGACGCTGGACCAGCACCGCGGCGACGATGATCGCGCCCTTGGCGATCTGCTGGACGTCGCTCTGCAGGTTGTTCAGGGCGAAGATGTTGGTGATCGTGGTGAAGATCAGGACGCCGAGGACCGAGCCGACGATGGTGCCCCGGCCGCCGGTGAGCAGCGTGCCGCCGATGATCGCGGCGGCGATGGCGTCGAGTTCGTAGAGGTTGCCGTTGGTGTTCTGGCCGGAGCCGGCCAGGACGATCAGCAGGAAGGCCGCGATGCCGCAGCACAGCCCGGACAGCAGGTAGAGGTAGAGCCGCTGGCGGCGGACGTCGATGCCGGCGAGCCGGGCGGCCTCCGGGTTGCCGCCGACGGCGACGGTGCGGCGTCCGAAGGTGGTGCGGTTGAGCACCAGCCAGCCGATGACCGTGACGACGGCGAACACCATGACCAGCGGCGGGATGCCGAGGACATAGGCGTCGCGCTCCCCCAGGTCCAGGACCGAGGGCACGGTGACGATCTGCGTCTTGCCGTCGGTGATCTGCAGGGCGAGGCCGCGGGCCGAGGCCAGCATGGCGAGGGTAGCGATGAAGGGCACCATCGCGCCGTAGGCGATGAGGACGCCGTTGACCAGGCCGCAGCCGACGCCGACGATCACCGCTGTGAAGAGGATGCCGGCGAAGCCGTACTCCTGGGTGGCGACGGTGGTGGCCCACACGGAGGCGAGGGCGACGATCGCGCCGACCGACAGGTCGATGCCGCCGGAGACGATGACGAAGGTCATGCCGACGGTGACGACGCCGATCACCGAGGCCTGGGTGAGGACGAGTTGCAGGTTGCGGGTGTCGAGGAACTCGTCGGGCTTGGTGACGCCGCCGATGAGGATCAGCACGGCGAGCACGCCGAGCAGGGACAGCGTGCGGACGTCGGCGCGGATCAGCAGGCCGCGCCAGGCGGGGGGCCGGGCCGGGGGCACCTTGTCGGTGCTGCTGTCCAGCGGCGGGGAGACGGGCTGCGTCATGACGCCGGGCTTCCTTCCATGACCAGGTCGAGTACGCGGTGTTCGTCGAGTTCGCGGGCGGGTGCCGTGTGGACGACACGGCCCTCGCGCAGCACCAGCACACGGTCGGCGAGGCCGAGCACCTCGGGCACCTCGCTGGAGACCAGCAGGACGGCGAGGCCCTCGTCGGCGAGCCGGCGGATGACCGCGTAGAGCTCGGCGCGGGCGCCTACGTCGACGCCGCGGGTGGGTTCGTCGAGCAGCAGCACCTTGCAGCCGCGCAGCAGCCAGCGGGCGAGGACCGCCTTCTGCTGGTTGCCGCCGGACAGGGTGCGCACGGGCGCGGACGGGTTGTCGGGCCGCAGCGACAGCTCGCGGGTCGCGGCCCGGGCGGCGCCGAGTTCGGCGCCCCGGTCGATCCAGCCGGCGCGCGAGAAGCGGGACATGGAGGAGACCGACACGTTGCGGGTGACCGACTCCAGCATCAGCAGGCCCTGCGCCTTGCGTTCCTCGGGGGCGAGCCCGAGTCCGGCCCGGACGGCGGCCCGTACGCTGCCCGGCTTCAGAGCCCTGCCGTCGACCAGTACCTCACCGGTCGTCGGTTTGCGGGCGCCGTAGACGGTTTCCAGGATCTCGGAGCGGCCCGAGCCGACGAGTCCGGCGAGGCCGACGATCTCGCCGGGCCGCACCTCCAGGTCGAAGGGCTCGAACTCCCCTTGCCGCGAGAGCTGTTGAACCTTCAGGACGGGTTCGCCGGGCGGCGGGGAGACGGGCCGGTCGGGGAAGACGTACTCGACGTTGCGGCCGGTCATCAGGGCGACGACCTCGCGGGTGGGGGTGGACTTCGCCGGGAGCCCGTTCGCGACGGCCCGTCCGTCCTTCAGCACCGTCACCCGGTCGCCGATGCGGCGGATCTCCTCCAGGCGGTGCGAGATGTAGACGACGGCGACTCCCGCTGCGGTGAGGTCGCCGACGATGCGGAAGAGGTTGTCGACCTCGTCCGGGTCGAGGGCGGCGGACGGTTCGTCCATCACGATGAGCCGTAC
This sequence comes from Streptomyces collinus, assembly GCF_031348265.1. Lineage (NCBI taxonomy): Bacteria > Bacillati > Actinomycetota > Actinomycetes > Kitasatosporales > Streptomycetaceae > Streptomyces > Streptomyces collinus. The sequence goes on along the minus strand of NZ_CP133771.1, from coordinate 7,424,474 downwards.
GTCGTGGGAGAGCGCCCGGGCCATGGAGACGATCTGCTGCTGGGCCGCGGACAGCTCCCCGACCAGCCGCGCCGGGTCGATCTCCGGGTGCCCAAGTCGCTTGAGCAGGGCGGCTGTTGATGTCCTGGCCGTCTTGCCGCGCACGACGAACCCGGCGGTGGTCGGCTCATGTCCCAGGTGCACGTTCTCGGCGACCGACAGGTGCTCGACCAGGTCGAGTTCCTGGTAGATGGTGGCGATGCCGAGGCGCATGGCGGCGATCGGCGAACGCAGTGTCACCTCCTCGCCGCGCCAGCGGATGCCGCCGGTGTCGGGCTGGTGGGCGCCGGCCAGCACCTTGATGAGGGTGGACTTGCCGGCCCCGTTCTGGCCGAGCAGGCAGTGCACCTCACCGGCCTGGACGTCGAGGTCGACGCCGTCGAGGGCCCGGACTCCGGGGAACGACTTGGTGATGCCGGACATGCTGAGCAGCGGTGGTTCTGGTGCCATGAGGTCCCCTTGGCGGGCGTGCGGGCCGGTTTCAGGGCAGGGCGGAGCGAAGCGGAGCGGGCACTGCGCAGGGCGCGGTGCTGGTACGCCGTACTGGACTCAGTGCTTACGCGGGTGAGAAGAGGTGGTCGCTGATGAGCCGGGCGCCGCCGATGACTCCGGCGGTGGGGCCCAGTTCGCCCAGGACGATGGGCAGGTTGCCGGTCGCGAGCGGGAGCGACTGGCGGTAGACCTGGGTGCGGATGGCGGCGAGCAGGGTGTGTCCGAGGCCGGTCACCCCGCCGCCGATCACCACCAGGCCCGGGTTGAAGAAGCTGACCAGGCCGGCGATGACCTGGCCGGTACGGTTGCCGCCCTCGCGGATCAGGTCGAGGGCCGTGGCGTCACCGGCGGAGGCCGCGGCGGCGACGTCGACGGCGGTGAGGCCGCCGTTCGTCTCCAGCCGCGAGGCCAGTTCGGCCGAAAGCCCCTGCTGGGCGGCTTCCACGGCGTCGCGGGCCAGGGCCGCCCCGCTGAAGTGGGCCTCCAGGCAGCCCCGGTTGCCGCAGGCGCAGGGGCGCCCGTCGGGGACGGCCTGGATGTGCCCGATGTCGCCGGCGCTGCCCGTCGTACCGCGGTAGACCTCACCGCCGACGACGATGCCGCAGCCGATGCCGGTGCCGATCTTGACGCAGAGGAAGTCGGCGACGGTACGGGCGACGCCCGCGTGCTGCTCCCCCATCGCCATCAGGTTCACGTCGTTGTCGACCATGACCGGGCAGCCGAGTTCCTGGCTGAGCGCCTCCCGCACGGGGAAGCCGTCCCAGCCGGGCATGATCGGCGGTGCCACCGGGATGCCCTCGGGGAAGCGGACCGGGCCCGGGACGCCGATGCCGGCGCCGTCGAATCCTTCCGCGAGCCCGGAGGCCCTCAGTTTCGCGGCCATGGCGAGGACCTGCTCGAAGACCGCGACGGGGCCTTCGCGCACGTCCATGGGCTGGTTGAGGTGCCCGAGGGTCTCCAGTTCGGCGTTGGTGACGGCGACGTCGACCGAGGTCGCGCCGATGTCGACGCCGAGGAAGCGCAGCTCGGGGTTGAGCCGGATGTTGTGGGAACGGCGGCCACCGCGCGAGGCGGCGAGTCCGTCGGCCACGACCAGCCCCGTCTCCAGCAGCCGGTCCACCTCGACGGCCAGCTTGGACCGCGAGAGGTCGACCTGGTCGCCCAGCTGGGCACGGGAGTTGGGGCCGCCGTCGCGCAACAGCGTGAGCAGCCGGGCCTGGTGGGCGTTCGCGGGTCGTGCGGTCATCCGTCTCACGAGCCCCTCCCCGCCTCGATCGGCCTGTGCGCGCCGGTTTTCCGCCACCTCGGTGGCGTGCTTTCGGAGGGAACGTAGCAGCGGCTGCCGGAGGTGGGAAGAAGTCGCGCAGGAATTGCCCCCTACTTTTTCCACTCACAGGACAAAGCGGCGGTGACGGGTGCTCGCATCGCGGGGCGGTTGTGGGGACGTTACGAGCGCGAACGCGCGTGGTACGACCGGCGCGTGTGCTCCGTGTGGTCGCGCATCAGCCGGGTGGCGCGCTGTTCGTCCCGGTCGGCGACCGCGGCGATCAGTTCGCGGTGCTCGATCCAGGACTGGTGGCCGCGCTGCCGGGCCACCGGCGTGTAGTACCAGCGCACACGCCGGTCGACCTGGGCCGCCAGTTCGGCGAGGACCGCGTTGCCGGCCAGCTCCATGATCTTGGCGTGGAAGCGGGCGTTCATGGCGACGGCCCCGTCCACGTCGTCGGCCTCGACGGCCTGCTCGCCCTCCGCGCACAGCGCTTCCAGGGCGGCGATGCCCGCGCTGTCCGCGCCCGCCGCCGCGAGCCGGGCCGCCTCGGCCTCCAGGAGCGTACGGACCGTGAGGAGTTGGTCGGCCTCCTCCTCCGTCGGCTCGTGCACGAACGCGCCCTGAGCGGGCCGCAGATCGACCCACCCCTCGGTGTTGAGCCGCTGCAGCGCCTCGCGCACCGGCTGCCGGGAGACCCCGAGATGCCCGGCCAGTTCACTCTCGACGAGATGCTGGCCGGGCTGCAGCGCACGGGTGGTGATGAGTTCGAGCAGTGCCTCGTAGACACGGTCGCGCAGCGGACCCGGGCGTTCCAGCTTGGGTACCGCCCCCTGGGGCAGGCCTGTCGACAGCATCGCGGTCCCCCTCCTCGGCCACGGCCGTGCACAGCGCGGCGCGAGCCGGTATCGCCGCAGAGTCAGTATCGATTGTCTTTCGTCTACAGTCTACGGCGCACAAGAGCCAGCATTTCGGGGAGTTGACCGCGTCACACCGCCCCGCGGCTCACAGTGCGAGGACCCCTCAGGGGCAGCGCACGACCTGCCCCGCGTACGACAGGTTCCCGCCGAAGCCGAACAGCAGCACCGGGTCGCCCGTGGCGACGGCTCCCTGCTCGATGAGCTTCGAGAAGGCCAGCGGGATGCTCGCGGCCGAGGTGTTGCCGGACTCGGTGACGTCGCGCGCGACGACGGCGTTGACGGCGCCGATCTTCTCCGCGAGGGGTTCGATGATGCGCAGGTTCGCCTGGTGCAGCACGAGTCCGGCGAGGTCGGCCGGCTCCAGACCGGCCCGTTCGCAGGCCCGGCGTGCGATGGGGGGCAGCTGCGTGGTGGCCCAGCGGTAGACGCTCTGCCCCTCCTGGGCGAAGCGGGGCGGGGTGCCCTCGATGCGCACCGCGTTGCCCATCTCGGGCACCGAGCCCCACAGCACCGGCCCGATGCCCGGCTCGTCGGCGGCCTCCACCACCGCGGCGCCCGCTCCGTCGCCGACGAGCACGCACGTGGTGCGGTCGCTCCAGTCGGCCACCTCGGACATCTTGTCGGCCCCTATGACCAGCACCCGGCGCGCGCCCCCCGCACGGACGGCGTGGTCGGCGGTGGCCAGGGCGTGGGTGAAGCCGGCGCACACGACGTTGAGGTCCATGGTCGCGGCCTGCGGGATACCCAGGCGGTTCGCGACCCGGGCGGCCATGTTGGGCGAGCGGTCGATGGCGGTGGAGGTGGCGACCAGCACCAGGTCGATGTCAGCCGGGCTCAGGCCGGCGGCGGCCAGGGCCTTGGCGGCGGCGTGGGCGGCCAGTTCGTCGACCGGCTCGTCGGGGCCCGCGATGTGGCGCGTGCGGATGCCCACCCGGCTCCTGATCCACTCGTCACTGGTGTCCACCAGGCCCGCCAGGTCCTCGTTGGTGAGCACCTTGGCGGGCTGGTAGTGGCCGACGGCGGCGATGCGCGAGCCGTTCATCTGGGTGGATCCCCCTCGTTGCCTTGGGTAGCGGATCCACCAGTCTGATCAGTGACTCACGGGTACGGCGGCAGCCAAGGCGACAGGAAACGGGCGCCTGGGTTGTCAGCTTCCGTCAGCACCTCGGACGCCCAGGCACCTGTCGAGCCCTTACCCCGTGAACAGCTGCGTCGCCTTTCGCACCAGTTCGTACAGCCCGTAGGCGAGCGGCACGCCCACCCACACCCAGGCGAAGGCGATCAGCCACCGCCGGTCCGGGCTAGGCGGACTCTGACTGCTGTCGCTCGACATGGGCGGCCTCCTTCGGAGCGGGGACGTGGTGGCGGGGGTCGACGGGCCGGACCAGTTCGTTGGCGACGAAGCCGACGACGAGCAGCCCGATCATGATGACGAACGACAGCCCGTACAGGGAGGCGCCGTGCCGGCCCGCCTCCTCCTGCCGGTCGGCGATCCAGTTCACGATCAGCGGGCCGAGCACCCCGGCCGTGGACCAGGCGGTGAGCAACCGCCCGTGAATGGCGCCGACCTGGTACGTACCGAACAAATCCTTCAGATACGCCGGAACCGTGGCGAAACCGCCACCGTAGAAGGAGAGGATGACCAGCGCGCACAGGACGAACAGGGGCTTGGAGGAGTCGCCGAAGAGGGCGATGAGCGCGTACATGAGCGCACCGACGCCCAGGTAGACGCGGTAGATGTTCTTGCGGCCGATGAGGTCGGACGTCGACGACCAGCCGATGCGGCCCGCCATGTTCGCCGCGGACAGCAGTGCGACGAAGCCGGCGGCGGCGGTGACCGAGACCGGTGTGGAGGTGTCCGCGAAGAAGTCCGTGATCATCGGCGCGGCCTTCTCCAGGATGCCGATACCGGCGGTGACGTTCATGCAGAGCACGATCCACAGGCACCAGAACTGCGGCGTGCGGATGGCCCGGTCGGCGGAGACCTGCGGACCGGCGAGGACACTCGGCCCGCTCTCCGCAGACCTCTCGCGGGGAGGCACCCGGACCAGCAGCACTCCCAGCAGCATGAAGACGGCGTACGACAGCCCGTGCACCAGGAAGGCGAGCGCGATGCCGGAGCTGTCGCCGCCGAACGACTCCAGCATCTGGGCCGACCACGGCGAGGCGATGAGCGCGCCGCCGCCGAAGCCCATGATGGCGATGCCGGTGGCCATGCCGGGCCGGTCCGGGAACCACTTGATCAGGGTGGAGACGGGCGAGATGTAGCCGATGCCGAGACCGATGCCGCCGACGAAGCCGTAGCCGAACACGATCAGCCAGTACTGCTCCAGGGACGCGCCCAGGGCGGAGAGCAGGAAGCCGGAGGAGAAGCAGACCAGGGCGACGGTCATCGCCCAGCGCGGACCCTTGCGCTCCACGAGCGTGCCGCCGAACGCGGCGGACAGGCCCAGCATGACGATGCCCAGCTGGAAGGGCAGCGCGCTCTGGGTGCCGCTGAGGCCGAGCGCTGACTCCAGGGGCGGTTTGAACACGCTCCAGGCGTAGGCCTGGCCGATGGAGAGATGGACGGAGAGAGCGGCGGGCGGAACGAGCCAGCGGCTCCAGCCCGGGGGCGCGACTGGGGGACTCATGAACCCCGGACGGTAGGGATCCGCAAGGGAGTTGAGAAGACGGCGGGTCGACCGTATGCGGTGAACGGTATCCAGCATGCGCCGAACGGTCGGCGCACGGGCCCTTGCCGCCCCAACCTCCATACTGTAGACAATATTTCGTCGACACAAGCCGTCCGCGAGCCATGCGCGACCCGTCGGGCGGCCTGACGGCAGCCACCTCCGCGGTATCCCTCAAACCGAACGGAGTGTTCCCGTGAAAGTCGCAGTTCTCGGCGCCGGTGCCATCGGCGCCTACGTCGGCGCCGCGCTCCACCGCGCGGGTGCCGAGGTGCATCTCATCGCCCGTGGACCGCATCTGGCGGCCATGAGGCAGCACGGAGTCCGGGTGCGCAGCCCACGCGGCGACTTCACCGCGCACCCCCACGCCACCGACGACCCGGTCGAAGTCGGCCCGGTCGACCATGTCTTCCTGGGCCTGAAGGCCAACGCGTACGCGGCGTGCGGGCCGCTGATCGCGCCTTTGCTGCACGAGACGACGTCAGTCGTCGCGGCCCAGAACGGCATCCCCTGGTGGTACTTCCACCGGCACGGCGGCCCGTACGACGGCCGTCGCGTCGAGAGTGTCGACCCGGACGGCGCGGTCAGTGCGGTGCTCGCGCCCGAACGGGCCATCGGCTGTGTCGTCTACGCGGCGACCGAACTCGAAGGCCCGGGCGTCGTACGCCACTTGGAGGGCACGCGGTTCTCCATCGGCGAGCCGGACCGCAGCAGCTCCGCGCGCTGCCTCGCCTTCAGCGAGGCCATGCAGGCGGGCGGGCTGAAGTGCCCGGTCGAACCCGACCTGCGGGGCGACATCTGGGTCAAGCTGCTCGGCAACATCTCGTTCAACCCGATCAGCGCCCTGGCCCGGGCGACCATGCGGCAGATGTGCCTGCACGGCGGCACCCGCAAGGTCATCGAGATCATGATGACCGAGACGCTGGCGGTCGCCGAGGCCCTCGGCTGCGAGGTCGGGGTCTCCATCGAGCGCCGGCTCGCCGGTGCCGAGCGGGTCGGCGACCACCGCACCTCCACGCTCCAGGACCTGGAGCGCGGCAAGCCGCTCGAACTCGACGTGCTGCTCGCGGCCGTGGTCGAGCTGGCGGAGATCACCGGCGTGGAGGTGCCCACCCTGCGCACCGTGCACGCCATCTCGGACCTGCTCGCGCTGAGGAGCGCCGCATGAGGAAACGCGACCGGACCCCCAAGACCTACACCCGGCTCACCCACCCGCTCGTCCGTGACTCCCGCGACGAGCCGTTCCGGCAGGCCACCTGGGAGGAGGCCCTGGACCGGGCCGCCCGGGGCCTCGGGCGCAACCGCGACGCCTTCGGCATGTTCAGCTGCGCCCGCGCCACCAACGAGATGAACTACGTGGCGCAGAAGTTCGCCCGGGTCGTCATGGGCACCAACAACGTCGACTCCTGCAACCGCACCTGTCACGCCCCGAGCGTGGCGGGCCTGTCGGCGGCGTTCGGCTCGGGCGGCGGGACGTCGTCGTACGAGGAGATCGAGCACACCGACGTCATCGTGATGTGGGGTTCCAACGCCCGGTTCGCGCACCCGATCTTCTTCCAGCACGTGCTGAAGGGGATCAGGAACGGCGCCCGGATGTACGCGGTCGATCCGCGCCGGACGTCGACCGCCGAGTGGGCGGAGAGCTGGATGGGGCTGAACGTCGGCACGGACATCCCGATGGCGCACGCGATCGGCCGCGAGATCATCCTCGCGGGGCTCGCGAACGAGGCGTTCATCGAGAGGGCGACCAGCGGCTTCGAGGAGTACAAGGCCCTGGTCGAGCCGTGGACGCTGTCGCTCGCCGAGAAGGTGACGGGCGTGCCGGCGGCGGCGATCCGCGAGCTGGCGCACGCCTACGCCCGTGCCGAGCGGGCCCAGTTGTGCTGGACGCTGGGCATCACCGAGCATCACAACGGCACCGACAACGTCCGCGCCCTGATCAACCTGTCCCTGCTCACCGGGCACGTCGGCCGCTACGGCTCCGGCCTGCAACCCCTGCGCGGGCAGAACAACGTGCAGGGCGGCGGCGACATGGGCGCGATCCCCAACCGGCTGCCCGGGTTTCAGGACATCCTCGACCCGGACACCCGGCTGAAGTTCGAGTCGGCCTGGGACACCGTGATCCAGCCGCACTACGGCCTGAACCTCACGGAGATGTTCGAGGCCATGGAGGACGGCTCGCTCAAGGCCGTCTACTGCATCGGCGAGAACCCCGCGCAGTCCGAGGCCGACAGCGAGCAGGCCGTACGGCGTCTGAAGGCCCTGGACTTCCTGGTCGTGCAGGACATCTTCCTGACGAAGACCGCCGAGCTCGCGGACGTCGTCCTGCCGGCCACCGCCGGCTGGGCGGAGACCGACGGCACGACCACCAACAGCGAACGGCGGGTCCAGCGCGTCCGCAAGGCCGTCACCCCGCCCGGCGAGGCCCGCGAGGACATCGACATCATCTGCGACCTCGCCGCCCGGCTCGGCCACGACTGGAAGTACGCCGACGCCGAGACCGTGTGGAACGAGCTGCGGTCCGTCTCGCCCGACCACTACGGCATGACGTACGAGCGCCTGGAGGAGCACCAGGGCATCCAGTGGCCCTGCCCGAGCACGGACGCCATCGAACCCACCTATCTGCACGGCCGGTTGTGGGAGACCGACCCCTCCCGGCGCGGCCCGCTCGCGCCCTTCGGCCTCGTGCAGCACGACCCGCCCGTGGACCTCACCGACGACCGGTATCCGATCAGGCTCACCACCGGGCGGCGGCTCGACTCGTACAACACCGGTGTGCAGAGCGGTGGTTACGCCTCGCCGCTCAGGCGCGGCGAGTTCATCGAACTGAGCCCCGAGGACGCCGAGCGCTACGGGGTCGTGGTCGGCGAGCACGTCCAGGTGAGCTCGCGGCGCGGGGCGGTGACCGCTCCCGTGTGGGTGGACACCGCACTGCGGCCCGGGCTCGCCTTCATGACCATGCACTTCCCCGACGAGGTGGACACCAACGCCCTGACGATCGAGGCGAACTGCCCGATCGCGGGGACGGCGGAGTTCAAGGCGTCGGCGATCCGGATCGAGAAGCTGCCCATCGCGACCATCGTGGGGTGACGCACTGTGGACCTGCACTTCGGTGACAGCAAGCCGACGCACGAGGAGCGGGCGGCCGTCGACGCCCTGCTCGGGCCTCCGGAGTCCTCCTGGGAGGGTGCCGACCGTTCCGACGCCGATCTGAGGTGGGCGCGTGGCGGACGCGAGGCCCGGGACCGCCGCGACCTGCTGCTGCCGGGGTTGCACGCCGTCAACGACCGGATCGGCTGGATCAGCGAGGGTGCCCTCGACTACCTGTGCCGGCGGCTGACCGTGCCGCCGGCGGAGGCCTACGGGGTCGCCACCTTCTACGCCATGTTCTCTCTCAAGCCGCGTCCGGCGACCGTGCTGCACGTCTGCACGGACCTGGCGTGCGCGGCGGCCGGGGCACCGGAACTGTGTGCCGGGATCGAGGCGCGGCTGGGCCTCGGCAGCGGGGTGAGCGTCGAGCGCAGCCCATGCCTGGGGCTGTGCGAACGGGCCCCGGCCGCGCTCGCGATCAAGGCCGGGGATCCCCTGCGTACGGCGGTCTCGGCGCCGGCGACCGTCGAGGAGGCCGTGCTCGCCGCGTCCTCGCCCGGCTCCGCGCCCGAGGAGCCGCCGGCCGCACTGGCGGTGCCCCAGGCGGGGCAGGACGGTCTGATGCTGCTGCACCGCGTCGGCGTGGTCGACCCGTCGTCCCTCGACGACTACCGCGCCCACGGCGGCTACACGGCTCTGCGCCGGGCGTTCGAGCTGGGTCCCGCCGGGGTCATCCGCGAGGTCACCGATTCGGGCCTGGTCGGACGCGGCGGCGCCGCCTTCCCCACCGGCCGCAAATGGCAGGCCACGGCCTCGCAGCCCGACCGTCCGCACTACCTCGTCTGCAACGCCGACGAGTCGGAGCCGGGCACCTTCAAGGACCGGGTGCTCATGGAGGGCGACCCGTACGCGCTCGTCGAAGCTATGACGATCGCCGGGTACGCCACCGGCGCCCACAAGGGCTATCTCTACCTGCGCGGCGAGTACCCCCGCGCCCTGCACCTGCTGGAGCACGCGATCGCGCAGGCCCGTGCGCGCGGACTGCTCGGCGACGACGTCCTCGGGCAGGGCTACGCCTTCGACATCGAGATCCGGCGCGGCGCCGGCGCCTACATCTGCGGTGAGGAGACAGCCCTGTTCAACTCCATCGAGGGCTACCGGGGCGAGCCCCGCTCCAAGCCGCCGTTCCCGGTGGAGAAGGGCCTGTTCGGCAAGCCGACGGTCGAGAACAACGTCGAGACGCTGGTCAACGTCCTGCCGATCCTGACCATGGGCGCCCCGGCGTACGCGGCGATCGGCACCGGGCGCTCCACCGGGCCGAAGCTGTTCTGCGTGTCCGGGAGCGTGGAGCGGCCCGGTGTCTACGAGGTGCCGTTCGGCGCGACGCTCGGGGAGGTGCTCACCCTGGCCGGGGTGCGCGAGGGGCTGCGGGCGGTACTGCTCGGCGGGGCGGCCGGCGGTTTCGTACGCGCCGACGAGCTGGACATCCCGATCACCTTCGAGGGCACACGCGAAGCCGGCACGACCCTGGGCTCCGGAGTCGTCATGGCCATCGACGACAGCGTGCCCCTGCCCCGGCTGCTGCTGCGCATCGCGGAGTTCTTCCGCGACGAGTCCTGCGGGCAGTGCGTGCCCTGCCGGGTCGGGACGGTACGGCAGGAGGAGGCGCTGCACCGGATCGTGGAGCGCACGGGCGCGGACGCCGCCGGGGACATCGCGCTGCTGCGGGAGGTCGGCCGCGCCATGCGGGACGCCTCGATCTGCGGTCTCGGGCAGACCGCGTGGAACGCCGTGGAATCCGCCATCGACCGTCTGGGGGCGTACGAATGACCGTCACACCGCTGGGGATCCCGCGCCGCATGCTGGAGTTCACCCTCGACGGCGAGGAGGCCCGGGTCCCCGAGGGCTCGACCATCCTGGACGCCTGCCGGGCGGCCGGGAAGGACGTGCCGACCCTGTGCGAGGGCGACACCCTGCGCCCCAAGAACGCCTGCCGGGTCTGCGTGGTCGAGGTCGAGGGGGCCAGGACGCTCGTCCCGGCCTGCTCGCGCAAGGCCGAGCCGGGCATGGAGGTCCGCACCGACACCGAGCGCGCCCGGCACAGCCGCAAGATCGTCCTGGAACTGCTCGCGTCCTCGGTCGACCTGTCGACGACCCCGAAGGTCGCCGGGTGGCTCAAGGAGTACGCGGCGAAACCGGACCGCTTCGGCCCGGACGCGGCCCGGCTGAACGAGGAACCGAAGGTCGACAACGACCTGTACGTGCGTGACTACGACAAGTGCATCCTCTGCTACAAGTGCGTCGACGCCTGCGGCGACCAGTGGCAGAACTCCTTCGCGATCTCGGTCGCCGGGCGCGGCTTCGACGCCCGTATCGCCGTGGAGCACGACGCGCCGCTCACCGACTCGGCGTGCGTGTACTGCGGCAACTGCATCGAGGTGTGCCCCACGGGCGCACTGTCGTTCAAGTCCGAGTTCGACATGCGGGCGGCGGGTACATGGGACGAGTCCGCCCAGACGGAGACGACCACGGTGTGCGCGTACTGCGGAGTGGGCTGCAACCTGACGCTGCACGTGCAGGACAATGAGATCGTGAAGGTCACCTCGCCGCACGACAACCCGGTGACCCACGGCAACCTCTGCATCAAGGGCCGCTTCGGCTACCAGCACGTACAGAACCGGGACTGATCAGGACATGGGACGAGTCACGGAACGACGCAAGGTTCTCCGCATCCGCGACGGGGCGGTCTCCAGCCGCCCGGACACGCTCGTCGCCGAGGAACCCCTGGAGATCCGGCTCAACGGCAAGCCGCTGGCGATCACCATGCGCACCCCGGGCGACGACTTCGCCCTGGCGGCGGGTTTCCTGGTGAGCGAGGGGGTGCTGGGCGCGCAGTCTGACCTGCGGAACATCGTCTACTGCGCGGGCGCCACGGCCGACGGGGTGAACACGTACAACGTGGTCGACGTGCAGACGGCCCCGGACGTGGTGGTCCCGGACATCACGCTGGAGCGCAACGTCTACACGACGTCGTCCTGCGGGCTGTGCGGCAAGGCGTCGCTGGACGCGGTGCGCACCACGGCCCGCTTCCCCATCGCCGACACTCCCCCGGTCCGGCTCTCCCCCGAGCTGCTCGCGAGCCTGCCCGACCGGCTGCGCGCGGCCCAGCGGGTCTTCGACCGGACGGGGGGCCTGCATGCCGCGGCCCTCTTCACGGAGGAGGGCGAGCTGCTGGACGTCCGGGAGGACGTGGGCCGGCACAACGCGGTCGACAAGCTGGTAGGCCGTGCCCTGCAGAACGGGGAGCTGCCGCTGTCCCGGGCGATCCTGCTGGTCTCGGGCCGGGCCTCCTTCGAGCTGGCGCAGAAGGCCGTGATGGCCGGCATCCCGGTCCTGGCGGCCGTGTCGGCGCCGTCCTCGCTCGCGGTGGATTTGGCGGCCGAGACGGGCCTGACGCTGGTGGGCTTCCTGCGGGGCAGCTCCATGAACGTGTACGCGGGTGAGGACCGGATCGCTCTGCGGGCCGCGGCCGCCCAGGGCTGAACCGGTCCCCCCGCGACACGGCGGCGGGGCCCCGACCGGCGGGGAGCGCCCCCTGCGCCGCAGGGGCCCCGTCTCGGCCTGCCCGGGACCGCCCGCCTAGTCGGCCGTGGCGGATATCCGGAGCAGCATCGCCGTGAACTGCTCCCGCTCGGCCGCCGACAGCGGTGCGAGCAGTTCGTCGTTGGCGGCGCGGGCCGCCTTCTCACACCGCTTCAGCAGCCGTGCTCCCCGCTCCGTGAGGGACACCGCGTTCTTGCGGCGGTCCTTCGGGTCGGGCTCGCGGACCACCAGGCCGGCCGACTGGAGGTCGTTGAGCACGCCGACCAGGTCCTTGGGGTCCAGCCGGACCCCGCGGCCGAGGTCGGCCTGGGCGACGGGCCCGAGGTCGCGGACGGCGGACAGCACCACGTGGTGCCACATCCGCATGTCCTCCTCGGCCAGCGCCGAGGCCACCAGGGCCCGGCCACGGGCGGCGGCACGGCCGAGCAGCCAGCTGGGCAGGGAGCGGATCGCGGGGAGGGGGGCTTCCGACATGGGCGCAGCCTAACCACAAAATCGTTGGTTGTTCCTATGATCCTCCTATACCGTTGGGTTTCCCCATGAATCCGTTGGGGCCACCAACGACCCCGGAGGTGCGATGCGCCGCGTCCGCTACGAATCCCGAGGCGGCCCCCTGTTCGTGGAAGAGGCCCCGCCCCCCGCGCCGGGCCCGGGGGAGCTGCTCGTGCGCGCGGAGGCGATCGGCGTCACGCTCCCGGTCGTCCGCAAGGTCGGCGAGGCGGCCGAGCCCGGCCCGCTGGGCGGTGAGATCGCCGGGGAGGTCATGGCCGTCGGCGAGGGCGTCAGCCGCTTCGGCACCGGCGACCGGGTGACGGGCCTGTGCTTCGGCCACGGCTACGCCGACTTCGCGCTGCTGCACGAGGCCATGGCATCCCCGGTTCCGGCGGACGCGAGCGCCGTCGACGCGGTGGCCCTGGTCCGCAGCGGCCTGGTCGCCCTCGGCGCCCTGGAGGCGGCCCGCCCCGAGCCGGGCGAGGCGGCCCTGGTCACCGCGGCAGCGAGCGGCGTCGGCCATCTGGCCGTACAGCTGGCCAGGACGCGCGGCGCCGGACGGGTGGTGGGAGCCGTCTCCGACCCGGCCAAGGCCGGCTTCGTCCGGGGCCTCGGCGCCGACCACGTCATCGCGTACGGCGACACCGGCTGGGGCACACCGGTCGACTACGTCCTGGACGCGGTGGGCGGTGAGCTGCTCACCCCGGCCCTGCACGCGCTCGTCCCCGAGGGGCGGCTGGTGGCCTACAGCTCGGGCGGCGGCACCATCCAGGCGTACGACCTGCTCCTGGACGCCAAGTCGGTGATCGGGTTCCAGATGGCCCGTATCGCCCGCGGGAAGCCGGAGTTGTACGAGCAGTGGCGCGAGGAACTGTGGCGGTTGTTCGCGGCGGGAGAGCTCAGGCCGGTGGTGCACGCGGAGTTCGCCCTGGAGGACGCGGCGAAGGCGCACGGGGAGATCGAGGGGCGGTCCAACCTGGGCAAGGTCGTCCTGATCCCCTGACGCACGCTTCTTGTGGGGGGTCTGTGTTCCCAAGTACCGTCTGTGGCCCCCACATTGGACGTGGGATGTCCGGATGACCGGATGTCTGTTCCCATGTCCGGGTGGTCCGGCCGACAGACGCATGAAGGGCAGGTCGCACCATGCCGTCAAGTCTTCGCGCACGTCTGAGATCCACCCTGACAGCCGCCGTCGCCGCCGGGGCGCTGCTCGCGCCCACCGCCCCGGCGCACAGTCAACCCGCCTCCGCGTTATCGGAGTTCGACCAGCAGGTGCTCTTCAGGGCGTCCCAGGACCCGGGCTACGCCTGCTTCCGGATCCCGGCGATCGTGCGCACCACCAGCGGCACGCTGCTCGCCTTCGCCGAGGGCCGCGTCCTCAACTGCGGTGACGCGGCCGACATCGACATCGTCGTCAAGCGCTCCACCGACGGCGGCCGCACCTGGGGGCCGCTCCAGGTCGTCACCGAGGGTGCGGGCGACACACACGGCAACCCGGCGCCCGTCGTGGACCGCAGAACGGGACGGATCCTGCTGGCCGAGACGTTCAACACCGGCCGCACGGACGCCGGGAACTGCTCCGTCCCCTGTGACCGCACCCCGCATCTGCAGTACAGCGACGACGACGGCCGGACCTGGTCGCAGCCGCGTGATCTGAGCGACGAGATCCTGCCCGAGCACTGGAACTCCTGGTACGCGACCGGTCCCGTGCACGGCATCCAGCTGACCCGCGGCAAGCACGCCGGGAGGCTGGTGTTCGGCGTCAACACCGAGACGTGGAACGGCAGCCGGATCTCCGCCAACCACGCGGCCCTCGTCGTCAGCGACGACGGCGGCGACTCCTGGCGGGTCGGCGCCACGGACACCTGGCCCATAGGGCAGGACGGCGTGTTCCGGCAGAAGCCGTCCGAGGTGACGCTCACCGAGCGCTCCGACGGCGCCCTGCTCGTCAGCGGCCGGGAGCAGGACGGCACCGACCTGGGCCACCGCTCCCAGACCGTCAGCAGGGACGGCGGCGACACCTTCGCCACGCCGTTCCGCGGCCTCCCCGACCTGTACACCCCGCAGGTCCAGGGCGCGACCCTGCGCCTCGGCGGCCGGATGCTGCTGTCCGCTCCGGCCGACCCCGACCGCCGCCGCACGATGATGGTCCGCTCCTCCTACGACGGCGGGCGCACCTGGGAGAGCGTGGACCGGGGCACGGTCGTCACCACGGACTGGTCCGGCTACTCCGACATGGCGGCCGTGGGCGGCGGGGCGGTGGGCCTGCTGTACGAGGGCGGCGCGGTCGACGCGCGCGACGAGATCCGCTTCGCCCGCTTCACCGAGGACTGGCTGAAACCGCGCCGGGGCGCCGACCCGACCACGCGCGACGCTGCGGCGGGCGCCAGGCCCGCGGCGGTGCTCGGCGGCGCCGGGCGCACGGCCGGTGTCCGCGGCGGTGCGCTGTCGTTCGACGGCACCGACGACGCCGTCCGGCTGCCCTACCGGTCCCGGCTCCCGCTCGGGGACGGGGACTTCACGGCCTCGCTGCACTTCCGCTACACGGCCACGACCGGCGAACAGCCCTTCCTGTGGATGGGCGGCATCGGCACCACCCAGCCGCAGATCTGGCTGCGCGGGGAACCGGCGGGCAACCGGGTCCGGGGGCTGATCACCACCCGGTCGGGCGCGACGACCGTCAGGTCCGCCTCGGTGTCGGCCGACGGCGCCCGCAACGACGGCCGCTGGCACCATCTGGCCCTGCGCCGCGGCGGAGGGCGGTTGACGCTCTTCCTCGACGGCGAGGCGATCGGCACCGCGGACGTGCCGGGCTCGGTCAGCCGCAACTCCCCGTTCGGCGTGCACATCGGACAGCGCATGGACAGCCGGGCGTTCCTCACCGGGGCGATCGACGACGTCCGGGTGTGGGGCCGGGCGCTGAGCGACGAGGAGCTGGCCGCCGGCGCCTCGGGCGCGGCCTCGCGGGGCACGGTGCTGTGGCTGCCCATGGACCAGGTGAGCGGCAGCAACTAACGTCACACGGCGTGCCCGACGACTCAGGAGCATTACGAGCACGACAGCGCACGGGAACCGGGATCGGCCTGCTGCTGGTCCTGGTTCTCGGCGCCGCACTGCTGATCGCCCTGCCCGGCGACGACGGTCCGGACGACGACGCCTGCCGGGCGCTGACGGTCGGCTCCTGGAAGGCGGACGACGGCCTCACCGCCGAGTTCGCCCGCTACGGCGACGACGCGGGCCGCACGGACGACTGGACCGGCGGCGACGGCACCCACTCGGTGCGACTGCCGGACGGCCGGGTGCTGTGGCTGTTCTCGGACACCTACCTGGGCCGGGTGTACGGGCCGCCCAACCCGCACGGCGAGTCCTACGCCTGGCGGGACGCCGGCACGCCGCTGGTGCGCAACTCCGCCGTGCTGATGCGCGACGGCCGCCTCGAATCCACCCTGCCCGCCCCGCTGTTCGCCGACCCGGCACCGAACCAGTGGCGCTGGCCGGTCGCCGCCCGCGTCGAACCCCGCTCCCCCGGCTCCTCGGAGCGGGTCGTCCGGGTCCTGCTGTGGGTGCGCACGGCGGGACAGTCCCCCTGGATCTACGGCGTGCCCACCGCGACCGAGGTCGCCACCCTTTCGCTTCCCGGGCTGCGCCTGGAGTCGATCACCGAGGTGCTCGACCAGCGGCCGGTCGCCGACCCGTCCCGGCGGGTGCTGTTCGGCACCACGCTGGTGGAGGAGGGCGGCTGGACCTATGTGTTCGGCGGCGACGACGGCCGGCCCGCCGCCCGCCCCGTCTCGCACGCGTACGCGGCACGGGTCCCCGAGGGCGCGCTCGCGGACCCGGCGGCGTGGCAGTACTGGAGCGGCTCGGCCTGGGTGCCCCGTGCCCGGCCCCGGCCGGTGCTCGGGGACGGGCGGCGCAGGGGCGTGGGCAGCGCCTTCTCGGTCGTCCGGGACGGCAGCACGTACGTACTGTTCACGATGGCCGCCGGCCCGAAGGGGCTGACCACCGTGGCGTCCTACTGGGCCTGCTCCCCCGCCGGGCCGTGGCACGGTCCGGCGAAGGAGTTCAGCCCGCCGCTGCCGCAGGGGCAGGTGGCCGCCTACAACCCGCAGGCGCATCCGGTGCTGAGCGGTCCGGGACGGCTCGTCCTGAGCTACGACGTCAACTGGCTGGAGATGACGGGCGCCGCCGCCCAGCTCAGCCGGAACGTGTCCCTGTACCGACCGCGGTTCGTGTCGCTGCGGCTGGCTGCGGCGCGCTGACCTCCGCCGCCGCATCCCGCGCGCGGCGCTTGGCGATCACCGCGCCCACGATCAGCTGCATCTGGTGGAAGAGCATCAGCGGCAGCACGGCGAGCGCGGCCTGCGCGCCGAACAGGACGCTCGCCATGGGCAGCCCGGCGGCCAGGGACTTCTTCGAGCCGGCGAACTGGATCGCGATCCGGTCCGCCCGGCCGAAGCGCAGCGCCTTGCCGCCGTACCAGGTGAGCAACAGCATCACGGCGAGGATCACGGCCTCGACGACGACCAGGCCGCCCAGCCGGGCGGGGCTGACCTGGTGCCAGATGCCCTGGACCACGCCCACGCTGAACGCGGTGTAGACGACGAGCAGGATCGAGCCGCGGTCCACCAGGCCGAGGACCTGCTTGTGGCGGGTGACGAAGCCGCCGATCCAGCGCCGCAGCAGCTGCCCGGCGAGGAAGGGGACCAGCAGTTGCAGCACGATCTTCAGCAGCGAGTCGGCGGAGAACCCGCCCCCGCTGCCGCCCAGCAGCGACGCGGCCAGCAGCGGGGTGGCGACGATGCCGACCAGGGAGGAGAAGGAGCCCGCGCAGATCGCGGCGGGCACGTTGCCGCGGGCCATCGAGGTGAAGGCGATCGACGACTGCACGGTCGACGGGACCAGGGTGAGGAAGAGCAGGCCCTGGTAGAGCGGGTGCGTGAGGATCACCGGCACCAGCCCGCGGGCCGCGAGTCCGAGCAGCGGGAAGACGAGGAAGGTGCAGGCCAGGACGGTGACGTGGAGCCGCCAGTGGCGCAGCCCGTCGAGCGCCTCACGGGTGGAGAGCCGGGCGCCGTACAGGAAGAAGAGGAGGGCGACCGCGGCCGTGGAGGCGCCGGAGGCGACGTCCGCGGCCGGCCCGCGTGCCGGGAACAGTGCGGCGAGGCCCACCGTCCCGAGGAGAAGCAGGATGTAGGGGTCGATCGGCATCCAGCTCGGCCAGCGCAGGCGTTTCACGGTGCTCCACTTGCTTGGTACTTCGGTCGGTCCGGGGCCGGAGCGGCCCCCTTCCATCGTGCTCCCCGACCCGGCGATCGGGAATCCCGTACACGGCTCTCACTGTCATCACGTTCCGCGATAACCTGACGGCATGTACGACCCGTCCCAGCTGCGCACGTTCCTTTCGGTGGCGCAGACGCTGAGCTTCACGCAGGCCGCGCGGCGCCTCGGGCTGCGGCAGTCGACGGTCAGCCAGCACGTGCGGCGGCTGGAGGACGCCGCAGGGCGGACGCTGTTCACCCGGGACACGCACTCCGTGGAGCTGACGGAGGACGGCGAGGCCATGCTCGGCTTCGCGCGCCGGATCCTGGAGGTGCACGAGCAGGCGGCGGCGTTCTTCGCGGGCACCCGGCTGCGCGGCCGGCTGCGCTTCGGCGCCTCGGAGGACTTCGTGCTGACCCGGCTGCCGGAGATCCTGGAGGGCTTCCGGCACGAGCACCCGGAGGTCGACCTGGAGCTGACGGTCGAGCTGTCGGGCACGCTGCACGAGCAGCTGGCCGCCGGGAAGCTGGACCTCGTCCTGGCCAAGCGGCGGCCCGAGGACCCGCGGGGCGAGCTGGTCCGGCACGACCGGCTGGTGTGGATCGGCGCGGAACGCCTCCGGCTCGACCCGGACCGCCCGGTGCCGCTCATCGTCTACCCGCCGCCGGGCATCACCCGCGCGCTCGCCCTGGAGGCCCTGGAGCGGCAGGGCCGGCAATGGCGGGTGGTGTGCACCAGCGGCAGCCTCAACGGCCTCGTCGCGGCGGCCCGGGCCGGCCTCGGCGTGATGGCGCACTCCCGCGGCCTCATCCCCCCGGGGCTGGTCCGGGTCCCGGACCGGGCGGGGCTGCCGGAACTGGGTCAGGTCGACTTCGTGCTCGTCCACGGCCGCCGCCGGTCCTCCGCCCAGGGCGCGGCGGACGCTCTGACGGCGGCGATCCTCGCGGGCGGGGACCGGCTGCACCGCACCGAGCGCAAGGGGCTGTGACGAACCGGAGTGACACAATCCGCCGCTGTCCCGCTGACGGAAGAGGGCCCGCTCAACGGCCCGCCGCGCCGCGGCCGCGCTCGTACAGATTCGGTGGAGATTACGGCACCGAAACTTACTCAACCGTCAGGATTGTGTCCGACCCTTCCCCATGTGAGCGCTTTTTCCCACGCTGACCAGCGCGGACCAGAGCGATGCCCGCCTCCGCGCCCCCTCCCGCCCCCTGTCCGGGTGGGGTAGCTTTCACGGCGCTGTGCGGGACGTCACTCGACAGGAGCGCTGAGGAGCGGGGAGCGGGGTTTGCGCGAGTTCACCATCCCTCCGTTGGCGTTGGCACCTCCGGTGGGCGGTCTGGCCGACGTGGTCTTCGAGCATGCCCAGGAGGACCCGCTGCACATCGCGCTGGGCCGCAAGGACGAGTCCGGCCAGTGGCGGGACGTCACCAGCGCCGAGTTCCGCGACGAGGTGCTCGCGCTGGCCAAGGGCCTGCTGGCGAGCGGCATCCGGTTCGGCGACCGGGTCGCGATCATGTCCCGCACGCGCTACGAGTGGACCCTCTTCGACTACGCGCTGTGGACGATCGGCGCCCAGGTCGTGCCGGTCTACCCCACGTCCTCGGCCGAGCAGTGCTTCTGGATGCTGTACGACGCCGAGGTGACGGCCGCGGTCGTGGAGCACGAGGACCACGCGATGACGATCGCCACCGTCATCGACCGGCTGCCCCAGCTGCGCCGGCTGTGGCAGCTCGACTCCGGCGCCGTGCACGAGCTGTACGACGCGGGCGCGCACCTCGACGACGAGATGGTGCACCGCCACCGGCAGGCCGTCACACCCGACTCGGTCGCCACGATCATCTACACCTCGGGCACCACCGGCCGCCCCAAGGGCTGTGTCATCACGCACGGCAACTTCATGTACGAGGCGGACACCGTCATCGAGCGCTGGGAGCCGGTGTTCCACTCCAAGCGCGGCGACGAGGCGGCGACCCTGCTGTTCCTGCCGCTCGCGCACGTCTTCGGGCGGATGGTCCAGGTCGCGGGGATCCGCGGCAAGGTGAAGTTCGGCCATCAGCCGCAGCTGAACGCGGCGGCCCTGCTGCCCGACCTGGCCGCGTTCAAGCCGACGTTCTTCCTGGCCGTGCCGTACATCTTCGAGAAGGTGTTCAACGCGGCCCGCCGCAAGGCCGAGAAGGAGGGCCGCTCCGGCCCCTTCGAGAAGGCCGTCGAGGTCGCGATCAAGTACGCCGACGCGCTGGAGGCCAAGGCCTGGGGCACCGGTCCCGGCCCGTCGGCGGGCCTGCGCATGCAGCACCAGCTGTTCGACAAGCTGGTCTACGGCAAGATCCGCGCCGCGATGGGCGGCCGCATCAAGCACGCCATGTCCGGCGGCTCGGCGATGGACCGCCGGCTCGGACTGTTCTTCGCCGGCGCGGGCGTGCACATCTACGAGGGCTACGGCCTGACGGAGTCCACGGCCGCCGCGACCGCCAATCCGCCCGGGCGCATCCGATTCGGCACGGTCGGGCAGCCCATCCCGGGCATGACCGTGCACATCGCGGACGACGGCGAGATCTGGCTGCACGGCGAGAACGTCTTCCAGGGATACCTCAACAACCAGAAGGCCACCGACGCCACCCTGCACGACGGCTGGCTCGCCACCGGCGACCTCGGCGCGCTGGACGAGGACGGCTTCCTCACCATCACCGGCCGCAAGAAGGAGATCCTGGTCACTTCCGGCGGCAAGAGCGTTTCGCCCGGGGTGCTGGAGGAACGCGTCCGGGACCATCCGCTGGTCAACCAGTGCATCGTCGTGGGCAACGACCGCCCGTACATCGCCGCCCTGGTCACCCTCGACCAGGAGGCCGTCGAGCACTGGCTGGCCATGCGGGCCAAGCCGCAGATGTCCCCGGCGGAGCTGGTGCGCGACGCGGATCTGGAGACGGAGGTGCGCCGCGCGGTGGTGGCCGCCAACACCCTTGTCTCGCAGGCCGAGTCGATCCGCACCTTCCGCATACTGGCCCAGCCGTTCACAGAGGAGCACGGGTTGCTGACCCCGTCCCTGAAGCTGAAGCGGAAGGCGATCGAGAAGGCGTACGAGAACGAGGTCGAAGCGCTCTACCGGGCGTGACATGTGCCTCGCGGGGCAGGTGTGGCTTCGGAATTCTCCCGTCAGGAATGCATCACCGCCCGTGATCGTTGACGATGGGAGTACACCTGACCACTTACCGAAGGATCGAGAGCTCGTGAGCAAGGTCCCCCCGATCATCCTGAACAACGGCGTCGAGATGCCCCAGCTGGGCTTCGGCGTCTGGCAGGTGCCGGACGACGAGGCCGAGACGGCCGTCGCGACGGCGCTGGAGGCCGGGTACCGCAGCATCGACACAGCGGCGATCTACGGCAACGAGGAGGGCACCGGCAAGGCCATCGCCGCCGCCGGTCTGCCCCGCGAGGAGCTCTTCGTCACCACGAAGCTCTGGAACGCCGACCAGGGGTACGACTCCACGCTGCGCGCCTTCGACACGTCGCTGGAGAAGCTCGGCCTGGACTACGTCGACCTGTACCTGATCCACTGGCCGACGCCGGAGCGGGGTCTGTACGTCGACACCTACAAGGCGTTCGAGAAGCTGCACGCCGACGGCCGGATCCGGGCCATCGGCGTCTCCAACTTCCTTCCCGAGCACCTTCAGAAGCTGATCGGTGAGACGTCGGTCGTCCCGGCGGTGAACCAGATAGAGCTGCACCCGCACCTGCAGCAGGGCGCCTCCCGCGCGTATCACGCGGAGCAGGGCATCGCCACGGAGGCCTGGTCGCCGCTCGGCCAGGGCAAGGGCCTGCTGGAGGTCCCGGCGATCGTGGCCATCGCCCGCAAGCACGAGCGCACCCCGGCCCAGGTCGTGCTGCGCTGGCACCTCCAGCTGGGCAACGTGGTGATCCCGAAGTCCGTGACCCCGTCACGGATCAAGGAGAACATCGACGTGTTCGACTTCAGCCTGGACGACGAGGACCTCGCGGCGATCAGCGCGCTGAACGAGGACCGCCGCATCGGCCCGGACCCGGCGGAGTTCAACGGCGCCTGAACCGCACCGGCGGCGCCCCGGCCCGGAGCCCCTCACGGGACCCGGGACCGGGGCGTCGTCGTTTCCGCCTCCTCAGACCGGCTGCCCCACGGGCCGTACCACCACCGTGTTGACGTCGACCCCGTCCGGCTGCCGCATCGCCCAGACGACCGAGTCGGCGATCTGGCCGGCGGTGAGGAGGTGGCCGGGCGGGAGGCTGCCGTAGGAGTCCCAGAAGGGGGTTTCCGTCCGGCCGGGCGCGACCAGGGTGACGCCCACGCCCCACTCGGTGACCTGCCGCCGGGTGTTCTCGGCGAGTCCGGTCACCGCCCACTTCGTCGCCCCGTAGAGGTTGCCGGGTCCGTGCACGAACCCGGCGACGCTGCCGACCAGGACGATCCGGCCGCGCGTCTCCTTCAGCGCGTCGACGGACGCCCGGATCAGCAGGGCCGGGCCGAGGACGTTCGTCAGCACCATGTCGGTCCAGCCGGCCGGGTCACCCTCCGCGACCGTGTCGTGGGTGGCGAAACCGGCGTTGGCGACGACCGTGTCGAGCCGTCCGAAGGTCTTCACGGTGGTGTCGACCGCCGCCCGGACGTCCTCGTACACGGCGGTGTCACCGACGAGCGTCAGCAGCCCGTCGGGCCGCCCCAGCTCCTCGGCGAACGCCCGCAGCCGCTCCTCCCCCCGCCCGGTGACGGCCACCCGGTGCCCGGCGTCCAGCAGTTGCCGGGCGACAGCGGCGCCGATACCGCTGCCCCCGCCGGTGATGAGCGCGACCTGAGAGTCGGACATGGATTCCCCCTGTGATCTGGGCCGGTGTGCGATGCCGGGGAGTCCATCACTTGGAGCACTCTCGAAGTCAAGGGCAGCCGTCTCGAAGTCAAGGCACGCCGTCGCTATGCGGGCCGGACCGCCGTGTGGACCGTGTGGGCCTCCAGGACGAACACGTCCGGACGGCGGTGCAGGCTCGCCTCGTCGTCCGGGTCGAGCAGGCGGTCGACGGTCGCCAGGTCCTCGGCGTCGAGCCCCTCGGCGAGCTTGTCGCGCATGTGCGACAGGGACGCCACGACATACGCACGCGCCCGGTCGGAGGCGGGCGCCGGGAGGTCGAGCAGGAAGCTGTGCGTCCTCGTGTGCTTCAGACCCGCGGCGGCCAGCAGGGCCGGCCAGTTCTCGGTCTCGGACACGTGCCCGGGCAGCTCGGTGCGCATCCGGGTGAACCACTCCGCCTCCACCGCGTCGATCCGCGCCTGGAGACCGGGCCGGCCGATACCGAAGTCGCGCGGCAGGAACCGCAGGGGCAGACCGCCCTCCATGAGGGCCAGCGTGCCGCCGGGCGCCAGCCGCTGCGCGAACGCGGCGAGCGCGGCCCGCTGGTCGCCGAGGTGGTGCAGACTGCGGCTGGCCCACAGCAGATCGGCGGGGTAGTCCAACTCACCCAGCACGTCGGGTAGTTCACCCGTGATCGTGCTGAAGCGGTCGGCGACCCCCTGCCGTTCGGCGCGTGCCCGGGCCCGCTCCAGCAGCCCGTCGGAACCGTCCACCGCCACGATCCGCGCGCCCGGGAACGTCTCCGCGAACAGACACGACACGACGCCCGGCCCGCTGCCCGCGTCGACGATCAGACCCGGTTCGGTCACCTCCTGGGCCAGCCAGCCCAGGGCCCGCTCGTACAGGGACGCGAACAGCTCCGCCGAAGCCTCCAGGGTCGGGCCCATCTCGGCCCAGTCGATGTCCGTGTGGCCGTGGTGGGAACCGTGGCCCCGCTCGTGGTCGTGGTGGTGGTGCGCCATGGTGGTCAGCCTCCCGCTCGGATGCGGTCAGCGTGCGACGGCGCACCGTGCGGAGGCCACTGCTGTTGCCGGTCCCGCAAAATCCGCCGGGGCACGGGCCCCGGCGGATCAGCGGTTCAGCACGGACGGGTCAGGACAGCGGCGGGTACGCGTTCTGCATCAGCTGCCGGAACTGGGCGGAGAACCAGTGCCCGGACACCGGCGCGTCCGGCAGGGCACCGGACATGTTGTTGTTGTTGCGCGGGTTGCCCGTGTAGGTCGGGTCGCACATGCGGTCGAAGCCCTTGCCCTCGTCGTTCGGGATGGCCTTGCTCGACCCGTCGGACTCTCCCGGCGGCTTCATCCACACGTAGGCGTCGATCCCGGCGGCCGGGGCCGCCTGCGGGCGCTCGCCGAGGCCGGCTCCGGACTGGTTGCACCAGTTGCCGGCGTTGAAGCGGCGGTCGTATCGCCCGCCGTCGACGTACGTGTCGACGCTCGTCGTCGCACCCGGTCCGGTGGGCCGTGCGGCACCACCCCAACCGTTGCGGGAGGTGTCGATCAGCATGCCGATGTTCGAGTTGAAGCCCACCGAGACCAGCTGGTTGCGGAAGGCCTGGGCGTAGGACAGCTCGTCGAGGTAGCGGTTCCAGTCGACCCACTTCGACTCGCGGACGGACTTGCCGGCCACGGTGTCGTTGATGGTGAAGTTGTTCTCCTTCAAAGCGCTGTAGTTCGCCGTGTTGGTGATGAAGCCGTGGACGTCGTTCACCGTGGCGCCCTCGGCGGTCGCCGCCTCCTTCATGATGGTGGCGGTGGGGCCGAAGTTGTCGTCCCAGCCGATCCAGCCGTGGTGTCCGGCGTCGACGTAGTTGTAGACGTTCGGCACGTCGCCGAGCTTGTTGAGCGCGTAGCCGACGCCCTTGACGTAGTTGCCGTTGGCCTTCATCACGTCGCACTGCGGGACGGCCGTCGGGCGGCTGCCGGTGTTGGTGACGAGGTTGGGCAGCGAGTCGATCTCGACCGTCGTGACGATTCGCAGCGAGGCGTACTTCGGGTCGGCGAGGATCGCCTTGATCGGGTCGATGTAGTCCGTCTTGTAGCGGCCGATCTCATCGGCCTTCAGCTCACCGTTGGAGGCGAGCGCGGAGCAGTCCCGGCCGGGCAGGTTGTAGATGACGAACTGCACGACGAGTTCGCCGGAGCCCTTCTGGCGCAGCGCCTCGTCGAGGTGGGCGCGCAGGCCCATCTTTCCGCCCGCGCCGTTGATGGCCGCGATCCGGTCCAGCCAGACTCCGGTCGGCTGGTTGGCGATCCGGCTGCCGCCCGGCTCGGCGGCGGCGTTCGCGGACCACTCGGGGTTCACGTACATCTTGGCGCCGCTGTACGGGTTGTCGACCCGGTTGGACGGCCCGCCCGGGTCCGGCGGATCCGTGGGGCCGCCGGACCCGCCGTCGACGTTGCAGGTCACGCCGTCGAGAGTGAAGGTGGCCGGGACCGCGTTGCTGCCGCTGTAGCTGCCCTGGAAGCCGAAGCTGACCGAACCGCCGGTCGCGAGCTGGGCGTTGTACGTCTCGTTGGCCGCGGTGACGGCGGCACCGCTCTGGCTCAGCTTGGCGTTCCAGCCGCTGGTGACCTTCTGGTTGCCGGCGTACGACCACTTCAGCGACCACGACGACTTGGCGGCGCTGTTGTTGGTGATGGTGACGGCGGCGGTGAAGCCGGTGCTCCACTGGTTCTGGATCTTGTAGTCGACGGTGCAGGGGACGGCGGCGACGTCGGCAGCGTCGACGGCGAAGGCGGTTCCGGTCGCTCCGGCGACCAGGGCCATGGCGGCCAGTAACGCTGTTCTCGTACGGCTCATGAGTGCGGGTTTCCCTTTCGGTGGTGGGGGTGTCAGCCGTTCAGGGCGCGCTCCGACAAGGACATGAGGAACCCGGCACCGGCACTCGCGCAGCCGGGGACGACCGCATGGGCGGCGGCTAAAAGTACTGAACGCGAGGGGTGTTGCATGAGCGACTCCGTGCAGGCCGGGTGCGTCGTGACGGACGCGTCGACTGATGGAACCGCTCCCACTGGTGTCAAGGAAGGTAGCGGCAAGTGTCGGCAAAGAACAGGGGAGTCACTGACTTTCGCTCAACTCCCGGCGTCGAATCTTTTCGACTCTTCGAGGGCCTTGACCGGTACCTGACCCCTCCGCACTATGGGAGCGCTCCCACTGGTTCAAGCCTTGACTTCTCCGAGCCGCAAGGAGGAACCAGCACCATGCATCCCCCACCCCGGAGACGCGGAGCGGTGCGGCGGCTGTGGACCGCAGCCCTCGCAGCTCTCGCGCTTCCGTTGACGATGCTCTCCTCAGGGTCGACTCCCGCGCAGGCGGCGGCACTTCAGTGCAGTGTCGACTACAAGACGAACGACTGGGGCTCCGGTTTCACGGTGGACCTGACCCTCACCAACCGCGGCACGGACGTCATCGACGGCTGGACGCTGACCTACGCCTACTCCGGCAACCAGAAGCTGGGCAACGGCTGGAACGGCGCCTGGTCGCAGTCCGGCCAGAACATCACCGTCAAGAACGCCTCCCACAACGCGCGGGTCGCCGCGGGCGCCGCCGTCTCCACCGGCGCCCAGTTCTCCTACAGCGGCGGCAACACCGCGCCGACGTCCTTCTCCGTCAACGGCACCCCCTGCACCGGCGCGCACCAGCCGCCGATCGCCGTGCTGACCAGCCCGAGCGCGGGCGCCGTGTACACCCAGGGCCAGGCGGTGCCGCTGGCGGCCACCGCCGCCGCCGCGGACGACGCCACGATCAGCAAGGTGGAGTTCTACGACGACACCAAGCTGCTCGGCACGGACACGAGCGCGCCCTACACGCTCTCCGTCCCGGACCTGACCGTGGGCAGCCACTCCCTGGTGGCGAAGGCGTACGACAGCATGGGCGCCTCCGCCGACTCCACCCCGGTCGGCATCACCGTCGCCTCCGGCCCGACCGTCGTGGCCTCGCCGCTCCAACTGGGCGTCCAGTCCGGCAAGTCGGGAACCTATGAGGTCAAGCTGTCCAAGCAGCCTTCCGCGAACGTCACGGTGACCTCGGCCCGCGCGAGCGGCAACTCGGGGCTCTCGGTCTCGGCCGGCGCCTCACTGACGTTCACGCCGCAGAACTGGAACACCGCGCAGAAGGTGACCGTCGCGGCAGCCGGCTCCGGTTCCGGGTCCGCCGTGTTCGAGTCGACGGCCGCGGGCCACGCCAAGGCCTCGGTCACCGTGACCCAGCTGGCGGCGGCGAAGGTCTACGACGCCCGCTTCCTGGAGCTGTACGGGAAGATCACCAACCCGGCGAACGGCTACTTCTCCCCCGAGGGCATCCCCTACCACTCGGTCGAGACGCTGATCGTCGAGGCGCCGGACCACGGCCACGAGACCACGTCGGAGGCGTACAGCTACCTCCTGTGGCTCCAGGCCATGTACGGCAAGGTGACGGGTGACTGGTCCAAGTTCAACGGCGCGTGGGACCTCATGGAGAAGTACATGATCCCCACCCGCGCCGACCAGCCGACCAACTCCTTCTACAACCCCGCCAAGCCCGCCACCTACGCCCCCGAGCTGGACACGCCGAACGAGTACCCGGCCAAGCTCGACACCGGTGTCGCGGTCGGCTCCGACCCGATCGCGGGCGAGCTGAAGAGCGCCTACGGCACGGACGACGTCTACGGCATGCACTGGCTGCAGGACGTGGACAACGTCTACGGCTACGGCAACTCGCCCGGCAAGTGCGAGGCGGGCCCGTCGGACACCGGCCCGTCGTACATCAACACCTTCCAGCGCGGCGCGCAGGAGTCGGTGTGGGAGACGGTGCCGCAGCCGACCTGCGACGCCTTCAAGTACGGCGGCAAGAACGGCTACCTGGACCTGTTCACCGGTGACGCCTCCTACGCCAAGCAGTGGAAGTTCACCAACGCTCCGGACGCCGACGCGCGGGCCGTGCAGGCCGCCTACTGGGCGGACCTGTGGGCCAAGGAGCAGGGCAAGGGCGGGCAGGTCTCCGGGACGGTCGCCAAGGCGGCCAAGATGGGTGACTACCTGCGCTACTCGATGTTCGACAAGTACTTCAAGAAGGTCGGCAACTGCGTCGGACCCTCGGCCTGTCCGGCGGGCACCGGCAAGGACGCCTCGTTCTACCTGATGTCCTGGTACTACGCCTGGGGCGGCGCCACCGACACCAGTGCCGGCTGGGCCTGGCGCATCGGTTCCAGCCACGCCCACGGCGGCTACCAGAACCCCCTCGCGGCCTACGCGCTCGGCAACTACGCGCCGCTGAAGCCCAAGTCGGCGACGGGCGCGGCGGACTGGGCCAAGTCCATGGACCGGCAGCTGGAGTTCTACCGCTGGCTGCAGTCGAGCGAGGGTGCCATCGCGGGCGGCGCGACCAACAGCTGGGCGGGCCGGTACGCGACCCCGCCCGCCGGCAAGTCGACGTTCTACGGCATGTACTACGACGAGAAGCCGGTGTACCACGACCCGCCGTCCAACCAGTGGTTCGGCTTCCAGGCGTGGTCCATGGAGCGGGTCGCCGAGCTGTACCAGCAGACGGGGAACGCGAAGGCCAAGACGGTCCTCGACAAGTGGGTCGACTGGGCGCTGTCCAAGACCACGTTCAACCCGGACGGCACCTTCCGGATCCCGTCGACGCTCCAGTGGTCGGGCCAGCCCGACACCTGGAACGCCTCCAGCCCCGGCGCCAACAGCGGGCTGCGCGTCACCGTCGCCGACTACACCAACGACGTCGGTGTGGCGGCCGCGTACGCCAAGACCCTGACGTACTACGCGGACCGCTCCGGTGACACGGAGGCCGCGGCGGCGGCGAAGAAGCTGCTGGACGGCATGTGGGCGAACCACCAGACCGATCTCGGGATCGCCGTTCCGGAGAACCGGGCCGACTACAACCGGTTCGACGACCCGGTGCACATCCCGAGCGGCTGGACGGGCACGATGCCGAACGGCGACGCGATCAACTCGTCGTCGACGTTCGACTCGATCCGGTCCTTCTACGAGGACGACCCGGCCTGGTCGAAGATCGAGAGCTATCTCGCGGGCGGTGCGGTGCCGTCGTTCACGTATCACCGGTTCTGGGCTCAGGCGGACATCGCCTTGGCCATGGGCTCGTACGCGGAGCTTCTCGAATAGCCCCCGCCGGGCGCTCCGCGGGGGGCGCGGGTTTGGTCTGCGGGCCATATGTGGCTGGTCGCGCCCACGCGGCGGAGCCGCATATCGATGCAGCCCCGCGCCCCCAAGACACAGGTGCGTCCGAAGCTCCGCGTTCGTGGTCTCGTCACCTGACGACGAGGCCGACCGGCCGGGCGGTCCCCACCCGCACTGGGGACCGCCCGGCCCTCGCACGTCCCCCACCTGGAAGGACCCCCACCGTGCGAAGAACCCGTATCCTCACGGCCGTGCTGGCGCTGGCGGCCGGTCTGCTGTCGGGCGCCCCCACCGCCCTGGCCGCCGGTCCCCCGGCGCCGAAGCTCGCCGCCGACACGTACACCTGGCAGAACGCCCGGATCGACGGGGGCGGGTTCGTACCCGGCATCGTCTTCAACCGTTCCGAGAAGAACCTGGCCTACGCCCGCACGGACATCGGCGGTGCCTACCGCTGGCAGGAGTCCTCCAAGACCTGGAGGCCGCTGCTGGACTCGGTCGGGTGGGACGACTGGGGGCACACGGGCGTGGTCAGCATCGCGACCGACTCCGTCGATCCGAACCGGGTGTACGCGGCGGTCGGGACGTACACGAACAGCTGGGACCCGAAGAACGGCGCCGTCATGCGCTCCTCCGACCGGGGCGCGAGCTGGCGGAAGACGAACCTGCCGTTCAAGCTGGGCGGCAACATGCCGGGGCGGGGCATGGGCGAGCGGCTGGCCGTCGACCCGAACCGCAACAGCGTGCTGTATCTGGGCGCGCCCAGCGGCAAGGGGCTGTGGCGGTCGACGGACTCGGGCACGACCTGGTCGCAGGTGGCGAACTTCCCCAACGTCGGCAACTACGCGCAGGACCCGAGCGACACGAGCGGCTACGCGTCCGACAACCAGGGCATCGTCTGGGTCACCTTCGACGAGTCCACGGGCACCGCCGGGAACGCCACGAAGACGGTCTACGTCGGGGTCGCCGACAAGGACAACGCGGTGTACCGGTCGACGGACGCGGGCGCGACCTGGCAGCGGCTGGCCGGGCAGCCCACCGGACAGCTGGCGCACAAGGGCGTCCTGGACGCGAAGAACGGCTACCTCTATCTCGCGTACAGCGACAAGGGCGGCCCGTACGACGGCGGCAAGGGCCGGCTGTGGCGGTACGCGACGGGCACGGGGACCTGGACGAACATCAGCCCGGTGGCGGAGGCCGACACCTTCTACGGCTTCAGCGGACTGACGGTGGACCGGCAGAAGCCGGGCACGGTCATGGCGACCGCATACAGCGCCTGGTGGCCCGACACGCAGATCTTCCGCTCCACGGACAGCGGCGCGACCTGGACCAAGGCGTGGGACTACACGTCGTACCCGAACCGCGAGAACCGCTACACGATGGACGTCTCGTCCTCGCCGTGGCTGACCTGGGCCGCCAATCCGCAACCGCCCGAGCAGACGCCGAAGCTCGGGTGGATGACCGAGGCCCTGGAGATCGACCCGTTCGACTCGAACCGGATGATGTACGGGACGGGGGCGACGATCTACGGCACGGAGAACCTCGGGAACTGGGACGGCGGCGGCAAGTTCACCGTCAAGCCGATGGTCCGGGGCCTGGAGGAGACGGCGGTCAACGACCTGGCCTCTCCCCCGTCCGGCGCCCCGCTGCTGAGCGCGCTCGGCGACATCGGCGGGTTCCGCCACACGGACCTGACGAAGGTGCCGTCGATGATGTTCACCCAGCCGAACTTCACGACGACCACGAGCCTGGACTTCGCCGAGTCGAAGCCGGACACGGTGGTGCGGACGGGCAACCTGGACTCGGGACCGCACATCGCGTTCTCGACGGACAACGGCGCCAACTGGTTCGCGGGGACCGACCCTTCGGGCGTGAGCGGCGGCGGCACGGTCGCGGCGGCGGCCGACGGCAGCCGGTTCGTGTGGAGCCCCGAGGGCGCCGGCGTGCACCACGCGACGGGCTTCGGCACGTCGTGGCAGGCCTCCCAGGGGATCCCCGCCGGGGCGGTCGTCGAGGCGGACCGCGTCGATCCGAAGACCTTCTACGGCTTCAAGTCCGGGAAGTTCTACGTCAGTACGGACGGCGGGGCGACCTTCAAGGCATCACCGGCGACGGGCCTGCCGAGCGGTGACAGTGTCCGCTTCAAGGCGCTGCCGGGCGGGAAGGGCGACGTGTGGCTGGCCGGTGGCGCGGCGGACGGCGCCTACGGTCTGTGGCACTCCACGGACGGCGGGGCGAGCTTCACCAAGCTGCCGGGCGTCGAGCAGGCCGACACCGTCGGCTTCGGCAAGGCGGCACCCGGCGCCTCCTACCAGACCCTCTACACCAGCGCGAAGATCGGCGGCGTGCGCGGCATCTTCCGTTCCACCGACAAGGGCGCGAGCTGGACCCGCATCAACGACGACGCCCACCAGTGGGGCTGGACGGGCGCGGCGATCACCGGCGACCCGCGCGTGTACGGCCGTGTCTACGTCTCCACGAACGGCCGGGGCGTCGTCTACGGCGACAGCTCCGGCGGCGGCACGACCGACCCGGGACCGGGCCCCGGCCCGGCACCGACGGGCGCCTGCAAGGTGACGTACAAGGTCACCAGCCAGTGGACGGGCGGCTTCCAGGCGGACGTCCAGCTCGCCAACACCGGCACGAGCGCCTGGAACGGCTGGTCCCTGAACTGGACCTTCCCCGACGGCCAGAAGCTGACGCAGGCGTGGAACGCCGAAGCGGCACAGTCGGGAGCTGCGGTCACGGCGAAGAACATCGGCTGGAACGGAAACGTGGCGGCGGGCTCGTCGGTGAGCTTCGGCTTCACGGCGAACTGGTCGGGCACGAACACCAAGCCGGCCGCCTTCACTCTGGGGGACCGGAACTGCACGGTCGCCTGAGCGGTGCTGCCGGGGCGCGCGCCGGACACGGCGGGCGCCCCCGGCGGCGCGGAAATCGAGAGGCGACAGGGGCAGGGGATACGGAACACTTGCCCGAGTGATCGTGATGCAGCCCGTCCTGGAGACCGGCGCCCCTGACGGCTTCGGCCTCTGGCCTGTCGCCGAGGCCGAGCCGTTCGGCTACCTGCCGCTCAACGGCGGGCTGTCCCCCGCCGAGGTCGGGACGGCGGTGATGTGCATCGCCCGCTGCAACGACATCGACCCCGGGCTGGACGACCGCCCGCCACGGCCCGCCGACCCGCTCGGGTCCTTCCTCCACGGCCTGCTGACCTTCGACACCCTCTTCGCCGCCGGCGGCATGCGGGTCACGGACCGCTCCGACGGCACCACGTTCACCCCGGGCTGCTGCAACGGGCTGGAGGACTGGCGTGACTGGCACCAGGTCCTCGACGGCAGCGGCCGGGCCTCCTTCGGCCACGACCCGGACCCGTGCGCCGAGCGCCTCGGGGACACCGTCCGGCTGACCGTCGACGCCGAGCGGAGCGACAGTCCGGTGATCGAGCTGTCCGTCACCGAACTGCACGACCTCCTCCGCGGTGCGGAGCGTGACCTGACGGGCTTTCTCGCGGCGGCGGCCGAGTGGGGGGCCCGGTACCTGCCCGGCCGCTCCGCCTCCGTCACGGCCGCCCTCGCCCGCGCCCTCGCCCTGCCGCTCACCCGGCCTTCCGGAACGACCGCAGGCTGAACACCGGGTCGGGGCGGGGCCGGTCCTGGTCGGGGAGGTGCGCGAGACGGGTGGCGAATCCGTCGGCGAGCGGGTCGCCCGGGGGCAGGGTGACGAACCAGCCCCGGCGCAGGTCGGCGATCGTGCGGCGGGGGCTGCGGCCCTGGCCGAA
Source organism: Streptomyces collinus (assembly GCF_031348265.1). Classification (NCBI taxonomy): domain Bacteria; kingdom Bacillati; phylum Actinomycetota; class Actinomycetes; order Kitasatosporales; family Streptomycetaceae; genus Streptomyces; species Streptomyces collinus. Next base: position 7,391,845 of record NZ_CP133771.1, on the reverse strand, counting down.
ACCGGTGAAGCCGGCCTGCCCGGCCGGCGCCAGGCCGTGGGCAGCGGCGCAGGACATGACGTCCGCCGCCGCGTCCCGGACCGGGCTGGGCGGCCGGGAGGACAGGACGACATCGATGTCACTGCCCACGTTGTGGGAGGCGGCCTTGTCGACGGTGGTGACGTAGACCCCGCCGGGCCGCAGCACCCGGGCGCATTCGCCGACGATGGCCCGCACCTCGGCGGGCCCGGCGGCCAGATGCAGCAGCCACACGCTGCACACGGCGTCGAACTGCCCGTCCCGGAAGGGCAGCCGGCGGCTGTCGGCGCGCACGACCGCCCCGGGGAGCCGGGTGGAGGCCTGCCGGGCCATCGCCGGGGCGAGGTCGACGCCGGTCACCCGCAGGCCGTCGCGGGCGGCCGCGAGCCGGCGGGTCACGATGCCGGTGCCGCAGGCGACGTCGAGCAGACCGCGCGCGTTCGGCGGTATGAGGCTCAGCACCGCTTCCGCGGCGGCCGCCGCCCGGGGCTCACCGCCGCGCGAGGCGTCGTACCGCTCCGCTTCCTTGTCGTAGTCGAGCACTCCGTCAGTGTGCACCGTGGCCGGGGGCCAGGTCCTCCACCCTGCGGGCGAGCTCGAAGTCCTTGTCGGTCACGGCACCGCCCGCGCTGTGCGTGTGCAAGGCCAGGGAGACGGTGTTGTAGCCGAGCGTGAGGTCGGAGTGGTGGTTCAGCTCCTCCTGGACCTGGGCGATGTGCACGACCATCGCCGTCGCCGCGAAGTGCGAGCCGAGCCGGTAGGAGCGGATGAGACGGTCCCTGTCGAGCGACCAGCCCGGCAGCTCGGCCAGCCGGTCCTCGATCTCCTTCTGCGACAGCGGTTCGACGGGCATGGGCCGCGCTCCTTCCCTGGCTGCTGATCCTCCCAGCCTGCCACAGGTGGGCGGCCGGGGCCCTGGTCAGAGGGGTGTGCCTGTCCGGCACGACCGGTTCTCGACTACGGTCCCGGCATGACCACTCACCCGTCCATCGCCGAGAAGGGCGCGGGCCCCCTGCTGCGGGCCTGGCGGGAGCAGCGGCGCATCAGCCAGCTGGAGCTGGCCCTGCGCGCGGACTCCTCGGCCCGGCACATCAGCTTCGTCGAGACCGGCCGCTCCCGGCCCAGCGAGGAGATGGTGCTGCGGCTGGCCGAGCATCTGGACGTCCCCGTGCGGGAGCGCAACGCGCTTCTCCTGGCGGCCGGTTACGCGCCGCGCTACCCGGAGACCCCGCTGGACGACCCGGCGCTGGGCGCGCTGCGGGAGGGCATCGAGCGGCTGATCGGCGGCTACGAGCCGTATCCGGCGCTGGTGGTGGACGCGCTGTACAACGTGGTGGCCGCCAACCGGGGGGTCATGACGCTGGTCGACGGGGTCGGCGAGGCCCTGCTCGAACCGCCGCTGAACGCGATGCGGCTGGCCCTGCACCCGCAAGGACTCGCGCCGCGCATCCGCAATCTGCGCGCCTGGCGGGGGCATCTGCTGGAGCAGATGGAGCGGCAGATCGCGCTGCACCGCTCGGAGCCGCTGCGGGCGCTGTACGAGGAGGTCGCGGCGTATCCGGTGCCCGACGCGGATCCGGCGGACGAGCCGTCGGAGCCGGTGCCGTACTTCGCGCTGCCGCTGCGGATCGAGCACGGGGGGCGGACGCTGTCGTTCGTCTCCTCGATCTCCACGTTCAACACGCCGATGGACGTGACGGTCGCCGAGCTGGCCATCGAGACGCTGCTCCCGGCCGACCCGGCGACGGCCAAGTACCTTCAGGCTTCGCTGCTCTGACGGGCCCTCAGAGCCAGGTGCTGGAGCACGGCGAATCCGGCCACGACCAGGGCCTGGAGCACCGTCCACACGGCGCCCGGCGTGCTCGGCGTGAGCCACAGGGCCAGGGCGGCGAGGCTCACCGCCGACCAGGCGAGGTTGGCCTCGACGACGGCCCGCACGCCGAGCGCCGGGGGTCGCCTGCGGGCGGCCAGCAGGCCCACGCCCGCCGAGTAGAGGGCGAGGAACGCGCCCAGGGCGAGCAGCAGCGTGGCGTCGACCCCGAGGAACCGCCCCAGCGGGCCGGAGAACGCCAGGTAGGCGAGCGCGTTGGTGCCGGTGACGACGGCGTCCAGGGCGAGGAAGCGGCGCAGCATGGACTGCGGTTCCACGGTCCGGGCGAGCGCGGCGAGCTGGATCGCGGACATGGGGAATCACCCTCCGTCGGGTTGTGGTGCGGCGGCTGGGCCGGGCCCCGGGCCGGAGTGCGCCGGCCCGGGAACCGGTACGTTCACGATCCCGGTCCGGCGGTGTCCGGTCGATTACCCGCGGGGTAATGCCCCTGCCTCTCCTCCGCTTCCGGCGATCTCCTCGGTGCGAGCCCTGTGATCGGGCCGCCCGGACGTGACAGACTGATCACAGGCTTGGGCACGTTGGGGAGGCGTGGCGTGAGTGAACGGCGGGCCGCACCCACCGTGGGCCAGGTGGTCCTGGGCAAGCGGCTGCAAGAGCTGCGCGAGGCCGCGGGCCTCAGTCGTGACGAGGCCGCCAAGGTGCTGCGGGTCGCCCCGGCGACCGTCCGCCGGATGGAGACCGCCGACGTCGCGCTGAAGATCCCGTACGTGCAGATCCTGCTGACGGCGTACGGCGTGGCGGAGGACGAGGTGACGGCCTTCGTCGACCTCGCCGAGGAGGCGAACCGGCCGGGCTGGTGGCAGCGGTTCCACGACGTGCTGCCGGAGTGGTTCAGCCTGTACGTGAGCCTGGAGGGCGCCGCGCGGATCATCCGGTCGTACGAGCCGCACTTCGTGCCGGGGCTGCTGCAGACCGAGGGGTACGCGCGGGCCGTGCTGCAGGCCGGGACCATCGCGAACGCCGGGCCGGAAGCCGTGGAGCGGCATGTGTCGCTGCGGATGGAGCGGCAGCGGCTCCTGGACCGCGCCGATCCCCCGCACCTGTGGGTGATCATGGACGAGACGGTGCTGCGCCGCCCGGTGAGCGTCGACGGCCGGGTGATGCGCGACCAGCTGGACAAGCTGCTGGAGTACGCCGCGCGCGACCGGGTCACCCTCCAGATCGCCGAGTTCGCCGACGGCCCGCATCCGGGGACGTACGCCCCCTTCTCGCTGTTCCGCTTCGCCGAGCCGGAACTGCCCGACATGGTCTTCACCGAGTATCTGACCGGCGCGCTGTACCTGGACTCCCGCAAGGAGGTCTCCGCGCATCTCGAGGTGCTGGACCACATGACGGCCGGGGCGGGTTCGGCGCAGCGTACGGAGGAGTTGCTGCGGGAGTACCGGGACGGCTTCTGAGCTCGGACCGGCCGTGCTTCAGCGCCCTCCCGGCTGGGACAGCCACTGGGCCACCGCCTCCGAGATGGGCTGCCCTGTCTCCAGTTCCACGAAGCCGAACTGGCCGCTCTGGTTGCACTCGAGGAACCACCAGAAGCCGTCCTCGTCCTCGGCGAAGTCGAATGCCGCGTACGCCAGTTGGGCCCTGGCGAGGTAGTCGTGCACGGGCCTGCGGATCCGGTCGGGTGCCGCGACCGGCTGCCAGGTGTGCTCGGTGTCGCCGTAGCGTCCGTCGATCTGGTGCGGTTCGGCCGTCTTGCGCGCGGCGAACACCCGGCTGCCGACACAGGTCAGACGGACGTCGGCGCGCTTGGGCACGTACCGCTGGAGCAGCGCGGGGCCGGCCGCGACCCCCGAGAAGTCCGAGTCGGGCCCGATCAGGGTGGTCGGCAGCTCCAGCGGTTCGCCGGGTGGCGGCCCCGAGGCGGACTTCACCACCACCTCCCCGTACTCCTCGGCGAACTGCCGTGCCAGGCGCGGAAAGGTGGTGACGACGGTCGGCGGTACGGCGAGGCCGCTGAGGTGCGCGGCCCGCAACTGCCACGGCTTCAGTCGGGCCCGGTCGGCGTCGCGGGGATGGTTCATCCACCGGGCGGACGCCGAGTAGAGCATGCCGAACAGTGCCTGTCTGGTCTCGGCCGTCAGCCATGCCGAGGGCTCGGCGGCGTGCGCGGCCGGTTCCCCGGGTCTGCGGACCCATACGGAGCGCAGACCGCGCATGCTGACCACATGTCCGTTCGCCGACAGCAGGCCCTCGAAGTCGCCGTGGGTGTAGTGCGCGGACAGCACGGTGTCGTCCGGCAGGTCGGCGGGGTCGAGCCGCATGACGGGCACCGCCGTCTCGTGCAGCCTGGTCACCACCATGTCGGCGGTGACGTCTTCCTTGGACGTGAGGATCAGTACGGTCATCGCGGCAGGTGTCGTCAGTCGTCGAAGTGCGTCTTGGAACCGGCCGTGGAGGCCGTCGTGCCGACCGCCAGGAGGAGGTCGGGATCACTGACGGCCGGGCGCCCGTCGGGAAGCACGTTCAGCTGGAGCGACTCGTCGAAGCGGTAGGGCGTCACCACCGTGGGCAGCGAACTGGGGAGAGCGTAGTTGAGGGTGAACGGCCGCACTCGGAAACCTCCAGGCATCATCCACACCATCGACATCAACGGCGTGCGATTTCTTCACTACTTACACACCGGAAGAGACGCCGGAATCGTCACAGGGGCGTGCCTGCGGTGCCGCGTGCCGGGGTCACTCGTCCCTGCCGCCGCCCTCCCGGCCGCCGCCGGGCTGTCCGTTACCCGGCGTACCGTTCCTGCCGGGGGCGCCGTCGTCCGCGGCGCCTTCGCCGGGCCCGCCCGGGTCGCCGGACCTGCCCGGCGTGGGGGTCGCCCGCGCCAGCCGCTCCGCGCAGTACGCGTCGACCTCGGCCTCTCCGCCGGCCGCCGCGACGAGACGCCGCCAAGCGGTCGAGTCGAGTGCCTTTCCGCGGTCCTCGACCCGTTCGTAGGCACGGCAGTGGGCTGCGGTGTCCCGGGCGGCGGACGAGCCCTCTCCCCGCCCCGGACCGCCGGAGGGGGCCTGCGCGGTCTCCGCGGCCTGCCGGGTGGGGGCGAGGGCCGAGGGGTGCGCTGCCCCTTCGCCGGGACCGTTCGAGGACGAACCGGCCGAGCCGATGGCCCCGACCGCGACACCGCCCAGGGCGATGCTGGTGAGCAGGGCGGCCGCCGCCGTTTTCACCGGGCGCCCGGTGCGCCGGACGGCGGGGAGCCGCCAGTCGTCGCGGTGCCGGGTGCGTGCTCCGTGCGCTCCCGCGTCGCGGGCCGTCCGGAAGGCGGCGACGGCCATGCGCTCGGCGTCGGGGCCGGGGCCGCCCGCGAGCAGGGCGGCGGCCAGGGTCGTGTGCAGGGCGGTGTCGTCCCACGGGCCCGACGGGGCGGGCGCGGCCTCGCCGGGGCGCCCACGTCGGCCTGTGACTGCGTCGCGGCTCAGCCGATCACCCATGTCCGTTGTCCGTTCCTGCCTGAGCTGTTCGATGGGTCCGGCGTGCCGGATGGTGACGCCGGTCTGTCCGGCCACTGACGTCGTCGTGCAGGACGTCGACTCTCCAGCGGCCGGGACGCCTCATCCGTCACACCTTCGGCGGCCTCCGCCGCGAGACGCAGCTGACGCGCGAGGCGTTTCAGGCCCCGGTGCGTGGCGGTGCGCACCGCCCCGGGGCGCTTGCCCAGGACGCGGGCCGCGGAGGGGCCGTCCAGGCCCACGATGACGCGCAGGAGCACGGCCTCGGCCTGGTCCCGCGGCAGCCCGCGGACCAGTTCCAGGGCCCGCTCCGTGGAGACGGCCTCCAGCGCCTGCTCGTGGGTGCTGTGCGGGCCGGGGAGGTCCAGGACATCCTGTTCGATCACCCCGGGCCGGGGCCGTGCGCGCTGGCGGCGCACGTGGTCCAGTGCACGGTGCCGGGCGATCGTGGCCGTCCAGCCGCGAAAGCCCGCCCCGTCACCCTGGAACCGTCCGAGGTCCCGGGCGATCTGCAACCAGGCGTCGGACGCCACGTCCTCCGCGTCCTCACCGACCAGTCCGCGCAGATATCCGAGCAGCCCTGGCTGCACCAGCCGGTAGGCGACGGCGAAGGCGGTCTCGTCCCCGTCCTGGGCCCGCGCGACGGCCGCGCCCAGCTCCTCGTCGTGGGTCTGTGCGTAGCGCGATTGCCGTTCCTGACCCAAGACCGTCCTCGTTCGCACCGGGTTCATTGCGAGCGGCCGACGCGCCCCGTTCGCAGCGACACCCTCATGGAGACCAGCGCGCTGTCTCACAGAAGTGTCACCGCACCCCGGGCGCGTCTCATGTCACACCGGCCGGTCGTCGCGCAGTTCGGCGAAGAGCCTCTTCGCCTTCACCTCGTCCCATTTCAGGGCGTTCCTGGCGGCCCCGGTGGAGCCGGGCCCGGACACGGGGACGTTCAGCTGCCGGCCGCCGCCTCCCGAGACGCTCCGCATCGCCTGAAACAGCGACAGGAGGGTCTTCAGTTCCATGCCCTTGTCCACATCGAGGGTGTCCAGTCCCGCGCTCAGGGCGGGATACGCACGGAACGGGTCGAGCACGACACCTGGCGCGGCGGCCTTGCGGGCCAGGGCGGAGAGGAAAGCGCGCTGGTTCCTGGAGCGCCCGAGGTCGCCGTCCGCCTCCTGGTGCCGCTGGCGGACGAAGGCCAGGGCCTGGGCGCCGGTCAGGTCGTGACAGCCCTTGCGGAGCTTCAGACCCGACTTCGGGTCGTCGATTCTCCGGTCCACGCACATCTCCACACCGCCGACCGCGTCCACGACACCGACGAAGCCCGCGAAGCCGATCTCCGCGTAGTGGTCGACGCGCAGCCCCGTGTTCAGTTCGACGGTCCGGACGAGCATCCTGGGTCCGCCGAGGGAGTAGGCCGCGTTCAGCTTGTTCTTCGTCGCCCGGTGGAACTTGCCGGTGTTCGGGTCGACGTACGACGGGATGGTCACCCAGGAGTCGCGCGGCAGGCTCACCATGGTGGTGCCGTGGGCGCCGGTGTGCAGGAGCATCATCGAGTCGGTGCGGCTTCCTCCGGCCGTACCGGTGTGCAGTTCCTTCCTGGCCTGCTCCGACAGTCCGTCGCGGCCGTCCGAGCCGACGACGAGGTAGTTCGTCCCCCTCCCCTGCGGCGGCCGGTCCGGGAGCCCGCTCAGGTCGACGGACCTGTCCAGCTCGAACTCGGCCCAGGCGCAGGTGCCGGCGCCGGTGAGGGCCAGCGCGCACAGCAGCGCCGCCAGCAGGCGCACGGTACGCCGGACCCGGCCGGGGCGCGCCGAGGGGGGCCTGACGCCGGTGGTACGGCCGCCGCGCCCGGGCCGGGGGCCGCCCCCGTCCGGCCCGGCGAGAGGCCCGGCGGGCGGCTCCGGGGCATGCTCCGGGTACGGCCCGGCGGCGCCCTCCTGGTGCGGCGGGGCCTGGGTGTCGTACGGAGCCGGGGGCGGAGACGGGTGCGGGTACGGCCCAGGGCGGGTGCCGTCGTACGGGTACGGCCCAGGGTCGGTGCCGTGGTACGGGTACGGCCCGACGATGTAGCCCTCGTAGGGCCCGGCAGGCTCCTGGAGCGGAGGGGAGCCGCTCCGCCACACCTGTCCCGTGATCACCCGGTGACCGTCGTTCATGGGACGAACCATTCCTTCATCACCTCGATGACAGTTGTCGCTCGGGGGCCGGTCTTCTGAGCTGCTGGGTGGCGGCCGTGCCGGAACGCTGCATGCGGTGCCACTTCAGCCGGGTGCCGAGCAGCAGGGCGACCACGGACTGGATGACGACGAGGTACATGAGCTGCCGGTAGACGAAGAGCTGGAACGGCATGGACCACAGCGCCCACAGCCGCTCGCCGTCGAGTCTCAGCGCGTAGCCGGCGCAGACCAGCTGGACCCCGAGGAAGGCGAGCCACACGCCTGTCGCCTGCACGGGATCGGCGAAGAGCGCCCCGTACAGCGCGAAGAGGTCGACGACGGGCGCCAGCAGCGGCAGGACCACCTGGAAGACGGCCAGGTAGCTCAGGCCCCGGCGGGCGAAGCGGCCGGCCGCGCCCACTTCGACGACGGCCCGGCGGTGCTTCCACATGGCTTGCAGGGTGCCGTAGCACCAGCGATACCGCTGTCGCCACAACTGCCGCAGAGTGGTGGGCACTTCGGTCCAGGCGACGGCGGACTCCTCGTAGACCACACCCGCCAGCCTGCCCGCCACAGCGCCATCGTCAGATCGGTGTCCTCGGCGAGGGTGTCCTCGCTGACCCCGCCGACTCCCATGAGCGCGTCCCGGCGGAAGGCGCCGATGGCCCCCGGGACGGTCGGCATGCACTCCAGCACCTCGAACATGCGCCGGTCGAGGTTGAAACCGAAGACGTACTCCAGGTGCTGCCACCTGCCGAGCAGTCCACGCCGGTTGCCGACCTTGGTGTTGCCGCTGACGGCGCCGACGGCGGGATGCGCCAGCGGCTGGACGAGGCGGTGCAGGGCGTCGGGCTCGAAGACGGTGTCGGCGTCGACCATCACCACGATGTCGTGGGAGGCGTGGGCCAGACCGGTGTTGAGGGCCGCGGCCTTGCCCGAGTTGGGCTGCCGGATCACCCGTACCCGGGGGTCGTCGATCCAGGTCGCGAGGTCCGCCGTCCGATCCGTCGAGCCGTCGTCGATCACCAGGACTTCGAGGTACGGGTGCGTGGAGGCGAGCAGGGAACGGACGGTGGACTCGATGCCGGCCTCCTCGTTGTAGGCGGGCACGAGCACGGTCACGGGTGCGTCGACCTCCCGCAGCCAGGGGGCGCCGGGCCGGGGGCGGGTGAGGCGCCGGACGTGGGCGCGGGCGAAGAAGGTCAGCGAGAGCAGCCGTAGCAGGCCCAGCGCTCCGGCCACGCCCAGTACCCAGGTCATGAGGTGCGTGAAGGTGCTTCCGGCGAGGACGGTCCAGTTGAGGGCCTTGCCCTGCCATCGTTCCGCGGTGGACACCGGGGTGTCGGCGGGCGGCATGCCGACCGCGTCCGTCACGGTGGTGAACCGGTCGGCACGCGGGTCGTCCAGCAGCCGCTTCGTCTCGTCGTACGCCAGTTCCGTCTGGCTGAACTGCCGGATCTGGCCGTGCGCCGGATCACGGCCCGGTCGGTCGGCGGCGACCAGCGTGTAGCCGTCGGAGGCGGCCTTGCGGGCCGCCTGCCACTCGGCTCCGCACAGGGTGTCGACCTCGGTGGTCATCGGCATCCGCAGCAGGTCGGTACGGATGCCCGCGGTACCCGCGAGCGTCTTCTGGGTGAGACCCAGTTCCATGGCGAAGCGGACGCGCGACGAGGAACCGAGGTCGGCTCCCGTATAGGTGTTCGAGCCGATCTCGTGCCCCTCGGCGAGGATGCGCCGGACCAGGTCCGGATGGCGTGCCGCCTGGGAGCCGAACACGAAGAAGGTGGCGTGCGCGTGGTGCTCGCGCAGCAGGTCCAGCAGACGCGGGGTCCACTCGGGGTCGGGCCCGCCGTCGTAGGTGAGGGCCACGGTGCGTGCGGGCGCCGCGGCCGAGGACACCTTGTCCCCGTCGATGCCGCGCAGTACGGGGCCGCTCTCGCTCACGGAGCCGGGCACGGGCCTGGTGCACGGACGGCGGGTCTTGGCGGCGTCCACCTCGTGGACGGTCCAGCCCTCGAAGAGCAGGACGGCGAACACGATGGGCAGGGACAGGGCGAGCAGCCGCCAGTGTCCGCGGGGGTCACGCGAGCGGGCGTGCCGGCGGTGGGCTGAGCGACTCACGCAGCCGTCCCGGGTATGGGGTTAATCACAGCCGGGCCGGGGCCCGTTCCGCGCAACCCGGCGCCGGTCATGACCGCCGCCCTCCCGGCGCGATCTCCCCGGACCGTCCATCCGACCGCATCGGCACGGGATTCGGCCATGCGCCACATCGCCTTCACATGCCGGTCGGCCACGTCGAAGCCTGATGGACGTTGCAGAGTTTTCTGCTGTTTTGTCTTGGGATCGCGCTGATGCATGGGCGGCGAGTGTAGTCACATCCGAAGCCTCGGGTGTGCCGGAAACAGGCTGGCGAAGCCCCTTGGGGGGAGGTGTGACAGTCGGCGCCGCCGACGCGCTGGACTGTAGGGGTGCGGGGAAGTGCGTCTTCACATTCGTCCGTACCGAAGGGGCCCCGGCCGAGCGCCGGAGCCCCTTTCAGCGATGGTTTTCAGCCAACGGGACGTGTGTCCGGGGAGCGCTCGCGGCACGGCCGATCCGGTCGTGCGTCCTGACCCGTACGGACCCCGTCAACGGGTAGGCCCCTCTGGCCGCCCCTAGCGTCGGCACCACGGGGCGCACGCGAAGGAGGTCCGATGCCCGGATTCGAGGTGCTGTACCAGGCGGCCGCGCTGTGCCTGATGTACCCCGACGACGACTTCCGCGCCCGGCTGCCACTGTTGCGCGAAGCCGCCCCGCAGCTCAGGGAGTTCGCCGACCACGCGGCGGTCACCCCGCCGATGGAACTGGCCGCGCACTACGTCGAGGTGTTCGAGGCCGGGCAGGAGCACAGCCTGTATCTGAGCGCCTGGCGCGAGGCCGCCCCGGCGCCCTCCGAGGAGCTCTACCGCGCGCACGGCCTGGAGACCACCGGCGAGGAGCCGCCGGACTTCCTTCCCGCCGTTCTGGAGCTCACGGCCCGCACCGGCAGCGACGGGCTCCTGACGGAGCACCGCGACGGCCTGGACCGGCTCAGGTCCAGGCTCACCGCGTTCGGTACCCCGTACGCGACCGTCCTGGACGCGGTGTGCGCGACGTTGCCGCCGGCGAACACCGGTTCCTGACCCGGCCCGGTTACGGGATGCGGCCGTCGGGCAGAGCGCCGGCGAAGGCGCGCACCTCGTCCACGTCGCCGTGCAGGTACTCGCCCCAGCCGTCGCCCGTCCGGGCCCGTCCGATCTGGAGGGGGCCGGAGGTGCGCCGGCCGTTCGGGAGGTCCGCTGTAGCGCCGGCGCCGGTCTGGCCGTCGACGTAGAGCTTCACCCGGTCGGTCGCGTCGTCGTAGACCACGGCGACGCGGTGGCCGATGCCGTCACGGCCGTCCGCCCTCGCGAACCGGGCCACCACCTGTGAACCTCCCTCGGCCCGCCGGTCACGCGAGCTGCTGGAGGTTGACAGGGGGCACTGACTTCGCAGTAAGTGTTTTCCCTTGCCGCCGCGGGGAGTTGGCTAGGCGGCGCCGCCCTTCTCGTCCCGTCCGTTCTTCTCCTCGTCCACGATCTCCGCGTCCACGACTCCCTCCTCGTCCTGCGGCGCGGTGGGACGCTCCTCCGTGGGGGTCTGCTGGGCCTGGGCGTACATCGCCTGGCCCATCTTCTGGCTGACGGAGGCGAGTTTCTCGACGCCCGCGCGCAGGGCGGCGGTGTCCGCCTGCTGTGCCAGTCCCTCCTTCACCTCGGCGACGGCCGACTCGACCTCGGACTTCGTGTCGGCGGGGACACGGTCGCCGTTCTCGCGCAGGAAGTTCTCCGTCTGGTAGACGAGTTGCTCGGCCTGGTTGCGGGTCTCGGCGGCCTCGCGGCGTTTGCTGTCCTCCTCGGCGTACTGTTCGGCCTCGCGCATCATCCGGTCGATGTCGTCCTTGGGCAGGGCCGAGCCGCCGGTGACGGTCATCTTCTGCTCGCGGCCGGTCGCCAGGTCCTTGGCGGAGACGTGCATGATGCCGTTGGCGTCGATGTCGAAGGCGACCTCGATCTGCGGGACGCCGCGCGGGGCCGGCGGCAGGCCGGTGAGGTCGAAGACGCCGAGCTTCTTGTTGTACGCGGCGATCTCCCGTTCGCCCTGGTAGACCTGGATGCCGACGGAGGGCTGGTTGTCGGCCGCCGTCGTGAAGATCTCCGAACGCCGCGTCGGAATGGTCGTGTTGCGCTCGATGAGCTTGGTCATGATGCCGCCCTTGGTCTCGATGCCCAGGGACAGCGGGGTGACGTCGAGCAGCAGCACGTCCTTGACGTCGCCGCGGATGACGCCCGCCTGGAGCGCGGCGCCCACGGCCACGACCTCGTCGGGGTTGACGCCCTTGTGCGGGTCCTTGCCGGTGAGTTCCTTGACCAGGTCGGTCACCGCGGGCATCCGCGTCGAGCCGCCGACGAGGATCACGTGGTCGATCGCCGAGAGCTGCACGCCGGCGTCCTTCACCGCCTGGTGGAAGGGCGCCTTGCAGCGGTCCAGGAGATCGGCGGTGAGCTCCTGGAACTGGGCCCGGGTCAGCTTCTCGTCGAGGTGCAGGGGACCTTCGGCGGAGGCCGTGATGTAGGGCAGGTTGATCGTCGTCTCGGTCGAGCTGGACAGCTCGATCTTGGCCCGCTCGGCGCCCTCGCGCAGCCGCTGCACCGCCATCTTGTCGCTCGCGAGGTCGACACCGTTCTGGCCCTTGAAGCGCTTGATCAGGTACTCGACGATCCGCTGGTCCCAGTCGTCGCCGCCGAGGTGCGTGTCGCCGTTGGTGGCCTTCACCTCGATGACGCCCTCGCCCATCTCCAGCAGCGACACGTCGAAGGTGCCGCCGCCGAGGTCGAAGACGAGGACCGTCTGCTCGTTCTCCTTGTCCAGGCCGTAGGCGAGGGCCGCGGCCGTCGGCTCGTTGATGATCCGCAGCACCTTCAGGCCCGCGATCTCCCCGGCCTCCTTGGTGGCCTGCCGCTGGGTGTCGTCGAAGTAGGCGGGGACGGTGATGACCGCGTCGGTGACGTCCTCGCCGAGGTAGGACTCCGCGTCCCGCTTCAGCTTCTGCAGCACCCGCGCGGAGAGCTCCTGCGCCCGGTAGCGGGTGCCGTCCACGTCACCCTCGGCGGGGAAGCGCCAGTGCGCGTCGCCCATGTACCGCTTGACCGAGCGGGCGGTGCGCTCCACGTTGGTCACGGCCTGCCGCTTGGCCACCTCTCCGACGAGCACCTCGCCGTTCTTGGCGAACGCCACGACCGAGGGTGTGGTTCTGGCACCCTCCGCGTTGGCGATGACGGTGGGCTCGCCGCCTTCCAGCACGGCGACCACCGAGTTCGTGGTTCCGAGGTCGATCCCGACCGCTCGTCCCATCGCTGTCCCCTTCCGCCAGGGCGACGACTCGTCCCACTCTCCAGCACAAAACTTGAGTGCGCTGTTGTCAATGCCGCGAAGGGGTGACCGGGCCGCGCAGGGCCACCGCGCGCCGGGGCCGGTCGGTGACCAGCACGTCGACGCGCGGGTGGGCGAGGAAGGCCCGCATGAGGGCGTCGTCGTTGACGGTCCAGACCATGGTGAACAGGCCGTGCCGGGTCGCCTCGCGCAGCACGTTGGTCCTGGCCAGCCGCTGGTGGACGGCGACGCCGTGCGCTCCGCAGGCCCGGATGCGGCGGGCGGGGAACAGCTCGCTGAGCCGGGTCCCGGGCAGCCGGGCCAGGGCGAGTTCCCTGCGGTCGCGCCCCAGGGACAGGGCGGTGCGCACGCGGGGGTAGGCCCGGGTGACGGTGGCGACGGACCGGTCCTCCAGTGTGGTGACGACGAGCCCGTCCGTGCCGAGCAGGGCGACCGCCCGGTCGATCACCTCCCGCTCGTAGCCGGTCTCCTTGAGGTCGAGGTGGGCCACGAGCTTCCCGGCGATCAGCGCCATGACCTCGTCCACCACGGGCACGGCGTACCCGGCCCGCTCGCACAGCCCGGCATACGTGAGCGCGGACAGCGGCGGCCCGGCGGGGCCGACCCGGGGGTCGTGGTAGACGACGAGGACCCCGTCCTCGGTGCGGCGGATGTCGAACTCGACGTACTCCGCGCCGGACCCGATCGCGTCCTCGTACGCCTCCCAGGTGGCGGGGTCGGCGCGCTCGGAGCCGCCGCGGTGGGCGGAGACGGCGGGGTGGGGCGTCATGGTCGTCGGTTCCCGGAGGGCGAGCGGGGAGGCGGGACGGGGGCGAAGGCGTCGTCGGGCGCGGGCAGCAGCGAGCCGGAGCGCGTGCTGACCCGTCTGAGCAGGATCCAGCCGATCACGACCAGGAAGACGAAGGGCAGCCAGGCCAGCGCGTAGGCGGTGCCGTAGGCGCGCATGTCGAGGATGGAGCGGTGCTCGTCGACGTTCGTGCCGTTCACGCCGAAGAAGGCCAGCAGCAGGGTCGGCGGCAGGGCGATGAGGGTGGCCGCGGCGACCAGGCCGGAGACGGTGCGGTCGCGGCGGTCGTCGCGTTCGGCGAGTTCGGCGTCCAGGGCGGCGGAGCGGGCGCTGATCACCGAGGTCAGGCGCTCGACCATGCGGGCCGAGTTCTCCAGGCTGTCGCGGATGCCGAGGGCGTCACGCAGCGAGGACTGGAACGCCTCCGTGACCATCTCGGGGATCAGCAGGCTGTCGACGTAGGCCTCGACGCCGAAGGCCAGGTCGAGCTGGAGTTCGTTGACACCGGCGGAGAGGCGGGAGATCAGGGAGCGGATCTCGGTGGGCGAGTCGGTCAGGGCCTGCTCGTTGGCCTTCATCATGGCGAAGGCCGCCAGCCGGGCGCGCTGGAGCACCGACAGGGCGGAGATCATGCCGACGGCGACCAGGACCAGGCCGTTCTCCACGTGCGGGGCCCAGCCGGTCTGGACGGAGACGCCCCGGCCGAGGGCGGACAGGGTGAGGCCGTGGTTCCTGACGTTGGGCGCGAGGCTCGCGTCGTAGGGGGTTGCGGGGTTCCAGGGCATCCGGCCGCGGTAGACGATCTCGTTGAGCAGGATCGCCTTGCGGGCCTCGTCGGCGCTGAGCAGTTCGCGCTGTAACCGGCCGCCGGGAAAGACGAGTTGGTGCACGTTCTGGCCGTGGGCGAGCGGCCGGCCGCCGAGCTGCGCGGCCAGCGTCTGCAGGAGCGGGCGGTCGTCGAGCTCGATCCGTTCCCGGTCGAAGCAGGTGGTGGCCAGCCAGACGGCGAGGTCGCCGGCGGTGGTCTCGCCCGCGAAGGCGCAGTCCACGACGAGGGTGGCGTCGCCGCGCGGGCTGGTCACGACGAGGATCCGCAACGACGCGAGGCCCAGGCCGTGGTCGCCGTGCGGCAGCCGCAGCCGCCGGGGCGCGACCTGCTCGTCGAGGACCGGGACGGGCAGCACGTCCTGGCTGGTCATCAGGTGGGAGGCGAAGCGGCCGTAGTCGTAGCGGTCGACCAGGGCGCCGAGGGCGGTGTTCCGGGGGCGGAGCCGTCCGGAGAGGCTGAACAGCAGCAGGACGCGGGTCCGGTCGCGGGTGGCGGAGTCGAGCACCGTGGCGTTCGTGGACGTTCCCGGCAGCATCGCGTTCCTTCCGGCCCGGCGGTTCGAGGCGTCTGGTTCCTACCCCGGCCGGGGGTGGTGAACCGACGACGACGCGCGGGCCGCCCTTCCTGGGCGGGCCCGCGCGGCGGGGGTGACGCAGGTCAGGCGAGCTTGGCGGTCAGCGTGATGGGCGTGGCCTTGAGGGCCTGGCTGACCGGGCAGCCGGTCTTGGCCTCGTCGGCGGCGGCCTGGAAGGCAGCCTCGTCGATGCCGGGGACGGTGCCTTCGACGGTGAGGTGGATGCCGGTGATGCCCTCGCCCGGCTGGAAGGAGACGTCGGCCGAGGTGATGAGCTTGGTGGGCGGCGTCCCGGCCTTGTTGAGGATGTTGGAGAAGGCCATGGAGAAGCAGCTGGAGTGGGCGGCCGCGATCAGCTCCTCGGGGCTGGTCTTGCCGTTCGCCTCCTGGGCGCGCGAGGCCCACGTGACCGGCTGCTCGCCGATGGCGCCGGAGGAGTCGAAGGTGACGACACCGTTGCCCTCGAGCAGGTTGCCTTCCCAGACCGTGTGTGCGGAGCGCGTGGTAGCCACGAGTTCTTCCTTTCGCATGCGGACTCGCGTGCGGGCCCGTCACCGGGCCCCGTGTCCCCCATCCGATCACACTACGGCTCAACTCACGCGGAAGACCTCCCCTCTGGCGGTGAACGGCAGCCGCGCGCCCCGCGGGATCAGGTACGCGTGTTCGCGCCGCACCCGCAGCACGTCGCACCAGCCGTCGGTGATGATCAGGACGGGCGCGCCGGGCGGGAAGTCGTCGGCGCGGTGCAGCAGGTCGATGCCGGGCTGCAGGACGGTGCCGCCGCGGCCGTGGACGCGGACCCGGCCCGCGATCTCGGTGACGGGCAGGTAGCCGGCGTCGTGCGGGGCGGCGTCGCAGAACACGACCCGGGCGGCCGGTACGTCCCTCGCTCCGGCGTAGGAGGCGATGGCGCCGAGGGCCTTGCCGAGGAGGACACGGTCCATGGAACCGGAGGTGTCAAGGACCACGCCGAAGGTGCAGCGGGCGATCTCCTCGGGCGGGAAGTACCGTCCGGCGCGCGGGATGGCGGGGGTGGCCGCCTGGCGCCGTGAGGGGCGGGCGTAGGAGCGGACCGGCTCGGGGCGGGGCACGAACTCGTCGAACCAGCGGGCCAGCCGGGCGTCCCACGGCAGCGGCGGATGACTCAGCGCGCGGATCTCCTCGACCAGGCCGCCGGGCAGGAAGCCGCGCTCCTGCCGCTGGTGCAGGTCGAGGCCCTGGGCGAGGCCGCGGCGGTAGAAGGCGTCGAGGTCGACGTAGTCGCGGGGCGGGCCCAGCGGGCCGCCGAGGATGTCACCGACGCCCTTGCCGCGCAGTGTGGCCAGCCGGCGTGTGCGGCGCAGGTCGCCGGTGATGCGGTCGTAGACCTCCTCGGCGGACAGGCCGGCGAGCCCGGGGTCGTAGAGCAGCCCGTCGGGCATGCTGCCGACCTGCATCTCGGTCAGCCAGCCGTTGATGACGTAGTCGCAGGCGACGTTGAAGAGGTAGGGGTCGCGGGTGCCGCAGCGGTCGCCGTGGCGCAGGGCGGCGTGCAGCATCTCGTGGGCGAGGACGAACCGCCACTCCTCGTCGTCGAACCCGCGCAGCGGGTTGATGTAGATCTCGGCCGCCTCGGCGTCGACCGCCGCGATGGCGATGCCGTGGGCGCGGGCGACTTCGGCGTCGGCGACCAGCGTGATGCCGGACGCGATGCCGCCGAGCAGCGGATAGGAGGAGATGAACCAGCTCAGCGCCCGCTGCCAGGGACGCGGCCGGGGTGCCTCGCCGTCCAGGCTGTCGCGGCGGCCGCCCGCCATGTCCATCGCGGCGGACACCGTCCGGGTCAGGGCGGTGGCGAAGGCCAGCTGCCAGTCGGGCGGCTGGGACCAGCCCGTCCACCGCGTCAGCAGCTGGTCGGGCTCGTCGCCGGCCGTGCCGCAGCGCTCGTAGACGGCGGGCAGTCCGTCGCGGCGCCAGCGGGCGGCGAGCTGCTCCTCGTCGCCGTCCGGGTAGGAGGCGGGCAGGTGCTCGGGGGTCTCGCCGATGCTGAAGCCGAGCAGGAAGCGGTTGACGACGGCGCAGCGGGCGGCGAGGTCGAAGCGGTCGGGCTGGACGCGTTCGCCCTTGACGGCCGGGACGTGCCCGAAGCCGAGGTGGAGGACGGCGTGGGCGAGCGCCCAGGCCCAGGCTGCGGGCTCGGCGTGGCGCAGCGGGTGGACGTGCAGATCGCCGTCGGAGTCGACGACCACGAGCCCGTCGCGGGGCGCGAGACGGCACTCCTCGTGGCGGCAGACGTCGAACTCCACGGCCGCGAGAGCGGGGTTGGCTCTCAGCAGCCGCATTCCCTCGGCGAAGGCCTCCCCCGCGATGTCGCGCTTCTTCTTGGCGGGGCTCCGGCTCACCGGCGGGCCTCGACCAGCCGGGGCATGTCCCGGGCCGCCTCGACGAGGAACCAGGAGGGCAGCACGGGGTTGCCGTCGCTGTCGGAGGCGATGACCGTCTGGGCGACCTCGACGGAGATCTCGGCGAGCTGCACCAGCAGGGACTTGGCGCGGTAGGCGGTCTGCCGGCCGTTCGCGGACATGTGCTCCTTGCTCGCGGGCAGTTCCTTGACCAGGCGGCCGCGGAAGGAATCAGCGAGGTAGTAGAGCAGGTCGCGGTCCTCCGGCCGGTTCGGCCAGCGGGCGTCGCCCTTGACGATGGCGTCGATGCCGTACCGGCTGCGGACGACCTTGACGTAACCGCAGAAGGCGGTCGCGTGCGCCGGGGTCAGCGTGCCGTGCGCCAGGACCTTCAGGGTCTCCTCGTCGAGGTCCCGGCCGAAGGAGTACAGGGCGTCGGAGAGCAGGTGCCAGGAGCGGGGTGTGGAGAACGGCTCCTCCGTCTTCGGCGGCTTGGACCACAGGTGGTCGGGCCGGTCGGTGAGGTGGTCCACGATCCAGGGGTGGATGCCGTTGCTCGCGGCCCAGGTCAGCCAGTCCGCGGCGGAGGCCTCCAGGTGCACGTGTGCGAGGCGGTTGACGAGCGCGGAGGCGATGGGCCGGGCGAGGGCGTTGTCGGTGGCGCGGTTTCCGGCGCCGATGACGATCGATCCCTCGGGCAGCTCGTAATTGCCGATCCGGCGGTCCAGGATCAGCGAGTAGAACGCCTTCTGCACGTCCGGCGTGGCCGCGTTGAGTTCGTCCAGGAACAGGCAGTACGGCTCGTCGCGGGCGATCGTCTCCGGCGGGCAGAACACCGAGCGGCCGTCGCGGATCTGCGGGACGCCGATGAGGTCCTCAGGGGCGAGCTGGGTGCCCAGCAGGCTCACGCACTCCAGGCCCAGCGACTCGGCGAAGTTCCGTACCAGGGAGGACTTCCCGATGCCGGGAGCGCCCCAGAGGAACACCGGCCGGACGGTGGCCAGGCCGAGGAGCAGGTCCGGGATGCGGGCGGGCGTGACAGTGACGGCTGCCTGCAAAGCAGCGACTCCTCAGGGGTGTTCGAGACGGACGCGCGGGTGTGCGGCGTCCGGGACGAACAGTGTGTGCCGACGGTCCCGGTGGGCGCAGCCGAATTTCAGGCGGCGCGCTCCTCCTCGGCGGCCTCCAGCGGCACCTGCGGCCCGTTCGACTCGCGCAGCCAGCGCCGCAGCACCCGGTGAACCTGTTCGGCGCCCACGAGTTCCTCGCCCTCGCCGACCGGTGCGGAGACGCCGAGCGGGGACAGCAGGAAGGGTCTTCCCTGGGCGCCACCGAGGCCGCCGTGGGAGCCGATCTGCTCCTCGAAGGCGAGGACTTCGCCGTCGGCCGGGTCGTGGGAGGAGTTGACCATGATGTCGGCGGCGTGCGGGAAGGAGTGCGTACGGCGGACCGCTTCGGCGGCGCCGGGGCCGAACGGGGCGAGCGGGCCCGGGTCGTCGTCGAGGTCGGCCAGCGGGATCTCGGCGCCGTACGCGCCGAGTACGACACCGCCGTGCTCGTCGCTGCGGACCAGCAGGAAGCCGACGCCGGGGTGGTTGGCGAGGGTCGGCAGCAGGGCGGGATGGCGGGCGTCGATCTCCTCCTTGCTCATCCGGTGCGAGACGTCCGGGAACGAGATCAGGCCGAGGTTGCCGGAGGCCAGCACGATCGGCTCCTCGCGGCGCCCGGGGCGGCGCTGATCGCCGGCCTCCTCCACGGGGATGCGCAGTGCGGCGCGGACGGCGGCGCGGGCCTCCGCCCCGCTGCGGGTGTGCTCCGCCCTGCGCGGCACGGGCATGCCGCACCCGGCCCGCACCAGGTCGCCGAGGGTGAGGCCGTAGCGGGAGCGGAAGGTCTCGCCGGGGCTCTGGCCGTGATCGGAGAGCACGACGATCCGGTAAGGACGCGGGGCGTGTTCGGCGACGTTCTCGATCAGGGCGAGCGCGCGGTCGAGGCGTTCGAGGACCTTCTGCGCGTCGCGGCTCGCGGGGCCGGAGTGGTGAGCGACCTCGTCGTAGGCCACCAGGTCGGCGTAGACGGCGGTGCGTCCGGCGAGCATGTCGCCCGTGACGGCGGCGACGACGACGTCCCGCTCGACGACGGTCGCGAAGGCGCGGACGAGTGGGTAGAGGCCGCCGTGGGAGACGCGCGGGCGTTGTCTGCGAAGCTTCGCCCGGGTGGACTGGCCGATCTCGCGGCCCACCTCGGCGACGAAGGAGAGCGCTGTGCGCACGGCGTTGGCCGGGTCGGAGAAGTAGGCGAAGTAGCCGTCCCGGGAGCGGTTCTCCCGGCTGCGGCGGCGGGTGGCGATGGACAGCACGAGGGCCTGCTGGTCGGCGCCGCCGCTGAACAGGTTGCCGCGGCTGGCGCCGTCGACGGTGAGCAGCCCGCCGTGCCCCGCGTACTCGACGGCTCGGCTCTGGAGTTCGGCGGCGCTGGTCGGGCGGTTGCAGACGACCACTTCGCGGGTGTCCTTCTCGTACCAGCGGAAGGCGGGGACGTCGTGGTTGCTGCCGTGCAGGATGCCGAGCTGGCTGGCGCCGGTCTGGCTGGACCAGTCGGTGCGCCAGGGGGTGAGCCGGTGGGTGGGGCGGCCGCCGTCGCCTATGTCGAGCCAGCGGGCGACGGTGGGCATCAGGCCCTTGCCGACCGCGTCGAGCAGGGTGTCGTGACCGACGCCGTCCAGCTGGAGGAAGAGGGTGCCGGGGCTCGGCGGGCAGGGCGGTCCGGACCGGCGGCGCCGGTCGGAGAGCCGGTACAGCCTGCGGCGGTAGGCCTCGTCGTCGCGCACGGCCAGGGCGGCGCCGGTCGCCGACGCCACGGCCGACATCACGGCGGCGACCACGACGGCGGTCTCCGGGGCGGCGGCGCCGCGCTCGGCGGGGTTGAGGTGCAGGGCGAGAAGCAGCAGGGCCCCGTTCAGGAAGAACACCAGCAGTCCGAGCACGAGCGCCGGGACGAGGAGCAGGAGCCGCACGAGCAGCGGCCACACCAGGGCCGACAGCAGACCGAAGGCGCCGGCGCCGAAGGCCGCCGTGACGGCGATGTCGGTCGCGCTGTCGCCGTTCTCCGAACGGAGCCGGAAGTCCGGGAGGATCCCGGCGAGCACGAGCATGGTGACGGTGGAGACCGCCCACACCGCGGCACTCCGCCCCACCTGACTGGCGGCCCGCCGCCACCGCACGCCCCGCACGCCCAGCCACCTCACGTCTCCCGCCCGCAGCCGTCGCGGGCCCTCCCCCACAGTGTCTCAACGCCCGGTCGGGCCGTTTCGTCCCCAGGTCACGCCCCCCCGGGCCGGGGACGGCGTCAGCGCCCGTCGTAGCCGGCCGTCGGCATCGACAGCCGCCGGTGCACGCACGCCTTCATCGCCGCGTCGTACGCAGGCTCCGCATGCCCCACCGTCTCGACGCGTACACCACGACGGGCGCACTCGGCGGTGAACTCCTCGACGGAGGCGAGCGCGCTCTCCAGTACCCGTCGGCTGGGCGCGACGAACACGTCGAGGCCGGGCCGGACGCCGTCCCACAGCGCGCCGTGGTCGGGCCGCAGTCCCCGCACGAGTAACTCCCGGCTGACCACGTAGCCCCGCTCGGCCGCCCAGCGGGCGCACATCGCGTGCTGACTGCGGGAGTCGACCAGGAACGGGTCGTCGTCCAGCTCCTCCAGCGGCGTCAGACTCGCGATCGCCGTGACCCGCACCGGCACCATGACGCCCCCCTCACCTCCGGTTTAGCCGCCGACCCTACCCCTGCACGTAGGCTTCGGGGGAGTCGCGTGAAGGAGGCAAAGAAGTGCCGGTGGAGATCACCTGGTGGGGTCACGCCACTTGCACCGTCGAGGACTCGAACGTGCGCGTGCTCACGGATCCCCTGTTCGCACGCCGGCTCGCGCACCTGCGGCGCCGGCGCGGAGCGCTGCCACCCCCGGGCGCCCCCCAGGCGGACGTGGCGCTGGTGTCGCATCTGCACGCCGACCATCTGCACGTCCCGTCGCTGATGCGGCTGGCCGCGGGCACGCGCCTGCTCGTGCCCCGGGGCGCGCGCCGGGCGGTGCCCGGTCTGCGCCGGCTCGCGCACCTGCGGGTGAGCGAGGTGGCTCCCGGGGACGAGACCCCGGTCGGCGACATCGTCGTACGGGCCGTGCCCGCGCGGCACGACGGGCGGCGGCTGCCGTTCGGGCCGCACCGCTCCCCCGCCCTCGGCTACGTCATAGCCGGCGAGGCCCGGACGTACTTCGCCGGGGACACCGGCCTGTTCGACGACATGGCCAAGGAGGTCGGGCCGGTCGAGGTGGCTCTGCTGCCGGTGGGCGGCTGGGGGCCGTACCTGGGCGAGGGGCACCTGGACGCGGGCCGGGCGGCGCAGGCGCTGGAGCGGCTGGCGCCGCGCAGCGCGGTGCCGGTGCACTACGGCACGTACTGGCCGATCGGCATGGACGCCGTGCGCCCCCACGAGTTCCACGCGCCGGGGGACGAGTTCGTCCGGCTGGCCGCCCGGCACGCGCCGGATGTGGCGGTGCATCGGCTCGGGCACGGGGAGAGCGTGCGCCTGGAGGTGGCGCGGTGAGCTGGTCCGCGCCCGTGGCGCTGACCGGTGTGCCCCTGCTCGCGGCGTCGGCCGTCACACCGGCGTCCGTGGTTCCGGAGTCCACGCAGCAGGCGATCGGCTATCCGACGCTCTTTCTGCTGGTGCTGGCCGGGGCACTGGTGCCGGTGATCCCGACGGGGGCGCTGGTGAGTTCTGCTGCGGTGGTCGCCGTGCACCGGACGGCGCCGTTCTCCCTGGCGATGGTCTTCGTGACGGCGTCGCTGGCGGCGTTCCTGGGCGATGCGGCGCTGTACTGGCTGGGGCGGCGCGGGCTGAAGTCGAAGAACGGGTCGCGGTGGCTGGAGGCGATCCGGTCGCGGGCGCCGGAGGACCGGCTGGAGCAGGCGCAGGAGAAACTCGCCGCGCACGGGGTGGCGGTGCTGGTGCTGTCGCGGCTGGTGCCGGCAGGGCGTATCCCGGTGATGCTGGCCTGTCTGCTGGCGGAGTGGCCGATACGGAGGTTTGCCCGGGGGAATTTTCCGGCGTGTCTGGCCTGGGCCGTGACGTATCAGTTGATCGGGATTCTCGGGGGGTCATTGTTCGACGAGCCGTGGCAGGGCGTCCTGGCGGCGATCGTGCTGACCGTGCTGATCAGTGCGGTGCCGGCTGTGGTGCGGCGGGTGCGGTAGCGCCGTTCTGGGTGCGGTAGCGCAGTCCTGGGTGCGGTTGTTCTCGGGGTGCGGGTTCTCCGTGGTTGATCGCGCAGTTCCCCGCGCCCCTACGACACCTAGAGCACCTTCGACGCGCCGATGGGCATGTCCCAGAGGTTTTCCCGGGGCAGGCCCGCCTTCTCCCAGGCCGCGCGTACGCGCGTCAGGGGCTCCATGACCGGTTCCGCGGACAGGACGAACGTGCCCCAGTGCATGGGGGCCATCCTGGTCGCGCCCAGGTCCTGGGCCGCGCGGACGGCCTCCTCCGGGTCGCAGTGCACGTCGCGAAGCCACCAGCGGGGGTCGTAGGCGCCGATGGGCAGCAGGGCCAGGTCGATGCCGGGGTAGCGGCGGCCGATGCGGGAGAACCAGTGGCCGTAGCCGGTGTCGCCCGCGAAGTACACGCGCTGGCCGCCCTGGTCGGTGAGGACCCAGCCGCCCCACAGGCTGTGGCAGGTGTCGGTGAGGCTGCGCTTGGACCAGTGGTGGGAGGGGACGAAGTCGAAGCGGACGCCGTCCAGTTCGGCAGCCTCCCACCAGTCGAGCTCCGTCACGCGGGTGAAGCGGCGGCGGTGGAACCAGCGGGCGAGCCCGGCCGGCACGAACACCGGGGTGTCGCGCGGGAGGCGGCGCAGCGTGGGGGCGTCCAGGTGGTCGTAGTGGTTGTGGCTGATGACGACGGCGTCGACGCGCGGCAGGTCCTCCCACGGGACCCCCACGGGGGTGATCCGGGCCGGGGTGCCGAGGATCCGGCGCGACCACACCGGGTCGGTGAGCACGGTCAGTCCGCCGATGCGCAGCACCCAACTGGCGTGTCCCGCCCAGGTGACGGCGACGGTGCGGGCGTCGACGCGGGGCAGCGGGGCCGGGGCGTAGGGCAGCCGGGGGATGTCTGCCAGGCCCTCCGGTCCCGGTCTCACCGCACCCTCGCGGGCGAAGCGGGCCATGGCCTTCAGGCCTGGCAGCGGCGCGGTCAGCCGGTCGTGGAAGGTGCGCGGCCACACCCGCCGCTCGGCCAGCGGGCGGGGTTCGGCCAGGGGCGGGTACGGGGGCGCGAGGGGGGACGGGAGCGCGGGCTCGTCGGGTTCCCGGGTGGTCGTGCCGGCGGTCGCTTCGGACTGCTGCGTCATCGAGGAGGCTCCCATCGCTGAGCTTCGTCGCGGAGATCGTCGAAGACCGACTTCAGTCGGCTCAACGCGCGGTGCATCTGCGGCAGTTCCAACGGCGTGGGTGAGGTGAGGCATTCCACGCGGTCCGTGTCGGAACCGCCCACCAGTGCGCCGGTGGAGAGCCGCACGCGCGGGGCTTCGAGGTCGTCGCCGAAGCGGTGCCCGCCCGGGGCGGGCATGCCGAGGCGTGCGGTGAGGAAGTCCTCCAGTTCCTGTGCGTCGCCGACGCCGTGCGCGCTCAGCGCGGGGCGCAGCGGGGTCAGGTCCACGTACAGGTGGCGGCCGGAGCGCGGGGGCCGGGCGAGGGCGCCCGCGGCGACGACGGCCCTGTGCGCCTCGGCGGCCAGCAGCGCGTGCAGGCGCACGGTGGCCGCCACGCGTGCGGTGACCGCTTCCGGCTCCCCCAGGGCGTATCCGGCCGCCGCGGCGACGGGGGCGGCGACACGGGCGTCGAGGGCGGTGAGGACGTCGAGCACGCGCGCGTGCAGGCCCTCGCCGTCCTCACCGGCCGGGAGGCGGGCCACGGCCGCCGGCCAGCCGGGCGGGAGCAGCGCCCCGGCCAGGTCGGTGATGACGGTGACCCGGTCGGGCACCATCTCGGCGGGGCTGAGCAGCACGGTGTCGTGCGGGTCGTGCAGGGTGTCGCGCCAGGTCTCGTCGCTGACGAGGTGCAGGCCCTCCCCCTGGGCGGCCTCGACGGTCTCGTGGAGCAGTTCGGGAGGGGCGACGGTCGCCGTGGGGTCGTCGGCGACGGACAGCACGAGCAGCCGCGGGTCGCCGCCCTCGGCACGGACCCGGCGCACGGTCTCCAGCAGCGCGTACGGGTCGGGTACACCGCCGCTCTCCGGCGGGGTCGGCACGTGGAAGGCGGGCCGCCCCAGCAGACGTGCGTACGGCGCCCACCAGGCGGCACAGGGCCGCGGTACGAGGACGTCGCCGCCCAGGGCGGCGGTCAGTGCCAGCAGCAGGGCGGGCGAACCGGGGGCGGCGGCCACCCGGTCCGGGTCACAGTGCAGTCCCCGGCGGTGCCAGTAGCCGCAGGCGGCCTCGCGCAGGGCCCGGCTGCCGCCGGCCGGCTCGGGGCCGCCCCGGGAGGCCGCGGCGGCGAGCACCGCGGACAGCTCCGGCAGGACGGGCAGCCCGTCCTCGGGGAGCGGCGGCCCGAACCGGACGGGGCCGTGACCTTCGGGGGCCGTGCGCCGCATCCGTACCTCCGCAGTGCCAGTGCCTGGTGCCGCCGTGTGGTGTCGCCGTTGCCCTCGGCACCTGAGTACCCAGAGTTCCGCCGCCCCATGGGCGCCCGGCCGGGTCGTGACGGTCACGGCATGAGCGGGGCCGGTCCGGGGAAACCGGGTCCTCCCGGACGGGCGAACGGGCCCGGAGGGTCAGCGGCCGGGGTCGCTCTCCCGGTTGCGCAGCCGGTGCACGGCGGCTGCGAACGCGCCCGCGATCAGCACCCCGCCCGCGACCAGGGCGGGCACGGAGTCGGTGAAGGCGCCGCCGTCACCGGCCCGTACCCCGCGCTGGACCGGTGCCGCACCGCACTCGGTGTGGTGGCGTTCGCTGTGGTGCGAGGGTTCGGGGCAGGGCTTGTGGGTGGGGTGGTGCGTGGGGTGGTGTGTGGGCTGGTGCGACGGCTTGTGGGATCCGCCGCCGTGCGCCACGGTGAACGTCGCGCTCCACTCCGTGCCCTCCCCGCCGGGAGCGGCCGGGCAGGTGCCGTCGACGGTCCACGCCGAGTCCTGGCCCAGGGCGTCCGGATCGCCCTCGAAGTTGTCCGCGGAAGCGATGAGGGCCGTGCCGCGGTAGGTGGGGCCGGACACCTCGTCGTCGTTGCCGGTGACCCGCTGCAGCGGCACCGTGCCCTCGTCGAAGGCCTGTGAGGTGGCGTCGATGGTGTCGGGCGGCGGCCCCCCGGTCGGATCACAGCTGACCGAGACGGTGACGGTGCCTCCGGGTTGGACGGTGGCGGGGCTGACCTCGGCGGCCGGCTCGGCGAAGACGGCCGGCGCGGCGCCCACCAGGGCTGAGCCGGCCAGGACGGCGACGGACAGGGCGTGCAGGCAGCGGCGCATCGAGGGGACTCCTTCGGTAGTCATACCCCTCTGCCATGACAGCCCGCCCGCAGCGGGCCCGCTCGGGACCGGACCCCATTAGCGGGACAGCGGACGCCAACCGGGTGACAGCGTGAGAGCCCCGGCTCAGGCCACGTCCCGCATGACCTGTTCGCGCACCCGCCCGCAGCACCGGCTGATCAGCCGGGACACGTGCATCTGCGAGATGCCCAGCTCCTCGGCGATCCGGCTCTGCGTCATGTCTCCGAAGAACCGCATGTACAGGATCGCCCGCTCTCTTTCGGGCAGCGCCGCCAGCCGGGCCTTCACGGACTCCCGGTCGACGACCGTGTCCAGCGCCGGGTCGTCGGACCCCAGTGCGTCACTCAGGGAGTAGCCGTCCTCGCTGCCGGGCAGCTCCGCGTCCAGGGACAGGGCCGTGAAGCTCTCCAGCGCCTCCAGACCGGCCCGGACGTCCTCCTCGCTCATGTTCGCGTGCTCGGCGAGCTCGGTCACGGTGGGGCGGCGCCCGGAGATGGTCTGGGACAGGTCCTGGCCGGCGATACGCACACGGTTGCGCAGGTCCTGGACGCGGCGGGGCACGTGCAGGGTCCACATGTGGTCCCGGAAGTGCCGTTTGACCTCGCCGGTGATGGTCGGCACCGCGTAGCTCTCGAAGGCGTTGCCGCGCTCGGGGTCGTACCGGTCGACGGCTTTGACCAGGCCGAGGGCCGCGACCTGGCGCAGGTCCTCGAAGCTCTCGCCGCGGCTGCGGAAGCGTCCGGCGAGGCGGTCCGCCATGGGCAGCCAGGCCTCGACGATCTCGTCGCGGAGCGCGTCGCGCTCCGGGCCGGCGGGCATCGAGGTGAGCCTGCGGAAGGCCTCGGCGGTGTCGGGGGCGTCGTCGTGGGGGTGCCGTTTCGCGCTGGTTCGGGTCTGCATGATGCGTCGCAATTCCCTTGAAAGTGCTTTGGGTTGGACGGTCACCGTGGGAGCGCATCCGCTTCTGGACAGGGCCTCGGTGGCGGCGAGCGACGCCGCTCCCACGGGCGTGCCTCCTGTCCGAAGCACTCATGGGCGCCTGCCCCCGGCCCCCGCCGGCAAACCCGGAGAGGTTTTCCACGGTCGCGCAGGGTGACTCGTACTACCGGCTCTGTCCCCCTACGTCCGGGAGGTCGTACATGAGCACCAAGGTCGCCGACCAGGTTCTGCGGAGGCTGCGCGAGTGGGGAGTGGAGCAGGTCTTCGGCTATCCGGGGGACGGCATCAACGGCCTGCTCGCCGCGTGGGGCAGGGCCGAGAACGAGCCACGGTTCGTGCAGTCGAGGCACGAGGAGATGTCGGCGTTCCAGGCGGTGGGCTACGCCAAGTTCAGCGGCCGTCTCGGGGTGTGCGCGGCGACGTCGGGGCCGGGCGCGATCCATCTGCTGAACGGCCTGTACGACGCGAAGCTGGACCATGTGCCGGTGCTGGCGATCGTCGGCCAGACGCACCGCACCGCGATGGGCGGCTCGTACCAGCAGGAAGTCGATCTGCACACGCTGTACAAGGACGTCGCCTCCGAGTTCGTGGAGACGGTCACGGTGCCCGAGCAGCTGCCGAACGTGCTGGACCGGGCGATCCGCACCGCCTACGCGCGCCGCTGCCCGACCGCGGTCATCATTCCCGGGGACGTGCAGGAGCTCGACTACACGCCGCCGACGCACGAGTTCAAGATGGTGCCCTCCAGCCTGGACCGCGGCTCGTGGACGGCGGTGCCCTCCGACGACTCGGTGCGGCGGGCCGCCGAGATCCTCAACTCCGGTGACAAGGTGGCCATCCTGGTGGGCCAGGGCGCGGCCGGTGCGCGGGCCGAGGTGGAGCGGGTCGCCGAGCTGCTCGGCGCGGGCGTCGCCAAGGCGCTGCTCGGCAAGGACGTCCTCAGTGACGAACTGCCGTACGTCACCGGCTCGATCGGCCTGCTGGGCACCCGCCCGTCGTACGAGCTGATGCGGGACTGCGACACGCTGCTGACCATCGGTTCGTCGTTCCCGTACAGCCAGTTCCTGCCGGAGTTCGGCGAGGCGCGGGGCGTGCAGATCGACATCGATCCGCACATGATCGGGATGCGCTACCCGTACGAGGTGAACCTGGTCGGTGACGCGAAGGCCACCCTGGAGCGGCTGATCCCGCTGATCGAGGAGGGGCGCGGGCGCGAGTGGTACGACACTGTGTGCGACAACGTGACGCGCTGGCGTGACGTCATGGAGCGCCGGGCCGCACTCGACGCCGACCCGGTCAACCCGGAGTACGTGACCCGTGCGCTGGACCCGCTGCTGCCGGACGAGGCGATCGTCACGTGCGACTCGGGCTCGACGGCCAACTGGTACGCCCGGCACCTGACCATGAGGCCGGGCATGCGGGGCTCGCTCTCCGGCACGCTGGCGACGATGGGCTGCGGGGTGCCGTACGCGATCGGCGCCAAGTTCGCGCACCCGGACCGGCCGGCGATCGCGCTGGTGGGCGACGGAGCGATGCAGATGAACGGGATGGCGGAGCTGATCACGGCGGCGAAGTACCGGCATCTGTGGGAGGACCCGCGGCTGGTGGTCGCGGTGTTCAACAACCACGATCTGAATCAGGTCACGTGGGAGCTGCGGGCGATGGGGGGCGCGCCGTCGTTCCTGCCCTCGCAGGAGCTTCCGGACGTGCAGTACGCCGCGTTCGCCCGGTCCCTGGGGCTGACCGGCATCCGGGTGGAGAAGCCGGAGGACGTCGAGGCGGCCTGGCGGGCCGCGCTGGAGGCGGACGGCCCCGCGGTGGTGGAGTTCCTGACCGATCCGGCCGTCCCACCGATCCCGCCACACGCCACGTGGGACCAGATGGAGGCGACCGCCGCGTCGCTCCTGAAGGGCGACGCGGACCGGGGATCGGTGGTCAAACGGGGCTTCAGGGCGAAGGTGCAGGAGTTCCTGCCGGGGCGGGAGAAGAAGTAGCGGCTGCGGCGCCAGGGGGAACACCGGCCGGTTCGCGCCGGCCGGCGTCCTCCTGCGGCAGCAGCAGTTCCTCGTAACGGCCCAGCACCAGCACCACTCCGAGCATGAGCAGCGGGATGAACACAGCGAGCATCGCCATGACGGGTCCTTCCCCAGAGAGGTGTGGGGGGTGTGATCCGGGTCTCCCGCAGAACATGGCGCAAACCAGTGCGGGCGGTGGCGATCGGGCTCACGGAACCTGTGTCGCCCTCCGGTGTACGGGTACGCGGTGCGGGCCCCCGAACGTCTGGAGGGAGACATGCAGCGAGGCAGCGACCGGCTGAGCGTCCACCGGGACGACGAGATGAAGCACGAACTGCAGGGTCTGCTCAGGTCAGGGCACCCCACGCGCAGTGAGGAGTGGCACGACCCGGAGCCGGCCGCCGAGGACGACCCCGAGGTCGCCCACGGGCCGGTGACGCCGAGCCGTGCGCCGACGTCCCTGGAGTCGGTCCGGCTGGAACTGGCCCGGATCCTGGGCCGCAGGGCGTTCCCCGCGAGCGCGCGCGACCTGACCCGCGAGCTGCGCGGCCACCAGGCGCCCGACACCTTGGTAGAGGCCCTGGAGGGGCTGCCGCGCCAGGAGCGCTACGGCAACGTCCAGGAGCTGGCCCAGGCCCTGATCCGGGCCCGTGAGACCGGGCCGGAGGAGTACGCGTAGGGACCGTGCCGGGGGCGCCGCGGGCTGCCGTGGCGCCCCCGCCGGCCTGGGAACGGAGGGAAGGCTCCCGTGATGGCCGAGTACGTCAAGGACGTGATGACAGCGGGTGTGGTCGCGGTGCGCCCGGACGCCTCGCTCGTCGAGGCGGCGCAGCTGATGCGCACGCAGAACATCGGCGACGTGGTGGTGGCCGAAGGCCAGGATGTGATCGGGGTGCTCACCGACCGTGACATCACGGTACGGGCCGTCGCCGACGGCGCCGACCCGATGACGGTCAGCGCGCGGACCGCGTGCACCCCGAATCCGGTGACGGTGACGCCGGACGACCGCGTGGCGACGGCGGTGGCGCTGATGCGCGAGCACGCGGTGCGCCGGCTGCCCGTGGTGGAGAACGGGCTGCCGGTGGGGATCGTGAGCCTCGGCGACGTGGCCGAGGCCGAGGACCCCGCGTCGGCCCTCGCCGACATCAGCCGCGCCCAGCCCGATGCCCGGGGTGGTGGGTGAACACGGACCGGACGCAGCGCAGCGGCGTCGGCGCGGACGCCGGCCCCCGGAACGAAGATGAGCGGGAAAGGACGTAGAACATCATGCGTATCGCGTTTCTGGTCGCGCCCGAGGGCGTCGAGCAGATCGAGCTGACCGATCCGTGGCAGGCCGCGAAGGACGCGGGTCACGAGCCCGTGCTGGTGTCGACGCAGCAGGGCGAGATCCAGGCCTTCAACCACCTCGACAAGGCGGACACGTTCCCCGTGGACGAGGTCGTGGGCGACGCCTCGCCGGACTCCTTCGGTGCTCTCGTGCTGCCCGGCGGCGTCGCCAATCCGGACTTTCTGCGGATGGACGACAAGGCCGTGGCGTTCGTCCGGGACTTCTTCGAGCACGGCCGTCCGGTGGCGGCGATCTGCCACGCGCCGTGGACGCTGGTCGAGGCGGACGTCGTGCGCGGCCGGGAGCTCACGTCCTGGCCGAGCCTGCAGACGGACATCCGCAACGCGGGCGGCACCTGGGTCGACAAGCAGGTCAAGGTCTGCGACCACGGGGCGAACAAGCTGGTCACCAGCCGCAAGCCGGACGATCTGAAGGCGTTCTGCGAGACCTTCCTGGAGGTCTTCGCGCAGCAGGCCGCCTGACGGACCGGCGGCTGCGCCGGGCGTTCGGCGCGCCGCTCCGTTCCGGCGGTGTCCCGTGAGGGGCTCGGGTGCCGGGGTTCACGGGAGTCTACGACTCCCCGCTCCCCCGCTCCCGGGCCCCTTCGCGTGTGCGGCCCGCGGCCACCGGGCGGCGCGGGTTGCGGCGCAGATATTCGCCCTCCAGCTGCGCCATGCGCTCGTTGTGGGCGCGCAACGCGTCGTTCGACCCGTAGAGCAGTGTGTCGTGGCGCGTGCGGTGGATGGTCTCCAGCTCTTTCATGAGCTGCTGGTCGTCCAGCCGGTCAGGATCCACTCCGGTCATCGTGTCGCCCCGCTCCGTCGTGTTCGTCCCTGCGGTCCGGGTACCCGCCCCCGGAGCAACTGAGCACTGCCCCCGAGCGGCATCCGGGAGGAACCATGGATCTCGCCTTTCTGCACCCACTGTACGAACACCCCGGGCCTTGGGCCTCCGTGTACGTCGACACCTCGCGGCACACGGAGGGCACTCCCCACGAGCGGGAGCTGACGGCCCAGGCCATGGCCGGTGCGCTGGCCGAGCAGGGAGCGGACGAGGCGACGTGCCGGGCCGTGCGGGGCGCGATCGAGGATCTGCGGCACTCCTCCGAGCCGCACGGCCGGGCCCTGTTCGCCCGCGCCGGCGAGGTCGTCCTCGACCCGCCGCTGGTCCGCCCCCCGCAGGGCGGCGACTGGGCCGAATGGGCGCCGCTGCCGCGGGTCGCGCCCCTGCTGGAGCTGGCCGGCGAGGACCCCGTGTGCGTGGTGGCGTACGTCGACCGCAAGGGCGCGGACTTCGAGCTGCGCAACGCGCTGGGCCGGGAGGACGCCGGGAGCGTCAGCGGGCGGCAGTGGCCCGTGCACCGGACGGGCTCCGCGGACTGGTCCGAGCGGCACTTCCAGCTGCGGGTGGAGAACACCTGGGAGCACAACGCCGCGGAGATCGCCGACGCGCTCGCCGTGTGCCAGGAGGAGACCAGGGCCGACCTGCTGATTCTCGTCGGCGACGACCGGGAGCGGCGGTCCGTGCACGACCGGCTGCCCAAGCGGCTGCACGACCTGGTGGTGGAGGCGCCGCACGGTACGGGCAGCCGACTGCTCGACGAGGACGTGGAGCGGGCGCGGGCCGAGCATGTGGCGCGGCAGGCCGAGGCGGAGCTGGAGCGGTTCCGCGCTGCCCGGAACCCTGACGACGAGGGCCGGGCCGGGGCCGCCGAGGGGGTGCCCGCGCTGGTCGAGGCGGCGCGGGAGCACCGCATCGACGAGCTGCTGATCAGGGTGGACGGGCCGGACGCGCACCGCGAGGTGTGGATCGGGGAGGACCCCGACCAGCTCGCGGTGCGCCGCACGGACCTGAAGGTCCTCGGCGAGCAGCACTCGTGGCCGGCCCGGGCCGACGACGCGCTGATCCGCTCCGCGGTGGCCACGGACGCGCCCGCCCTTTCGGTCTCCGAGCGGGAGGTCCCGGTGGGCGGCCTCGGAGCGCTGCTGCGCTGGAAGTGACCGGGGTTGCCGTGCGCCCGGCCTTCGTAGCGGTGCTTCACACTTCGCGTGTGCGGGTACGTCGTGGCCGGGCGCGCCCACGCGGCGGAGCCGCACATCGATACAGACCCGCGCCCCTGAGGGGCGCGGCCCCCTAGCGGGCCCGTTCCACCCGGCGTTCGTCCCAGACCGGGTCCGGGGTCTCCCGGAGCCGTCGCTGCCGAAGACCAGGAAGCGGTCGAAGGAGCGGGCGAACCAGCGGTCGTGGGTGACCGCGAGGACCGTGCCGTCGAAGGCCTCCAGGCCCTCCTGGAGGGCCTCGGCGGACTCCAGGTCCAGGTTGTCGGTCGGTTCGTCGAGCAGCAGCGCCGTCACGCCCTGGAGCTCCAGCAGGAGGATCTGGAAGCGGGCCTGCTGGCCTCCGGAGAGACGCTCGAACGTCTGCTCCGCCTGCTGGGTCAGTTCGTAGCGGCGCAGCCGCGAGGACGCGGCGCCGCGGTCCTGGGCGTGCTCCTTCCACAGGATGTCCAGGAGCGTGCGGCCCTCCAGCTCCGGGTGCGCGTGCGTCTGCGCGAAGTGGCCGGGCACGACCCGGGCGCCCAGCTTCCAGTCGCCCGTGTGCGCCACGTCGTCGCCGGCGAGCAGACGCAGGAAGTGGGACTTGCCCGAGCCGTTGGAGCCGAGGACGGCGACACGCTCGCCGTAGAAGACCTCCAGGTCGAAGGGCTTCATCAGGCCGGTGAGCTCCAGGTTCGCGCAGGTGACGGCCCGGACGCCGGTGCGGCCGCCCTTGATCCGCATCCTGATGTCCTGCTCGCGCGGCGGCTCCGGGGGCGGGCCGGCCTCCTCGAACTTGCGCAGACGGGTCTGCGCGGCCGCGTAGCGGGAGGCCATCTCATGGCTGACGGCGGCCGCCTGACGCAGCGTCAGCACGAGCTTCTTCAGCTGTGCGTGCTTCTCGTCCCAGCGCCTGCGCAGCTCCTCGAAGCGGGCGAAGCGCTCGCGCCGGGCGTCGTGGAAGGTGGCGAAACCGCCGCCGTGCACCCAGGCGTCGGCACCGGCGGGGCCGGGCTCCAGGGAGATGATGCGCTGGGCCGCGCGGGCGAGGAGTTCACGGTCGTGGGAGACGAACAGAACCGTCTTGCGGGTCTCCTTCAGCCGTTCCTCCAGCCACCGCTTGCCGGGGACGTCGAGGTAGTTGTCGGGCTCGTCGAGGAGCAGCACCTCGTCGGTGCCGCGCAGCAGCGCCTCCAGGACGAGCCGTTTCTGCTCGCCGCCGGAGAGGGTGCGGACCTCCCGGAACTGCGCCTTGTCGTACGGCACACCGAGCGCTGCCATGGTGCACATGTCCCACAGCGTCTCGGCCTCATAGCCGCGCGCCTCGGCCCAGTCGGCGAGGGCCTGGGCGTACTTCAGCTGGGCCGCCTCGTCGTCGACGGTCATGATCGCGTGCTCGGCCTCGTCGACGGCCTTGGCGGCCTCGCGGATGCGGGGCGTCGCGACGGACACGAGCAGGTCCCGCACGGTCGTCTCGTCGCGTACGGATCCGACGAACTGCCGCATGACCCCGAGCCCGCCACCGACGACCACGGACCCGCCGTGCGGCTTGAGCTCACCGGCGAGCATCCGCAGCAGGGTGGTCTTCCCGGCGCCGTTGGGCCCCACGAGGGCCACCACGGCCCCCTCCCCCACCCGGAAGGAGACATCGCCCAGCAGCGCCCTTCCGTCGGGCAGGTAGTACTCCAGGTGCGCGGCTTCGAGGTGTCCCATGGGCGCGATTGTGTGGGGGAGCGGGGGTCGGGGGCAAACGGGTTTCGGGTGGCGCGGTGCCGGTCAGACCCGTTCCAGCGGCCGGTGCGGTCCGCTGGGGAGTTCCGCCTCGATCGTGTCGCCGGGGCGTACCACGCCGCCCTCGCGCACCACGCTCATGATCCCGGCCTTGCGCACGATGTCGCCCGCCTCGTCACGTCCGACGACCTGCTTGAGCAACCCGTCCTGGAAGAGGTCGATCTGCAGGCAGGGGTTGCGCAGCCCCGTGACCTCCAGGACGGCGCTGTCGCCGATGCGCAGCAGGGTGCCGGTGGGCAGTGCGAGCAGGTCGATGCCCCGGGTGGTGATGTTCTCGCCGAGTTCGCCGGGGGCCACCTTGAAGCCGTTCTCGCCGACCTCGGCGAAGAGCTCCTCGTGCATGAGGTGGACCTGGCGCAGATTGGGCTGGGTGGGGTCCTGGGCGACGCGCGAGCGGTGCTTGACCGTCACGCCGGCGTGCACGTCCCCCTCGACGCCGAGGCCGGTGAGCAGCGTGATGCTGTCCCGGTTGGGCTTGGTGAACGAGTACTCCCCGTTGCTGCTGACCGCCGTCACGTGCCCGCTCATCGGTCGGTTCCCCCTGTTTCGGTGATGATGATCAGCCATGAGCCTGCCCCGGGGCCGTCGGTGTGTCCACCCCCCTCCGGGTACCCGCACGGCATGACGCCCCACGATCCGGACCTCACCGTCCCGAAGCCCGGGCACCGTCCCCTGCGCGACCGGGCCCTCACCCTGGACCGCCGCCTCTTCGAGGCCGCAGCGGGCCGGCGCCGGCCCGGGGCGGACCCCGTCCTGCCCCGGCTGGGCCGCGGCGCGGGCCAGGGCGCGCTCTGGTTCGCGGCGGCCGCCGCCCTCGCCGTGAGCCGTACGCCCCGCGCCCGCAGGGCGGCGGCCCGCGGCCTGGCCTCCCTGGGCGTCGCCTCCCTCAGCGCCGGCGTCCTCGGCAGGCGCTCGGTCCGCCGCCCCCGCCCGGCGGCGCACGCGGTCCCGCCGGTCCGGCTGGTCCGTCTGGTCCGTCTGGTCCGTCTGGTCCGGCGGCTGAAGCGGCAGCCGGTCACCCTCTCGTTCCCCGACGGGCACGCCGCGTCCGCCGCCGCGTTCGCCACCGGTGTCGCGCTGGAGTCCCCGGGCTGGGGTGCGGTCGTCGCCCCGGTGGCCGCTTCGGTGACCCTGTCCCGCGTGCACACCGGCGTCCGCCGCCCGAGCGAAGCCCTGGCGGGCGCGGCCCTGGGTGCGGGCGCCGCGTTCGCCGTACGGGGACTGGTGCCGACGCGGGGCCAGGTCACTCCGCCGGCCCGCCCGCAGGCCGACGTCCCCGCACTGCTGCGGGGCGAGGGGCTCGTCCTCGTCGCGAACAGCGCCTCGGGCACCGCCGACCGGGCCCGTGCCCTGCGCGACGCCCTCCCGGGCGCCGAGGTGGTCGAGTGCGCCCCCGGCGAGGTGTCCGCGCGGCTGGAGGAGGCAGCCGGCCGTGCCCGGGTGCTGGGCGTGTGCGGCGGCGACGGCACGGTGAACACCGCCGCCCGCGTCGCCCTGCGCACCGGCCTGCCCCTGGCGGTGCTGCCCGGCGGCACCCTCAACCACTTCGCCTACGACCTGGGCGTGGAGGACGTGCGCGACCTGGCCCGGGCGCTGCGTCAGGGCGATGCCGTGCGCGTGGACGTGGGCCGGTACTCCTGCGGCGACCGGCACGGCGTCTTCCTCAACACGTGCAGCGTCGGCGTCTATCCGGAGCTGGTGCGCGAGCGGGAGCGCTGGTCCCACCGGATCGGCGGCTGGCCGGCCGGGGTGCTCACGGCGCTGCGCGTGCTGCGGACCGGCCGGCATCCGCTGGAGGCCGAGTTCCAGGGCCGTACGCGCCCGCTGTGGCTGCTGTTCGCCGGGAACGGCACCTACCACCGTATGGGGCTGGCCTCCGGGCGCCGGCGGGATCTCGCGGACGGGCAGCTCGACGTGCGGGTCGTGCACGGTGGCCGCCGGCCCGCCGGGCGGCTGCTGGCCGCCGCCCTCGCGGGCCCCCTGACCCGTTCCCCCGCCCATGCGGCCGTCCAGGTGGGACGGCTGCGCCTGGACCACGTGGCGCCCGGCACGCTCCTCGCCTACGACGGCGAGGTGACGGAGGTGGAAGGCCGCGTGACGCTGGAGAAGCTCCCCGAGGCGCTGACCGTGTACCGGCCGATCGCCGGCTACTGACACTCCGTCAGTCCACATTGCAGGATATGGGTCTCAATATATAGCGACCCTGCGTACGGTGATCTCCTGCCGACCCGACCGGAAGGGGTGGGATCCGCCATGCCGGAACCCCGCGAGACCGCCGTCTACACCCACGGACACCACGAGTCCGTGCTGCGCTCGCACACCTGGCGCACCGCCGCCAACTCGGCGGCCTACCTGCTGCCTTCGCTCAAGCCCCACATGAAGATCCTGGACATCGGCTGCGGGCCGGGCACGATCACCGCCGACCTGGCCGGACTCGTGCCCGACGGGCAGGTCACCGGCGTCGACCGGGCGCCGGAGATCCTGGAGCAGGCACGCGCCACGGCGGCCGGACGGGGGCTGGCCAACGTCCGCTTCGCGGTCGCCGACGTGCACGCCCTGGACTACCCGGACGACACGTTCTGCGTCGTCCACGCCCACCAGGTGCTCCAGCACGTGGGCGACCCGGTGCGGGCGCTGCGCGAGATGAAGCGGGTCGTCAGGCCCGGCGGGCTCGTCGCCGTCCGGGACGCGGACTACGAGGCCATGACCTGGTACCCCGCCTCCGAGGGGCTCGACGCCTGGCTGGACCTCTACCGCCGGGTCGCGCGGGCCAACGGCGGTGAGCCGGACGCCGGGCGCCGGCTGAAGTCCTGGGCGCTGCGGGCCGGGCTGACGGACATCACGGCGAGCTCGGGCACCTGGACCTACGCCACAGCGCAGGAGCGGGCCTGGTGGAGCGGGCTGTGGGCCGACCGCACCCTGGCCTCGACGTACGCGGACCGGGCCGTCGAGGGCGGGCACACGGACGAGGCGGGGCTGCGCCGCGCGGCCGCGGCCTGGCGGGAGTGGGGCGCGCGGGAGGACGGGTGGTTCAGCGTGCTGCACGGAGAAATTCTCTGCCGCAAGGAAGCCTGAAACACCATTTCCGGGACACCCTGAAAGCAGGAGGTTCGAATTATGGTTCCCATCCTGCTGGTGCTGCTTCTGGCTTTGGTTCTGTTCGGCGCCGGATTTGCAGTAAAGATTCTCTGGTGGATTGCACTCGCGGTTCTCGTCCTGTGGCTGCTGGGCTTCTTCGTCCGCGGCACGTCGGCAGCCGGCGGCAGGGGCCGTTGGTACAGGTGGTGAATGCGCACACGGCGCCCCGGGCCCGGTCAGGGCCCGGGGCGCCGCGCGTGGGGGTCAGTCCCGCGGAAGCAGCGGTCCGAGCGGCCCGAGGTCCAGGTTCAGGTCCTCGGGCCGCAGTCCGTAGCGGTCGCGCAGTTCCGTCATCCGCTCGTCGAGCAGCATGAGCGTGAGCCCGATCCGCTCCTCCTGCTCCTCGCTCAGGTCCCCCACGTCGAACCGGCGCAGCGCCTGGCGCTCCATGAGCTGGCGCAGCAGCTCCACCACCGTCAGCACGAGTTTGACCAGGTCCCGCTCGACCGTGTCGGGCTCCAGGTCCATGTGGTTGCGGCGCGGCCGGGGATGGTCGTCGGGGGTGGTCACAGCAGCTCCTCGAACGGTGAGGGCACCTGGGCGTTCACCGAGCTGATGAGCGCGTTGAGGTCGATACGGACGAGGTCGACGTCGGCGATGCGCAGGGTGATGTCCCCCGTGATCACGACGCCGCCGGCGAGCAGCCGGTCGAGCAGGTCCACGAGAGCGACCTCACGGCGTTCCACTACGGTCACGGATTCTCCCGGTCGGTCATGCGGTCTCCCCCGCGAACGAATAGGCCGCCCAGGGGCCGGTGAGTTCGATGCGCATTCCCGGCACCTCACCCTTCGTGCGGTCCACCAGCTCCACGAATTCCTCGGAATGCGCGCGGGGCACGAGATAAGCGGCGTTCAGCACGTTCCGCCCGGTCGCCTTGGAGAGCGCGGGATTCTGCGGGGGATGCATCCGGGAATCCTCCGCGAATGCGGAGAGCTCCTCGTGCAGTCGGGTCGAGAATGCCTCTGCCTTCTGCCACATTTCCTCGTGGGACCTGGTCTGCGTACGCCGCTGCCGCAGGTAGTCCCGGCCCGACGCGGGCTTCTGCGCGGGCCGGGCGCTCTCCTGCGGCTCGGACTCGGCGTACACCTTGACGCCCCACTCGACCCGGCCCTCCAGCCGGTCGAGGGTGCGCAGGAAGTCCTCCTCGCGGGCCTCCATCATCGTCCGTACGCCGCTGTCGTCGTGGAAGACGGTGCCGAGCCGCAGCGGCAGCGGGGTCGTGACGGTGGTGAGCGCGTCGATCACGCCCTGGTGGGCCCGGGCGGTCTCGGTGAGCCAGTCCAGGTCCTCCAGATGGCGCCGGAGTGGCTCCTCGGCGAAGTCCCGCTCCGGCACGTGGCTCACCACGGCCACCAGGCCGTGGTGAGCCAGTGCTCTGGGCGGATCACCCGCCACCCCCGTCAGCTGGGACTGGAGCGGCGTGCCGAAGGGGCGGCAGACGGCGTAGACGTACCGCAGTCCGGTCACGGTGCCTCCTTCTTCTCCGCCCGGCCGGGCTCCAGTTCCTCCAGCCGGGCCAGCCTCTCGCGCAACTCGGCGTTCTCACGGGTCAGTTCGTCACGGCGGGCCCGTGAGCTCAGCGCCGGGTCGGTCTCCCACCAGTCGATGCCCATCTCCTTCGCCTTGTCGACCGAGGCGACGATCAGACGCAGTTTGATCGTGAGGAGTTCGATGTCGAGCAGGTTGATCCGGATGTCGCCCGCGATGACGATGCCCTTGTCCAAAACCCGTTCAAGGATGTCGGCGAGGTTGGCACTGCTTCCCTGACCGTAGGGCTCGGGCATCCTGCTGGGCGTCGTCATCGCCGGCTCCCTGCCTCGACTTCCTCGTCCTCGTCTTCGTCCTCAGCCTCGGGCTCCTCCTCGTCCTCGGCCTCCTCGTCGTACTCGGCCTCGGAGTCGTCCTCGTACTCGGCCTCGGGCTCCTCTTCGCCCTCCTCTTCCGTCTCCTCCTCGTCGTACTCGCCCTCGGGCTCCTCGCCCTCGGGGCTCTCTTCCTCGGACTCCGATTCCTCCTCGGCGACGGCGTCCTCGTGACTGCGGACGACCTCGCCGTCGCGGATCTCGCCGCGCCAGCCGTCTTCCGCCTCGCCCTTGATCGTGATGAAGCGGACGAAGTTCTTCAGGTCGAGCCGGGCACGGCGGCCCTGGGAGCGCCAGATGTTGCCGGTCTTCTCGAAGAGGCCGGAGGGGTAGTACTCGATGACCAGCAGGACGCGCGTCAGGCCTTCGGTGAGTTCGTGGAAGGAGACGACGCCCTTCGTGGTGCCCTTGGCCCCCTCCGACGTCCAGGCGATGCGGTCGTCGGGGACCTGCTCCGTCGTCGTCGCCTTCCAGCTGCGGTTGGACCAGAAGACCTTCAACTGCCAGTCCGAGGTGGTGTCGTCGGCCTTGCTCGCGGCCTTGACGCCCTTCGCGAAGGTGCTGAAGTCCTGGTACTGGGTCCACTGGTCGTACGCCGTGCGCAGTGGTACGCCGACATCGATGTGCTCGATGATGACGGTGGGCTTGTTGCCGGAACGGCCCTTGCCCTTGCCCTTACCCTTGCCGCCCAGGCCCTTGAAGGCCCCTGTGACCTTGTCCTTGAGGCGCGAGCCGCCGAGCTCCAGAGCGGAGCGCAACGGCCCCTTGCCCTCGGCGATCTTGCGGCCCCCCTCGAGGGCGAGTTTGGCGAAGCCGGGGCTGTTGCCCTCGGCGATGTCGTTCAGCTTGCCGGTGGTCTCGCCGAGCTTGCGGCCGACGCCGGTCAGCATGCGGGTGGCCTGCGCGGCGAGGTACTCCTGCAACTCGGCCTTGAGCCGGTCTGTGGCCTCGCTGTGGGCCAGGTCGGTGAGCGGGTTCTTCGAAGCGCCGTTGGCGGTGGACTTCGCCGAGCCGAGAGTGTCGCTCATCCCTCACCGCCTCCCTTCTGCAGCCGGGACCGGGCGCCGCCGCCCCGGCTTCCGGAGGTCGCCTTCTTGGCGGGCGTGCTCTTCTTCGCCGCCGTCTTCTTCGCGGGCGCCTTCTTCGCGGCGGCCTTCTTCGCGGGGGCCTTCTTGGCAGGGGCCTTCTTCGCCGCCTTCTTCGCCGGCGCCTTCTTGGCGGGAGCCTTCTTCGCTTCGGGCTCCTCTTCCTCGTCCTCTTCCTGTTCCTCGTCGGCTTCGGAGCCCTCGGGCTCCTCGTCCTCCTCGGGCTCCTCGTCTTCCTCGGCTTCGGAGTCCTCAGGTTCCTCGTCCTCGTCGAGTCCGGAGTCCTCGGGTTCCTCGTCCTCGTACTCGGCGTCCTCGGCCTCGTCGTCTTGGCCGGGCACCACGCCGCTCAGCTGGTCGCGCACCTGGGCGGTCCGGCCGTGCAGCCGGTCGGCGAGGGCGTCGATCTGCCGTTCGACCATGGCACCGGAGGCGGCCTTGCCGACCCCGCGCAGGTCCTGCCGCAGCTGGTCGCCGATCTCCTTGAACTGCGGGTTGTTCCGCAGCTGCTGCTGGAGCAGATCCGCGACCATGCGCGGGCTCAGGTTCAGTTTCTTCCCGGCGACCAGCCCGCCGACGGCCATCGCCATCTTCAGCTTCTTGGTCCGTCCCAGGAGGTATCCGGCCCCTATGGCGAGACCCAGTCCCGTTCGGTTCATTGTGTTGTCCCGTTGCCTGTTCCCGCGCTGCCGCGCGAAGCGATCTCCAACCGGTCGAGGAGGTCGTCCTCAAGACGGTCGAACTCCTCCTCAGTGATCTCTCCGGCCTCCATCTGCTCCTCGAGGCGGGCCAGTTCGGCCCGGATCGTGGCGGGGTCGTAGTAGATCCGCTCGGCCTCCTGCACCACCTGTTTGATGGCCCAGGCACTGCCGCGTACCGGTGCGAACGGCAGCAGCAGCACCTCAGAGATCAGGCCCACGACGTCACCCCGCTCCGGTGTCCGTTCCGCTCGCCACGGTGCCCGCGGGCTCGGCAGGGCCGGGTTCGACGAAGCTGTACGGCGGCAGCGGACCGTTGACCCGCACCTCCAGGTGCGGCATGTCCTTGCGGACCTGCTCGACCGCGGCCAGGAAGGACTCGGCCGCATCCCGGTCCACCAGGAACGACACGTTGGCCAGCCAGCCGGTGGACTCCGGACCTACGCTCACGTCGTCGGCGGCCGACTCCAGGGCGCGCTGCACGGCGGCGCCGTCGTCGGCCTCCTTGGCCTTGACCGCGGCCGCGACCATCTCGCCAAGACGGATCTTGTCGTCGTAACTGCCGCCGCCCGCCTGCCGGTTGGCTTCCGCCAGACCGCGGATGTCGGGGCTCTCGGCCATCACCTGGTGCAGGACGGCCTCTTCGACGTGGTTGGCCTTGACGTTGTACTCGACCCGGTTGTCCAGGGCCCGCAGCCGCTCCTTGTAGTGCTCGGCGCGCTCGGCGAGCACCCCGGTGATGGAGGTGTCGTCCGGGGCGACGCTGCCGAACCGCATGGGCAGCACACAGCCGGCCGCACCCGCCTCGCTGAGCACGTTCTGGTGGGCGAGCAGCTCCTTGCGCTTGGGCCGCAGCCCGTCGGGGGCCTCGCTGACGACGGCCGCCAGGTCACCCTCGCGCAGGATGCGCACCGGGCGGGGCGGGTCGCCGACGCCGCTCATGCCCTCGGGGAGCCCGGGGTGCGAACTCGCCGCGATGCCGTAGACGTAGGTGCTCACTCCTGCTCCTCCTTACGGCGGGACGACGTGCTCTTGCGGGCTCGCGGACGGGACTCGCCCTGACGCTCCGAGCCGTCGTCACGCGCCTGCTTGAAGGCGTCGGATATGGTCTCGGCGGCGCCGGACAGCGCGCCCTTGGACTTGCCGCGCGCACCGGACTCGGTCATCTCTCCGACCAGATCGGGCAGGCCCGGGTCCTTGCGCGGCCCGGCCTCCAGGTCGAGCCGGTTGCACGCCTCGGCGAAGCGCAGATAGGTGTCGACGCTGGCGACGACGACGCGGACGTCGATCTTGAGGATCTCGATGCCGACCAGGGAGACTCGGACGAATGCGTCGATGACGAGCCCCCTGTCCAGGACGAGCTCAAGCACGTCGTAGAGACCGCTGCTGCCGCCTCCGCCGCCGGACTGCTGTGCCGGTACGACTGTCATGCCGGGTGTTCCTCCTCGTGTGTGGGTGCTGGTCCGGTCGGGCGGCCTAGCGGCCGCCGGGCCTGCGCGCGTCGGACCGACCGCGTTCGTAGCGGCGGACGCGCCGGTAACCCGTGAGCTGCCCCTCTGCGTCGAGCTCCACCTGGTAGCTCGCCATCAGGCTCATCGTGTCGGGCACGCGCTCGAGTTCGAGGACCTCGACCTCCAGCGCCCAGCCCTCCTCGGTCTGCTCGAAGGACGACACGGACTCGGCTTCCATGCCGGTGAGCTCCGCGAGCTGGCCGCGCGCCTGGCGCAGCACCTCCATCGGGCTCGGCCGGCTCTTGGCCGACTGGTTGTCGTTCGTCTTGCTCGTATTCGGGGAGTTCCGGGACCCCTGTGAATCCTGTGACTCTTGCGTGTTTTTTGTGTTCG
The DNA here is from genome assembly GCF_031348265.1 of Streptomyces collinus. Lineage (NCBI taxonomy): Bacteria > Bacillati > Actinomycetota > Actinomycetes > Kitasatosporales > Streptomycetaceae > Streptomyces > Streptomyces collinus. The sequence continues at coordinate 7,349,040 of NZ_CP133771.1, read as the reverse complement.
ACATGGCCACCTCCCCCTCCGTGTGGCCGCAAGCGTGTTCGCCAAACCTCTACAGGCGCATGCATCTGCCACCCGTCCGGCCGGCGACGGGGGGCCTCAGCCGCGCAGGGCGATCAGGCGCCGCCGGGCCGGTCCCAGCGCCCGGCCCCGGTTCAGCAGGCCTGACCAGGGGTTGGTCCGGGCCTGCTCGACGGCGTCGGCGATGGTCCAGCGGCGGGCGTGCAGCTCCGGGTCGTCCAGCTGGTCCCAGGTGACGGGGGTGGCCACCGGAGCGCCCGGGCGGGGGCGGACCGTGTAGGGCGCGACGGCGGTCTGGGCGTAGGCGTTGCGCTGGATGTCGAGGTAGAGCCGCCCACCGCGCTCCTTCTTGCGGGCTGCGGTGGTGAGCCGGTCGGGGTGGGCGCCGGCGAGGGTGTCGGCGACGTCCCGGGCGAAGGCGCGCACCTCGTCGAAGTCGTGCCTGCCGTTCAGCGGCACGATCACATGCAGCCCGCGTGAGCCGGTGGTCATCGGCGCCGAGGGCAGGTCGAGCTCGTCGAGCAGTTCCCCGAGCAGCCGGGCGGCCTCGCGTACGGCCTCGAAGTCGTCCCCCGCCGGGTCGAGGTCGAACACCAGCCGGTCGGGGTGGTCGACGCTGTCGGCGCGGGACAGCCAGCGGTGCAGGCTGATGCTCGCCTGGTCGGCCAGGTAGAGGAGGGTCGCGGTGTCGTCGCAGACGGTGTGGCGGACGGTGCCGCCCTCCTTGGCCACCTCGACGCGGGGGATCCACTCCGGGTAGTGGTCCGGGGTGTTCTTCTGCATGAACGTCGGGCCGTCGATGCCGTCGGGGTGCCGCTCCAGCATCAGCGGCCGGCCGCGCAGGTGCGGCAGCATGAAGGGCGCGACGGCCCGGTGGTAGTCCACCAGGTCGCCCTTGGTGTACTCCTTGGCGTCGCCGCCGGGGAAGAGCACCTTGTCCGGCCGGTGCACCTCCACCGTGCGGCGGCCCGCCCGCACCCTGCGCGTGCCGTCGCCGCCGCTCACCGCACGACCGCCTCCTCGACCAGCAGCCGCCCGGCCGCCGCGACGGACTCCGCGTCGATGCCCGAGGCGCGCAGCTGCTCCTCCGGGGACGCCGAGCCCGGCATCGTCCGTACGCCGAGCCGTACCAGGCGCGGTACGGGGCGCCCGTCGGTGAAGGCGTCGAGGACCGCGTCGCCGATGCCGCCCTCGGGGTGGTGGTCCTCCACGGTCACCAGGCAGCCGGTCTCCTCGGCGGCCCGGCGCAGCGTGGCCCGGTCGACGGGCTTCACGGAGTACAGGTCGATCACCCGCACCGCGATGCCCTCCTGCTCCAGGGCCTCGGCGGCGGCCAGCGCCTCGTGCACGGTGACGCCCGCCGCGACGAGGGTCAGCCGGTCCGCGCCGGAGGAGCGCAGCACCTTGCTGCCGCCGACCGGGAACTCCTCGTCGGGGGCGTAGATCACCGGGCTCTCGCCGCGCGAGGTGCGCAGGTAGCGCACGCCCTCCAGGCCGGCCATCGCGCCGACGAGCCGTGCGGTCTGGTTGGCGTCGCACGGATACAGCACGGTCGAGCCGTGCACCGCCCGCATCATCGCGAGGTCCTCCAGGCCCATCTGGCTGGGCCCGTCCTGGCCGATGGCGACGCCGGCGTGCGAACCGACGAGGTTGATGCCGGAGCCGCTGACGGACGCCATCCTGATGAAGTCGTACGCGCGGGTCAGGAAGGCCGCGAAGGTGGCGGCGTACGGCACCCAGCCGCGGGACGCGAGGCCGACGGCCGAGGCGACCAGCTGCTGCTCGGCGATGTAGCACTCGAAGTAGCGGTCGGGGTGCTCCTTGGCGAAGAACTCGGCGCGGGTGGAGTCGCCGACCTCGCCGTCCAGGGCGACGATGTCGCCGCGGCCGGTGCCGAGGGCGGTGAGCGCCTCACCGAAGGCGTTGCGGGTGGCGACCTCCTCGCCCTTGTCCCACTTGGGGAGTTCGAAGTTCCCGGTGTGGACGGAGTGCAGCATGCGGGCGGCGGGCGGCTCCTGCACCCGGACGCGGATGTCACGGGGGCCCCCGAGTGCGGCGATGGCCTCCTCCGCCTCCGGCAGCGGCTTGCCGTGCAGGCCCTCGCGGTCCTGGACGCCCTCGACGCCCTTGCCCTTGAGGGTGCGGGCGAGGATCGCGGTGGGCTGGCCCTTGGTGGACGCGGCCTCTCCGTAGGCGCGGTCGACGGCGTCCACGTCGTGGCCGTCGACCTCGATGGTGTGCCAGTCGAAGGCCTGGAAGCGGCGGGCGTAGGCGTCCAGGTCGTGGCCGTGCCGGGTGGGGCCGCGCTGGCCGAGACGGTTGACGTCGACGATCACGGTGAGGTTGTCCAGGTGCTCGTACCCGGCGTGCTCGGCGGCCTCCCACACGGACCCCTCGGCCAGCTCGCTGTCGCCGCACAGCACCCAGGTGCGGTAGCCGGTGCGGTCGAGCCGCTTGCCGGCCAGCGCGATGCCGACCCCGACCGGCAGCCCCTGCCCGAGCGAGCCGGTGGCCGTCTCGACCCATGGCAGGCGCTGCGGGGTCGGGTGTCCTTCCAGGCGACTGCCCAGCTTGCGAAACGTGAGCAGCTCTTCGTCGTCGATGGCGCCGGCCGCCTTGTACGCGGAGTACAGCAGCGGGGAGGCGTGGCCCTTGGAGAGGACGAAGCGGTCGTTGCCGGGGTGGGCGGGGCGGTCGAAGTCGTAGCGGAGGTGGTGCGCGAGCAGGACGGCCATCAGGTCGGCGGCGGACATCGAGGACGTCGGGTGCCCGGAGCCCGCCGCGGCGGCGGCGCGGACACTGTCCACCCGCAGCTGCTGTCCGAGGTCGGTGAGTTCACCGGTGTTCATGAGTCTCCTTTCGTGAAGTCGTCCGAGTCGTCCGGGACGTCGGTTCGCTTGACCGGGCCGGGGGCCGGGTGGTCGGGGCCCGGGGGGTGAGGCGGGGGCGCGGGGGCAGGCTGATTCTTGGCGGGCTCACCACCGGGCTGATTCTTGGCGGGCTCACCGCCCGGCTGGTTCTTGGCGGGCTCACCGCCCGTCTGATTCCTTGCCGGCTCGCCACCGGGCTGGTTCTTCGCGGCCTCGCCGACCGGCCGGCTCCTCACCGGCTCTCCGGCAGTACCCGCAGCCGTCGCAGTCGCCGCGGCAGGGCGGCCCTTCGCCGTCTCCCACTCCGACCGCAACTCACCGTGCCCGGAGCCGGGCGGGCCCGCAAGCGGGCGGCCCTTCGCCGTCTCCCACTCCGACCGCAACTGACCGTGACCGGAGCCCGGCGGGCCCGCGAGCGGGCGGCCCTTCGCCGTTTCGGGCTCGGACCGCGGCCGCGCGGCCCCGGATCCGGGTCGTACCTGGGTCGTCCCGGATCCGGGCTGCCCCTTCGCGGGCTCGTCGGGGGATCCGGCCCGGCCGGGCCCGCCCCCGTCGTCGGTGTCGGCCGCGAGCGCCGCGCCCGGCCCGGACCTGGCGTCCGCCCGCCGCCCGGGCCCGCCCGCCACGCGGGCCACCTCGGGCGAGGACGTGTCCAGCGGCACCGACCAGGACCGTACGAGCCCCAACTGCACAGCCTGGCGCGGCAGCACCGCGTCCAGCAGCCAGTCGGCCGCGACCCGGACCCGGTTCCCGGGCATCGCGGCAAGGTGGTAGCCCCGCGTCACCGCACCCGCCGGTACGCCGGACAAGGTCACGCCGAGCGGGTTGGCGGCGGCCTTCGCCCCGCCCAGGTCGACGACGAAGCCGAGGTCGCGGTGGCGGTAGGGCTTGCGCGACCCGCCGAGGCCGAGCGACGCGGCGACGTTCTCCGCCGCGATCTTGCCGTGCCGCCAGGCGTGCTGCGCGGTCATCGGCGTATAGCTCCCGGGGTTCTCCAGATCGGGTACGGCGGCCACGTCACCGCATGCGAACAGCTCCGGCCGGCCCGGCACCCGCAGGTGCGGGTCGACGAGCAGCCGACCCTTCTCCATCGGCAGCCCGAGGGACTCGACCAGCGGGTCGGGTCGTACGCCCACGCACCACACCAGCGTCCGGGTCTCGACGAACTCGCCGTCGGTCAGCACGACCCCGTCGTGCGTGGCCTCCTTCACGGAGGTCCCCATCCGCACGTCGACGCCCCGCTGCCGCAGCACCCGGTCGGCGGTGGCGGAGAGCTTCTCGTCCATCTCCGGCAGCACGCGCGGCGCCACGTCCAGCAGCATCCAGCGCGGCCGCATGCCCTGCCGCAGCGGGTGCTTGCGGACCTGAGCGTCGGTGAACATCTGCCCGTGCGCGGCGACCTCCGTGCCCGTGTACCCGGCGCCGACCACCACGAAGGTGCAGCGCGCGGCGCACGCCTCCGGGTCCTCGGCGGAAGCCGCGAGCTCCACCTGCCGGGTCACGTGATCGCGCAGGTACAGCGCCTCGGGCAGCCCCCGGAAGCCGTGCGCGTGCTCGGCGACCCCGGGGATGGGCAGCAGCTTGTTGACGCTGCCCGCGGCCAGCACCAGCCGGTCGTAGGAGAGCGAGCCCTCCTCGCCCTCCGGGCCGGTGTAGCGCAGGATGCCGTCGTCGAGGTCGATCCGTTCGGCCTCCCCCAGCACCAGCCGGACGTCCGGCAGCGAGTCGGAGAGGGAGACCGTGACCCGGCGCGGCTCCAGGATGCCGGCGGCGACCTGGGGCAGCAGGGGCAGGTACAGGAAGTAGTCGGTCGGGTTCAGCAGGGTGATGTGGGCCCGGCCCCGGGTGAGCCGGGACAGGGTGCGGGCCGTGCGGTACCCGGCGAAGCCGGCACCGACGATCAGGATGCGGGGTCGACTCACGGTCGCTCGCCTCCGGCGCTGTCGCGTAGCTCGGGAGCCTTCCGCGTCCCCCTGGCCTGGGCACCCAAACGTCGGCCGGGGGCCATCCGGCCCGTACGCGCCGGTTTCCGGCCCCGCGCCCGGGTAACCCGGTGCGGGATACGGACCGCCGACGTCGCGGAGGCACTCCCTCATGCCCGAGTACGGCTACTTCCTCTCGTGCGAGCAGTACGGACCCGCCGAGCTGATCGAGCAGGCGCGGATGGCCGAGCAGGCCGGATTCCAGGCGCTGTGGATCTCGGACCACTACCACCCCTGGAACGACGAGCAGGGCCAGAGCCCGTTCGTGTGGTCGGTGATCGGTGCGCTGTCGCAGGCGGTGTCCCTGCCGATCGAGACGGCGGTGACCTGCCCGACCGTCCGCATACACCCGGCGGTGGTGGCGCAGGCCGCTGCGACCAGCGCGGTGATGACGAACAACCGCTTCCGGCTCGGTGTCGGCTCCGGCGAGGCGCTCAACGAACACATCCTGGGCGACCACTGGCCGCCGGCGCACGTGCGTCTGGACATGCTGGAGGAGGCCATCCAGGTGATGCGCCGCCTGTTCACCGGGGAGGAGGTCAACCACCACGGCCCGCACTACACGGTCGAGAACGCCCGCCTGTACACGGTCCCGGACGAGCCGATCCCGATCGACATCTCCGGCTTCGGCCCGGCCGCGACCCAGCTCGCCTCCCGCGTCGGTGACGGCTACATCACGGTCATGCCGGACGAGGCGATGGTGGAGCAGTACCGCAAGGGCGGAGGCGGCGGTCATCTCGTCAGCGGTGGCACCAAGGTCTGCTACGACACCGACAAGGACGAGGCCGCCCGGACCGTCCACCGGCTCTGGGCGAACGAGCAACTGCCGGGTGAGCTCGGCCAGGTGCTGCCCTCCCCCAAGCACTTCGAGCAGGCGCAGCAGCTCGTCACCGAGGACATGGTGCGCGCGAACCGGGTGTGCGGCGACGACGTGGACGAGCACGTGGCGGAGCTGAAGCAGTTCGCCGACGCGGGCTTCGACCGGGTCTATGTGAACCAGATCGGGCCGGACCTGCGCGGCTTCTTCGACTTCTACCGCACGAAGGTGCTGCCGCAGCTCCAGCAGGCCGTCTGACGCACGCCCCGGGAAATCCAGGGACGGCCCTCGTACCGGGTCGCCTGTAGTGGCCGGCATGTCCGTGCGTCGACGTATGCGTGACGCCGTGCCGGAAGCGATCCGGGCCAGGGACAAGGGACAGGGCCAGGGCCGCCGTGAGTGCCCTGCGCGCCACTGGCGGCACTGGACAACGCCGGCGGCCTCACCGCTCGGTGCCGGCGGCCACCGAGGGCACCGCATACCGAGGGCACCGCGCGCAGCGCCTGGCGGCCGGCCGGCCAGCCGCGGGCAGGCACGGCCGACCTGCTAACCGCGGGCGGGCGCGGTCAGTTTGCGGGCTGCCAGGGCGGCGGCCCCCGCGGTGAGGACCGCGCCCATCCACCCGCGGTTCCGTGACAGCCACTGCTGCGGGCTCTTGCCGGTGGACTCGTCGTCGAAGCGCCCGTGGGCGCCGTGGTCCCGTCCGTGCGCGCCGTCCGCCGGGGACCACAGGTTCGCCGGGCCCTCGGGCCGGCCCTCCTCCTGCTGCGCGTCGACGTTGGTGCGGGCCAGGTAGCGCTCCAGCAGCCCGGGGACGACCGCGTTGGCGAGCAGCGTGGCGGCCGTGGAGCCGCCCACCCAGTACTCCCGGCGCCGTGCGTGCGACGACGCGTGCACGATGGCCCGGGCCGCGACCTCCGGCTGGTAGACGGGCGCAACGGGCCGTGCCCGCCCGGGCATCCGGTTCAGCACCCAGTCGAACTGCGGGGTGTTGAGGCCCGGCAGCTGCACCATCGTCGTCCGCACCCCGCTGCGCGCGTGCAGCAGCTCGCAGCGCAGCGACTCGTTGAACCCCTGGATCGCGTGCTTGGCCCCGCAGTACGCCGACTGCAGCGGGATGCCCCGGTAGGCGAGCGCGGAGCCGACCTGCACGATGGTGCCGCGGTCGCGCGGCAGCATGTGGCGCAGGGCGGCCCGGGTGCCGAACACATAGCCCAGGTACGTCACTTCGGTCACGCGGCGGAACTCGTCCGGGGTGACTTCCGTGAACGGCGCGAACACTCCGGTGAAGGCGTTGTTGACCCAGACGTCGATGTGGCCGTAGGCGTCGACGACCTGCTGGGCCGCGTCGTCGACGGCCTTGGCGTCGGAGACGTCCACGCCGACGACGAGTGCCTCGCCGCCGGCGCGCTCCACCTCGTCCGCCGCGGCGGCGAGTCCCTCACGTCCGCGGGCGAGCAGGGCGACCCTGTCGCCGCGGGCGGCGAAGGCCCGGACGGTGGCCCGACCGACGCCGCCGCCGGCTCCGGTCACCACGACCACACGGCCGCGCCGGTGCGATGTCGCTGCCGTGCGCACCCGGCATCACGCCCCGCGGTGGGGGACGTCCGGGGCCTCCGGCGGCCGCGGGGGCACGGGGCCCGGAACGTCCGCTCCGGCGGGCGGGGCCGGCGGCACGGGCGGGTACGGCATGCCGCCGACCGCCCCGGCGGCGGTCTGCCGGGCGCTGTCCCCGCCCGGCGCCGTGCCGGCCGCGTGGTCCGGGCCCGGGCGGGACGGCCGCGCCATGCCGCGCAGCACGTAGGCCAGGGCGCCCAGGATCACTGCGGTGATGAGTGCGGCGGCCCAGTCGGGCAGGCCGAGGGCGAGGGCCAGCCCCACGGCGAGCGCGAGGGCCGCGCCGGCGTACAGGGCGAGCGCGCCGGACGCGGCGTACAGGGCGGCCTTGCGGCGCTGCTTGCGCGTCTGCTCGCGCAGTTCGTCCCGTACGGTCTCGCGCGCCACCTGTGCCAGCTCGTCGACCAGGTGCTTGTCCAGATGCTCCAGGTGATCCAACGGCTTCATGCCCGGCCGGGTACCCTCACCCCCCTGCGCGTAACTAGGCTCGGCGGCATGGAGATTCTGGGTGCCACACTGCGCGTCTGCGTCGACGACCTCGAGACCGCGATCCCCTTCTACGAGCGGCTGGCGGGCGGCAGAGCCCAGCGCTTCGAGCGGGGAGGTGTCCAGGTGGCGGCGATCGGCTGCTTCCTGCTGATGAGCGGCCCCCCGGCCGAACTGGAGGTGCTGCGCAAGGTCGCGGCGACGATCGCCGTGACGGACGTCGAGGAGACCCACAAGGTGCTGACCGGACTGGGGGCGCACATCGTGGCGGGCCCGATCGCCTCACCGGCGGGCCGCAACCTGATCGCCCTGCATCCGGACGGCTCGGTCTACGAGTACGTGGACCGCCAGGCGTAGGCGTCGCCGCCGGGGCTCAGGGCCGGCCCTGCGGGGCTCAGGGCCGGCCTTGCGGGGCGATCATCTCGGTGGTGATCGCCCAGCGTTCGTGGTCGCGCCAGGCCCCGTCGACGAAGAGCATCTGCGGCGAGAAGCCCTCCAGGCGGAACCCGCAGGCGCGGGCCAGGGCGATCGACGCGGCGTTCCCGGGCTGGACGTTGATCTCCAGCCGGTGCAGCCGCATCGGGCCGAACGCGTGACCCACGACGAGGTCCAGTCCTTCGCGCATCAGCCCGCGCCCGGCGGCGTGCGCGAAGGCGCCGTAGCCCAGCGCCCCGGACTGGAAGCCGCCCTCGACGATGTTGTTGATGTTGATGAACCCGCCGATGGCCCCGTCGCTCTTCTCACAGACCAGGAACCCGGCCTTGGACCGGTCCTCGATCAGCCGGCCCGCGTAGGCGGTGTAGGCCTGCGCCGTGGTGGGCGGGAAGAGCCACGGGTGGTGCAGGTCCTTGCTCTCCCGGGCGCGGGCGGTGAACTCGGCACCGTCCTCGTAGGTGAAGTGGCGTATGCCCACCCGGGGGCCTTCGGCGAGGTGGCGGGATGCGTGGTGCGGCACCCCGCCACAGTAACCGCGCCGGCTGCGCCTCCCCAGTCGGGGCGTCCGGAGCCGGCGACCGGAAGCCGGAGGCGGTGCACGATGCCAGGCAGGGTGACGGTGAAGCTCTGGGTGACGTCCGGGACGCGCACCGGCGCGACCAGGCGGCGCACCAGGGTGCGGGTGCCGTCGGGGGCGATGTCGTAGAGGCAACCCGGATACCGACCAGTAGGCACCGGCCGGTCGTCATGGCGTGACACGGGCCAGGAGCCGTCCATCACCGGAACGAGGGTTTCTTGACAGGATCTCAGTAGCGGACCGCTCAGCTCAGGGCCGGTTCGTCCAGCGTCAACGTGCCCGCCTCGGTGTCCAGTTCGGCCACGGCCCCGAGGGGCATGGTCAGCGCGCCCTCGCTGTGCCCGAACCCGAACTCCTCCACGACCGGGACGCCCAGGCCGCCGAGCCGGTCGGCGAAGACCGCGCGCAGCCCCTCGCGAGGGCCGCAGTCCGCCCAGGAGCCGAGCACGATCCCGGCGGCCCCGTCGAGCCAGCCGGTGCGCAGGAGTTGGGTCAGGTACCGGTCCAGGCGGTACGGGCTCTCGCCGACGTCCTCCATCAGCAGCAGCCCGCCGCGTGCCCCGGGGCGGGCGTGCGGGGTGCCGAGGTCGCTCGCGAGCAGGCTCAGGCACCCGCCCAGGGTGACGCCCCGGGGACGGCCGGGGACCAGTGCGGTGCCGCCGGGGGGCACGGCCGTCAGGGTCCGCACGGACTCCGGCTCGAAGAGAGTGGCCCGCAGATGGCCTTGAGCCCGGGCGTTCTTGAGGAAGTCGACGCCGGCGGCGGCGGGCCCGTACAGGGTGACCAGGCCCAGGCGGGTGGCGAAGGCCTGGTGCAGGACGGTGACGTCGCTGAACCCGGCGAACACCTTCGGGCCCGCCGCCCGCATCGCCGCCCAGTCGAGCAGGTCGACCATGCGCTGCGCCCCGTACCCGCCCCGGGCGCACAGCACGGCCGCGACGGACGGATCGCACCAGGCGGCCTGCAGGTCGGCGGCGCGCTGCTCGTCCGTACCGGCGAGGTAGTCCAACTCCCTTTGCCGGTCCAGCACATGGGGTGCCACGACGGGGTCGAGGCCCCAGCCGCGCAGGATGTCGAGCCCGGCCTCAAGGCGTTCCTCGGGCACGGGCCCGCTGGGCGCGACGACGGCGACGCGGGCGCCGGGGGCGAGCCGGGGCGGTCGGACGAGCTGGTTCACTTGCTGAGCTCCAGAGTGGGGACGCCGGGCGGATCCAGGCGGAACACCTGGGCGTAGAGGGAGAGTTCGGCCTCCAGGGCGCGCACCATGGTCTCCGCCTTCCGGAAGCCGTGCCCCTCCCCCTCGAAGGCGAGATACGCGTGCGGCACCCTCCGGCCCTCCAGCCGGGCCAGGAACCGCTCGCACTGGACGGGCGGGCAGATCACGTCGTCCAGGCCCTGGAGCAGCAGGAACGGCACGGTGAGGCGGTCGGCGTGGGCGGCGGGCGAGCGTTCCGCGTACCGGGCGGGCACCTCGGCGAGCGGCCCGATCAGGCCCTCCAGGTACCGCGACTCGAAGTCGTGGGTCTCCCCCGTGCCCCAGCCGGCCAGGTCCAGGATCGGGTACTTGATGGTGCCGCAGGCGTAGACGTCGGTGGTGGTGAGCGAGGCGGCGGCCGTCCAGCCGCCCGCACTGCCGCCCCGGACGGCGAGCCGGGCGCGGTCGGCGGTGCCCTCCTCGGCGAGGGCCAGGGCGACGGCGGCGCAGTCCTCGACGTCGACCACGCCCCACTGCTCGCGCAGCCGCTCGCGGTAGGGGCGGCCGTACCCCGTGGAGCCGCCGTAGTTCACTTCGGCGACGCCGATGCCGCGCGAGGTGAAGTAGGCGATCTCCAGGTCGAGCACGAGCGGGGCCCGGCCGGTGGGCCCGCCGTGCGCCCAGACGACGTAGGGCGGCAGTTCGTCGCCGGGCGCGACGCAGCCGGGGTGGTGCGGCGGGTAGATGTGGGCGTGGATGTCGCGCCCGTCGGGGCCGGTGAAGGTGCGGATCTGCGGCTCGGGGTAGTACGCGGGATCGACGGCGTCGTCGTGCTCGGCGCCGACGACCCGGGCCCGGCCGGTGCGGGCGTCCAGCTCCACGACCTCGTAGGCGCTCCGCGGGCTGGCCCCGACGGCGACGACCCGTTCGCCGTGGGCGGCGAGGGTGGCGGTGAACTCGGTCCAGGGCCCGGCGGCGTCGACGACTTCGCCCGTCTCGGGGTCGAGTACGCCGAGGGCGGTGGCGCCCCGGCCGTGCACGACGGCGATCAGCCCGCTGTCGAGCGGCGTGAACCATCGCGAACCCGGCTTCCACAGCGCGCCGCCGAACTCCTCCTCGCGGGGGCACAGCGGCTGTCCGTCGAGGTAGAGGTTCCACCAGCCGGTGCGGTCGCTCGCGTGCAGCAGTCGGCCGTCGTGGGTCCAGTCGGCCTGGGCGATGGACTCGCCGGGGCCGCCGGCCACGGCCCGGGCGTCGCGCAGGGTGCCGTCGGGTGTGACCTCGGCGAGGAGCAGCTCGGTGCCGTCCCAGGGCATGCGCGGATGGTCCCAGGCGAGCCAGGCGGCCCGCCGCCCGTCGGGCGAGAGCTTCGGTCCGGTCACGAACCGGTGCCGCCCGTCGGTGAGTTCCCGTACGGCGTCCCGGTCCTCGGCGGCGGATCCGTCCAGCGGGACGGCGGCCAGGACGCGGCGCACGTCGGTGGGTCCGTCGCCGGTGAACTCCTCCAGCACGCACCACACTTCGCCCCGTTCGGGCAGCGGCAGCGGCTCGGCCCAGCGCAGGCCGGCGCCGACGGAGGACACGGGGGTGAGCGGTCGGGGTTCACCGCCCGGCTCCCAGCGGTAGAGCCGCTGGTCGGCGAAGTTCACGAACACCACCAGCGGTCCGGTGTCCCCCGCGAGGGCGGCCCACGGGTGCCCGCCGTACTCGACGACCCGGCTACGCACGTTCCACGGCGCGGGCAGCAGCGGCTCCTCCCGGCCGTCGGCGTGCCGCCGCACCAGCGTGCGGCGGCCGCCCTCGGCGGGGCGCGGCTCGGTCCACCACACCTCGTCGCCGACGAAACCCACGTACTCCGGGTGCCCGTCGTGCGCGGCGGTCAGGGCCGCGTCGATGGGCGAGGGCCACGCCCCGTAGGCCAGCGTCCGCACCGTCTCCCCCCCTCTCCTAGGCCGTCCGCAGAAACCGGTCGAGTACGCGGACACCGAAGTGCAGCGCCTCGACCGGTACCCGTTCGTCGACCCCGTGGAACATGGCCGCGTAGTCGTAGCCGTCCGGCAGCTTCAGCGGGGTGAAGCCGTAGCCGGTGATGCCGAGGCGGGAGAACTGCTTGGCGTCGGTGCCGCCGGACATGCAGAACGGCACGACGTGGCCCTCCGGCGCGAACTCCTCGACGGCGGCCCGCATGCCCGCGAACGTCGGCGAGGCCACCGGCGACTGAAGGGCGACCTCGCGGTGGTGGAACTCCCAGTCCACGTCCGGGCCGGTGAGCCGGTCGAGGGTGCTGCGGAACTCCTCCTCGCCGCCGGGCATGTACCGGCCGTCCACGTACGCCACGGCCTCCCCGGGAATGACGTTGATCTTGTAACCGGCGTCCAGCATGGTCGGGTTGGCGCTGTTGCGCAGGGTCGGCTCGACGAGCTTCGCGGCCGGGCCGAGCTTCTCCAGCAGCGCGTTCACGTCGGTGAGATCGGTCTCGATGCCGTAGAGCGCGGCGAGTTCGGTGAGGGCGGCGCGTACGGTCGGGGTGAGCCGCAGCGGCCACTCGTGCGCGCCGATCCGGGCGATCGCGCCCGCGAGGTGGGTGACGGCGTTGTCCCTGTTGACCTTGGAGCCGTGCCCGGCGCGTCCGCGGGCGGTGAGCTTCAGCCAGGCGGTGCCGCGTTCCCCGGCGGCGATCGGGTAGATCTGCCGCCCGTCGCCGTCGTGGAAGGTGAAGGCGCCCGACTCGCTGACGCCTTCGGTGCAGCCCTCGAACAGTTCGGGGTGCTCGTCGGCGAGGAACCCGGAGCCGTCCTCGGCGCTGGCCTCCTCGTCCGCGGTGAACGCGATGACGATGTCCCGGCGGGGCCGGACACCCTGCCGGGCCCAGCCGCGCACGACGGCCAGGATCATCGCGTCCATGTTCTTCATGTCGACGGCGCCGCGTCCCCAGACGACCCCGTCGCGGATCTCCCCGGAGAACGGGTGCACGCTCCAGTCGGCGGCCGCCGCGGGCACGACGTCCAGATGCCCGTGGAGCAGCAGGGCACCGGCCGAGGGGTCCGTACCCTCGATCCGGGCGACGACGTTGGTCCGCCCCTGGGTGCGCTCCAGCAGGACCGGTTCGATGCCGGCGTCGGCGAGCCGTGCGGCGGCGTACTCGGCGGCGGGCCGCTCCCGGCAGTCGCCGCCGCCCCGGTTGGTGGTGTCGATCCGGATGAGGTCGGACGTGTACGTCACGACCTCGTCCAGCGCCTGCTCGTCCACCTGGTCAGCCATACTGCTCCTCCACCGCGGCCGAGACGATCGTGGTGACCGCCTTGAAGGCGCGGATGCCCTCGTACATGGTCCCGCTCGTGTACGCCACCTTGCGCTCCCCGATCCGGTCCACACCCGGCACGACGGTGGCGGCCATCGCCAGGTGCTCCGCGTCGAACTCCACGGCCACGGTGAACGGGCCTCCGCGCACGGGTTCGTGACGGACCGCCAGCGCTGCCGCCTCCTTGGCCGCCGCCTGGATGTCGGCCGCGGTGCGACCGGGTGTGCGGCACACCGCCGCGTAGCGCGACACGTGGTCCTTCACCGCGACCTTCAGCGCCTCGGGCGCGTAGCCGAGTGCGTCCTCACAGGCGACGTCGTCCCCCGTGACCAGCACGACCGGCACCCCGTACTCGGCGGCGACATGGGCGTTGAGCAGCCCCTCGCTCGCCCGTACGTCGTTGAGCCACACGCCCGTGATGGAGTTGGCGAGGTAGGTGTGCGCGAGGACGCCCTCCATGCCGGCGCCCGCGTGGTAGCCGACGAACGCGATGCCGTCGACGTCGCCGTGCTGCACGCCCTCGACCATGGACAGCGCCTTGTGCCGGCCGGTGAGCATCCGGGCGCGGTCGTCGAGCTGCTCCAGCAGCAGGTTGCGCATGGTGGAGTGGGCCTCGTTGATGATCACCTCGTCGGCGCCGCCGTCGTGGAAGCCCCGCACGGCGGCGTTGACATCGGAGGTGAACAGCGAGCGGCAGCGCTCCCACTGCGAGGCGCCGGGCATCACGTCGTCGGGCCAGGTGACTCCGGTGGCGCCCTCCATGTCGGCGCTGATGAGGATTCTCATGACGTGCCGTCCAGGGCGGAGATCTTCATGGTTCGTCACGTTACGCGCTGTGCGCGCAAGCGGCTACGAGGTGGTCACCAACGGATCGGCAGGTCTGCGAGGAACGCGGTGAGGCGGTCGGCCAGCAGCCGGTGGTCGCGGGCCGAGTAGTGCCAGTGGCAGCCGGTGTGGTCCAGGCCGGTGGTGTCGAGGGGCCAGAAGCGGACCCCGCGGTCGCCCGCGGCGGTGCGTTCCCGGACGACGTGTTCGACATGGCCGGCGAAGGGGCCCGTGCCCGCGGCCAGGATGGTGGTCGCGGTGCCGTAGCGCTTGCGCAGCTTGGCGAGGAAGCCGCTGTAGGCGCTGCGGTAGGCGGCGGCGAGGCTCTCGTCCGTCCAGGGCTCGCCCGGGTTGACCGGGGTGGAGAAGTCGTTCGTGCCGAGGTGGACCACCACCAGCCGCGGGCGCCAGGTGCCCGGGTTCTGCCAGACGTCGCCCGGCACGTTCAGCAGCGCGCGGTCGTAGAAGGTGCGGTAGTTCACCTCCGGGGAGCCGCCGTTGTAGTTGCGCACCATGCCCTGGCCCGAGTACGCGTTGATCTGGTAGTCGGCGCGCAGCTTCCGGGCGGTGAGGGCGCCGTAGCTCACGTCGGCGTTGGTGGTGCGCTTGAGCTGCTCGTTGTCGCAGTCGCGGGAGGCGGAGAGGTTGCCGTAGCCGGCCGTGAGGGAGTCGCCGATGAACTCGATCTGACGGCTGCGGGCGGCCGGCTCGGCCAGAACGGCGCCGCCGGGTGCGGCGACGAAGCCGCCGAAGGCGCTGGTGCTCCACGGGGTGTCGTTGCGCTTGACGAGCCGGACGGTGTGCACGCCCTCGCGCAGGCCCCTGACCCAGTGGGTGGTCCTCCCCGGCGTGACGAGCGTCGCGACGGTGGCCCCGTCGACCTGGACGTCGTAGTCGGCGGCCGGATCGTCGAGGACGACGCCCACGCCGGTGCCCCGGATGCGTCCCTCGAAGTAGACGCCGGGCCAGCTGTACTGGAGCACGTCACCGGCGTCCTTGACCCGTCCCGCGGTGTGCACGCCGTCCTGTACCCCGCGTCGTTCCGGTGCGGCGACGGTCGTGACGGTCGCGGTGCCGACGAGCACCGTCGACACCGCCGACGCGACCAGCATCCGTAACCAGGGCATCGGCATGACGGTCCTCCGCGGGGGCGTGGCGGGTGAGGGACGGGTCAGAGTGACCGTACATCGACAAATCCATCGCCCACCAGACGGCGTCCGGCTCAGCGCCGGAGCCGGACGAAGCCGAACGACACGAGCGCCTCGGCCCGGCGCCCGGTGACGACGCACTCGGCGAGCCGGGGACCGGGGACCGGGCCCCGGGTGACCCCGAGCATGCCGTGGAGGTGGCGACGAAGGCGTTGGCGTGTCCCGGGACGCGGTCGATCACCGGAAGCCCGTCGGGCGGGAACGGCCGGCCTCCCACCCGGGGACCCCGGATCAGGCCGACCAGGTCGTCCGGACCGTCGAGCCGGCGGCCCGGGCAGTGCTTGCTCCCCACCTGACCGCCGCGCCTCTCATGGACCGGCCGACCGGCTCGGCGGCTGGGCGGCGGCGCGGAGCGCTGACCGCTGTGCCCTCTGACCGCCGACCCCCGACCACCGACCACCGACCGCTGCCAGCTGCCCGCCGGCCGCCGGCCTCAGGCCCTGCGCCCCGCCACCAGCCACGTGGAGGGCAGCTCGATGCGGGTGCCGTCGGGCCGGTACTCCGTGGTCTTCAGGGGCAGTCGGCCGCTCGCCAGGACGGTGAGGCCGGCCGAGCGCAGGTACTCGGGCACGGCCTCGTCCGAGACCTCGCCGGGCGCGAGACCATGCCGGAACACGGGCGCGAGCTTGGGCGGCGGACCGTCCGGGCCGCTCGCCAGGCCCCCCAGCACTTGCTTGGCGGCGCCCGAGAGCTCCACCAGGCAGGCGCGGCCACGGTCGCCGACCAGCGTGGCGATGCCGTCGACCAGGGGCTGCCGGTCGTCCGGCTCGCACTGGTGCAGGACGCCCCGCATATAGACGTTGGTGTCGCCGAGCTCCGCGTGCAGGGCCTGGGCCTCGTCCTTCCCGGCGGCGTCCAGCTGCCGGTAGGCGGCCTGTCCCGCCGGGTCGGAGCGCCGGGCGTGGTCGAGGGCCGCGGCGGACAGGTCGACACCCAGGACCCTCGGGAAGCGGTCGGCGAGGTAGCGGGTCTGGGTGCCGTTGCCGCAGCCGAGGTCCACCAGCGGCAGTGCGGGATCGGTCAGGTACGGCTCGAAGAGGGCCAGATGCGGGCCGACGGTCAGGACGGGTTCCGCGTCCCAGAACACCGCCCCGGGTTCGGCGGACGCCTCACGCCAGAAACCCTCCCAGGCCTCCCGGTACCGACTCGTCACGCTCATGGCCCACTCCCCAGGGGTGCGTACGAATCCCGCCGTGCGACGGGCGAGTACGGTGTATCGCGCCCCGGCCCCGGCCACAAGCACGCGGCAGGTACCTTCGAGCCCCGTTCGGCGCTGCGGTGTTCAGCGGCGCGGCAGCGTCAGCTCGAACCACACCGTCTTGCCGGTCTTGGTCCGGCTGGTGCCCCACTCGCGGGACAGGGTGCTGACGACGCGCAGACCGCGCCCGGCCTCGTCGAGAGGGCCCGCGCTGAGCAGCGTCGGCAACTCGTGGTCGTCGTCGTCCACCTCGCACAGCAGGGTGTCGCCGCGGACCAGGCGCAGTTCGACGGGCCGGGCGTGGGAGTGCCGTACGGCGTTGGTGACGAGTTCGCCGGCCATCAGCTCGGCGGGCGCGGCGAGCTTGGCCAGGCCCCAGTCGTGCAGCTGCTCGCGGACCGCCGCGCGGGCCCGGCTCACTTCGGCCGGGTCGAGGGCGAGGCGCCATTCGGCCACGTCGTCCGGCTCGATGCCGCCCAGGCGGGCCATCAGCAGCGCCACGTCGTCCTTGCGGCCACCCCGTGTGTTGAGGGCGCGGATGATGGTGTCGCAGGCGTCGTCCATGGACGCGGCGGGGTGCGCGGCCGACTCGCAGAGGGTCGCGAGGCCGACCCCGATGTCCTCGCCGCGGACCTCGACCAGCCCGTCGGTGCACATCACGAGCCGGTCGCCGGGTTCCACGCGCACGCGTACCGCCTCGAAGGGCACTCCCCCGACGCCGATGGGTGCGCCCGTGGGCAGGTCCAGCAGTTCGCTGCGGCCGTCCTCGGCCCGGACCAGGACGGGCGGGATGTGCCCGGCGTTGGCGAGGTGCAGCTCGCTCGCGATCGGGTCGTAGACGGCGTAGAGGCAGGTCGCCAGGTAGGTGTCGCCGAGGCGCTGGGCGAGGTCGTCGAGGTTGCGCAGCAGCTGGGCGGGCGGCAGGTCGAGCCCGGCCATGGTCTGCACGGCGGTGCGCAACTGGCCCATCATGGCGGCCGAGTTCAGTCCGTGGCCCATGACGTCGCCGACGACGAGCGCGGTGCGCCCGCCGTGGAGTTTCACGGCGTCGAACCAGTCGCCGCCGACCCTCCCGAGCTGCGTGCCCGGCAGATAGCGGGTGGCGATGTCGCAGCCCGTCATGCGGGGCGGGATGTGCGGCAGCATGCTGTCCTGGAGCGTCTCGGCGACGTTCTCCTGGAAGGTGTACATGCGCGCGTTGTCGAGCACGAGGCCCGCGCGGGCGGCGAGTTCGGCGCCGGTGACGCGGTCCATGTCGTTGAAGACGGGCCGCTCCGGGTGGCGCAGCAGGATCATGAACCCGAGGACGACGTTGCGCGCCTTGAGGGGCACGACCAGCATGGAGCGGCCGGTGATGAGGGGCCGGATGTCGCGCTTCTCGAACTGCGCGGCGATGGCGTGCCCCATCTCCTCGCTGATGCGCGGCACGAGGACGGGCTCGCCGCTGGTCATGCACTGGAAGAACGGCGTGTGCGCCGGGAACGGCATGGCCTCGCCGACGGGGACGACGTCGTCCCAGCGGCCCGGTTCGTCGGTGTGCTCGACGGCGACCCGGTGCCACATCGTGGTCGTGTCGGGCACGCCGTCCGCGAACTCCTCGCCGGCGACGACCTGTTCACGCAGGTACGTCCCGGCGACGTCGGTGAAGCGGGGCACGACCGCCCTGCTGACCTCGACGATCGTGCGGGACAGGTCGAGTGAGGTGCCGATGCGGCCGCTGACCTCGTTGAGGAATTCCAGGCGCTCGCGGACGGCGGCGTATTCGAGGTCCTCGCCCTCGTCCCGCAGCTCCTCCGGCACGGGTTCACCGGCGGCCAGGGCCCGCGCGGCCCGTTCGCGGCGCGCCTTGCGCTCGGCGCGCCGGGCCACGCCCCAGTCGGGGGTGACGGGGACCCGGTCGTTCTGGCTGAACTCCAGGATCGGGTAGCCGAGTTCGAGGATCTGTCCGACGATCCGGGCGCTCTCGCCGACGCTCATGCTGGGCATGATCTCGGGGAGGCGGCGGGCGAGGTCCGCCGCCCCGGGTAAGTCGGTGTGCAGCGCGAAGCCGGGCGCGATCCGCTCGAACGTCCCGTCACCCGCCCGCAGCCCGTCCGCGTCGGCGGCCAGCACGAGCAGCCGCTCGGGCCCGGGGCCCACCAGCGGATAGGCCCACCACAGGACGTCGACGCGGCCGTCCCCGGGCGCGGTGAGCCGGGCGCGGCCCGCCGCCGGGTAGGAGAGCCCTCCGTCGAGGGAGGATTCGAGGTCGGGGCCGAGACCGTCGCAGGCGGCGTACGAGGTGTCCTGCTCTTCGGGCAGGGCGCCGGAGACGGGGAGCAGGTCGAGGGCGGTGCGGCCGATCGCCTCTTCCTTGGGGGTGCCGAACAGGCGTCGTGCGCCGCGGCTCCAGTGGGACACGAGGCCGTCGCGGTCGACCACGACGACGGCCAGAGGGACGCGGCCGGGCTCGGCGGGTTCGGTCGCCGTGCCCTGCTCAGCCCTGTCGGTGCCACGGTCCATGGCCCAGGCCCTCTCTCCCACGGACGCAAGATCTGTGCCGGCGTCACCACCGTACGGCGCCCGCCGGTGGCGATGTGAGGCAATGCGGGAATTGCCCGCGCGAGGAGCGCACCGGCGTACGGCCCCGTACGCCGGTGCGGTCCGGTCCCCGGCCGGTGCCCGTTCAGTCCTCGTGGCTCAGCTGGAGATCCCGCTCGGTGCGGCCTCCTCCGGCGACCTGGAGCACGGTGGCGACGGGCGGGTAGCCGGCGGCGATGACGGTGTACTCGCCGGAGGACAGGTCGACGAAGCGGAACGTGCCGTTGGCGCCGGTGGTGAGGGTGTCGACGACGTTGCCCGCCACGTCGAGCAGCGTCACGCGGGCGTCCTCGACGGGCCGGCCGCCGCCCGCCCGGACCGTGCCGCGCAGCACGGCGCCGCCGGCCAGTTCGATGTCCCGGCGGGTCTCGCGGGCGGCCTGGACGGTGACAGGGAGGGCGGCCGGGCGGAAGGCGGGCGCACTGGCGGCGAGGGTGTACTCGCCGGCGACCAGCTCGGTGATGACGTAACCGCCCTCCCGGCCGCTGCGGGTGGTGGCCACGACCTCGCCGTGCACGTTGGTGAGCGTGACGGTGGCGTCCCGTACGGGCGTGCCGTCGGCGGTGACGACGGTGCCGATCAGGTTTCCGGCGCCGCCGAGGACGATGTCGAGTTCGACGGGGCGTTCGCCGACGGTCACGGAGACCGCCTGCGGCTGGTGGCCGCCGGCCGTGGCGATCAGCACGTAGGAGCCCGGGCCGGGGGTGGCCAGCGCGTAGCGCCCGTCCTCGCCGCTGGCGCCCCGCCCGGTCTGCTGCCCGGTGGCGTCGATGAGCGTGAGCGCAGCGCGGGGCACGACGGTCCCGTCGTGGTGCTGCACCGAGCCGCACACGGGCCCGCCGACGGCGTACGCCCGGGCCCGCGGGATCGTCCCCGGCGCCGTGCCCGGGTCGGTGACGGAGGCGTTGTGGGACACCAGTGGTTTCTCCTTGAGGAAGAGGGCGATGACCAGTCCGAGGACGAGCACCGGCACCAGGTAGAGGAAGATCCGCGGCATGGCGTCGGCGTACGCCCGGATGTAGCCGTCGCGCAGGGCCGGGGGCAGTGCGTGCACGAGCTGCGGGGTGAGGGACTCGGGGTCCGGCAGCCCGGTGCCCGCGCGGGCGGGCAGGCGCTCGGCGAGGGCGTGGGTGAGCCGGTCGGCGAACAGCGTTCCGAAGACGGCGGCTCCGACGCTGCCGCCGATCTGCCGGAAGTAGTTGTTGGCGCTGGTGGCGGTGCCCAGGTCGGCCGGGCGCACAGAGTTCTGCACGGCGAGGATCAGCACCGGCATCACCATGCCGATGCCTGCGCCGAGGACGGCCGTCCAGATGCTGTAGTGCAGCCGGGGTGTGCCCGCCTCCAGGCGCGACAGCAGCCACATGCCGGCGACGGAGAGGGCGCCGCCGAGGATCGGGTAGGCCTTGTAGCGGCCGGTGTGGCTGATGAGCCGGCCGACGATGACCGAGGCGCCGACGATGCCGGCCATCATCGGCAGCATGAGCAGGCCCGACTCGGTGGCGGTGGCCCCGTCGACCATCTGCAGGTACGTCGGCAGGTAGCCGGCGGCGCCGAACAGTGCGACACCGACCACCAGGCCGACCAGGCCGGTGACGTTGAAGACGGAGTCTCTGAACAGCCGCAGCGGGATGAGGGGTTCGACGGCGAAGTGCTCGGTGACGAGGAAGAGGACGGTCGCCGCCGCCGCTCCGGCCGCGAGGCCGAGGATCGTGCGCGAGTCCCAGGCGTACTCGGTGCCGCCCCAGCTGGTCAGCAGGACCAGGCAGGTGGAGGCGGCGGTCAGCAGCAGCGCGCCGAGGACGTCCAGCCGGGCCCTGGCGGCCGGCTTGGGGAGCTTCAGCGCGACGGCGACGACGGCGAGGGTGACCAGGCCGAAGGGGACGTTGACGTAGAAGCACCAGCGCCAGGAGAGGTGGTCGGTGAAGTAGCCGCCGAGCAGCGGCCCGGCCACGGAGGCGAGGCCGAAGGCGGCGCCGGTCAGGCCCAGATAGCGGCCGCGCTGCCGGGACGGCACGAGGTCCGCGATGATCGTCTGGACGCCGATCATGAGACCGCCCGCGCCGACGCCCTGCAGGGCGCGGAAGGCGATCAGCTGGTCCATGGTCTGCGCCCGGCCCGCGAGCGCGGAGCCGACGACGAAGACGACGATCGCGAACTGGAAGACGCCCTTGCGGCCGAGGAGATCGCCGAGTTTGCCGTAGATCGGCAAGCCGACGGTGGCGGTGAGCAGGTAGGCCGTGATCGCCCAGGACATCCGGTCCAGGCCGTGCAGTTCACCGACGATCTCCGGGAGGGCGGTGGCGACGATCATCTGCTCCAGGGCGGCCAGGAGAAGGGCCGTCAGGAGAGCGAAGAAGACCAGCCGCACCCGGCGCGGGCTCGGTCCGGTGTCCGGACCCGGCGGGGGTGCGGGGGTGTCGGGAGGCGCTACCGCCGGTTCGTCCTGCGCCAGAGTGATCCCGCCCACTCACCGCTCCCCTCGTCGCGCTGCCGCACAATTCCCGCGTAAAGGCGACAACTACGAGCAAGCGCGACGAGTTACGGCACGGCAGCGAGCGGCGCGGAGATCACCCGAACCGGTGAGGGGCGGCAACACCCCTGAGATGTCCGCGTCTTGGGCGGGTTACTTCTCCACCTCGGCGGCGAGCTTGGTGAGCATCGCGTCGTAGATGCGGCCGAGACCCTTGGGAGCGAAGGTCTTCTCGAAGAAGCCGCCGATGCCGCCGGCGCCGGTCCAGGTGGTGGTCACCACGACCCGGGACGTGCCCTCGCCGGCCGGGGTGACCCGCCAGGTGGTGACCATGGAGGAGTTGCGGTCCTTCTCGACCAGCTCACCGTCGGTGGGCTCGCTGACCTCCAGGAGGCAGTCGCGCACGCGCTTGCTGGTGGCCTGGAGCTTCCAGTGGACGAGGGTGCCCTCGCCGTCGCCGCCCTCCCGGACCTCGTACTCGCTGAACTGTTCGGGCAGCAGCTTCGCGCGCGTGCCGCTGTAGTCGGCGAGGGCGTCGAACACCGTCTCCGCGTCCGCCGCGACGATCCGCTCCGTAGTGGCTTCGACCTGCGCCATCGCTTTCCTCCAGGACCTGGTTGCTCGGGGGTCGGGGCAAGCCAACCACCCCGCTGCCCGGCCCCCCAAATCGGGGTGGCCGAACCGGTCGAACGCGTTCGGAAAACACCCTCGCACGATCAAGGGAACATGTGTTCTATTCTGTGGTCAGTGCTACCGAGGAGGCGTCATGCGCTGGGAGAACCTCACATCGGACTCCGAACACAGCCGGGCCGATGCCGCGCTGTTCGGCGCGGACGCGGTCACGACCCGCACGTTCGACACTCCGGAGTTCCGCGGGATCACCTTCCACGAGATCCGGGCCCGCTCGATCATCAACCGGGTGCCGGCGGTCTCACGGATGTCGTTCCAGTGGACGGTCAACCCCTATCGGGGCTGCTCGCACGCGTGCGTGTACTGCTTCGCGCGCAAGACGCACAGCTACCTGGACCTCGACACGGGCCTCGGCTTCGACAGCCAGATCGTGGTGAAGACCAATGCGCCGGAGCTGCTGCGCCGGCAGCTCGGCTCGCGCCGCTGGCAGGGCGAGCACATCGCGATGGGCACGAACGTCGACTGCTACCAGCGCGCCGAGGGCCGCTACCGGCTGATGCCGGGCATCATCGCGGCGCTGCGCGACCACGCGAACCCCTTCTCGATCCTCACCAAGGGCACGCTCATCCTGCGCGACCTGGAGCTGATCGAGCAGGCGGCGCGCGTGACCGACGTCGGCATCTCCGTGTCGGTCGGCTTCACGGACCAGGAGCTGTGGCGCACCGTCGAGCCGGGCACGCCCGCGCCCGAGCGGCGCCTCGAGGTGGTGCGCACCCTGGCCGGGCACGGCATCGGCTGCGGGGTGCTGATGGCGCCGGTGATCCCGTTCCTGAGCGACACGCCCGCCCAACTCCGCGCCACGGTGCGGGCGATCGCGGCCTCCGGTGCCACGTCCGTGACACCGCTGGTGCTGCATCTGCGGCCCGGCGCCCGCGAGTGGTTCATGACCTGGCTGGGGCAGCACCACCCGTACCTGGTGGCCCGCTACGAGCGGTTGTACGCGGAGGGCTCCTACGCCCCGAAGTGGTACCAGCGGCGGATCACCCGTCAGGTGCACGAACTGGCCGAGGAGTACGGCATCGGGCCCACCCGCGCGGAGATGCCGCGGCGGATCCGGCCCGCCGAGCCGGCCGACGAGCCGCCGGCCACGGGGCCGACCCAGCTCACGCTGCTCTGAGACGGTTCGAACCTGCCCCGTTACGAGCATTCGAGCGCATCCGAAGATCCAATCGGGTCATGAGTATTACCGAATGAGTTCTTCCGGGACCACCTTCCGGGACGATGCCGCGAGGACGGCGACCCTCGCGGTCCTTCATCCCGCCGTCCTGGGAGGACTCCATGAGAAAACGCGCAGCCGCGCTCTGCGGCGCCGCCGTCGTCATGGCCGGAACCTTCACGGCCGTTCCCGCCGAGGCGAGCGCACCCGGCACCGCGAACACCGTCCAGACCGCGGAGCTCACCTGGAAGAGCTGCGCCACCGACACATACCCGACGCTCCAGTGCGCGTCCCTGAAGGTGCCCCTCGACCACCGCAGGCCGCACGGGGAGAAGATCACCCTCGCCCTGTCGCGCGTCCCGCACACCGCGCGGGCCTACCAGGGCCCGCTGCTGGTCAACCCCGGCGGCCCCGGCGGCAGCGGGCTGACGCTCGCCGGATTCGTCGCGTCGTCGCTGCCCGCGAAGGTCGCGGCCCAGTACGACGTCATCGGCTTCGACCCGCGCGGGGTGGGGTCGAGCCAGCCCGCCCTGGACTGCGGGCCGGGCCACTTCGACCCCGTCCGCCCGGACTCCCTGCCCACGACGCCCGCGATCGAGAAGGCCAACCTCGACCGCGCCAGGGCCTTCGCCGCCGCGTGCGGCAAGAAGTACGGGCACCTCCTGCCGTACATCGACACCCCCAGCGCCGTGCGCGACATGGACGCGATCCGGCAGGCCCTGGGCGCAAAGAAGATCAACTACTTCGGCTACTCGTACGGCACCTACCTGGGCGCGGTCTACGCCAGGTTCTTCCCGGAGCGGGTCCGGCGCCTGGTCCTGGACTCCGTGGTCGACCCGACCGGCGTCTGGTACGAGGCCAACCTCAACCAGGACGTGGCCTTCAACGACCGTCACCGCGCCTTCCTGGCGTGGGTGGCCGAGAACGACGCGACGTACGGGCTGGGCACCGATCCGGAGCGGATCGAGGCCACGTGGTACGCGATGCGCGCGGCCCTGGCGAGGAAGCCGGCGGGCGGCACGGTGGGCGCCTCCGAGCTGGAGGACACCTTCATCCCGGGCGGCTACTACAACGGCTACTGGCCGAGCCTGGCGGAGGCGTTCGCGGCTCATGTGAACGACAAGGACTCCGAGCCGCTGGTCGAGGCGTACGAGAGCTTCGGCGCGGTCGACGCCTCCGGTGACAACGGCTACAGCGTCTACACCTCGGTGCAGTGCCGTGACGCGGCCTGGCCGCGCGACTGGGAGCAGTGGCGCAAGGACAACTGGGCGGTGTACGACAAGGCGCCGTTCATGACCTGGAGCAACGCCTGGTACAACGCGCCGTGCGCGTTCTGGCCGACGGACTCGCTGCGCCCGGTGAACGTGGCCAACGGCAAGCTGCCGCCGGCCCTGCTGTTCCAGGCGACCGGTGACGCGGCCACCCCCTACGAGGGAGCTGTCACCGCGCACCGTCTGCTGGCCCGTTCCAGCCTGGTGGTCGAGGAGGGCGGCGGCAACCACGGCATCACGCTGAGCGGCAACGCCTGCCTGGACGAGCACCTGGCGGCGTATCTCACGGACGGCACCGTGCCGCGCGGCTTCGGCGAGGCGGACGCGGTGTGCGAGGCGCTGCCCGACCCCGAGCCCACGGCGGCGACCGCCAAGGCGGTCAAGGCCTCCCCGAACGGCTCGGCGCTGCACGGCCTGCTCGGCTTCCGTCACTGAGCGGCTGACGACCCGTCGGGGGCACTGTCAGTGCCATGGTCCACCATGGGCCCATGAGTGAGCTGACGAGGATCCCCGCCCCCGACGGCGTCGCCGCCGCGCCCCAGTACAGCCATGTCATCCTGGGCACCGGCCGTTTCGTGGCGATCGCCGGCCAGCTCCCGCTCGACGAGCAGGGGCGGCTGGTCGGCGCGGGCGACGCAACAGCGCAGGCGGGCCAGGTCTTCGAGAACCTCCGACGCTGCCTGGCGGCGGCCGGCGCGACCTTCGACGACGTCGTCAAACTCACCTACTTCGTCACGGACATGGCCCATATGCCGGCCCTGCGCGCGGCCCGCGCCGGGCATATACCCGACGACCGGCTTCCGGCCGCGTCGGCGGTGCAGGTCGCGGCGCTGGTCCGGCCGGAGTTCCTCATGGAGGTCGAGGCGTTCGCGGTGGTCGCGCCATGAGCGGGCTGCGGATACGCGAGATGACGCTCGCCGACTGCGACCGCGTCGCGGAGATCCGCGTCGGCGGCTGGCGCAGCGCCTACCGGGGACTGATCCCGCAGTCGTACCTGGACGGGCTCAGCGTCGAGGAGGACGCCGAGCTCCGTCGCACCCGCCTCACGCAGGGCGACGGCAGTGTGGTGAACCTGGTCGCCGAGGACGACGGCGGCGAGCTCGTCGGCTGGGCCTGTCACGGCCCGTACCGGAAGGGCGAAGTCCTCACCCCGGACGCCGAGTTGTACGCCATATACGTCCATCCCCGGCATGTGGGACAGGGTGCGGGGCGGGCGCTGCTCGCCCGGTCCGTCGCGGGCTGCTCGGCCGCGGGCCACGGCCGTGTCCTCCTGTGGGTACTCAAGGGGAACGACCGGGCCCGCCGCTTCTACGAGCGGGCCGGCTTCCGGGCGGACGGCGCCGAGGAGCCCTTCGAGGTGGACGGGGTCGCCGTCCCGGAGGTTCGGTACGCCAGGACGCTCCCCCGCTGACGTCACCGCTGCTTCGGGATCCGCCCCAGCGCCCGCACCGCAGCCTCGGCCAGCGCAGGATGGGCGAGGGACTCGTTCAGGACGGGCCGGGCCCGGGTGTCGCCCAGCGCGCCGAGCCCGTCCACACAGGCGAGGGCCACGCGGCGGTACGGGTCGTGCGGTCGCAGGCGCCGCCGGAGCGTGGTGATCAGCGCGGGCACCGCCTCCGGGGCGCGCAGCTCGACCAGGAGCCGCACCGGCTGCAGGGCGTAGGCCACGCGCAGCTCGTTGGTGGCGAGGGCGGCGGCCGCCCGGGCGGTGCGCGGGTCGCCGAGCCGGGCCAGAGCGTGGGCGGCGGAGGCGCAGCGCGGGGGGTCGCGGTGGTTGAGCAGCAGCACCAGCGCCTCGAAGGCCCGCCGGTCCCGCGCCACCCCCAGCCGGAACGCGGCCAGTTCCCTCGCCCACAGGTGCTGCCCGGGTTCGGTCAGCACCGCCGCCAGGGCGTCGAGGTCGTCGGTCGCCACGAGCCGCTCGAACGCGGGCGGCGCCCCGGACTCCTGCCGTAAGCGCTCCGTGAGTGATCGCAACTCTTCGCTCATGCCTCAGAGATTAGGGGCGGCGTGGTCCGCGCGGGACGTACATCACAAAGACGAGGGCTGGCGTGCTCGTTACCCGCCAGTTAAGCTCAGACGAGCGAGTTACCCACTCGCATCCCTCGCGGCGGTCTGGTGACGCGGCTGTCGCGAGAGCAGTCGGTTCGGTGCCTCAGGTACCGCAGTACGGCTCGGCCCCGGGACAGGGCCGGTCGGATCCGCCGTCTCAACCCCGGGCGTGTGCACGCCCGCTGAGCGGCACCGGGCGTGTGCGCTTCGCAGCCCGGCCAACACCCGCACTTCATCACGCACCCGGTGCGCCCGTAGTCCGGCCCTGCCGGGCCGCCTCCGGCGCACCCGGAGCGCGTTCCCCGTCGTCACCCTCATCCTGGAGTCCCGCGATGGCCACTCCCCTTTCCGACCCGTCCCAGTCCCCGCTGCAGACCGTCGCCGTCGTCGGCCTCGGCACGATGGGCACCGGCATCGCCGAGGTCCTCGCCAAGGCCGGCCGCACGGTCATCGGCATCGACATCAGCGAGGCCCAGGCCGCCAAGTGCGTCGCCGCCCTGGAGGCCTCCACGGCCCGTGGCGTCGAGCGCGGCCGGCTGACCGAGCAGGAGCGCGCCGAGATCCTCGGCCGGGTCCGTACCTCCGCCGATCTGCGCACCGCGGCCGACGCCGACCTGGTCGTCGAGGTGGCCCCGGAGTCGTACGAGGTCAAGCAGCAGATCTTCCGGGAGCTGGACGGGATCGTGCGTCCGGAGACCATTCTGGCGACCGGTACCAACGCCCTGTCCGTGACCCGGCTGGCCGCCGAGTCGTCCCGCCCCGAGCGGGTGCTGGGCCTGCACTTCTTCAACCCCGCCCCGGCCATGAAGCTGGTCGAGGTCGTCTCCTCGGTGCTCACCGCGCCGGCGGCCGTCACGGCGGTCACCGATCTCGCGCTCGACCTCGGCAAGGAGCCCGTCGCGGTCGGCGACCGCCCCGGTTTCGTGGCGGACGGCCTGCTGTTCGGCTACCTCAACCAGGCCGCCGCGATGTACGAGGCCAAGTACGCCTCCCGCGAGGACATCGACGCCGCGATGCGGCTGGGCTGCGGACTGCCCATGGGCCCGCTGGCGCTGCTGGACCTGATCGGCGTCGACACCGCCCGCACGGTCCTGGAGGCCATGTACACCGCCTCCCGCGACCGGCTGCACGCCCCCGCCCCGATCCTCAAGCAGCTCAGTGAGGCCGGCCTGACGGGCCGCAAGGCGGGGCGCGGCTTCTACACGTACGAGGCGCCGGGCAGCCCGGCCGTCGTGCGCGACACGCTGACCCCGCCGGAGGGCGGCGACCTGGCCCCCGGCCGGGAGATCCGCTCGGTCGGTGTCGCGGGCTCGGGCACCATGGCCTCCGGGATCGCCGAGGTCTTCGCCAAGGCCGGGTACGAGGTGGTCCTGGCCGCCCGCAGCGCGGAGAAGGCGCAGACCGCCAAGGCCCGGATCGGCAAGTCCCTGGCCCGCTCGGTCGACAAGGGCCGGATGACCGCGGAGAGTGCCGCCGAGACCCTGGACCGCATCACCGCCACGGGCACCTACGACGACTTCGCCGGTGTCGACCTGGCCGTGGAGGCCGTCGCCGAGGACCTGGAGGTCAAGCGGCAGCTGTTCGCGGCCCTGGACAAGGTCTGCAAGCCGGGCGCGATCCTGGCCACGACGACCTCGTCGCTGCCGGTCGTCGCCTGCGCCCGGGCCACCTCGCGCCCGCAGGACGTGATCGGCATGCACTTCTTCAACCCGGCGCCGGCGATGAAGCTGGTCGAGGTGGTCCGTACGGTGCTGACGGCCGACGACGTCCACGCGACGGTCCGCGAGGTGTGCGGGCGGATCAGGAAGCACCCGGTCGACTGCGGCGACCGCGCCGGCTTCATCGTGAACGCGCTGCTGTTCCCGTACCTCAACAACGCGATCAAGATGGTGCAGGAGCACTACGCGACGCTCGACGACATCGACGCCGCGATGAAGCTGGGCGGCGGCTACCCGATGGGCCCGTTCGAGCTGCTGGACGTCGTCGGACTCGATGTCTCGCTCGCCATCGAGAAGGTTCTGCACCGCGAGTTCCGCGACCCGGGGCTCGCTCCGGCGCCGCTGCTGGAGCACCTGGTGGCCGCGGGCTGCCTCGGCCGCAAGACCGGCCGTGGCTTCCGCGAATATGCCAAGCGCTGAGCGTCCCGGCGACTGGTTCCGGTCCGGCGCTGAGTGGGGCGGCCTGCTCGGCCCGGACCGGTTCCACGAACCAGGCCATGCGCAGCGAGCTGCGCACATGCAGTACGTTCAGGGCATGCCCCAGCCCGCCAAGTCCTCACGTACACCAGCCGCGACCGAGGCGCCGGAGAGTGCCGCCGGCTCTCGCGCCGCCGCCCAGCGGCTCAAGATGCGCCGGGAACTGGCGGCCGCCGCGATGGAGCTGTTCGCGACCAAGGGGTACGAGGCGACCACCGTGGACGAGATCGCGGCCCAGGCCGGGGTCGCGCGCCGCACCTTCTTCCGCCACTTCCGCTCGAAGGAAGAGGCGATCTTCCCCGACCACGACGACACCCTGATCCGGGCCGAGGCGGTGCTCAACGCCGCGCCGGCGCACGAGCATCCGCTCGACACGGTGTGCCGTGGCATCAAGGAAGTCATGCGGATGTACGCGGCCCGGCCGGAGATCTCGGTCGCCCGCTACAAGCTGACGCGCGAGGTGCCCACCCTGCGGGAGGCGGAGATCGCGTCGGTGGCCCGCTACGAGCGCCTCTTCACCCGCTACCTCCTCGGCCACTTCGACGAGCGCGCGCACGCCGACGACGCCAACGACGACCCGCTGCTGGCGGAGGTCGCCGCGTCGGCCGTGGTCACCGCCCACAACCACGTGCTGCGGCGCTGGCTGCGCGCGGGCGCCCAGGGGGACGTGGAGGCGCAGCTGGACCACGCTTTCGCGATCGTGCGGAAGACCTTCGGCACGGGCATCGGCGCCGGGCGCTCCACGGACGCACAGCCGGCCGCGGCCACGGCCTCGGCACAGGGCGAGGTGCTGGTGACGGTCGCCCGCACCGACGCGCCGCTGGACGAGGTCATGCGGACGATCGAGCAGGCTCTGAAGGAGCGCTGAGCGACACTTTCGAGGGGCACGAAACGGCCCTTTCAAGGGGCACGGCGCGGCCCCCGAGGGGCCCGGAGCGCCTCACGCCGGTGTGATGACGGCCACCCCACGGGGTGGCCGTTTTGGCATGTCAGGGGCCGTTTTGCAGGCCCCTGGAGAGCCCGTTCGATCGATCATCGCTCATTTGTTACGTAAAGATTTCATCTGAGATCAAGTTCTGGCACTCAGTGCCTTGCGGGGTGACACGCGGTGTCATACGTTGAAGAGGTCCGGACGACGTCCCGGCAAGCTCACCCGCTTGCCCGCCCGGGCGCCTGCGTCACAGGCAACCTCCCGCGCCACCCAGCGCTGCCGATCAGCACCACCGCCGAACCGACGGCACACCCTCAACCCTCAGCAGCACCGACGTAACCATCGGCGCCCCTCCCTCAGGGCGCTCACCGCCGGAGGCAACACCGTGACCGTTAAGGACATCCTGGCCGCGATCCAGTCGCCCGACTCCACGTCGGAGGACTTCGCCGCCCTCCAGATCCCCGAGTCGTACCGCGCGATCACCGTGCACAAGGACGAGACGGAGATGTTCGCCGGACTCGCCACACGCGACAAGGACCCCCGCAAGTCGATCCACCTGGACGAGGTGCCGCTGCCCGAGCTCGGCCCGGGCGAGGCGCTGGTGGCCGTCATGGCCTCCTCGGTCAACTACAACTCGGTGTGGACGTCGATCTTCGAGCCGCTGTCCACCTTCGGCTTCCTGGAGCGCTACGGCCGCACCAACGAGCTGGCCAAGCGCCAC
The DNA here is from genome assembly GCF_031348265.1 of Streptomyces collinus. Lineage (NCBI taxonomy): Bacteria > Bacillati > Actinomycetota > Actinomycetes > Kitasatosporales > Streptomycetaceae > Streptomyces > Streptomyces collinus. The sequence goes on along the minus strand of NZ_CP133771.1, from coordinate 7,318,445 downwards.
GACCTGCCGTACCACATCATCGGCTCCGACCTGGCGGGCGTCGTCCTGCGCACCGGCCCGGGCGTCAACGCCTGGCGGCCCGGCGACGAGGTCGTCGCGCACTGCCTCTCCGTCGAGCTGGAGTCCAGCGACGGCCACAACGACACGATGCTCGACCCCGAGCAGCGCATCTGGGGCTTCGAGACCAACTTCGGCGGCCTCGCCGAGATCGCCCTGGTCAAGTCCAACCAGCTGATGCCGAAGCCCGACCACCTCAGCTGGGAGGAGGCCGCCGCCCCCGGCCTGGTCAACTCCACCGCCTACCGGCAGCTGGTCTCCCGCAACGGCGCCGGCATGAAGCAGGGCGACAACGTCCTGATCTGGGGCGCGAGCGGCGGGCTCGGCTCCTACGCCACCCAGTTCGCGCTGGCCGGCGGCGCCAACCCGATCTGTGTCGTCTCCAGCGAGCAGAAGGCGGACATCTGCCGCGCGATGGGCGCCGAGGCGATCATCGACCGCAGCGCCGAGGGCTACAAGTTCTGGAAGGACGAGACCACCCAGGACCCGAAGGAGTGGAAGCGCTTCGGCAAGCGCATCCGCGAGTTCACCGGCGGCGAGGACATCGACATCGTCTTCGAGCACCCCGGCCGCGAGACCTTCGGCGCGAGCGTCTACGTCACCCGCAAGGGCGGCACCATCACCACCTGCGCCTCGACCTCGGGCTACATGCACGAGTACGACAACCGCTACCTGTGGATGTCGCTGAAGCGGATCATCGGCTCGCACTTCGCCAACTACCGCGAGGCCTGGGAGGCCAACCGGCTCATCGCGAAGGGCAAGATCCACCCGACCCTGTCGAAGGTGTACTCCCTGGAGGACACCGGCCAGGCCGCCTACGACGTGCACCGCAACCTGCACCAGGGCAAGGTCGGCGTGCTGTGCATGGCCCCCGAGGAGGGCCTGGGCGTGCGCGACCACGAGAAGCGCGCCAAGCACATCGACGCCATCAACCGCTTCCGGAACATCTGAGACAGCCGAGGTCATCAATGACTGAGCGTCAGCCCGCCGAAGGCGTGCGGGAGAAGGACCGGCCGTGGCTCATGCGCACGTACGCCGGTCACTCCACGGCCGAGGCGTCCAACGAGCTGTACCGGCGCAACCTCGCCAAGGGCCAGACGGGTCTGTCGGTGGCGTTCGACCTGCCGACGCAGACCGGCTACGACTCCGACCACATCCTCGCCCGCGGCGAGGTCGGCCGGGTCGGCGTGCCGATCGCGCACGTCGGTGACATGCGCCGGCTGTTCCAGGACATCCCCCTGGAGCAGATGAACACCTCGATGACGATCAACGCCACCGCCATGTGGCTGCTGGCGCTCTACCAGGTCGTCGCCGAGGAGCAGGGCGCGGACATCACCAAGCTCCAGGGCACGACCCAGAACGACATCGTCAAGGAGTACCTGTCCCGCGGGACGCACGTCTTCCCGCCGGGGCCGAGCCTCCGTCTGACGACGGACATGATCGCGTACACGGTCTCCCACATCCCGAAGTGGAACCCGATCAACATCTGCAGCTACCACCTGCAGGAGGCGGGCGCCACGCCGGTCCAGGAGATCGCGTACGCGATGTCCACCGCGATCGCCGTCCTCGACGCCGTGCGCGACTCCGGCCAGGTGCCGCAGGAGCGCATGGGCGATGTCGTCGCGCGCATCTCGTTCTTCGTGAACGCGGGCGTCCGCTTCGTCGAGGAGATGTGCAAGATGCGGGCGTTCGGCCGCATCTGGGACCGCATCACCCGTGAGCGGTACGGCATCGAGAACGCCAAGCAGCGCCGCTTCCGCTACGGCGTCCAGGTGAACTCCCTGGGTCTGACGGAGGCGCAGCCGGAGAACAACGTCCAGCGGATCGTGCTGGAGATGCTGGCCGTCACCCTCTCCAAGGACGCCCGCGCGCGTGCCGTGCAGCTCCCCGCCTGGAACGAGGCCCTGGGCCTCCCCCGCCCCTGGGACCAGCAGTGGTCGCTGCGCATCCAGCAGGTGCTGGCGTACGAGAGCGACCTGCTGGAGTACGAGGACATCTTCGAGGGCTCGAAGGTGATCGAGGCGAAGGTGGAACGGCTGGTCGAGGAGTCGTTCGCCGAGATCGACCGCATCCAGGAGATGGGCGGCGCGATGGCGGCCGTCGAGTCCGGCTACCTCAAGTCGCAGCTGGTCTCCTCGCACGCCGAGCGCCGGGGCCGGATCGAGTCCGGCCAGGAGAAGATCATCGGCGTCAACATCTTCGAGGGCACCGAGCCGAACCCGCTGACCGCCGACCTGGACACCGCGATCCAGACGGTGGACCCGGCGGTCGAGGCCCGGGTCATCGCCGGGCTCCAGCAGTGGCGCGACAGCCGCTACCAGCCGCCGTTCAACCACCCGCGGCCCTGCAAGGCCCTGGAGCGGCTGAAGGAGGCCGCGCGCGGCAACGAGAACCTCATGGAGGCCACCCTGGAGTGCGCCCGGGCCGGGGCGACGACCGGCGAGTGGGCCGGGGCCCTGCGCGAGGTGTTCGGCGAGTTCCGGGCGCCCACGGGCGTCTCTTCGGCGCCGGTGGCCGTTCCGGTCGAGGAGGGCAGCGCGCTCGCCGTGGTCCGCCGCAAGGTCGACCTCACGGCCAAGGACCTGAACGTGGGCAAGCTGCGCTTCCTGGTCGGCAAGCCGGGCCTGGACGGGCACTCCAACGGCGCCGAGCAGATCGCGGTCCGCGCGCGCGACGCCGGCTTCGAGGTGGTCTACCAGGGCATTCGGCTGACGCCCGAGCAGATCGTGGACGCGGCCCTCGCCGAGGACGTGCACGCGGTCGGCCTGTCCATCCTGTCCGGCTCGCACGCCCAATTGGTGCCGGACGTCCTCGAACGGCTCCGTGTGGCCGGTGCCACAGATATACCGGTGATCGCCGGTGGCATCATCCCGAACGGTGATGCCGAGCAGCTCAGGGCAGCCGGAGTGGCCGCGGTCTTCACCCCGAAGGACTTCGACATCACCGGAATCATCGGCCGCATCGTCGACGAGATCCGGAAAGCGAACAAGCTCGACCCCCTGGAGGTCCCCGCATGACCGTCAACCGTCTGCGTCCCCGCCGCTCGTGTCTCGCGGTGCCGGGAAGCAATCCCCGCTTCCTGGAGAAGGCGCAGGGCCTCCCGGCGGACCAGGTCTTCCTCGACCTGGAGGACGCGTGCGCCCCGCTCGCCAAGCCCGAGGCGCGGCACACCATCGTGAAGTTCCTGAACGAGGGCGACTGGACGGGCAAGACGCGGGTCGTGCGCGTCAACGACTGGACCACGGAGTGGACGTACCGCGACGTCGTCACGGTCGTCGAGGGTGCCGGCCAGAACCTCGACTGCATCATGCTGCCGAAGGTGCAGACGGCCGAGCAGATCGTCGCTCTCGACCTCCTCCTCACCCAGATCGAGAAGACGATGGGCTTCGAGGTCGGCAAGATCGGCATCGAGGCGCAGATCGAGAACGCCCAGGGCCTGAACAACGTCAACGAGATCGCGACGGCCTCCCAGCGCGTCGAGACGATCATCTTCGGCCCGGCCGACTTCATGGCGTCGATCAACATGAAGTCGCTGGTCGTGGGCGAGCAGCCGCCCGGCTACCCGGCGGACGCCTACCACTACATCCTGATGAAGATCCTGATGGCCGCCCGCGCCAACAACCTCCAGGCGATCGACGGCCCCTACCTCCAGATCCGCAACATCGACGGCTACCGCGAGGTCGCCCAGCGCGCCGCCGCGCTCGGCTTCGACGGCAAGTGGGTGCTGCACCCGGGCCAGGTCGAGGCGTCCAACGAGATCTTCTCGCCGTCGCAGGAGGACTACGACCACGCCGAGCTGATCCTGGACGCGTACGACTACTACACGTCCGAGGCGGGCGGCAAGAAGGGCTCGGCGATGCTCGGCGACGAGATGATCGACGAGGCCAGCCGCAAGATGGCCCTGGTCATCTCCGGCAAGGGCCGCGCCGCCGGCATGCAGCGCACCAGCAAGTTCGAGATCCCGGAGGGCTGAGCGCGATGCAGTTCGGACGCACCTACGAGGAGTTCGAGGTCGGGGCGACGTACAAGCACTGGCCGGGCAAGACGGTCACGGAGTACGACGACCACCTGTTCTGTCTCCTCACCATGAACCACCACCCGCTCCACATGGACACCAACTATGCGGAGAAGACGACGGACTTCGGCAAGAACGTCGTCGTCGGCAACTACATCTACTCGCTGCTGCTCGGCATGAGCGTGCCGGACATCTCCGGCAAGGCGATCGCCAACCTGGAGATCGAGTCGCTCAAGCACGTGGCGCCGACCTTCCACGGCGACACGATCTACGGCCAGACGACCGTGCTCGACAAGTGGCCGTCCAAGTCGAAGAACGACCGCGGCATCGTCTACGTCGAGACCAAGGGCTACAAGCAGGACGGCACGCTGGTCTGCGTGTTCCGCCGCAAGGTGATGGTGCCGACCGAGACGTACATCAAGGAGCGCGGCGGCGAGCAGCCCGGCCGCCCGGAGCTGCGAGAGCAGGAGAAGTAGTCATGGCGCGACTCGCCCAGACCGCCGGTCTGACGGACATCCAGCAGGAGATCCTGTCCACCGTCCGGGACTTCGTGGACAAGGAGATCATTCCGGTCGCCACGGAGCTGGAGCACCGCGACGAGTACCCGCAGCAGATCGTCGACGGACTGAAGGAGTTGGGCCTGTTCGGCCTGATGATCCCCGAGGAGTACGGGGGTCTGGGCGAGTCGCTCCTGACCTACGCGCTGTGCGTGGAGGAGATCGCCCGCGGGTGGATGTCGGTGTCCGGCATCATCAACACGCACTTCATCGTGGCGTACATGCTCAAGCAGCACGGCACGCAGGAGCAGAAGGACCACTTCCTGCCGAGGATGGCGGCCGGCGACATCCGGGGCGCCTTCTCGATGTCGGAGCCGGCGCTCGGCTCCGACGTGTCGGCGATCTCGTCGAAGGCGGTGAAGGACGGCGAGGAGTACGTCCTCAACGGCCAGAAGATGTGGCTGACGAACGGTGGAACGTCGTCTCTGGTGGCCGTTCTGGTCAAGAGTGACGAAGGTCACCCCGAGGGTACCGCGCCCCACAAGTCGATGACGACCTTCCTCGTCGAGAAGGAGCCCGGTTTCGGCGAGGTCCGGCCCGGCCTCACGATCCCCGGCAAGATCGACAAGATGGGGTACAAGGGGGTCGACACCACCGAGCTCATCATGGATGGCCTGCGGATTCCTGCGGATCGGGTGCTCGGCGGGGTCACCGGCCGTGGTTTCTACCAGATGATGGACGGCGTGGAGGTCGGCCGCGTCAACGTGGCGGCGCGTGGCTGCGGCGTCGCTCAGCGTGCGTTCGAACTGGGGGTCCAGTACGCGCAGCAGCGTCACACCTTCGGGAAGGCGATCGCCCAGCACCAGGCGATCCAGTTCAAGCTGGCCGAGATGGCTACCAAGGTCGAGGCCGCCCATGCGATGATGGTGAACGCAGCACGCAAAAAGGACTCCGGGGAGCGAAACGACCTGGAGGCCGGGATGGCGAAGTACCTCGCCTCCGAGTACTGCAAGGAGGTCGTGGAAGATGCCTTCCGTATCCACGGGGGCTACGGCTTCTCCAAGGAGTACGAGATCGAGCGCCTCTACCGCGAGGCTCCGATGCTGCTCATCGGTGAAGGTACCGCCGAGATCCAGAAAATGATCATCGGCAGGCGGCTGCTCGAAGAGTATCGGTTCCAGGGCTAGATGTCCGGATACGGGGTGTTTTCTTGGAGAAGAAGATCACACCCCGTCAACACTCTTCTGCCGCCGACTCGGCTGCCTGGCTTACCCAGTTACGGCCCCGAGCCGCTACGATCGCCGGAAAGCCGCCGTCCCCCGTCAGAGTGCGGCATCATCTCCGCTACGAAGGTCATCCATGCCCCACAGCCAAACCTCTGCATCTCGCGACAGCCGGGCCGGCGTACGCCTCGCGCGCGGAGCATCGCCGTGGCTCCTTCCGACCGTCGCCACCGCAGCCCTCAGCCTGGCCCGGGCCCGCCGCTCCGGCGCGGCCAAGGCCGTCGCCGTTCCCGCCACCGCGCTCGCGGCGGGAATGCTGTGGTTCTTCCGCGACCCCGAGCGCGAGATCACCCAGGGCCGGGTCATCTCGCCCGCCGACGGTGTGGTGCAGAGCATCATGCCGTGGAAGGACGGCCGCACCCGCGTCGCGATCTTCATGAGCCCGCTCAACGTCCACGTCAACCGCGCGCCGCTGGCCGGCACGGTGACGTCGGTCGAGCACATCCCCGGTGGCTTCGTTCCCGCCTTCAACAAGGAGAGCGAGAACAACGAGCGGGTCGTCTGGCACTTCGACACCGAGCTCGGCGACATCGAGATGATCCAGATCGCCGGCGCGGTCGCCCGCCGCATCGTCCCCTACCTGCCCCAGGGCACCAAGGTGGAGCAGGGCGAGCGGATCGGCCTGATCCGCTTCGGCTCGCGTGTCGACCTGTACCTGCCCGAGGGCGTGGAGGTCGCGGTCGAGGTCGGTCAGAAGACGGTGGCTGGGGTGACTCGCATTGACCGTGATTGATCCCGATACCAAGGCCGGCTGGGTCCCGGAGGCCGACGAGGTCGACGAGGAAGAGGAGATGCCCCTCTCCCTCCGCCTGTCGATAGCGGACACCCTGACCCTCGGCAACGCCACGTGCGGCTTCATGGCGGTGTACTTCACCACCACCGGCATCCTGATCCCGCACCTCACGGGCAGCCAGGAGACCGGCATGGCCCGCCACAGCGCGGCCACGGCGGTCATCCTCATGCTCTGCGCGGCGGTCTTCGACCTCTTCGACGGCCTGGTGGCGCGCAAGCTGCGCTCCTCCCCCATGGGCGCCGAGCTGGACAACCTGTCCGACCTGATCAGCTTCGGCCTGGCACCGGCGTACTTCGTCCTCGTCTACGGCATGGTCGCGAACGACGCCCACCAGCGGGTGGCGGCGGTCGGGGCGATCGTGGTGCTGCTGGCGGTGGTGCTGCGGCTCGCGCGGTTCTCGTGCGTGACGGTGAAGGACGGCACGTTCCAGGGCATGCCCTCGCCGTTCGGTGCGCTGACGGTGGTCGCGATCGTGCTGCTGGAGCTGCCGTTCGAGGCCACGCTGCTGGCCATCGTGGGGACGGCGTGGCTGATGGTGAGCCGGGTCGAGTACCCGAAGCCGCGCGGCTGGCTCGCGGTGGCGATGCTGATCTGGATCGTCCTGTCCATGGGTCTGCTGGCGGCCTGGGCCTTCGGCGCGCCGGGCGGTCAGCTCCTCCTGCAGACGGGGTGCGCGCTCCAGCTGGTCACGGGAGCGGTGATTCCGCTGTTCGCCACGGCTCGCCGGGTGAACAACTTCCGCGACAACCGCCGCGAGGCACGGGCGGCGCAGCTTCCGTAGCGACCGTACGACGATGAAAGGCCCCGAGCTGAGAGCTCGGGGCCTTCTTCGTGTCTGCGGCGGCGGGATCCGCCCGGGTCAGGTCAGGAAGTCCCTGGCGATGCGTTCCGCGACCCGTTCCAGGATCGGGCCCGCCTCGGCGATGCACTTCGCCACGTCCGGCTCGGCGTCCGTCAGGGGGTAGGCCCGGCGGAAACCTGCGCGGCCCAGGGTCTGGGGCGGCAGGGCGAGGCGTCCGCAGACCGCCACGACGTCCTTGTCCGCGGCGCGGGCCGCGGCGGCGACACCCGCCGGGGCCTTGCCGTGCAGGGTCTGCTCGTCGAGGGAGCCCTCGCCGGTGATGACCAGGTCCGCGCGGTCCAGGGCGGGTGCGAAGCCCAGGACGTCGAGCATGACCTCGATGCCGGGGCGGAACCGGGCGCCGAGCAGCAGGGCGCCGTAGCCGATGCCGCCCGCCGCTCCCGCGCCCGGCGACGCCGCGTACTCGGCGGCCTTCGCACCGGCCGGCCCCTGGAGCACCTTCGCGAAGTGCGCGAGGGCGCTGTCCAGGGCCGCCACGTCCTCGGGCGAGGCGCCCTTCTGCGGGCCGTAGACCGCGGGTGCGCCCTTCGGGCCGGTCAGCGGGTTGTCGACGTCGCTCGCGAGCACCAGCTCGATCTCCGCCAGGCGCGGGTCGAGTCCCGACAGGTCGGCGGTGGCCAGCTCGGCGAGTCCGCCGCCGCCCGGTGGCACCGGCTCCCCTGCGGCGTCCAGGAACCGGGCGCCCAGCGCCGACAGCATCCCTGCGCCGCCATCGGTGGTGGCGCTGCCGCCGACTCCGAAGACGATCGTGCGGGCGCCCGCGTCCAGCGCGGCCCGCAGCAGCTCGCCGGAGCCGTACGTGGACGCCGTGAGCGGGGCGAAGACCCCGGCGGGCAGCCGCTGCAGCCCGCTCGCCTCGGCCATCTCCACGACCGCGGTTCCCTCGCGCAGCGCGAACGCCGCCGTCACCTCGTCGCCGAGGGGGCCGGCGACCCGGACCTCCCGGCGCTGGAACCCGGCCGCGACCGCCGCGGCCACGGTCCCGTCGCCGCCGTCGGCCACCGGAAGCGCCTCGACCTCCAGGTCCGGCAGGACCCGGCGCAGCCCGGCCGTGATCCGCTCGGCGACCTCCACGGCCGTCAGCGACCCCTTGAACTTGTCCGCGGCGACGAGCACCCGCTGTGCCTTCCGGGTGTCGCTCACTGCAGCGTCCGCCACTTGCACTCCCCTTGCTCTCCGGGCCCTCACGCACGTCAAGGCCAGTCGCGCCGCTGTGACCTTAACCGGCGGAGCCGCCGCCCGTCAGCCTGTGCCCACCCCCTGGACCGACGTCCGTCGGGGGCGCGGGGCCGCAAGCGCCGCCCGGAAACGGGTAGACCTCAATCATGACCCTCGTCGACACCGGAACGGCGCTCTCCGACCGCATCCTCGGCGGCTGGCAGGGCCGCATCGCGGGCAACATGCTCGGCAAACCGGTCGAGCAGGGCGAGGTGTGGACCCGCGACCGCATCGACCGGTACCTCAGACAGGCCGGCGCTCTCCCCCTCACCGACTACCTGCCCGAGCCGATCAGCGAGCACGAGGGCTTCGAGCTGCGGCCGGAATGGCGCCAGTGCGTCCGCGGCCGCATCCATGGCAGCTGCCGTGACGACGACGTCGACTACGCGATCCTCGGCCTCGACCTGCTGGAGACCCACGGCTTCGGCTTCAGCACCGAGCAGGTCGGGGACCTGTGGCTGCTGCGGCTGCCGCTTCTGCAGACGTTCACCGCCGAGCGAGCCGCGTACCGCAACCTCGCCAACGGGCTGAAGCCGCCGCTGACGGCGACGTACGACAACCCCTACCAGGAGTGGATCGGCGCCCTCATCCGCGCGGACATCTTCGGCTGGACCTGCCCGGGCGTCCCGCGCCGCGCGGCCCAGCTCGCCCGGCGGGACGCGGTGCTGTCGCACACCGGGAACGGGGTCTACGGGGCGATGTGGGCGGCGGCGCTGATCGCGGCGGCGTTCACCTCGCTCACCGTGCGGCACGCCGTCGACGAGGCCCTGGCCGTGATCCCGGCGAGCAGCCGCCTCGCCCGCACGGTACGCCGGGTGGTCTCCCTGCACGACACCCGGATGTCCTGGGAGGACACGCTCACCACAGTCGCCGAAGAGACCAGCGGCATGGGGTGGATCCACACCGTCCCGAACGCGGCCGTCCTCACCGCCGGTCTGCTCTACGGGGACGGTGACTTCACCCGCACCATCGCCCTGACCGTCCGCGGGGGCCTGGACACCGACTCCAACGGCGCGACGGCGGGTTCGGTGGCCGGTGTGTTCGGCGGGGCGAGGGCCATCCCCGGCCAGTGGACGGCCCCGCTGGAGGACACGGTCCGCAGCGCGGTGTTCGGCTTCGACGGGGTGCGGATCAGCGAACTGGCGGAACGGACGCTGCGGCTGGCGGAGCCCGCGGCCTGACCGCCGGAGATGAGGCGGGACGCGGTCGTTACCCTGCACCGATGACCTCCTCTCCTGACTACGCCGCCTACATCGCCTCCCTGCCCCGCGTCCTGGCCGGTGCCGCCGTGCTGTTCCGGGACGGCGAGGGCCGTGTGCTGCTCGTCGAGCCCAGCTACCGGGAGGGCTGGGTGCTGCCCGGCGGAACCGTCGAGTCCGACGACGGCGAGACCCCGCGGCAGGGTGCGCGGCGCGAGACGGCCGAGGAGATCGGCCTGGACCGGGAGCCCGGACGGCTGCTGGCGGTGGACTGGGTGCACGGCACGGGCCGCCCGCCGGTGGTGGCGTACCTGTACGACGGCGGGGTGCTGGGCGAGGACGAGTTCAAGGCGATCCGCCTCCAGGAGGAGGAGCTGCTGTCCTGGCGGCTGGTTCCGCGCGATGAGCTGAGCGGGTATCTGCGGGGCGCCCTCGGCGGCCGTGTCCTGGCCGCCCTCGACGTCCTGGCGGACGGGTCGGGCACGGCGGAGCTGGAGGACGGCCGCCGGGTGTTCTGACCGGCCCCGGCCGCTCCCCCCTCACCCCTCGGGGTTCGGTCGGATATCCGTTCGCTGCCGCCCCATGGCCCCGCCTACCCTCGGTGCCATGGCCAAGCCCCTCGTCGCCCTGCTCACCGGTGCCGGCATCAGCACGGACTCGGGCATCCCGGACTACCGCGGGCCGAACGGGCTGTGGCGCCGGGATCCCGAGGCCGAGAAGCTCGTCACGTACGAGTACTACATGGGCGATGCCGAGATCCGCCGCCGCTCCTGGCTGATGCGGCGCGAGACGGGGGCGCTGCGGGCCGAGCCCAACGCCGCGCACCGGGCGGTGGCGGAGCTGGAGCGGTCCGGGGTGCCGGTGCGGGTGATCACGCAGAACGTGGACGGGCTGCACCAGCTCGCCGGGATGCCGGCCCGCAAGGTGCTCGAACTGCACGGCTCGGCGCGGAGTTTCGTCTGCACGGGCTGCCACGCCCGGGGCCCGATGGCCGACGCGCTGGCCCGGGTGGAGGCCGGTGAGAAGGACCCGCCGTGCCTGGAGTGCGGCGGGATCCTGAAGCCGGCGACGGTGATGTTCGGCGAGCGGCTCGACCCCGTCGTCCTCGGCCAGGCGGCCGCCGTCAGCAAGGGGTGCCAGATCTTCGTCGCCGTCGGCACGAGCCTCCAGGTGCAGCCGGCGGCCGGCCTGGCCGGTGTCGCCGCCGACCACGGTGCCCGGCTGATCATCGTCAACGCCGAGCCGACGCCGTACGACGACCGTGCCGACGAGATCGTCCGCGATCCCATCGGCACGGCGCTGCCGGAGCTGCTGCGTGGCCTCACGGCCGCAGCGAGCCCCGCAGGTCCGCCAGGCGGGTGAGCGCGTCGCGGCCCTGCTCGCGCTCGGCCGCGGTGAGGTCGAGCGCGGCGGCCCTGGCGAGGGCGGTGGCGGTCGCCTCCTCGTCGTCGAGCCGTGCCGCGACGTCCGCGCGCAGGACGAGGAGCTGAAGCAGCTGGACGCGCGTCGGTGTCTCGTCCGTCAGGCCCAGCACCCGGTCGACGACCTTGGCGGCGCCCGCCGGGTCCCCCTTGGAGTCCGCCAGGAGGGACGCGAAGTGCAGGGCCCGCGCGAACGTCTCCTCGGGGGCGGGCCCGTGGTGCCGCTCCCCGCCGGTGCGCTGCCCGACGCGGACGCAGTTGCCCCCGGGGTCGGTCACGAGGAACTGCCGCACGCCGTACGCCATGTCCTTGAGCGGCCCGACCCGCGGGAGCCCCCGGGTGGGGATCCTGCCGTACGTCTTCCTGAGCCCGGCCCGGAACGCCCGGTAGAGGCCGTCGACGTCGTCGGTCAGGACGTAGCAGGTGCTGAACGACGCGGCCGGCTCGTACTGCTTCATGGCGAAGAACTGCAGCTCGATGCCGCCGCGTTCCACGACCGCGTACGGGTTGGGGCTGCGCTGCTGGTACGTCACCTCGAATCCGAGGGCGGTGTAGAAGTCCAGGACGGGCTGGAGGGTCCGGCAGGGCAGGATCGGGATCGTCTTCTCCGGCATGACGCCATTCTAGTCAAATTTGACGAGCCGTGGGAGGCGGGTCGCGGCGTCAGAAGAGTGAGGCTCCGCGTTCGAAGTCCAGCAGGCGCTGCTTGCGCTCCAGGCCGCCGCCGTACCCCGTCAGGCCCCCGTTCGCCCCGATCACCCGATGGCACGGCACGATGATGCCGATGGGATTGCGGCCGTTGGCGAGGCCGACCGCGCGGGAGGCGGTGGGGGTTCCGAGGATGCCGGCCAGCTGGCCGTAGGTACGGGTCTCGCCGTACGGGATGCGGCGCAGCGCGTCCCAGACGGTGCGCTGGAACGGGGTGCCATGCATGCGCAGTTCGACCGTGAACTCCTCCAGGTCGCCCGCGAAGTAGGCCTTCAGCTGCTCCTCCGCCTCGGCGAAGAGGGTGTCGTCGCGGGTGCCGAAGGTCTCCTCGGGCGGCCGGTGGCGCTGTTCGGTCATGTACAGGCCGCACAGGACACCGTCGTCGGCGACGAGGGTGAGAGGGCCGTACGGGCTGTCGGTCACGGTGTGCTGCTTCATCTTGACGTCCCTATACCGGAAGGAAGTTGATCGGGTGGCTGTCGGTCGCCCACAGGTACTGGACCGCGTAGGCCCGCCAGGGGCGCCAGGCCCCGGCGCGTGCGGTGAGCGCGGCGGGAGTGGACGGCAGACCCAGTTCCCGGGCCGCGCGGCGGATGCCGAGGTCGGTGGGGAGGAAGGCGTCCGGGTCGCCGAGCGCGCGCATGGCGATGACGTCCACCGTCCAGGGGCCGAAGCCGGGCAGGGCGAGGAGCCGCTCGCGGGTGCGGGGCCAGTCGCTCTCCACTCCGAGGTGGAGGTCGCCGTCGGCGAGGGCCCGGACCAGGGTGGTGAAGGTCGTGCGGCGGGTGCGCGGCATCGCCAGCGTCCCGGGGTCGAGCGCCGCGAGGGCCTCTGGGGCCGGGAAGAGGTGGGTGAGGCCTCCCTCGGGGTCCTCGACCGGGTCACCGTACGCGGTGACCAGACGGGCCGCGTGGGTGCGGGCGGCGGCGGTGGAGACCTGCTGGCCGAGCACGGCCCGGACGGCGAACTCGGCCTCGTCGACCGTGCGTGGCACGCGCCGGCCGGGCGCCTTGTCGACCAGGGGCGCGAGGACCGGATCCGTGCGGAGCTGGTCGTCGATGGCGACGGGGTCGGCGTCCAGGTCGAGCAGGCGGCGGCAGCGGCTGATGGCGACGGTCAGATCGCGCAGGTCGCTGAGGGTGAGGCAGCAGGCGATGTGGTCCGGGTTGGGGGTGAGGGCCACGATGCCGTGACCGTACGGGAGGCGCAGCGTGCGGCGGTAGGAGCCGTCGCGCCACTCCTCCACGCCGGGTACGGCCGTCGCGGCGAGGTGGCCGAAGAGGTTGTCGGGGTTGAGCGGGGCGCGGAACGGCAGGCGCAGGGACAGCGCCCCGGGTGTGCTCGTGCCCTGCCGCTTCGGGGCGCGGGCGCGCAGCTCGCTCGGGGCCAGGGCGAAGACCTCGCGGACCGTGTCGTTGAAGGTCCGGATCGAGGCGAAGCCCGCGGCGAAGGCGATCTGCGCCATGGGCAGGGCGGTCGTCTCGATGAGCAGCCGGGCCGTCTGGGCGCGCTGCGCGCGGGCGAGCGCGAGCGGGCCCGCGCCCAGCTCCGCGAGGAGCTGCCGCTCGACCTGCCGGGTGCTGTAGCCGAGCCGGCCGGCGAGGCCGGGCACGCCCTCGCGGTCCACGACCCCGTCGGCGATCAGCCGCATGGCGCGGGCCACCAGGTCGGCGCGCTGGTTCCACTCCGGGGAGCCGGGGCTGGTGTCGGGCCGGCAGCGTTTGCAGGCCCGGAACCCGGCCTGCTGACAGGCCGCCGCGCTCGGGTGGAAGACCATGTTCTGCGGCTTGGGCGGCACCACCGGGCAGCTGGGACGGCAGTAGATGCCGGTGGTCAGGACGGCCGTGAAGAACCAGCCGTCGAAGCGTGCGTCCTTCGACCGGACGGCGCGCACGCAGCGCTCGGTGTCGGTGTGCATCCCCATCTGCATGGGTCCAGCATCCGGCACCGGGCGGTGCGGGGCTGGCGAGAATCCGACATCGACGTGCCCGCCCGGCACCGCCCCACGGGCACAGATGAAGATTCATTCATGTGTTCGCGTGGGGCCGCTAGGATGACGTCATGGGTCATGGAGCCGTCACCCCCGTGCAGGACGCCGGCGAGCGCGTACGCCTGGACGCGGACAACGTCGCGAAGGTCGCCACCACGCTCCAGGCCCTGTCCACGCCCTCCCGGCTGCTGATCCTGGCGCGGCTGCGTGAAGGCCCGCTGCCGGCCACGGAGTTGGCCGCCGAGGTGGGCATGGAGCAGTCGGCCTGCTCGCACCAGCTGCGGCTGCTGCGCAATCTGGGCCTGGTCGTGGGCGAGCGGCGGGGCCGTTCGGTGGTGTACGCGCTGCACGACCACCATGTCGCCGAGCTGCTCGACCAGGCCGTGTATCACGTGGAGCACCTGCGGCTGGGCATCAGCGACGCCGCCGACTGAGGCGGCGCCGCCGACCCCTGGCTACGCGGTGGCGGTGGGCCGTCGCGAGGCCTCCATCGCCTCGCTCACGCGCGTGAGCGGACGCAGCCGGTAGGTGTACGCGTAGTCGCGGCCCGCGAGCAGCTTGAACTCGTCGTGCGTGTGCGCGCCCCAGCTGTTGTCGCCGCCCACGCCCATCTGGCGGTGGTTGAGCCGCAGGACCACCGCGTCCCGGGGGGTGAGCTGGTAGTCGTGGCGGGCGCCGACGGACAGGTCCTCGGGGGTGAAGTGCGAGGCGTTGACCTCCAGCAGCGGCTCACCGGACACGAGCAGTCCGCGGCCCCTGCCGTCGGTCAGCGCCGCCCAGCGGACGTCGGTCTTGTTGCCGTTCTCCTGGGGGCGCAGGTACGGGGTCCACTGCCCGGAGACGGTGCCGGAGTACAGGCCCACGTCGGTGGCGTTGCTGCGGTCCCACATGTTCTCCTCGGGGCCCCGGCCGTAGTAGTGCAGCCGGTCCAGGCCCCGCGGCAGGAACAGCAGGGTGCCGACCTCCGGGATGTACGGCAGGTTCGCCGCCCCCGGGTGCAGGGTGTTGTCGACCTTGATCTCGCCGTTGCCGAAGACCGTGTACGTCGTGCTGTACGTGGACTCCGTGCCGGTGGGCAGCGTGCCGGTGACGGTGACCTCGACGGCCCGGTCGTCCAGGGGCCGCACCCGTACGTCGGTCACCTTCCGCTTCGCTCCGGCGTCGCGCCACGTCTGGTTGCGGGTGTGCTGGCCGTTGCCGCGGTCGTTGTCGGTGGGCGCCCGCCAGAAGTTCGGGACGGGCCCTGAGGTGATGAGCCGGGTGCCGCCCGCCTCGTAGGAGGTGATGGTTCCGGTGCTCTTGTCGACGGTGACGGCGAAGCCCTTGCCCTTCACGGTGACGGTCCTGTCCCCGTCGGTGTGGGTGAGGGCGGGCACGGTACGCAGCGGCGCGGGCTGCACGGCCGGGCTGTCCGCGTCGAGTTCGAGCTGCTGCTTGGCCACCTCGAAGCCGGCCCCGGCCCAGGGGGTGGCTTCCCTGGTGGTGAAGGAGAGCTGGAGGAAGTACTCCGTGCCGGGTTCGGGCTTCGCCGGGAGCCGCACCGGGACCTTGATGTCCTTGCTGCTCAGCGGGGCGACGTTCAGCTGGTCGCGGGTCAGCCGGCCGCGCTGGACGACCTTGCCGTCGGCGACCAGGGACCAACGGCCCTCGAAATCCCTGAGGTTGGTGAACAGGTACTCGTTGGTGAGCGTGACGGCGCCGGGGCCGCCCGCGGCCTGAGCAACGCCGATGGCCTGGTAGATCTGCTTGACCTCGGCGGACTTGCCGGTGAGATTGCGATCGGGCAGGACGATGCCGTCGCCGGCGAAGGCACCGTCGTTGGGGTTGTCGCCCCAGTCGCCGCCGTACGCGTAGAAGGTCTTGTCGCGTGGGCGCTTCTCGGTGAGGCCGGCGGTGGCAGCGTCGAACCAGAAGCGCACGCCCTCGTCGTCGGGCTTGCGGGTGTCCGAGGCCAGTTCGGTGGCGCTCAGGGCGCGGGCGTAGACGCGGGCGCGGCGGATGGTGCCGCTGAACTCCCGGGTCGGGTTGTCGATGTCGGTGGCGAGTGACAGGGACGCGGTGTTGACGCCGGGGCGTCGGGTGGTGGTCCGGGTGCCGCGCACCTGGCCGTCGACGTACAGGGTGAGTGTCCCCGCGTCCGCGTCGAAGACGCCGGCGATGTGGTGCTCCCTGCCGGTCCAGCCGTCGGGCAGGGTCCAGCTCGCGGTGACCCACTGGCCGCCGCCGTGGATGAAGAACTCCAGGTTCTTGTCGGTCTGTTTGAGGGCGTACTGGGTGTCGCCCTTGGCGATGACGGGCTGATGGCCGCCGGTGAAGTCCGGGGTGACCCAGGCCTCCAGGGTCAGGGAGCCGGTGAGGTCGAGGCGGGGGTCGCGGGGGAAGACGGTGCCGCCCGAGACGCCCTTGGCTCGGTCGAAGGTGCCCGCGGGTGCCATGACCTCGCCGCGCAGCGCGCCCGGGCCGGACTCGGTGAGCAGCTTGCGCGTGGGGGTGGGCCAGCTCAGGGCCTGGTCGACGAAGTCCCAGATCCAGCCGCCCTGGAGGACGTCGTAGCGGCGGACGATGTCCCAGTACTTCTTGAAGTTGCCGTTGGAGTTGCCCATGCCGTGGGAGTACTCGATCATCACGTACGGCCGGGTGTCGCTCGTGTCCTTGGCGCGCTGCTCGACCCGTTGGGGGCTGTCGTACATCTCGGAGCGGATGTCGCTGATGCCCGGGCGGTCGTCGCCCTCGTACTGGATGACGCGGGTGGGGTCGTAGGAGCGGATCCAGTCGTGCATGGCGTTGAAGGTGGTGCCGCCGCCCGCCTCGTTGCCGAGGGACCAGATGACCACGGAGGCGTGGTTCTTGTCGCGGTGGACCATGTTCTGGGCGCGGACCACGCAGGCCTCGGTCCACTCGGGGTGGCCGCTTCCCGGGAACCTGTCGCGGATGCCGTGGGTCTCCAGGTTGGTCTCGTCGACGAGGTACAGGCCGTACTCGTCGGCGAGTTCGAGCCACAGCGGGCTGTTGGGGTAGTGCGAGGTGCGGACGCTGTTGATGTTGAGGCGCTTGATGATCCCGATGTCCTCGACCATCTGCGCGCGGGTGAGCGCCGAGCCGGTGACGGGATGCATCTCGTGCCGGTTGGTGCCGCGGAAGGAGACGGGCTGGCCGTTGATGCGCATCAGGCCGTCCTTCAGCGCGAACTCGCGCAGGCCGACCCGGTGCGAGAGGGTCTCGACCACCTTGCCCGCGGGGTCGCGCAGGCGGAGCACGGCGGTGTAGAGGTTGGGGTGCTCGGCCGACCACAGCTTCGGCGCGGGGACGGCTCTGGACGCCTCGACCGTCGCCTCGTCACCGTCGGGGACGTCGGCGGAACGGTTCAGGGGCCGGGGCCAGACCGCGTGGCCACGGGGGTCGTAGAGCTGGGTCTCGACGGTGTAGCGGCCCCCGCCCTTGCCGCCGTAGTCGCGTACGTGCGCGGTGACCTTGAGCTCGGCGGAGGTGTAGTCGTCGCCGAGCGGGGTGTCCAGCTTGAAGTCGCGCAGGTGCACGCTGGGCGTGGAGTACAGGTGGACCGAGCGGAAGATGCCGCTCAGCCGGATCATGTCCTGGTCCTCCAGCCACTCCGCGTCGGAGTAGCGGTACACCTCCACGGCGATCTGGTTGGTGCCCGGCTTGAGGTGGGGGGTGATGTCGTACTCGGCGGAGGTGTAGGAGTCCTCGTGGTAGCCCACCAGCTCGCCGTTGATCCACACGTAGTGGGCGGACTTGACGCCCTCGAAGTGCAGGAAGGTGCGCCGGCCACGCCAGTTGCGGGGCACGGTGAAGGTGCGGCGGTACTGGCCGACGGGGTTGTAGCGGGTCGGGGCGGCCGGCGGCTGGGCCTCCTCGCCGCGGCCGTTGGGACCCCACCAGGGGTAGGTGATGTTGACGTAGATCGGGACGTCGTAGCCGTGCAGCTGCCAGGCCGAGGGCACCGGGATGGTGTCCCAGCCGGAGTCGTCGACGTCGGTGCCGTAGAAGTCCTTGTCCCGGTCGTCGGGGCGGTCCACGTAGGCGAACTTCCAGGTGCCGTCGAGGCTCAGCCGGTACGGCGAACGCTCGCGGTCGCCCTTCAGGGCCTCTCCGAGGTCCGCGTAGGGCATGAGGGTGGTGTGCGGCGCCTCGGTGCCCACCCGGTACACGCTCAGGCCGTCGTTCCACTCGGGCGGACCGTCCGCCGCGGGGCGCCGGCCGGCCGCGTGCGCCGCCGCGGGCGACGCGGACAGGGCGAGCGCGCCGAGCACGGCGGCTCCCCCCTCCAGCAGTCGGCGGCGGCTGACGACCGGCCGGTCGGCGGGAGAAGGGTGCGAGTGGGGGTGCGGCATGACCGTGGCCTTCCTCGGTTCGACAGGGTGCTGCACGGACTGAGGGCATGTCAGATGGGAGCGCCAACGGCCCACCCCTGATGGGTGTTTCTGTTGGGATCCGTGCAACTGACGGTGACGGAGCAACTGCTGAGCAGGCACACCCTAGGACTCGAACACAAACGAAGCAATGATCCCGTCGGACTTTGTGCGGTCCTGATGGTTCCCCGGGGTCAGACGGCCGTCAGGCCGCACGGTCTTCAGCGCATACGGTCCTCAGGCCGCACGGTCCTCAGGCCGCACGGCCCTCAGCGCATACGGTCCTCAGGCCATGAGGAAGGTGAGAAGCTCGCCCGTCAGCCGGGCGGGCGCGTCCAGCGGGACGAGATGACCGGCCTGCGGGACGGGCACCAGCCGGGCTCCCGGGATCAGGCCGGCGAGTTCCTGCCCCCTGGCGAACGGGATCCAGGTGTCCTCGGTGCCCCAGCACACCGTGACGGGCAGGTCGATCGTCGGGTAGAGCGGCTGGATCTCGTCGGTGTAGCGCTGGTCGGCCTGCGCGATCTGCCGGTAGAAGGCCCCCTGGCCCTCCTCCCCCGTCCAGGGCCCGACCAGGGCGTCGAGGGTGGCGGGACGCAGGCCGAGGTGGCTCGCGGAGGAGACGTACTCGCGCACCAGGGCCTCGTGCAGTGCCGCCGGGAGCTGCTCGAAGACCCCGCTGTGCTCCCCGACCAGCCGGAAGAAGGGGGAGCCCCAGGGCTTCAGCGCCACCGGGTCGACCAGCGCGAGCCGCCGGTAGCGGGCCCCGTGCAGCAGATGGGCGCGCAGGGCCACGCACCCCCCGAAGTCGTGCGCGACGACCGCCGGCTCCTGAAGGCCCCAGTGCGCGAGCAGCTCGGCGAAGATCCGGCCCTGGGCGCCGAGTGAGACGTCCTGGCCGGCGTGCATGCCGGAGGAGCCGTACCCCGCCATGTCCCACACGTGCACGCGGTACCCGGCGGCGGCGAGGGCGGGCGCGATCTCGTGCCACACGTACGAGGAGAAGGGCGTCCCGTGCAGCAGCACCACCGGCTCTCCGCCGGGGTCGCCGAGCCGGTCCCAGCGCACGGTCCCCGACCCGGTGACCAGGCTCTCCCGCAGTATCCAGTCCGCCACGATCCCGCTCCCTCCCGTCACGAGCACCCACCCGCGGTTTTTTGTCATTTCGGCGCGACAGTGCCGCTCCTCCGACCGTAATGTGACCTCATCGGACAGCCAGAGCACCAGATCATGGCGGTACCTTTGCCGCGCCGGAAGGAGCGGCTCGCATGAACGGGTATGCGACGTCGGACCGCGACGCCGTCACGGCCGCGCCCGGCGGGCTGCTGGATCTGCTGAAGGTCGCGGCCGTGGTCCTGGACGCGGGCGGGCACATCGCGCTGTGGAGCCCCGAGATCGAGCAACTGCTCGGCTGGACCGCGGCGGAGGCCCTGCGGCAGCGCGCCGACACCCTTCTGGTCTCCCCCGAGAACCGGTCCCGCGGCAGGGAGCTCTTCGCCCAGGTCAGCACGGGGGCCCGGTGGGCCGGTGTCTTCCCGCTGCGGCACCGCGACGGCACGGAACGCGCCGTGGAGTTCCGTACGATGCGCCTCCTCGACCCCGACGGGCAGCCCCACCTGCTGGGACTCGCCACGGACGCGACGACCGTACGGCAGGTGGAGCGCGACCTCGCCCTCTCGCACAGCCTCGTCAACCAGACCCCGCTCGGCATCGCCGTCTTCGACAACGACCTGCGCTGGGTCGGGGTCAATCCCGCTCTGGAGCGGATCAACGGTGTGCCCGAGGAGGCCGTGCTGGGGCGCCGGGTGGGTGAGGTGCTGCCGGATCTGGACGTGGCGGCCATCGAGGCCCGGATGCGGCATGTCCTGGAGACCGGCAGACCCCTGCTCGACCAGCAGACCGTCGGGCGGACGGCGGCGGATCTCCAGGACCGCGCCTACTCGGAGTCGTACCACCGCATCGAGGACACCGACGGCCGGGTGCTCGGGCTGGCGATGGCCGTGCTGGACGTGACCGAGCGCCAGCAGGCCGCGGCGGAGGTCGCGCAGGCGCGCCAGCACCTGTCGGTGATCGCCGACGCGGGCATGAAGATCGGCACCACGCTGGACCTCCAGCAGACCGCCCGGGAGCTGGCCGGCGTGGTCGTGCCGCATCTCGCGGACCTGGCCGCCGTGGACGTCCTGGAGTCGGTCGTGGCCAGCGGCACCATCACGCCCGTGTCGGGCGGAGCCCCGGCCGAGTTCCGGGCGCTGGCCGTCGCGGCCGGCTACCCCACCGACGCCATCCACGCCGCCGACCCGGTGGGCGAGCTGGCCACGTACGGCTCGTCGCGGGTCATCACGCAGTGCGTGCGCAGCGCCCGCCCGGTCCTGATCGAGCGCGTGGACGGCAAGATGCTGCGGCGTCTGGCCCGGGACTCACGGGCCGCCCAGGCCCTGCACGAGGCCGGTGCCCACTCCTACCTGGCGCTGCCGCTGGTGGCCCGGGGCAAGGTGCTCGGCACGCTCTCGCTGTACCGCACGGTCAACGAGCGGCCCTTCGACGACCGGGACCAGGTGCTCGCCTCCGAACTCGCCGCCCGGGCCGCGATCTGCATCGACAACGCCCGCCTCTACGGCCGCGAGCGCGGCACCGCCCTGACCCTTCAGCGCAGCCTGCTGCCCAGCACCCCCGCCGAGCGGGAGGGGCTGGACATCGCCGCCCGCTACCGCCCGGCCCTCAGCGAGGTCGGCGGCGACTGGTACGACGTCCTGCCGCTGGGCCCGGGGCGCACCGGGCTGGTCGTCGGGGACGTCATGGGCAAGGGCGTCCAGGCCGCGGCGATCATGGGACAGCTGAGCACCGCGACGCGGGCGCTGGCGCGGCTGGACCTGCCGCCGGCCGAGCTGCTGCGCCACCTGGACGACATCGCCGGCTCGCTCGGTGACGCGATCGCGACGTGCGTGTACGCGGTGTGCGACCTGGGGCGCGGCACCTGCGAGCTGTCCAGCGCCGGGCATCTGCCGCCGGTGCTCGCCGGGGCGGACGGCAGCGCGAAGCTCCTCGATGTGCCGGGCGGCGTGCCGCTCGGGGTCGGCGGCGTGGAGTTCGGCACGGTGGAGGTCGACCTCGCCCCGGGCTCCCTGCTCGCCCTCTACACGGACGGGCTGGTCGAGAACCGCGCGGAGCCGATCGACACCGGCCTCGACACGCTGACCCGCCTGCTCGGGAACGCGGGGCCCAGCCTGCAGCGCGCGAGCGACAGTCTGCTCAGCGCGCTGAGTCCGGAACCGGACGACGACGTGGCCCTGCTGCTGGTCCGCACGCGGGCCTGAGCCGTGACGGCTCAGGCGTCACCCCTGCGTGGGGTGCACAGGGCCCAGATGATGAACGCGGACATCGCGATCATGACCACGGACCAGACCGGGTAGGCCGGCAGGGAGAGGAAGTTGGCGATGATGACGAGTCCGGCGATGCCCACGCCGGCGACCCGTGCCCAGCCCGACCCCTGGAACAGGCCCATGCTGACGAGAACGGCGACCACGCCCAGGATGAGGTGGATCCAGCCCCAGCCGGTGAGGTCGAACGCGAAGACGTAGTTGGGGGTCGAGACGAAGACCTCGTCCTCGGCGATGGCCGCGATGCCGCGCATCACGGCGAGGATCCCGGCGATCATGAGCATGACGGCCGCGAAGACCATCATGCCGGTGGCCAGGCCGTGCTTCGCCGTCCTGTGTCCGTGCGTAGGGTGTGTGGCGGTCATCTGCTGCCTCGTTTCGGGTGCGTCCGGCGCCGTCAGCGACCGGAGGTGGAGGTGGCGTGCGGCGAGGATGCCGACGGGCCGGACCCGCTCAGGACCAGGTCCTTGGCCTTGCGGAACTCCTCGTCCGTGATGTCACCGCGGGCGCGGATCTCGGACAGCCTGGTCAGTTCGTCGACCCTGCTGGGCCGGTCGTCGCCGCCCCTGGCGGTCTCCCGGATGTAGCTGTCCATGGCCTCCTGCTGCTCACGGGCGTGTGCGATCTCCCTGCGGCCCATGTTCTTGCCTCGGGCGATGACGTAGACGAACACCCCGAGGAAGGGGAGGACGATGCAGAACACCATCCAGCCCGTCTTGGCCCAGCCGCTCAGGGAGTCGTCGCGGAAGATGTCGAAGACGACCCGGAAGAGCAGGACGAACCACATGATCCACAGGAAGAACCACAGCATCGCCCAGAAGGCGCTCAGCAGCGGAAAGTCGTACGCCAGATAGGTCTGCGCACTCATGTCACTCCTCCGTCCCGGGCTCCCCGCCCGGCAGCCGTTTCATGCCGTCCTCAGCGTGCTCGCGGCCCGGACCGGGCCGCCTCACCCGGAGCGGGTGATCGTGCGGCCGCCGCGTGGCAGGCGGCGGGTGCCGAGCGCCCTGCGGTACCAGCCGGACGTGGCCACCGTCTCGCCGAGCGCCAGCCCCGAGACGGCCACCAGGAAGACCGCGATCAGCCACGACAGGAAGGTGAACACCGGCCCCAGCAGGCCGAACTCCTCCAGGCTGCGGTCCATGGCCGCGGGCATCAGCAGGCGGGCCGCCCAGCTGAGCACGACCGTCCCCGTCCCCGCCAGGACCGCTCCCGGCAGCAGCTCGCTCCAGCCGACCCTGGCACTCAGCAGCAGGTGCTGCGACCACCACCACAGCAGCGTCGCCCCCAGCAGGGACAGCACCGCTCCGAGAACCGGGCCCGCGCCGAAGCCGCTGCGTATCGGCGCCTGGAGGAGCAGGTAGACGAGCCAGACCACCAGCCACAGCGGCCAGCGCCAGGCCGCCGCCCGCAGCGGGAGCCGGGGCAGGTTCCAGCACCGCCGGCACACCGCCTGGAGCGCCCGGCTGAAGGCGGTCGCCGAGGCGAGTGTGACGAGCACGCCCACGGCCCCGGCCGTGTTCCCGGCGGGTCCGGTCGCCTCGAAGGCGCGGCGCACCTCCTGCAGCGTGTCGCCCTCGACCCCGACGACCTTCTGCAGTGCGTCGGCCAGCATGTCCTGCACGCCGTCGGGTGCGAACGCCGCCACCGTCATCAGCAGCGGAAGCGCGGCGAGGAAGGCCTGGGCGGCCAGCCGGACCGCCCCTTCCACGATGTTGAGCGCGGCCAGCCTGGGCAGCAGCCGCGCCGCGGGGCCCCACCTCAGGCGCGACGAGATCCGCTCGCCCCTCGACCTGCGGGACGGTGGAGTCGGGGCCGAGGTGCCGGACATGACTCATGGCGCCGCGGCCGGGCCGGTTCCCGTCGCGGCCGGGTGCTGCGCGGCGGCGGCGAGCGTCTCCAGGACGATCAGTACGACGACGACCAGGCCTGCCACGAGCGCGACCGCGCCGACCGTGGGGTGGTTCCACAGGACGAGGGCCAGGACGCCCGCGCCGATGACGATGCCGGTGGTCCACGAGCGGTGCTCGGCCAGGGCGAGGCCGGCGGACCCGGTGCGCATCCCGGCGCGGGACAGGCTCCGGCCGGCGGCCGAGGTGCCCCGGCGGGCGATGTTCCGTACGGCCCGGGCCCCGCGCCCGGGGCCGTAGAGGTACGCGGCCAGCGCGGTGATCACGGCGACGACCAGAAGGGTGCGGGTGCTGTCGCGCAGGAAGCGGACGAAGGTGTCGTAGATCGCCGCGGCGGCGTCGGGCGGCAGGGTCGCGCTCGGCACGGCGTCCAGGTAGGCCCGCCGCAGCAGGGCGAGTGCCACCAGCAGCACGGCCATCATCACGCCGACGCCCACAGCCGTGACCAGCAGCATCAGCCGGTGCCGGGGAGCGGCCCACACAGCGAGGGCGGCCAGGGCGACGGTCAGCACGGGCAGCCAGGCGCCCATGATGTTCAGCAGCCGCATCCCGTCCTGGGCCTTGCTCAGTTCCTCGGCCTGGAAGAGCGTGATGGTCCGCTCGGTGTCCGGGATGGCCGCGGCCTTCTCGAAGCCCGCGTCGACGAGACGCTGCCGTACCTCGTCGACCACCTGCCCGAGGTCGAGTTGCACGGTGTCGCCCTCGGCGCGGAGCGCGCCTTCGCGCTCTCCGGTGAGCATGCTCACCACGGCCGCGTGCGCGCGCCGGTTGGCGCCCTCCCACGCCTGCGCGAAGACATCGCTGGTCACGACGCGGCTGATGGTCCGGTCCACGACGTCGCGGACAGCGGAGCGCAAGGGCTCCGTGAGGGACTCGGAGGCCTCCACCACACGGGGCGGTGCCCCGGCGTCCGCCAAGGTCGTCGCGAGCGCCTCCGTCACCGCCTCGACGTCCACCTCCGCCACCACGCGCGCGGTCAGCCGGTCGGTCACCACGTCCTGGACCGCCGGGTCCGAGGCGAGCGGTGCCACGGTCTGCACGTACCGGCCCGTGTCCGAGACCTGGTCGTCCACCCAGGCGGCGGCGACCGACAGCGGAGCCAGCAGCAGGGCCAGGACGAGCAGCACACCGGCGCCCGAGTAGCGCAGCCGGCGGTGACGGACCCCTGCGTGACGGCGCAGCCGTTCGTACTCGGCTTGTTCTTCCGTGCTCAGCAAGCGCCCCGGTCCCCCGTCTCCTCCGGCGGGAGGTGACGGGACGGGACCGTCGGTCGGGGCCATGGCTGCTCCTCGAAGTGCGGTGACCGGCCTTGCGCCGTCACGTGTCCCGCCGGCTCAGGCGTTCCCGGTGGAGCCGTGCGGACCGGCGGCGGGCGATCCGCGCAGCGCCGCCCGCCACGCGAACGCGAGCCCGGCCTCGGCCAGTCCGAGCAGGACGAGCCACAGGCCGAGCAGCCGGGTCAGCGCGCGGGCCGACTCCGCGGGCAGGGCCAGCACCACGATGCCCGCGACGATGCCCAGCACCGCGGCGCCGAGGAGGAAGCCGCGGTGCGGCAGGTCCCGGGCGGCGAGGGCGGTGTAGAGCGTGAGGATGCCGGACACCAGCCAGACCAGGCCGACGATCAGCGACAGCGCGGTGATGGTCTGCAGCGGATTCCTCAGGCACAGCACTCCGGCCAGCACGTAGAGCACCGCCAGGAGCAGGCTGGGCAGGCGGTGGCCCTGCTCCTGCCGGGCAAAGGTCGCGACGAAGCGGAACGCCCCGGCCGCCAGCAGGTACAGGCCCATCAGCACCGCCACGACGTGCAGGGTGGCCTCGGGCCAGACCAGGAGCAGGACGCCCGGCACGAGGGTCGCCACCGCCGAGGCGAGGATCCACGTCCAGGAGCGTCCGAGGGCCGCCAGCACCTGGGCGGGGTCGCCCGCGGTGCCGTACGCCGTCCCCGGGGGCCCGGACGCGGCGCCGGTACGTGGCCCCTGGCTCGGTGACGTGGCCATGGCTCCTCCTCATCGGCGGTCCGCGCATCCGCGGGAGCGCTCCTGCCGAGCAGCGTCGCGCGCGGCGTCGGCCGCCGGATCACCCCCGGCGGGTGATCCCCTCCCGGCCTCGCCGGGGTGAGGTGGTAAGGACCCCATGTGCCGGCACAGGAGCACGAGACACGAGATGAACGATCCAGCGGTTGCCCGGACCGAGTCCGCCCGGCTCCGGCAGAAGCAGGACCAGGAGCAGGAACAGGAGCGAGAACGGCGTCGGCGGCCGCGGCGACGCGCGACGGCCGCGGTCCTCGTGCGTGCGGCGCTCATCGCGACCGGTCTCGTCACCGTCTACTACGTGCTGCCTCTGGACGGGCGGAGCACGAGCCGCACCTCGGCCCTGCTCGCCTGCGGTCTGCTGCTGGTCTTCGTGATCTTCTGGTGGGAGGTGCGGGCCATCGCGAACTCGCCCTACCCGCGGCTGAAGGCCGTCGAGGCCCTGGCCGCCACGCTGGTCCTCTTCCTGCTGCTCTTCGCGGGCACCTACTACCTGCTGGAGCACTCCACCCCGGGTTCGTTCAGCGAACCGCTGACCAAGACGGACTCCCTGTACTTCACGCTCACCACGTTCACCACGGTCGGATACGGGGACGTCACTCCCCGCACCCAGACGGGCCGCGTACTGACGATGGTTCAGATGGTGGGCGGGCTGCTGCTGGTGGGCGTTGCCGCACGGATCCTGGCCGGCGCAGTGCAGGCGGGCCTGCGCCGCCGGGGACGGGAACCCTCGGACGACTTCGCCTCGCGGCCGGAGGACTGAGACATGACCGTACCGGGCCCCCTCACCACCTACCTGTCGCCGGCCGAGCGAGCGGCCGAGGGGCGGAACGTGCGACGGCACGTCCCCCGCTCCTCCCACGGCTTCTTCGACGCGGGTCCGCAGCGCTTCGACCCGGTCGAGGTGCTGGAACGTCAGTCTGCGACCCGTGTACCGGAGTTGGTGCCGATCCGCTACGCCCGCATGCTGGAGTCCCCGTTCCGCTTCTACCGGGGCGCGGCGGCCATCATGGCGGCGGACCTCGGGGCCGCCGCGGACACCGGGCTGCGGGTGCAGCTCTGCGGCGACGCCCATCTGCTGAACTTCCGGCTGCTGGCCTCGCCGGAGCGCCATCTGGTGTTCGACATCAACGACTTCGACGAGACCCTGGCCGGGCCGTTCGAATGGGACGTCAAGCGGCTCGCGGCCAGTTTCGCCATCGCGGGCCGGGCCAACGGTTTCGAGACCGAGGAGCAGAACCAGGTCGTGGAGACGTGCGTACGGGCCTACCGGCAGCGGATGCGGGAGTTCGCCGGCATGCGCACCCTGGACATCTGGTACGCGCAGGACGACGCCGACCGGCTGCGGGAGCTGATGGCCGCGTCGATGGCCAAGGAGGCGAGGCGCCGTACCGCCGAGGCGACGGCGAAGGCCAGGACCCGCACCCACCTCCAGGCCTTCGCGAAACTCACCCGGGTCACGGACGAAGGCCGGCGGATCGCCCCCGACCCGCCCCTGATCACGCCGCTGCGCGACCTGGTGGACGACTCCGCGCCGCACGGGCAGGAGAAGGAGCTGCGCGCCGTCCTGGAGGGATACGTGCGGACCCTGTCGTCCGAGCGCCGGCATCTGCTGCGCCGCTACCGGCTGGTCGACATCGCCCGCAAGGTGGTGGGTGTCGGCAGCGTCGGCACCCGCTGCTGGATCGTGCTGCTGCTCGGCCGGGACGACGACGATCCGCTGCTGCTCCAGGCCAAGGAGGCACAGGCGTCGGTACTCGCCGACCACACCGACGGCATCCGCTACGACAACGAGGGCCGCCGCGTGGTGGCGGGCCAGCGGCTGATCCAGACGACCAGCGACATCCTCCTCGGCTGGACGCACGCCGTGGGCCTCGACGGGCACGAGCGGGACTTCTACGTACGTCAGCTGCGCGACTGGAAGGGCATCGCCCGGCCGGAGACGATGGACCCGGTCCTGCTGCGGCTGTTCGCCGGGCTGTGCGGGGCGAGTCTGGCGAGGGCCCATGCCCGCTCGGGCGATCCCATAGCCATCGGGGCCTACCTCGGCGGCGGGAACGGCTTCGATCGCGCGCTCACCGCGTTCGCGCAGTCCTACGCCGACCGGAACGAGCGGGACTTCGCCGCGCTGGGCGCCGCCGCCCGGTCCGGCAGGATTCGGACGGCGGCCTCGTGAGCCGGTCACTCCCGTGAGCCGGTCACTCCCGTGAGCCGGTCACTCCGGCAACTGGCGCATCTCCACGACCCTGAGCCCCAGCGACTGGAAACGGGTCAGCAGCCCGTACAGGTGGGCCTCGTCCACGACCGGGCCGTACAGCAGCGTCTGCCCGGACACCACCACGTGATCCAGTTCCGGGAAGACTTTCGCCAGTGTCTCCGACATCTGTCCGGCGATGCGGATCTCATAGCGCATGAGCTGCTCTCCCGCGGGCGGCCCGAGAGGGGGAGGCGCGCCCTTCCCTATCGATGGTCCGCTTCGGCGAACCGTGCGCCCTCACCCGGCGCAGGTGAACCTCCGCCCGCGACGCGCGGGGCCCGTGTCAGTGCTTGAGGACGAACTTGAAGGCGATGATCAGCAAACCGAGCGACAGGTTCACCGCCGCCGACGCGGCCAGCTGCCCCCGGGAGGCACCGGCCCGGACCGCCGCGGCCACCGACCAGCCGACCTGCTCCGCCACCGCCACGGCGAGCGCCAGCCACACGGCGCCCTGCACGTCCAGGCCCAGCAGCGGGCTGACGGCGACGGCGGCGGCCGGCGGGCCCGCGGCCTGCAGGATCGGCCACTCCTCGCGGCACACGTGCAGGACGGTCGCGCGGTCGACGGTCCGCCGCGACAGCCGCGCTCCGAACAACTGCGCGTGCACGTGCGCCAGCCAGAAGACCGCGCCGGTCAGCACGAGGAGCAGCACCAGTTCCAGCCGGGGCAGCGACCCCAGGGTTCCGGCACCGATCACCACCGAGGCGGCGAGCATGGCCCCGTAGACGCCGCCGGTGTAGTCGGCGTGGGCCCGGCGCTCCACGCCCTGTGCCTTGCGCGGGGCACCGCGGTCCGTGGCCATCAGCCGTCTGCCTCTCCGCCGGCCCGGCGGCCCGCGGGCCCGGTCGTGGCAGCCGGGCCGGGCCGCTGCGCGGAGCTCTGTCGCGCGGTCGGCAGATGCGAGGTGACCAGGAAACTGGCGAGGGTGATCCCGCCGGTGGCGAGGACGGCCGCCTTCAGTCCGTCGAGCTGGGCCGCCGCGTAGGAGTCCGTCACCGCCTCGACCTCCGCGGGCGGCAGACCGGCCCGCTCGGCCGCGGAACGGACCTGGTCCGTGGACACGAAGCTGACCCCGGCCTCCAGGGCGATGCCGGTCTGTCTGCGGGCCTCGTCCGACAGCCGGGGGTCGGCCTCGACCTGGCTGCTGAAGGCGTGCACCAGGGCTCCGATGAGCAGCGACCCGATGAGCGCGGTGCCCAGCGCGGAGCCCAGGTTCTGGGCCGTGAACTGGAGCCCGCCCGCCTCGCTGCGCTCCTCCTCGCCGACGCCCGACTGGACGACGTTGCCCAGCTGTGAGGCGAGCAGGCCCATGCCCACGCCCAGCACGGCCATGGCCCCGGCGAACTGTGCGTCGTCGATGGCCGGGTCGATCGTCGCCAGCAGCCACACGATCGCTCCCGCGAGGGTCAGCAGAGCCAGCCGCACCACCGGGCGCGGACCCGCCGACCGGCCGAGCCGTGCGGCGAAGAGGGAGGTCGCGAGCATGGTGAGGGACACCGGGAGCAGGCGCAGGCCGGTCTCGAACGCGTCGAAGCCCTGCACCACCTGCAGGTACAGCGGGATCGTGAAGAACAGCCCCAGCAGGATGAGGTTCTGGCTCACCAGCATCAGCAGGCCCGACCGCAGGACGGGTCTGCCCAGCAGCGACAGGTGCACCAGGGCGTCGGATCCCCGGGCGTCGCGCCGTCGCTCCCAGCGCACGAAGCCGTACAGGACCAGAGCTCCGGCGCCGACGACGAACAGAGTCGGGGCGAAGCCCAGGACGGTGAAGGGCGGGTTGCGCGGCTGCACCCAGCCCCAGGTGCTGCTCTGGAGCACGCCGAGCACGCACAGGGCGAGGCCGGTGGCCGACAGCACCGCGCCCACGCCGTCGAGCCGGGGCCGCGGGTCCTTCGGGGCCGTCCGGGGGATCAGCCGGCGGAAGAGCAGCACGACCACGACGACCAGGACCTCGCCCGCGAAGACCAGACGCCACGTGAGGTACGTCGTCATCCAGCCGCCCAGCAGCGGCCCCACCGCGATACCGGCTCCGGCTAGGCCGCCTATCACGCCGTAGGCGACGGCCCGGTCCCGTCCCCGGTAGGACTCGGCGACGAGTGCCGCCATGGACGGCAGGACCATGGCGGCGCCGAGCCCCTCGATCACCGACCAGCCCAGGGCGAGGACCCACAGGCTGGGCGCCACGGCGGTCAGTGCCGATCCCGTGCCGTAGACCACCAGCCCGAGGAGGAACATGCGCCGGCGTCCCAGGACGTCCCCGAGGCGTCCGCCGACCATCATGAACGCCGCCATGACCAGGGCGTACAGGGTGATGACCGCCTGGATGGCGGTGACCTCGGTGTCGAAGTCGTCGACCAGTTGGCTGATCGACACGTTCATGACCGAGGTGTCCAGCACCATCAGGAACTGGGCGGTGCCGAGGACGAGCAGGGTGCGCCAGCGTGTCACCCGTCCATCGCAGCCGCGGAGCGGCCGTCGCGCCTCACCCTCCCCGGGCGAGAGTGGCGGGACCGGGCCACGCGGTCACAGGATCCGGGCGTCGCGGGCGCGGCGCACCGCGTCGCCGCGGCGGCTCACCGCGAGCTTGCGGTAGATGCTCTTGAGGTGGGTCTTCACGGTGTTCACGGACACGTGGAGGTCGGCCGCGATCTCCTCCGTCGACCTCATCTCGGCCAGTCTGCACAGCACATCGTGTTCGCGCGCGCTCAGTTCCTCGACGACGAGCGCGGGCGGCTGGGGCTGTGCCGCGGGTGCGGGGCGGCCGTGCCCGGCTGCGGGGACGAGCCAGCCGCCCGCCAGCTCCCGCAGACGGCCGGTGCTCAGCAGCGGGCGGATCCAGGGGCCGCATTCCAGGAACGGCAGGCGCAGCTGCTCGCGCCGGCCGTCCAGGAGGGCTCGCCCGACCAGGCGGTGGGCGGCGGTGTGGTCGCCGAGCTCGTGGGCGGCCTGGGCGCGGACCAGCGTGGCCCGGACAGTCACCGCCGGCCCGGGCCGGTCGGTCTCCGGCAGGCGGTCGAGCATGTCGAGCGCTTCTTCCGGGTGGCCTGCCGCGAGCCGTGCCCGGGCGGCTTGCACGGCGCAGGCGGCCCGGCGGTCGGCCACCCGCTCCACGGCCTTGCGGGCCGACTCGGGATGCCCCTGGGCCAGGTGGGCGGCCGAGGCGAGGGCGGCGGCGTGGTCCTCGGCCCAGGGTGAGCTCATGACGGCCGGGACGATCGCGTCCGCCGCCGCGAGCGCGGCCCGGGCGTCTCCCCTGGCCAGGAGCAGCCGGCCCCGGGTGAGCACCCGGCCCGCTTCCTCGACGGGATCCGCTACGCGCGGGTGGGAGGCGGCGGCCTCGTCGAGAAGCGCTTGCGCCTCGTCGAGTTCGTCGCGGTCGATGAGGACGGCGGCCCGGACCAGGGTGCCGAGGCCGGCCCCGGACCGCTGCGGGAGGCTGTACCGCTGTGCCTGGCCGGCCGCCGCCAGGGCCTTGTGCTCCGCCCGGCCGAGCCAGCCGTTCAAGTAGTCGATCAGCGCCAGGTGGCCCAGAGCCTCCCAGCGGGGCAGCGCCATGGCCGCTCCGCCGGGGCGTCCGGCAACGGCCGACAGGACGTTCCGGGCGTCCTCGAAGCGCCCGGCCCACAGACGGGCGGAGCCCAGGTGGGTGAGCAGCAGGGCGTTCAGCTCCGGGTGCTCGTCGAGCAGATGCCCGGGAACCTCCGGCCTGAGGGCCGAGGCCTGCTCCGCGGCGCGCTCCGCCCTGCCCGGGGTTCCGGTCAGTCGCGCTGCCAGCGCCTCCAGCAGGGCGCAGGTGAGCCCGGCCGCCGCCGGGTCCGTCGCGCCGTCCCGGGCCAGCTCCTCCTCGGCCCGGTGCAGGTGCGCCAGGCCGTGTTCGACATCGCGGCCGGCCAGCTCGCGGGCGGCTCGGACGAGGTCCGGGGCCGGGCCCCTGACGTCGGGGCCCATCCGCTCGAACAGCGCGGACAGGTCGTCGGAGCGCAGGCCGGTGAACAGCTGCCCGAGGGCGAGGTCGTCGACCACGGCCCGTGCGGTGAACTCCCAGTCGTCGGCCGCCGCGCCCTGGGCGAGCGCTTCGGGCAGGGCTCCCGAGCGCCGCAGCCACTGGGCCGCCCGGCTGCGCAGTTCCGGCTCCAGGCCGGGGAAGCGCTCGCGCAGGTGGGCGCGGAGGATCTCGGCGAACAGGGGATGCAGGCTGTACCACGAGTGCCCGAGGTAGTGGACGAAGGCGTTCTCGCGCTGCAGCGCGGCCAGGATGGGCTCCGCGTCCGTGCGCTGTGTCAGCACGTTGACCAGGTCGGGGCAGCAGCGCTCCAGAACACTGATGCGCAGCAGCAGGTCCTGTGTGTCGGGTGCCTGCCGGTCGAGCACCTCGGCCAGCAGGAAGTCGGCCACCGCGCTGTGGTCCGCCTCGAACTGCTTCAGGTAGGTGTGCGGGTCCGTGCCCTGCAGGGCGGCCAGCGCACAGAGCCTGAGACCCGCGGCCCATCCCCGGGTCCGTTCGACCAGGGCCTGCACGGCGCTCGCGGACAGGTGCAGGCCGTGCCGGGTCAGAAGCTCGTGGGCCTCGTCGGGGGTGAAGGCCAGTTCGGCGTCCCGGATCTCCGTCATCTCGCCCGAAGCACGGTAGCGGTG
This sequence comes from Streptomyces collinus, assembly GCF_031348265.1. NCBI lineage: Bacteria > Bacillati > Actinomycetota > Actinomycetes > Kitasatosporales > Streptomycetaceae > Streptomyces > Streptomyces collinus. The sequence goes on along the minus strand of NZ_CP133771.1, from coordinate 7,285,823 downwards.
CAGCGGCAGCAGGGCTTCGGTGCGGGTGACCAGGACCAGACGCAGGCCCTGCCCGGCGTGGTGCAGGACGAACTCCAGCTGCTCGGCGATCTCGCGGGAGACCACGCGGTCGAACTCGTCGAGGACGACGACCGTGGGATGGTCCCTGCCTTCGAGACCGGCGGCGAGCCGGGTGAGCGTCCGCTGGTCCACGCGGCCCGCCTCGGCGGGGCTGCCGACCTCGCTCGCCACCGGCACGCCGGCCGCGCGCAGAGCTTGCAGCACGTGGGCCCAGAAGACGCCGGGGGCCTGATCGGTGCTCTCGGCGGTGAGCCAGGCGACCGGGTGGCGCAGCCCGGACGCCCAGTCGGCGACCAGGAGCGTCTTGCCCGCGCCGGCCGACCCGTTGACCATCGTCAGGGGTGTCCCCAGGGCCTGGTCGAGGTGACCGGTCAGGCGCGGCCTGCGCACGAAGGTGGCGGGCCTGGCCGGCAGGGCGAACCGGGTGCGCAGCAGCGGGTCGCCGGTGGGGTCGGCACACGCGAACCCCGCCTCCGGCATCTCGTCTGCAGCGGCCATGGGGCTCACCCCCGCCTGCCGTCCGTCGGTCGGCCCTGACCTGGCGATCGTCTCGCTCAGCATCTCAGTGTTCGCCCTCCCGCGCACACCCTGGCCCGGGCCGGGGTGTGCGCGGGAGACCACCCGTGGCGGGCGATGCGGCGCCGCCGCGGCCGGAGTCTCCTTGAGTCACGCACCGCCGCCCGGCGTGCGGGGCGCATCGGCGACGATCATCCAGAGCAGGCCGCCCGGCACGGCCGGGGCGGCCCGGAACGGGAGTACGGACCATGTGCCGCTGGCTCGCCTACTCGGGCACCCCCGTGCTGCTCGACGACGTCCTCTACCGCCCCGAGCACTCGCTGATCGACCAGAGCCTGCACGCGCGGATGGGGGTCGAGACCACCAACGGCGACGGCTTCGGCGTCGGCTGGTACGCGTGGCATCTGCGCACCCCGGCCGTCATCCGCGACACGGGTCCGGCCTGGAGCAACCGCAATCTGCGGGAGATCGCCGACCACGTCCGCTCGTCGCTGTTCTTCGCCCATGTGCGGGCCTCGACCGGGACCGCCGTGCAGCAGACCAACTGCCACCCCTTCCGGCACGGACGCTGGATGTGGATGCACAACGGAGCGATCACCGGGTTCTCCGCGATGCGCCGGGATCTGATGATGTCGATAGCGCCGGAGCTGTTCCCTTCTCTGGAGGGCACGACGGATTCCGAGGTGATGTTCCACGTGGCCCTCACTCTCGGTCTCGACGGCGATCCGCCGAGCGCGGTGGCCCGGATGGCGGGGCTCGTCGAGCGGCTCGGTCACGAGAACGGGGTACCGGAGCCGCTCCAGATGACGGTCGCGGTGACCGACGGCGAGCGGGTGTGGTTCTTCCGGTACTCCAGTGGCGGGGCCTCGCGCTCGCTGTACTACAGCAGCCGGGTGGAGGACGTGCGTGCCCTGCACCCCGATCTCGCCTTCCTGAACCACATCTCGGACGAGACCCGGCTGGTGGTGTCGGAACCGCTGGGCGATCTTCCGGGGGTGTGGAACACCGTTCCGGAGAACAGCTACGGCGTGGTCCAGCCCGGCCGGGACCTGCTGCGGCACTTCGAGCCCGAGCCCGTCTGAGCGCTGCCGTGCCGCGGATCAGTGCAGATGCGCGGCGAACGCCTCGTACGCGGGCCGGTCGAAGAGGACGAACCTGACCTCCTCGACCGTCGTGTCGGCCGCCCGTACGGTCTCGATCGCGATGCGGGCGCCGTCGTCCATCGGCCAGCCGTAGACGCCGGTGGAGATGGCGGGGAACGCGACGCTGCGGGCGCCGAGTTCACCGGCGACGCGGAGCGACTCGCGGTAGCAGGAGGCGAGGAGGGCGGAGCGGTCCTCACTCGCGCTGAACACCGGGCCGACCGTGTGGACGACCCAGCGGGCGTCCAGGTCGCCCGCGGTGGTGGCGACCGCCCGGCCGGTGGGCAGGCCCTTGCCGAGGTGCGCCGCGCGGAGCCTGCGGCAGTCCTCCAGGATGGCGGGGCCGCCGCGGCGGTGGATCGCCCCGTCGACCCCTCCCCCGCCCAGCAGCGAGGAGTTGGCCGCGTTGACGATCGCGTCGACGCTCTCGCGGGTGATGTCGCCCTGGACCAGTTCGACGGCCGTCATATCTGCCTCAGTCTCTTCCAGACGGCCTTCGCCGCGTTGTGCCCCGACATGCCGTGCACTCCGGGGCCCGGCGGGGTCGCCGACGAGCAGATGAAAACGGCCGGATGCGGGGTGTTGTAGGGGAACAGGGTGGCCCTGGGACGCAGCAGCAGCTGGAGGCCGGAGGCGGCGCCGGAGGCGATGTCGCCGCCGACGTAGTTGGCGTTGCGGGCGGCGAGTTCGGGCGGGCCGGCCGTGGCGCGCGCCAGGACGCGGTCGCGGAACCCCGGGGCGAAGCGCTCCAGTTGGCGCTCGATGGTGTCGGTGAGGTCGCCGGTCCAGCCGTGCGGGACATGCCCGTAGGCCCAGAAGACGTGCTTGCCCGCCGGGGCCCGGGTGGGGTCGACGACGCTCGGCTGGACCGTGATCAGGAACGGCCTGTCGGGGGCCCGGCCTTCCCGGGACACCGCGCTCAGGGCCGCGCCGATCTCCGCGCTGCTCGCGCCGACCTGTACCGTGCCGGCGGCGCGGGCCTCCTTCGCGGTCCAGGGCACGGGGCCGTCCAGCGCGTAGTCGACCTTGAAGACGCCCGGGCCGTAGCGGTAGCCGGCGTAGTGGTTGCCGAAGCCGGCGATGCGGGCCAGGGCGGTGGGCGAGGTGTCGAAGACATACGCCCGGGCCGGCGGCAGGTCGTCCAGGCGCTTGACCTCGTAGTCGGTGTGGACGCTGCCGCCGAGGTCCTTCAGGTAGGCGGCGAGGGCGTCGGAGAGGGACTGGGAGCCGCCGCGGGCGACGGGCCAGCCGCGGGCGTGCGCCGCGAGGGCGAAGACCAGGCCGATGGCGCCGGTGGCGAAGCCGCCGAGCGGTGCCATGACGTGGGCGACGAGCCCGGAGAACAGGGCCTTGGCCGGTTCGTCGCGGAAGCGGCGCATCAGCAGGGTCGAGGGGGGCAGCCCGGCCAGGCCGAAGCGGGCGAGGGTCAGCGGGTCGCGGGGCAGGGCGGTCATCGGCAGGGACATGAAGTCCCGGGCGAGGGTGTCCCACTTGGGCAGGAAGGGCTCGATGAGCCTGCGGTACGCGCCGGCGTCGCGCGGGCCGAAGGAGGCGGCTGTCTCGCCGACCGTGCGGGCCAGGACGGCCGCCGTGCCGTCCGGGAAGGGGTGCGCCATGGGCAGCTCGGCGTGCAGCCACTCCAGGCCGTACCGCTCCAGCGGCAGGGCGCGGAAGGCCGGGGAGTTGATGGCGAGCGGGTGGGCCGCGGAGCACGGGTCGTGCCGGAAGCCGGGGAGGGTGAGCTCCTCGGTGCGGGCTCCGCCGCCCACGGTGCTGCGGGCTTCGAAGACGGCGACGGAGAAGCCGCGGCGGGCCAGCTCCACGGCCGCGGTCAGTCCGTTCGGCCCCGCACCCACTACGACGGCATCGAGCATCGACGGCACCTCTGACCCCTTCGTCAGCCGACGGCCACTGGGGATCAGGATATGCCCGGGGACTGACAGTCACCGGCCGCCGGTGATTTCCGGTGCGGAAGACCGCTTTGCGGCGACCGAAACCCCTCGCGTGCGCACACTGCGTAGCCAGTTGTGTGCACCACGCAATGGGATGCCGCTCAGGCCCCGCCCGACAGCAGGTTCACCACCCGGCGGGCCGTGGCCGCGTCGCGGGCGGCGGTGAAGGGCAGGGCGTTGCCGCCGGCGATGCGGAACGGCTCGCCCGTGAGCGTCAGGTGGGTGCCGCCGGCCTCCTCGACCAGCAGCAGACCGGCCGCGTGGTCCCAGGCGGCTTCCCAGGAGAACGCCACCGCGTCCGACTCGCCGCGGGCGATGGCGAGATACTCCAGTCCGGCCGAGCCGCACGGGCGCGGTGCCACGCCGTCGGCGCCCAGGCCGAGCAGGGCGTGCTTCTCCTCGTCCGTCGTGTAGTCGGGGTGGGAGGTGGCCACGCGCAGGTCCCGGCCGGGCTCCGGTGCTCCGGCGAACAGCCGCTCCCCGTCGAGGTGGGCGCCCTTGCCCCGCTGGGCGGTGGCGAGCCGGTCGCGGGCGGGCGCGTACGTCCAGGACGCGAGCAGGGTGCCGCGGTGAGCCAGGGCGACCAGGGTGCAGAACCCGGCCTCGCCGCGGACGAACTGGCGTGTCCCGTCGACCGGGTCGACGATCCAGACCGGCGCGTCACCGCGTATCGCCCCGTACGACGCCGGGTTGGCGTGGACCGCCTCCTCGCCGACCACGACCGACCCGGGCAGCAGGGCGACCAGCGCCTCGGTGAGGTACAGCTCGGCCTTGCGGTCGGCGTCGGTCACCAGGTCGTGCGGGCCGCTCTTCTGGTCGACCTCGTGCGCGGCCAGCCGGCGCCAGCGGGGCATGATCTCGGAGGCGGCCGCCTTGCGGATCGCCTCTTCGACGTCGGAGGCGTGCTGTGCGAGAAACTCTTCGATGGTTTCGTTGCTGTCGATCACCCCTCCATGACAACACGTGCCACTGACACGGCGCGCCCGCCCGGTGCACGGCGGGTGGCGTCGCGATGAACAGCGGGGCGTCCGGGCGCGGCCGGACGGCGGTGCGTATCGCGGGTTCGCACTCCGCCGACCGCCCGGCGGGTCACCGGCCCACCGCGTATCCCTGCATCCCGCGCGGGTTCGCCGCGGCCGACAGGACGCCCGTCTCCGGGTCGCGCGCGACCGCGCACAGCCTGCCTTCCGACCAGGGGCCGCCCACGGTCACGTCGTGGCCGCGGCGCCGCAGTTCCCCGACGACGGCCGGGTCGGTGCGGGACTCCACGGTGACACTGCCCGGGCGCATGCCGCGCGGGTAGAAGGAGCCGGGGAAGCTGTCGTTGTGCCAGTTCGGGGCGTCGATGGCGCCCTGGAGGTCGAGGCCGCCGCGCACGTGGGCGCGCAGCGCGACCGCGAGGAAGAAGTGCAACTGCCACTGGTCCTGCTGATCACCGCCGGGCGTGCCGAACGCCATGACGGGCACGCCGTCACGCAGGGCGATCGAGGGCGTCAGGGTGGTGCGCGGGCGGCGGCCGGGGGTCAGTGAGCCCGGCAGGCCCTCCTCCAGCCAGGTCATCTGGAGCCGGGTGCCGAGCGGGAAGCCGAGTTCGGGCACGACGGGGTTGGACTGGAGCCAGCCGCCGCTGGGCGTGGCCGAGACCATGTTGCCCCAGCGGTCGACGACGTCGAGGTGGCAGGTGTCGCCGCGGGTGGTCCCGTCGGCGAGGATCTCCGGTTCGCCCGGCACGGGGGACGCCGGGCTCTTGGCGACGGTCGGTTCGCCGGCCCCCAGGGCGTCGGAGCCCACCTGTGCGGCTGCGGCCACGCGCGCGTGCGCGCACAGGCGCGGGGTGCGTCCGCCGGGGCTGCCGGGCCGCAGGTCGTTCTCGGCCCGCTCGCCGACGAGGGCTCGGCGGGCCGTGTTGTACGGGGCGGACAGCAGGTCGTCGAGCGGTACGTCGGCGGCGTCCCCGTACCAGGCCTCCCGGTCGGCCATGGCGAGCTTGCAGTTCTCCACCAGGAGGTGGACGTAGTCGGCCGAACCGTACGGGGGCAGTTCGGTTGGGAGCAGGGCGAGTTGCTGGAGGAGGACGGGGCCCTGGCTCCAGGGGCCGGGCTTGCACACGGTCCAGCCGTTCCAGTCGTACGTCGCCGGTGTCTCGTATGTCGCGGACCAGGCGGCGAGGTCGGCGGCCGTGAGGGTGCCGGTGTGCCGCCGGCCGCTGGTGTCCTTGGTCGGGCGGCCGGCCTGGCGGACGAGGGCGTCGGCGATGAACCCGCCGCGCCACACCTGCCGGGCGGCCTCGATCCGCGCCTCCCTGTCGCCCGCGCCGGCGGTCTCGGCCAGCAACCGCTTCCAGGTGGCGGCGAGTGCGGGGTTGGCGAAGAGCTCGCCGGGGCGCGGTGCCTTGCCGCCGGGCAGGTAGACGTCCGCCGACGAGGTCCACTCCGTCTCGAACAGCTCGCGCACGGTCTCGACGGTCTCGCCGACGCGCTCCACGGGCGCGTGGCCGTGCTCGGCGTAGCCGATGGCGTACTTCAGGACGTCTTCGAGGGTCAGGGTGCCGTGGTCGCGCAGCAGCAGCATCCAGGCGTCGAACGCGCCCGGTACGGCGGCCGCGAGCGGCCCGGTGCCGGGGACGAGGTCCAGGCCGAGGCCCCGGTAGTGCGCGACGGTCGCCCCGGCCGGTGCGACGCCCTGCCCGCACAGCACCCGCACCTCACCGCCGGCCGGGGCGAGCAGGATCGGCACCTCGCCCGCGGGGCCGTTGAGGTGCGGCTCGACGACGTGCAGCACGAAGGCGCCCGCCACGGCCGCGTCGTAGGCGTTGCCGCCGTTCTCCAGGACGGCCATCGCGGACTGCGAGGCCAGCCAGTGGGTCGAGGAGACCATGCCGAAGGTGCCCTGGAGGGTGGGGCGGGTGGTGAACATGGGGTCTCTCACCTCGGGGTAGGCAGGACAGGTGCCAGGGAGAATCCCGGGGGGTCGGCGCCGGGGACCTCCTCCGCTTCCCCAGAAGGCTATCGATCGCCCTGCGCCCCCTCTTCCGCGCCTCCGTTCGGCGCGGGCAACCGGTGCACGATCCCCCGGCATGGGAGCCGAGGTGGGGGCCGGTGCCCGCCGGTTCGAGGGACGGAGGGCTCGGCATCGCGGCACGCGTTCGCCACAGTTTCGAGGCGTACCACCCCGTCGCGGCGGGCGGTACGGACGTACGGCGCTTCACGGACGTCCACGACCTCTCGCTGTTCCTCCGGGAGGGTCCGGGGCGCTGAGGCGCACGCCACCCGTCCCCCTCCCCTGGCCGAGATCCTGGAAAAACCTCGGGTAAACCGCCCACCGCCTGCTGAATCGCCCGATTTCCGGGCGGTGGAAAGGGGTGTCCCGTCACCGCGCAGCCACGGAGCGAGTTCACACTTCCGCACCACAGACACTCGTGTGAGACTGTCGTTCCGTCCGCCGTGCGGACCCGCTCCGCACCTTCCGTCCCCCACGAGAAGGGCGCCGTGCGTTCCCTACCTCTGCCCCTCGCCCTGACCGCCCGCCTGTCCCCAGTGGTGGTGCTCGCCGCGGCGGGCTGGGCGCTGTCGTCCGGTCCGCTCGCCGCGCCGCAGGCCGCCGAGCACAAGCCGGCCGAGGAGAAGACCGAGACACAGTCCGCGTCCGCCCCGTCGACGTCGACGGTGTCGAAGGCGTACTCGGCCGCGCCCGCCCCGTGCGAGAGCGTCGCCAAGAAGACGATCGAGTCGCTGGTGCCGGGCGCCAAGACGGCCGGCAAGGAGATCCCGTCCACGGACTCGGAGCTGCGCCGCACCTGCTCCTGGAACGCGCTCAAGGGCTACGACTACCGCTGGCTCGACGTCTCCTACGAGGTCATGGAGTCGGACGAGGCCGCGCAGAAGTCGTACGAGGAGCACACCGGGAAGAAGAGCGGCGGCGGGGCCGTTCCCGGCCTGGGCGACAGCGCGTACTCCGTCGTGAACCTGGTGACCGAGGACAAGCAGGAGACCCGCGAGGGCGTCGTGATCGCCCGCGCCTCCAACGCGCTGGTGATGATCACCTACAACGGCAGTGACTTCGAGTCGAAGAAGGCGCCCAGCACGGACACGATCAACAAGGGCGCCATCAAGGCCGCGAAGGAAGCGGTGGCCGCGCTGGAGAGCGACAAGGGCTGAGCGGCCCTCCAGCGCGCCCGCCTTCCTCACACGGTGCTGCGGCGGCGCGTCGCCATCAGCACCAGGTACAGGACCATCGACGTGCCCAGGCCCACCGCCCAGCCGTAGTCGGCCAGATCGGCCAGCGCCGGGATGGGACGGCCGTCGATCAGCGGCTTGAAGCTCGCGCCTCCGACGGCGAGGACACCGCCGACCGCGAAGGCGACGACGGCCCGCCAGTTCCAGCCGCCCTCGTACCAGTAGCGCCCGCCCGGGCGGTACAGGTCGGCGAGGTCGAGCCGGGCACGGCGCAGGATCCAGTAGTCGGCGATGAGGATGCCCGCGACGGTGCCGAGCAGGCCGCCGACCAGGCCCAGCCAGGTGAAGATGTAGCCCTGCGGGTCGGAGTAGAGCTTCCACGGGAAGATCAGCACCCCGAGGACGCAGGTGGCGAGGGCTCCGGCCCGGAAACTGATCCTGCGGGGCGCGATGTTGGAGAAGTCGAACGCCGGTGAGACCAGGTTGGCCGCGACGTTGACGGAGAGCGTCGCCACCAGCACGGTGACCAGCGCGAAGAGCAGGCCGACCGTGCTGTCGGTCTTGGCGGCGAGCTGCACCGGGTCCCAGATGGCCTCGCCGTAGACGGCCTGGCTGCCGGAGGTGACCATCACGGACAGGAACGCGAAGAGCGTCATGGTGGTCGGCAGGCCGAGGGCCTGGCCCCACGTCTGCGCCTTCTGGCTCCTGCCGTAGCGGGTGAAGTCGGGGATGTTCAGCGACAGCGTGGACCAGAAACCGATCATGCCCATGAGGGCGGGGGCGAACAGCTTCCAGAAGTCCGGGCCCCAGCCGAGCTTGGAGGGCTGGTCGAGCAGCGGGCCGAAGCCGCCCGCCTTGTCGCTCATCCACCACAGCATCACGAACGCCCCGACGAGCACGAAGGGCGCCGCCCAGTTCTCGAAGCGGCGGATGGTCTCCATGCCCCGGTAGATGATGACGACCTGCAGCGCCCAGAAGATCGCGAACGACAGCCACATCGTCCAGGCGTAGCCGCCGACCTTCGCGGCGTCCGTCCAGCCGGTGCCGATGAGCTTGCCGGCCAGGAAGTAGATCGCCTCGCCGCCGATCCAGGTCTGGATGCCGAACCAGCCGCACGCCACCAACGCCCGCACGACGGCGGGCAGGTTGGCGCCGCGGATGCCGAAGGAGGCGCGGGCGAAGACCGGGAAGGGAATGCCGTACTTGGGTCCGGCGTGCCCGGTGAGCAGCATCGGTATCAGCACGATGACGTTGGCCAGGGCGATGGTGAGCACCGCCTGCTTCCAGTCCATGCCGACGGCGATGAGTCCGGAGGCCAGGGTCCAGGAAGCGGTGTTGTGGGCCATGCCGACCCACAGCGCGGAGAAGTTGTAGGTGGTCCAGGTGCGCTTCTCGACCGGGACCGGCAGCAGGTCCTCGTTGGCGTAGGGGCCGGTCGGTGCGGGGGCGCCCGGGGCGATCTCCACCCGGCCGTCGGCGAGGGTGACTTGGGTGGGCGGCGGTGGGGCCGTGGGAGCGGTATCGGTCATGGGCCGGGCCAATCAGGGGAGGTGGGACGGGAAAGGCCGTGCGGTGGCGCCGATGGGGGGGTGCGCTCCGGGTGCACCGGGGAGCGTCCTGGGCCCCCTTCCCGAGCCGCTGGGAAGGGGGAGTTCTCAGGGGGTGGGGCAGCGGGGGTCAGCCGTTGACGGCCGGGATCACCCGCGATCCGTAGGCCTCGATCACGGCCTCCTGCGCGTCGTGCATGTCGTAGACGGCGAACTGGTCCACGCCGAGCGCGCGCAGCGCCTCCAGCTTCTCGATGTGCTTCTCGACCGGGCCGATCAGGCAGAACCGGTCGACGATCTCGTCGGGCACGAACTGGGTGTCCGGGTTGCCGGCGCGGCCGTGGTGGGAGTAGTCGTAGCCCTCGCGCGCCTTGATGTAGTCGGTGAGTTCCTCGGGGACGGCGGCCGAGTGCTCGCCGTACTTGGAGACCAGGTCGGCCACGTGGTTGCCGACCATGCCGCCGAACCAGCGGCACTGCTCGCGCGCGTGGGCGAGCGCCTCGGGCGAGTCGTCCTCCGTGACGTACGCCGGTGCGGCCACGCAGACGGTCACCTCGGCGGGGTCCCGGCCCGCGGCGACGGCGGCGTCCTTCACGGCCTTGACCATGTACTCGGTGAGATAGAGGTCGGCCAGCTGGAGGATGAACCCGTCCGCCTCCTCACCGGTCATCTTCAGGGCCTTGGGGCCGTACGCGGCCATCCACACGGGCAGTTCGGCGCCCGGCTTGATCCAGGGGAACCGGACGACGGTGCCGCCGCCGAGGTCGGCCTCCCGTCCGCTGCCGAGGTCCCGGATGACCTTCATGGCCTCGCTGATCCGGGCCAGGGTGTTGGGCTTGCGGCCGGCCACGCGCATCGCGGAGTCGCCGCGGCCGATGCCGCAGACCGTGCGGTTGCCGAACATGTCGTTGAGGGTGGCGAAGGTGGAGGCGGTGACCTCCCAGGTGCGGGTGCCCGGGTTGGTCACCATCGGCCCGACCTTCAGGGTCGTGGTGTTGGCGAGGATCTGGCTGTAGATCACGAACGGTTCCTGCCACAGCACGGCGGAGTCGAAGGTCCAGCCGTAGGCGAAGCCGTTGCGTTCCGCCCGCTTCATCAGGCTGATCACCCGCGAGGCCGGCGGGTCGGCCTGCAGGACGAGTCCGAAGTCCATCTGCGCCACTCCTAGTTGAGGTACTGACAGGTGGATCGCGGGGTGAACACGCCGTGCCCGGCGTGCCCGGTGTACTCCCGCTCGGTGATGACGGGTTCGCCGCGCGAGAGGACCGTCTCGACCCGGCCGGTGGTGCGTTTGCCCTCGTACGCCGAGTAGTCGACGTTCATGTGGTGCGTCTCGGCGGACATGACCTGCTCGGCATGCGGGTCGTAGATGACGACGTCGGCGTCGGCGCCCGGCGCGATGGTCCCCTTCTTCGGGTACAGGCCGAACATCCGGGCCGGGGACGCGCAGGCGATCTCGATCCAGCGGCGGCGGGAGATGTGCCCGTCGAGGACGGCCTGGTGGAGCAGGTCCATACGGTTCTCGACGCCCGGCAGGCCGTTGGGGATCTTGGAGAAGTCGCCGCGGCCGAGTTCCTTCTGGCCCACGAAGCAGAAGGGGCAGTGGTCGGTGGAGACGACCTGGAGGTCGTTGGTGCGCAGGCCCCGCCACAGTGCGGCCTGGTGTTCCTTCGGCCGCAGGGGTGTGCTGCACACGTACTTGGCACCCTCGAAGTCCGGCTCGGCGAGGTTGTCGGTGGACAGGAACAGGTACTGCGGGCAGGTCTCGCCGAAGACGGGCAGCCCGTCGTCGCGGGCCCGGGCCAGCTCGGCGACCGCCTCCGTCGCCGAGACGTGCACGACGTACAAGGGCGCCCCCGCCACCTGCGCGAGCTTGATGGCGCGGTGGGTGGCCTCGGCCTCCAGCAGGGCCTTGCGGACCTCGCCGTGGTAGCGCGGGTCGGTCTCGCCCCGGGCCAGGGCCTGCTCGACCAGGACGTCGATCGCGATGCCGTTCTCGGCGTGCATCATGATCAGGCCGCCGTTGTCGGCGGAGCGCTGCATGGCGCGCAGGATCTGGCCGTCGTCGCTGTAGAAGACGCCCGGGTACGCCATGAACTGCTTGAAGGAGGTGACGCCCTCCTCGACCAGGTGGTCCATCTCCTTGAGGGTGTGCTCGTTGACGTCGGAGACGATCATGTGGAAGCCGTAGTCGACGGCGCAGTTGCCGTCGGCCTTGGCGTGCCAGGCGTCGAGTCCCTCGCGCAGGCTGTGGCCGACACTCTGCACGGCGAAGTCGATGATCGTCGTCGTGCCGCCCCAGGCGGCGGCCCGGGTGCCGGTCTCGAAGGTGTCGGAGGCGAAGGTGCCGCCGAAGGGGAGCTCCATGTGGGTGTGGGCGTCGACGCCGCCGGGGATGACGTACTTTCCGGTGGCGTCGATGGTGCGGTCTGCGGTGAAGGCCTGCGCCGCCGGGGTGTTGGACGCGGCGAGGGCGGCGATGCGGCCGTCCTCGATCAGGACGTCGGCGTGGATCTCGTCGGATGCGGTGATGACGAGGCCGCCGCGGATGACGGTTCGGGTGCTCATGCTCTGTCGCTCCTCGCCGTGTGGACGTGCCGGTTGTGTGTGGCTGGTCGCGCAGTTCCCCGCGCCCCTGCCGGGGCGCTCACGGAGCTGTCAGTGGTCCGTACGCCCCCGGTGCGCGGTCCCGGTAGAACTGCCAGCGGTCGCGGACCTCGCGGAGTTTGGCCATGTCCAGGTCCCTCACCACCAGTTCGGGCTCCTTGTCGCTGGCCACCTCGCCGACGAACTGGGCCTCCGGGTCCACGAAGTACGAGGTGCCGTAGAAGTCGTTGTCGCCGTACTCCTCGACGCCGACCCGGTTGATCGCGCCGACGAAGTACTCGTTGGCGACGGCCGCCGCCGGCTGTTCCAGCTGCCAGAGGTAGCCGGACAGGCCGCGGGAGGTCGCCGACGGGTTGAAGACGATCTCGGCACCCGCGAGGCCGAGCGCGCGCCAGCCCTCGGGGAAGTGGCGGTCGTAGCAGATGTACACGCCGACCCGGCCGACCTTGGTGTCGAAGACGGGCCAGCCGCTGTTGCCGGGGCGGAAGTAGAACTTCTCCCAGAAGCCCCGCACTTGCGGGATGTGGGTCTTGCGGTACTTGCCGAGGTAGGAGCCGTCCGCGTCGATCACGGCGGCGGTGTTGTAGAGGACGCCGGGCTGCTCCTCCTCGTACATCGGCAGCACCAGGACGATGCCCAGCTCCTTCGCGAGGGCCTGGAAGCGGCGGACGATGGGGCCCTCGGGGATCTGCTCGGCGTACTCGTAGAAGGCCGGGTCCTGGACCTGGCAGAAGTACGGGCCGTAGAACAGCTCCTGGAAGCACAGGACGTGAGCGCCCTGCGCGGCCGCGTCGCGGACCGCCTGTTCGTGGACCTGGATCATCGATTCCTTGTCGCCCGTCCAGGCGGTCTGGAAGACGGCGGCGCGGATCACTCGGCTCATCGGGACCTCCGGTCGCTCGGTGTGCCGTGAGCCTAGGGAGGGCGAAGGGCGTCTTTGAGTTGCAGCGTGTCACGTCCGAGGGCGTGCGGCGTGCCACCGTGTCACTCTTTTGCTGACCCATGTTTCACCGCCGTTTTCCCAGGTGGTCGCGTGTTTCACTGCTGTTGCGCGTCGTGCGCGAGGAGTGCGATGTGCACCGAGGCGGCCTGCTCGAAGTCGTCGAGGTCCACCCCGAGGCGGGCCTGTATGGACTCCAGGCGGCGATAGAGGGCCGGCCGGGAGACATGGTGGAGCTGGGCGGTGCGGGACTTGTTGCGGCCGGTGGCGAGGTAGGTGCGCAGCACCGACAGCAGGTCCTCGTCGGTCTCGCGCAGCAGCCCGTCCAGCTCCCGCTCCGCGAAGGACTGCACGTGCGGGTCGTCGCGCAGCAGCCGGATCAGGCCCCGCAGGTGGACGTCCTTGAGGCGCACGACCGGCGGGAGGTCGAGGACGGCGCAGGAGTCGGCCACGGCGTCCGCGACGTGCTGGGCCTCGCGCAGTCCGGTGGGTACGTCGTCCCAGGCGGCGCGGGGTTCGGCCGCGGCCACGACGGTGTGCTCCGGGCCGGTCTCGGTGCGCAGCCGGGTCGCGAAATGCACGGCGAGGGCGCCCGCGTCCTGGTCCCGGGGCAGGCTGAGCAGCACGGCGGTGGCCCCGTCGGCGAGTTCGGCGACCAGCCCGGGCAGGCCCAGCAGCCGCAGGAGGCGTTCGAGGCGGGCGGGGTCGCCGTCGCGGACGACGAGCGGCACGAAGGTGCGCCGGTTGACCGGCAGCCCGGCCGCGCGGGCCCGGGGCAGCAGTTGCCGTGCCGGTACGACGCCGCTGACCAGGTCGGTCAGCAGGCTCTGCGCGGACTGCTCCTCCCAGGAGCAGGCGGCGCCGCCGGCGAGCATGCGGTGCAGGACGAGGGCCTCGGCGGCGCGGTCGGCCAGCAGCCGTCCGGTGGCGGTGTCGCCCCGGTAGCCGCACAGCACGATCCGGCCCCAGCGCTCCCCGCGCCCGCCCAGTTCGGCCCGGATCCAGCCGTCGCCCTCGACGCCGCCGGCCTGCCGGGCGATGCGCTCCCAGTCGCGCAGCACGTCGTCCACCGCGGGCCGCTCCCCCGCCGTGCCGAGGACACGATGGGCGAGGTTGGTGACGACGACCGGGCAGGCGCTGTGCCGGGCGACTTCGTCGAGCAGCCGTTGCAGCGGGGCGCCGGCGGTGATGAGGGCGGTGAGTTCGGTGCGGACGGCCTCGGAGAGGCTGACGGCGGCGAACTTGCGGCGCACCAGCCGCGACTGGACCTCCTCGGTCAGTTCGGCGAAGGGGAACGGCCGGTGCAGGACGACCATCGGCAGTCCGCACCGCTCGGCCGCCCGGCGCATCACGTCCGGCGCCGCGGGGAAGGCGCGGCCGAGTCCGAGGACGACGGCGGCGGCCTCCGCGCGGTGCAGCGACCGGACGTACTCGGCCTGCTTGTCCTCGTCGCCGGCGAGCAGCACTCCGGTGGTGAGGACCATCTCGCCGCCGGTGAGCATCACTCCGACGTCGGCGGCCTCGGCGACGTGCACCCAGCGCACGGGCCGGTCGAGGTGCTGCGCGCCGGCCACCACCTCGGGCTCCCCGGCGAGCACCCGCTCCAGGGTGAGGACCTGCCGGACCGACAGGGCGGGCTCCAGGGAATCCAGGGTGATGGTCATGATGGCGGGCCCCTTGCTCAGTGCACTGCTACGGGATGCTCCGCAGAGCGTTCTCGAGGATCGCGGCGCCCTCCTCGGCCTCCGCGACGTTGAGGGACAGCGGCGGGGCGACGCGCAGCGAACTGGTGTTGTGCCCGCCGCCCTTGCCGATCAGCAGGCCGCCCTCGCGGGCCGCCTCCAGCACGGCCGCCGCGGTCTGCGGATCGGCCTCGTCGGTCCCCGGTTTCGTGATCTCGATGCCGATCATCAGGCCGCGGCCGCGTACCTCCCGTACGGCCGGGACGTGCGCGGCGACCGCCCGCAGCCGTTCGATGAGCAGGCCGCCGACGCGCCGGGCGTTGCCCTGGAGGTCGTGTTCCAGCAGGTAGTTGAGGTTGGCGAGGCCGGCGGCCATGGTGATCTGGGTGCCGCCGAAGGTGGAGATGCTGTTGGAGTCCAGGCAGTTCATGATCTCGGAGCGGGCGACGACCCCGCCGATGGACATGCCGTTGCCGATGCCCTTGGCGAAGGTCATGATGTCGGGCGGTCCGTTGCGCCCGTGGGCCTGCCAGCCCCAGAAGTGCTCGCCGGTGCGGCCCCAGCCGGTCTGCACCTCGTCGGCGATCCACAGGATGCCGCGCTCGTGCAGCACCTCGCGGAAGGCGGCGTAGAGCCCGTCCGGCGGTGCCGTGAACCCGCCGACACCCTGGACGGGTTCGGCGATCAGCGCGGCCGGGGGGCGGGTGTGGCCGAGCAGGTCCTTCAGGTCGTCGACGCAGGCCGCGATGTAGGCGTCGTCGCTGAGGGAGGCGAACGGGCCGCGGGTACGCACGCCACCGTGCACGTACAGCGTCTGGAGCGGGGAGAGCGAGGTCGGGGACCAGCCGCTGTTGCCGGTGATGCCGACGGCGCTGAAGGAGCGGCCGTGGTAGCTGTTGCGCATCGCGAGGATGGTGTTGCTGCGCCGGTACGCGGTGGCGAGCAGCAGGGCGGTGTCGTTGGCCTCGGTGCCCGATGTGGTGAAGAAGACGCGGGCGTCCGGGATGCCGCTCAACTGGGCGATGCGCTCGGCGAGTTCGACCATCGGGCGGTTGAGGTACAGGGTGGAGGAGTGGATGATCCGTCCGGCCTGCTCGCTCACCGCCTTGGTCACCTCGGGCAGCGCGTGCGCCGTCATGGTGGTGAGGATGCCGCCGAAGAAGTCGAGGTACCGGTTGCCCTGCGCGTCCCAGACGTGGCGGCCCTCGCCGTGGGTGATCTCGAGGGGCTCCTCGTAGTAGAGGGCGAGCCAGTCCGGGAGCACGGCCCGGTGACGGCCCAGGAGGTCGTTGGTCACGGCTGAACCAGCCCTTCGTAGGCGTCGGGACGGCGGTCGCGGTAGAAGGCCCACGTCTGCCGTACCTCTTCGATGAGGTCGAGGTCGATGTCCCGGATCACGAGCTCCTCCTCGCTGTCGCTGGCGACGTCCCCCACGAACTGCCCGCGCGGGTCGACGAAGTAGCTCGTGCCGTAGAAGTCGTTGTCCCCGTACTCCTCCTGCCCGACACGGTTGATCGCGGCGATGTAGTACCCGTTGGCGACGGCGGCCGCGGGCTGCTCCAGCCGCCACAGGTGGGACGACAGGCTCCGGTGGGTGGCCGAGGGGTTGTAGACGAGCTGGGCGCCGGCCAGGCCGAGCTGGCGCCAGCCCTCCGGGAAGTGGCGGTCGTAGCAGATGTAGACGCCGACCTTGCCGACGGCCGTGTCGAAGACGGGCCAGCCGAGGTTCCCGGGCTTGAAGTAGAACTTCTCGCGGAAGCCCTTGAGCTGCGGGATGTGGTGCTTGCGGTACTTGCCGAGGTAGGTGCCGTCGGCGTCGATCACGGCCGCGGTGTTGTAGTAGAAGCCCGGCTGCTCCGCCTCGAACACCGGCGCGACGATCACCATGCCGGTCTCGCGCGCGAGCGCCCGCATCCGCCGCACGGTCGGCCCGTCGGGGACGGGCTCGGACCAGCGGTAGTGCTCCGGCTCCTCGACCTGACAGAAGTAGGGGCTGTTGAAGACCTCCTGGAAACCGATGATCTTCGCGCCCCGGCGGGCCGCCTCGCGGGCGTGCTCCTCGTGTTTCGCCACCATGGACTCGGTGTCGCCGGTCCAGGTGGCCTGGACCAGGGCGGCACGTACGACGTTGGCCATGAGCTGCTCCTTCGACGCGACGTCTGCGCCTCTACGCCCGTAGAAGCGGGCCGTAGAGCCACGAACGTAAGCCTCTGGCACGGGGTTGCCAAGACCATCGTCGCCAACCCGCGGGGCATTGCGCGATTCGCACTCCTGTGGGTGAGTCGCCCGGGGCGTGACGTCGCCGGTCAGGCGGCGTATCCGGCGACCCGCAGGGCGTGCACGAGATCCCAGCTGCGTTCGTCCGACACACCCCGGGCGGCCTCCAGGAGGAGCGGCACGAGGCGCCGCGGGTCTGGTGCGGCACTGCGGGCGGCTTCCTCGGGGGTCCGGGCCCTCACGTACGCGTCGAGCAGCACGCGCACCTCGCGGTGGCGCCCCTCGGTGGCGAGGCCGAGGACGGCGTCCCCGACCTCGCCGGGCGGCCGTGCGATCCCCTGCCGCAGCATCTGCTGTCCGTCCCCCGCCCGCCCGGCCGCGACCAGCGCGTCCGCGGCGGCGACCAGCCGCCCGGCGGGCAGCGAGGCGGCCTCCCACAGCAGGGTCTGCCAGTCGGCGTCCAGCCCGGCGCGGTGCAGGCGCTCCGCGAGCAGCGGAAACCGGGCGGGCTCCCACGAGGCGACCTCGGTCAGCAACGCGTGGGCCTCCCCGCTGCGCCCCTCGCCGCGCAGCCGGGCCAGCAGATCGACGGTCCGTCCGACCTCGGCCAGCTCCGCGTCCCCGGGCCGGCCGGCCTCCGGTGCCGCGCGTTCGACCACCGCCTCCTCGGCGGCCCCGGCGAAGCGCGCGCCGCGTGGGGTACGGCCGGGGGCCCTGGGGGCGGGCACGTGCAGCTCCGGCACGACGCCGGCCGGCGGCACGGCAACGGCTGCGGCACCCTCGTCCACCATCCCGGCGAAACGAGCACCGCCGCGACGCCGCTTGCGCTGCTTGGGGGTGGGGGGTTCGGGGGCGGCAGGGGTGGAGCCGGGGGCCGGGAGGCCGGCGGCCGAGCCGGTGGCGGCGGCTGGGGGTCCGGGAGCGGCGGGGGTGGAGCCGGCGGCCGGGGGGCTGGGAGCGGCGGCATCCCACGGGGCAGGCCGGCTCGTCGAGTGTTGCGGGGTGCGCCGCCCGGCCCCCAGGTCTCCGGCACCGTGCCGGTCGGCGGCACCGGTCCCGGTCCGCGGGGCCCCGGGCTCGTACCCGTCACCAGCCCTGGACGGTCTGGCGGCGGCGTCCTCCCACACCCTCGGGAGGACCTCCTGGTCACGTCTGTCCAGGTGGGCGATCCGCGCCCGGAGTTCCGCGCAGCGCGCCACGGCCCGTTCGTGGTCGTCACGGGCCCAGGCCAGGTCCAGACGCAGGGCGTCCGCCTGCTCGCGGGTCGTGGCCAAGGTCAGGTGGCGGGCCAGGGCGGCCTGGCGTTCGGCGGCGTACCTCTGTTCGCGCAGCATGACGTCGAGGCGGTCGCCCAGGGCGTCGCGACCCCCGGGCCGGCCGTCGTACGCGGCGAGCGCCGCGGCGTGCAGGGCACGGGCCCGGTCCGTCTCCGGGCCGGCTCCCCCCGGGCCGTACTGCCCGGCAAGATCCCGCAGCAGGGCCTCGACCACGTCCCAGGGCGGCATCTCGCGCCCGTCGAGGCAGGCCCGCATGCCCTCCGGGTCGCGCTGCCAGAACACCGCGCACCAGCCGCCGGACGGGTCGAGGCGTGCCAGCAGGCCGTCCAGGTAGGTCGCGAACTCACCGACTTCAACCGGGAGTTGATCCGCCGCCATCGCTCAACTCCCGTGAGGCCGGAGCATTCCGCCCCGTAGGCAACACCAGTCGTGTTACGGACGTGCTACGGGGAGTTTTCACGCGTGGCGCGGGTTCCTCAGAGGGGCACCAGGACGCATTGTCCGGCCAGGTCGTCCATGGACAGCCCGAGGACTCCGGCCAGCGCGGCGACCGTGAAGAAGGCCGGGGTCGGTGCCCGGCCGGTCTCGATCTTCCGGAGGGTCTCCGCGGAGATGCCCGCGCTCGCCGCGATCTCCGTCATGCTCCGGCCGCCACGCGCCTCACGCAGCAGCTTGCCGAGCCGCTCGCCGCGTTCGCGCTCTTCGGGGGTGAGAGGGGTGCGCACCATGAACCCCATTCTAATACCGGTATAGTAATTGGCATGATGGAGCTGAAGACAGACACTTCTATCGACGCGATGTACGAGGCGGGCCAAGTCGTCGCCCGTGCCCTGACGGCCGCACAGAAGGCCGCCGACGTGGGCGTCTCGCTGCTGGAGCTGGACGAGGTGGCACACGGCGTACTGCGCGAGGCGGGCGCGACCTCGCCCTTCCTGGGATACCGCCCGTCCTTCGCACCGACCCCCTTCCCTGCCGTCCTCTGCGTCTCGGTCAACGACGCGATCGTGCACGGCATCCCGGGCCGCTACCGCCTGCGCGACGGCGACCTCGTCTCGATCGACTTCGGCGCCGAACTGGGCGGCTGGGTCGGCGACTCCGCGCTCAGTTTCGTCGTGGGCACCCCGCGCGCGGCGGACCTCCGCCTGATCGAGACCGCCGAGCGGGCCCTCGCGGCCGGTATTCGGGCGGCCGTCGTCGGCAACCGCATCGGCGACATCGCCCACGCCATCGGCACGGTGTGCCGGGGCGCCGGTTACGGCATCCCCGACGGCTTCGGAGGCCACGGCATCGGCCGCCGCATGCACGAGGACCCCGGGGTGCCGAACGAGGGCCGCCCCGGGCGCGGCATGCGACTGCGGCACGGCATGGTGCTGGCGATCGAGCCCATGGTCGTCGCGGGCGGCACGGACGACTTTCACGCGGCCCCCGACGGCTGGACCCTGAAGACGAACGACGGCTCCCGCGCGGCCCACGCGGAGCACACGGTGGCGATCACGGACTCGGGACCGAGGATCCTGACCGCACGCTGACACCCGGCGGAATTATCCGGACACATCCCAAAGGTGCCCCTCGCCGACGATCGTGCGAAGGTGTTGTACGAGCGCGCCCCAGGTGTAACCGGCTGCCACCCGGGTTACCCGACCCCGGCACGTCGACAAGCGAGGGCGTCCCCCGCCCGCGCGCCGGGGACGCCGGGAACGGAAGGCCCATGAGCAGCGGCTTCACCAGCCCGGAGGGCTACGGCTCGGATCCCTTCGGAGAATTCCTCGCACGCTTCTTCGGCGGACCGCGCCCCGGTCCCCGGCAGATCGATCTCGGGCGGCTGCTCAGCCAGCCGGCCCGGGAGCTCGTCCGCGGCGCAGCCCAGTACGCCGCCGAGCACGGCAGCCGGGACCTCGACACCCAGCATCTGCTGCGGGCGGCACTCGCCACGGAACCCACCCGCACCCTGCTCACCAAGGCCGGTGCGAACCCCGACTCGCTGGCGTCGCAGATCGACGACCGGTCGGGGCCGACCCAGCACACCCCGGACGACGCCCCGCCGCCGACCGCGCTCTCCCTCACCCCGGCCGCCAAGCGGGCCCTGCTGGACGCGCACGACATGGCCCGGGCCCGCGGCTACGGCTACATCGGCCCGGAGCACGTGCTGAGCGCTCTTGCGTCGAACCCCGACTCCGCCGCCGGGCACATCCTCAACGCGGCCCGCTTCGCCCCCTCCGAGCCGCCCGAGGCGCCGGAGGTCCCCCAGTCCGAGCGTCCGCGCCCGACGAACACGCCGACCCTCGACAAGTACGGCCGTGACCTCACCGAGCTGGCCCGGCAGGGCCGGATCGACCCGGTGATCGGCCGGGACCAGGAGATCGAGCAGACCGTCGAGGTCCTGTCCCGGCGCGGCAAGAACAACCCGGTGCTGATCGGTGACGCGGGGGTCGGCAAGACGGCCATCGTGGAGGGGCTGGCGCAGCGCATCTCCGAGGCGGACGTGCCCGACGTGCTGATCGGGCGCCGCGTGGTCGCCCTGGACCTCACGGGCGTGGTCGCGGGCACCCGCTACCGGGGTGACTTCGAGGAGCGGATGAACAACATCGTGGGCGAGATCCGCGCCCACTCCGACCAGTTGATCATCTTCATCGACGAGCTGCACACGGTCGTGGGCGCCGGTTCCGGTGGCGGCGACGGCAGCTCCATGGACGCCGGCAACATCCTCAAGCCGGCCCTCGCCCGGGGCGAGCTGCACATCGTGGGCGCCACCACGCTGGAGGAGTACCGCCGGATCGAGAAGGACGCGGCGCTGGCCCGTCGCTTCCAGCCGATCATGGTGCCGGAGCCGACCGCCGCGGACGCCATCGAGATCCTGCGCGGCCTCCAGGACCGCTACGAGGCCCACCACCAGGTCCGCTACACCGACGAGGCCCTGGTCGCGGCCGTGGAGCTGTCCGACCGCTACCTCACCGACCGCCGCCTGCCCGACAAGGCGATCGACCTCATCGACCAGGCCGGTGCGCGGGTGCGGCTGCGGGCCCGGACCAAGGGCACGGACGTACGGGCCCTGGAGCGGGAGCTGGAGCAGCTGACCCGGGACAAGGACCAGGCCGTCGCCGACGAGCAGTACGAGCAGGCCACCCAGTTGCGCGACCGGATCGTGGAGCTGAAGCAGCGGATCACCGAGGCAGGCGGCGAGGGCGAGGTCGACGAGGGCCAGGACCTGGTGGTCGGGGCCGAGTCGATCGCCGAGGTGGTGTCCCGGCAGACGGGCATCCCGGTCGCCAGCCTCACCCAGGAGGAGAAGGACCGGCTGCTGGGGCTGGAGGAGCACCTGCACCAGCGGGTGGTCGGCCAGGACGAGGCGGTGCGGGTCGTCTCGGACGCGGTGCTGCGCTCCCGCGCCGGGCTGGCGGCCCCCGACCGCCCGATCGGCAGTTTCCTGTTCCTCGGCCCGACGGGCGTCGGCAAGACCGAACTGGCCCGGGCGCTCGCCGAGGCGCTGTTCGGCAGCGAGGACCGCATGGTCCGGCTCGACATGAGCGAGTACCAGGAGCGCCACACCGTCAGCCGGCTGGTCGGCGCCCCGCCCGGCTACGTCGGCCACGAGGAGGCGGGCCAGCTCACCGAGGTCGTGCGCCGCCACCCGTACTCGCTGCTGCTGCTGGACGAGGTGGAGAAGGCCCACCCGGACGTCTTCAACATCCTGCTCCAGGTCCTCGACGACGGCCGGCTGACCGACTCCCAGGGCCGCACGGTGGACTTCAGCAACACGGTCATCGTCATGACGAGCAACCTCGGCTCCGAGGCCATCACCCGCCGGGGCGCCACGACGGGCTTCGCCGCGGGCGGCGCCGACGCGGACGAGGAGGCCCGCCGCGAGCAGATCCTGCGGCCCCTGCGCGAGCACTTCCGCCCCGAGTTCCTCAACCGCATCGACGAGATCGTCGTCTTCCGCCAGCTCACCACGGAGCAGCTGCGCCGGATCACCAACCTCCTGCTGGACCGCACCCGTTCCCTCGTGCAGGGCAAGGGCATCACGGTGACCTTCACCGACCGCGCGGTGGAGTGGCTGGTCGACCGCGGCTACGAGCCGGAGTACGGCGCCCGCCCCCTCCGCCGAACGATCCAGCGCGAGGTGGACAACGAGCTGTCACGCCTGCTGCTGGACGGCAGGGTGGAGGAGGGTGGCCGGGTGACGGTGGACGTCGAGGACGGACACCTGGCCTTCGCGACGCAGGTGTCGGCAGCGTCCTCCTAGGGGCGCGGGGCTGTGTCGATCCGCGGCTCCGCCGCGGGGCGCGACCAGCCCCCGCGCGCCTGCACCCGGCGACTCAGCCCGCGGGTCGTACCACCATGGCCGATCCCCCACCCCGCCGCACGGTCTCAGCGGCTGCCAGCCACTTACCGCCCTGCAGCCGCTGAACACCCGTGGCGGCACCGATCTCCGGGTTGACCTTGAAGGAGTGCCCGATCGCTTCGAGCTCCTTCCTCACATCACTGTCGTACAGCCCGGGCTCCAGCTCGGTCTGCGCGGCGTTCCGCTGACTGGCCCGGGGCGCGGCGATCGCGTCGACCAGCGGCAGCCCCCGGTCGACGAACCCGGTGAGCGTCTGCAGAACGGTCGTGATGATCGTCGCGCCACCCGGCGACCCCAGCGCCACCACGGGCTGGTGGTGCCGGTCCAGCACGATCGTCGGCGAGATCGACGACCGCGGCCGCTTGCCCGGCCCCGGCAGGTTCGGGTCATGCACGGCCGGGTTCGCCGGGGCGAAGGAGAAGTCCGTCAGCTCGTTGTTGAGGATGAACCCCCGCCCGGGGACGGTGATCCCGCTGCCACCGGTCTGCTCGATGGTGAGCGTGTAGGCGACGACGTTCCCCCACTTGTCGGCCACCGTCAGGTGCGTGGTGCTGTCGCCCTCGTACGTCGTCGGGGCCGCCTTGTCCCCCGAGCCGCAGCGCGAGGGGTTACGCGGGTCCCCCGGTGCCACGGGACTCGTGAGCACCGCGTCGTCCTTGATCAGGCACTCGCGCGAGTCCGCGAACCGCTGGGACAGCAGTTCCTTCGTCGGTACGTCCTCGAAGGCCGGGTCACCGACCCACCGCCCACGGTCCGCGAACGCGATCCGGCTCGCCTCGATGAACCGGTGCAGGTACTTCGCCTTGCTCGCCTTCGACAGGTCGGTCCGCTCCAGGATGTTGAGCGCCTCACCGACGGTCGTACCGCCGGAGGAGGACGGCGCCATGGAGTAGACGCCGAGGCCCCGGTAGGAGGTCCTGGTGGGCGCCTGGACCTTGGTGCGGTAAGCGGCCAGGTCCTTGGCGGTCAGGTCGCCGGGCCGGGCGTTCCAGCCGGACCCGGGGTCCACCGGCGGCTTGTTGACGGTGTCGACGATGTCGCGGCCGAGCCGGCCGCGGTAGATCGCGTCGACGCCCTTGTGCCCCAGCTCCGCGTACGTGCGGGCGAGGTCGGGGTTCTTGAAGGTGGAGCCGACGACCGGGAGCCGTCCGCCCGGCAGGAACAGGTCGGCGGTGTCCGGGAAGTAGCGGAAGCGGGTCTCGTTGGACGCCGTCTGGGAGCGGAAGGTCTCGTCGACGGTGAAGCCGTCGCGCGCCAGCCGCTCGGCCGGCTTCAGGACACTCCCGAGGCGCTTGCTGCCCCACCGGTCGAGAGCCGTCTGCCAGGTGGCCGGCGTGCCCGGGGTGCCGACGCTCAGGCCGCTGCTGACGGCGTCGGCGAAGGCGAGGGGCTTGCCGTTCTCGAGGAACAGGTTCTTGTCGGCGCTCAAGGGGGCGGTCTCGCGGCCGTCGATGGTGCGTACCGTGCGGGACTTGGCGTCGTAGTACACGAAGTAGCCGCCCCCGCCGATGCCGGCGGAGTAGGGCTCGGTGACGCCGAGCGCGGCGGCTGTGGCGACAGCGGCGTCGACGGCGTTGCCGCCCTTCCTCAGGACCTCGATCCCGGCGGCGGAGGCATCCGGGTCGACACTGGAGACAGCGCCCCCGTAGCCGACGGCCAGCGGGGTTTTCCCACCGCCGGTGCTCTGCGCGGAGGGTGGCGGCGCCGCCGCTCCCACCGACACCACCACGGCGGCCGAAACCGCCAGGACCGTCAGATTCCGTGCGACAGGGCGACGCATCCGCACCTCCAGTCAAAGGCCGTCCGCGCAGCTTAATTCATCACCATGGCCGCGTCAGGCAGGCGTCGAACACCGGTGCGTCGGGCCCGCTACCATGCGCGCCCATGAATGACGACGTGCGCAACATCGTTCTGGGCGTGATCGCGGCGGGCATCAGTGCGGCGCTGGGCTGGCTCGCCCGTACGTTCCTGTGGAGGCGCAAACTCCGGCGCAAGCAGGCCTTCTTCGGGCTGCCCGAGAACTCCGAGTCCCTGCTCGTCGTCAACCGCGATCCGGCCGCGGGCGAACCGGCGGTCCATCGCTTCGACGTGTACGCGCTCCTTGAGCTCTCCGCGCTGATCAAGGACTGCGGGGCGCACCTCCACGTCGTCACCCAGGACGCGGCGCATCAGGGCTTCGGGGAGCGCACCGAGTTCTGTGTGGGCGGCCCGGGGTCGAACCGCCGCATGATGGCGCACATGTCGGCCATGCTGCCCGGGGTGCGCGTCAACATCGACGCCGAACCGGGCCCGGACCGGGGCGCCTTCCAGATCGGCGGCGAGCGCTACCGCATGGACCCGGGCATCACGGAGTACGTGCTGCTGGCCCGGCTCACCGTCGGCGACCGCCGGGACGCCCGGCCCGTGTTCCTCTTCTGCGGCCAGCGGGCCATCACCAACCAGGCCGCCACCCGCTATCTCGCCCGCAACCACGAGCGTCTGACCCGCAAGTACGGCACCGGATCGTTCGTGCTGCTGCTCAAGGTGATCAACTCGCAGGCGTACGGCCCGGACGTGGTCGAGCTGGTGGAGGACGTGACGCGGGCGGCGCAGACCGCGCTGCCCGCCGCGGCGACGGCTCCACGCACTACACACCGAGCCTCCTGAACTCCTCCACTGCTCAACAATCGTTACTGGCACGTAACTTACCGACGGGTTACCCCTGGTAAAGGGTCGAGGTTACCGTTCGGTCACTTTGCACTGACACGAGTGAGGAGTGACCGTGGGACCCCACCGCAAGGCCCTGCGCACCACCGCCGTAGGCGCCGTCTCGGCGACCCTGGTCGCCGGCACCGCCCTCGGATTCGCCCCCACCGCCCAGGCCGCCCCGAACCCCGTCCGCTTCGTCGACATCGCCGGCGACGGCGGCACCGTCCTCAAGGCCAACGTCGTGACCCCGGCCGGCGCCCGTGGCACCGACCGCTACCCGCTGCTCGTCATGCCCACGAGCTGGGGCCTGCCCCAGGTCGAGTACCTGGCCCAGGCGCAGAAGCTCGCCGACTCCGGGTACGTCGTGGTCACCTACAACGTGCGCGGCTTCTGGCAGTCGGGCGGCGAGATAGAAGTGGCGGGACCACCCGACGTCGCCGACGCCTCGAAGGTGATCGACTGGGCGCTCGCCCACACCCCCGCGGACGCCGGGCACATCGGCATGGCGGGCGTCTCCTACGGCGCGGGCATCAGCCTGCTCACCGCCGCGCACGACAAGCGGATCAAGGCGGTCGCCTCGCTCAGCGGCTGGGCCGACCTGACCGGCTCGATCTACGCCGGGCGCACGCAGCACCTCCAGGCCGCCGCCCTGCTGGACGGCGCGAGCGTGGTGACGGGCCGCCAGAGCGCGGAACTCCGCCAGACCTTCGACGACTTCTACAGCTCCAACCTGGCGAAGGAGCCGGAGCTCATCGCCTGGGGGAAGAAACGTTCCGCTGCGACCTACGTCGACCAGATCAACGAGAACGGCGCGGCGATCATGCTCGCCAACGCCTGGGGCGACAGCGTCTTCCCGCCCAACCAGTACGCCGACTTCTACGAGAAGCTGACCGGTCCGAAGCGGCTGGAGATGCGGCCCGGAGACCACGCCACCCCGGAGCTGACCGGACTGTTCGGGCTGCCCAACGACGTGTGGAAGGACACCGAGCGCTGGTTCGACCACTACCTCAGGGGCGAGGACAACGGCATCGACCGCGAGCAGCCCGTCCAGCTCAAGTCCCGTTCCACGGGCGGCTACGAGGGCTACCCGGACTGGAAGTCGGCGGGGCCGACGGACCGCAAGATCGCCCTCGGCGGCTCGAAGACGATCCGCGCGAACGTGAACTCGGGGGCGGACGGCGGCGTCGTCCTCCTGTCCAGCATCCTCGACCAGGTGGCCCGGCTGCCGCCCATGGCCTCCATCCCGCTGCTCCCCCGCCGCTGGGCCGCCGTGTGGCAGTCGGAGAAGTCGGCCACGGCCCAACAGGTTCGCGGGACGGCGAGGTTGCACACGACCCTCACCCCGACCAAGGAGAGCGGCACCCTCGTCGCCTACCTGTACGACGTGGGGCCGCTCGGCCTCGGCAAGCTGGTCACCCACGCGCCGTACACCTTCCACGGGCGCACCCCCGGAAAGCCGTTCGGCGTCGACCTGGAGCTGTACTCCACGGCCTACGACGTCCCGGCCGGGCATCGCCTCGCCCTGGTCGTCGACACGGTCGACCCGCTCTACATCGAGCACAACCCGTCCGGCGCGCAGCTGACCTTCTCCTCACCGGCGAACGACCCGTCGTACGTGTCGGTTCCGCTGCGCGAGCAGTGATCTCCGGCTGCCGCCGGACGGGCCTGGCCGATGTGAACCGCCGCCCCCGTGGCCTACGGGCCGTGGGGGCCGCACCCGGTGGGAAGTGCCCCGCGGACCGGGCGGGCGGTCTGCTCACCCCCGGCGGGATCGGCGGTCTTCGGCGAAGTCCCCCTCTCCGACAGGGATGAAGGGCACATCGTAGTCGAGGTCCGATCCGATGAGCCGTCCGGTGCCTGCCCGTTCAGTGCTTGAGGATCTTGGAGAGGAAGTCCTTGGCGCGGTCACTGCTCGGGTTGGTGAAGAACTCGTCGGGGGTGCGGTCCTCGACGATCCGGCCGTCGGACATGAAGACGACGCGGTTGGCGGCCGAGCGGGCGAAGCCCATCTCGTGTGTGACGACGATCATGGTCATGCCCTCGCGGGCGAGTTGCTTCATGACCTCCAGCACCTCGTTGATCATCTCCGGGTCGAGGGCCGAGGTCGGCTCATCGAAGAGCATCGCCTTGGGCTCCATGGCCAGGGCGCGGGCGATGGCCACGCGCTGCTGCTGACCTCCGGAGAGCTGCGCGGGGTACTTGCCCGCCTGGTCGGCGACGCCGACGCGGTCGAGGAGTTCGCGGGAGCGCTGGTCGGCGTCCTCCTTCTTGCGCCCGCGGACCTTGACCTGCCCCAGGGAGAGGTTCTGCAGGACGGTCTTGTGGGCGAAGAGGTTGAACGCCTGGAAGACCATCCCGACGTCGGCGCGCAGCCGGGCCAGGGGCTTGCCCTCCTCCGGCAGCGGCTGCCCGTCGAGGATGATCTCCCCGGACTCGATGGTCTCCAGCCGGTTGATCGCCCGGCACAAGGTGGACTTTCCCGACCCCGACGGGCCGATGACCACGACCACCTCCCCCCGGGCGACGGTGAGGTTGATGTCCTGCAGGACATGCAGTTCCCCGAAGTGCTTGTTGACGTCACGCAGCTCGATCAGCGGCTCGACGGCCATGCTCAGCCCTACTCACTCTCAGCTGTGTGGTGGTTGCCGCAACGTATCCAGGCAAGATCGAACTTGTCGGGCGACACGCACTTTTCGATCATTAGCCGTATTTACGTCGGACATTGGGCCAAAGGTTGCGGTCATGGGGCTCACGACTCCGCGACTTCGGCGTACAGCTGCGACAGCTCGGGGACCCCGTTCACCGCCCACTCGTGACCGGAGTCCACGACGTCGAACTCCCGGCCGGAGACCAGACGCACGACCGGTTGCCCGTCGGAGCGGATCTCCCAGGCGGCTCCCGGCACCGTGCGCACGATGACGGTGCCGAGGTAGAGCCCCGCGTCGTTGCCGAGCCAGGGCAGCGTCTCCTCGTCGTCCCGCCAGCGCGGCACGAGCTGGTCGAGCGCCTCCAGGGAGGCCGCCGAGTCGTCCAGCCGGACGCCCTCCCGGTACGCCTGGGAGCGGAGCAGTTCGCACTCGGCGAGGAGTTCCGCGATGCCTGCGGGGTCGGGGAACCCGACCTTCTGGCGCCGGTTGCCCAGGAAAGGGATGTTCATACTCCCAGCGTGTCATTCGTACCGCCGTACGCACCACAGGGCGCGCGGGTCCGCCGATCCCGGTCGAGTTCAGGCCGAGTTCACGCAGCGCGCGTTGACGGGTCACTCCCGTCTCCCTAACTTCACCGTGCGTCTTGTGTCCCGGCTGTCGTTGTCTCTTCGGTTTTCGTCTCTGCGTTCCGTCTGTTGCGTCGTGTGTCGATGAGCGGGAGGAGTCGGCCGTGCGCCGATGTGTCCGGGGGATCCTGGTCGTCCTGACCCTGTGCGGGTCGCTGGTTCCGGCAGTGTCGGCGCAGGCCGCCGAGCGGGGGCGGGCGGCGCCGGTGCCGCTGGAGCGGCTGTTCGACAACGTGGCCGTCAGTGACGACAGCCGGCCCGGGGAGGCCGACTTCGACGGCTCCGGCGCCTCCCTGTCGGCGCGGGACCTCACGGCCGCGGGCTGGACGCCCGGCCGTGCGCTCACCGTGCAGGGCGCCCGGCTGACCTGGCCGAAGCGCCGGCCCGGCGCACCCGACAACGTCCGCGCCGCCGGGCAGGACGTGCGGGTCACGGGCCGCGGGGACGCCCTGGCCTTCCTCGTGGCGGGCACCGCCGGCACGGAGGTGGGCGGCCCGGGCACGGTCACGTACGCGAACGGCACCCGCTCCGGGTACCGGCTGACCGCGCCCGACTGGCGTACCGGGCCGCTCGCGACCAGGGCGGTGGCCCTGCCGCACATCAACACGCCCGGCGGCCAACTCGCCCGGCAGGCCCGCCTGTACGTCGTGACGGTGCCGGTGGTGCCGGGGCGCGCGGTGAGATCGGTCCGGCTGCCGAGCGCGGCCGGGCTGCACGTCTTCGCGGTGTCGGTGCGGACCGCGACGCAGGGCTGGACGGGCAGCTGGACCACGGCCACCGGAGGCTACGCCGCCGTGGGCCCCTGGACGGACCGCACGCTGCGGCTGGTCGTGCACACGTCCTCCGGAGGGCCCCGCGTGCGCGTTCGGTTCGACAACACCTTCGCGGCCGCTCCGGTGCGGATCGGGAGCGCGACGGTCGCGGTGCAGGCGTCGGGGGCGGCCTCGCGGGGCACCCCGGTGGCGCTGTCGTTCGGCGGTGCGGCGGGCGTGGCGATCCCGGCCGGGGGCCAGGCGTACAGCGATCCGCTCGGCTTCTCCGTGCCCGCGGACGCCAATCTGCTGGTGAGCTTCCACCTGCCCGGGACCGTGACGGCCGCGCCGGTGCACGGGCTCGCCCAGCAGCGCTCGTACGTCAGCGAGGCCGGCGACCACGCGGCGGACGCCGCCGCCGGGGCCTACACCTCGGTGATCACCCGCTGGCCGCTGCTCGCCGGGGTCGACGTGAGCGGCGGCCCCGGCTCCGTGGTGCTGCTCGGGGACTCGATCACCGACGGCGACAAGTCCACGGTGGACGCGAACCGGCGCTGGCCGAACGTCCTGGCCGGCCGGCTCCTGAAGCAGAGCGCCGTCCCGCGCTACGGCGTGCTGAACCTCGGCATCTCGGGCAACCGCGTGGTCACCGACCGGTACCCCGGTGACGGGGTGTCCACGGACACGGCCGGGGTGAGCGCCCTGCACCGCTTCGACCGGGACGTCCTCGCCCAGCCGTCGGCACGTACGGCCGTCGTCTTCGAAGGCGTCAACGATCTGCGGTGGGGCACGTCGGCGGAGGCGGTGATCGCCGGGCTGCGCGAGCTGGCGGCGCGCGGGCACGCCCGGGGGCTGCGGATGCTCGCTGCGACGATCCTGCCCTGCGAGGGCGAGGCACGGTGCACCGCCGCCGTCGACGCCGAGCGGGTCGCGGTGAACGAGTGGATCCGCGGCGGCGAGGCCTTCGACGGCGTGCTCGACTTCGACGCGGTGGTCCGCGATCCGCAGCGGCCCGCCCGGATGCTCCCCGCCTACGACAGCGGGGACCGTCTGCACCCGGGCGACGCGGGGCTGGCGGCCCTGGCGGACTCGGTCGACCTGCGGCTGCTGCGGCCCTGAAGCCTCTAGACGTCCAGGTCCACGACGACGGGGGCGTGGTCCGAGGCGCCCTTGCCCTTGCGCTCCTCGCGGTCCACGTACGCGTCGCTGACCGCCTTCGCGAAGGGCGCGTTGGCGTACACCAGGTCGATGCGCATGCCGCGGTTCTTCGGGAAGGAGAGCTGGCGGTAGTCCCAGTACGTGAACGGGTGGTCGTACTTGAGGGGCCGCGGGACCACGTCGGACAGGCCCGCCTCGCGCAGGGAGGCCAGGGCGGCGCGCTCGGCGGGGGTGACGTGGGTGGAGCCCTCGAAGAAGGCGGGGTCGAAGACGTCGTCGTCCGTCGGCGCCACGTTGTAGTCGCCCATCACCGCGAAGGGGCGGCTGCCCGCCGCGTCACCGGCGACGGCGGCCTTGAGGGCCTCGAACCACTGGAGCTTGTAGGCGTAGTGCGGGTGGTCGACCTCCCGGCCGTTCGGCACGTAGACCGACCAGACGCGCAGCGGGCCGCAGGTCGCCGAGATGGCGCGGGGCTCCACCGAGCCGTCGAACCCGGGGTCGCCGGGCACGCCCTTGACGACGTCCTCGATGCCGACGCGGGAGAGCACCGCCACGCCGTTCCACCGGCCGGTCGCGTGGACCGCCGACTCGTAGCCCAGCTCGCGCAGCTGCTCCGAGGGGAACTGCTCCTCGGCGACCTTGGCCTCCTGGAGGCACAGCACGTCCGTGCCGCTGCTCTCCAGCCAGGCCAGGAGCCTCGGCAGGCGGGCGGTGATCGAGTTCACGTTCCAGGTCGCGATGCGCATGCCCCACAACCTACCCGGCGGGTCTGACAACGCCGCCCGGCCCCGTCAGACCTCGGCGGACTCCCCCGGCGTCAGCCGCAGGTGCTGCGCGCCGCCGAGCTGCCCGATCTGCCGGTCGTAGATCGGCCGGGCCAGGTCGGTGAGGAGGGCGTCGTGGATGTCGTAGGCACGCTGCGGCCTCACCTCGCGGACGTAGTCGATGACCTCGGAGATCTTGCTCCAGGGGGCCATGACGGGGAGCATCAGCGTCTCCACCGGGTGGTCGGGGACGGTGAGGGCGTCGCCGGGGTGGAAGACCGTGCCGCCGTCGAGGAGGTAGCCGACGTTGGTGACGCGCGGGATGTCCGGGTGGATCACCGCGTGGAGTTCGCCGTGGACCTGGACGTCGAAGCCGGCGGCGGTGAAGGTGTCGCCGTGGCCGACGGTGTGGACGCGGCCGGGGAAGGCGGAGGAGATCTTCTCCGCGACCGACCGCAGGGTCCAGATCCCGGCGGCCGGGTTGCTCTCCATCGCCGCGCGCAGCCGGGACTCGTCGAAGTGGTCGGGGTGCTCGTGGGTGACGAGGATCGCGTCCGCACCGAGCGCGGCGTCCTCCTCGGTGAAGGCGCCGGGGTCGAGGACGAGCGTCCGGCCGGCCTTCTCCAGACGGACGCAGGCGTGCGACTTCTTCGTGAGCTTCATGGGTCCATCCTGCCTCCGCGCCCTTCCCGCGGACTCACTCCTGGGGAGTGGTCTCCTCACGGATGACCTGCTGGGCCACCTTGAACGCGCTGTTCGCGGCCGGGACGCCGCAGTAGACGGCCGCCTGGAGCAGCACTTCCTTGATCTCCCCCGGGGTGAGGCCGTTGCGCAGGGCGGCTCTGGTGTGGAAGGCCAGCTCGTCCAGGTGGCCGCCGGCGACCAGGGCGGTGAGGGTGACGCAGCTGCGGGTGCGCCGGTCCAGGCCGGGGCGGTCCCAGATCTCGCCCCAGGCGTAGCGGGTGACGAACTCCTGGAAGTCCCCGGAGAACTCGTCGGCCTGGGCGAGCGCCCGGTCCACGTGCGCGTCGCCCAGCACCTCGCGGCGGACCTTGATCCCGGCGTCGTACGGGTCGGGCCGGCCCTGGGCCTGCGGCGGTACGGCGAGCGGGGCGATCTCGGCGACGGGCCCGGTTTGCAGGGGCTGCGGCGGGGCGGGAGACAGGACCGGCTTGAGGGCGGCCGCGGGCAGGGCGTTCTGGCCGGTGGAGGTCTCGAAGACGGGCTGCCAGGCGGTGGAGAAGTGCCGCACGAGCAGGTCGGTGACCGCACCGGGCTGCTCCACCGGGACCAGGTGGGAGGCGCCGGGCACGACGGCGAGGCGGGCGTCCGGGATGCCGGCGACCAGCGTGCGGGCCTCGGCCGGGCCGGTGACCTGGTCGTCCGATCCGACCAGGACCAGGGTCGGTACGCCGACCCGCCCGAGTTCGGGGCGCACGTCGAAGGAGGCGAGCGCCTCGCAGGAGGCGATGTAGCAGCCGGGGTCGGTGGTGCGCACCATCTGCACGGCCCACTCGGTGATCGCGGGCTGCGCGGCGGCGAACCCGCCGGTGAACCAGCGCTCGGGCGCGCTGCGGGCGATGGGGTCGAGGCCGTTGGTGCGGACTATCACGCCCCGCTGCCGGAACTCGTCGGCCGTGCCGAAGCGGGGCGAGGCGGCGATCAGCGCGAGCGAGGCGAGCCGCTCCGGGTGGCGCAGGGCCAGCTCGATGCCGACGGCACCGCCGAGCGCGCAGCCCGCGTAGCCGAAGCGCTGCACGCCGAGCCCTTCGAGGGTGGCCAGCAGCCGCGTGGTGAGGTCACTCACCGACCCCGCCGGGTACGCGGGAGCGCCGCCGTGGCCGGGCAGGTCGAACCGGAAGACGCGCCACTGCTTGGTCAGCTCGGGGATCTGGCGGTCCCACATGTGCCATGTGGTACCCAGTGAGGGACCCAGGATCAGGACGGGAGCCTCTTCTGGCCCGTCAAAGCGGTATTGCAGGGTGTTCGGTGGTGTCTCGCTCACCCGTCTGAGCCTCTCATCTGTCACGAGCCCCTATAACGCGGGGGTGTGGGAAACCGGTCTGACCAGGTTGAAGACCTCGCGGGCGGCATGCCGTTTGAGGCATCGGATGATCTCACGTCGGGTCTTGCCCTCCTGGGTGCGGCGTTCGTAGTACGCCTGGGTGCGCGGGTCGTGTCGCAGCCGGGTGAACACGATGCGGTGCAGGGCGGCGTTGGCCTGCCGGTCGCCGCCGTAGTTGAGCCGGCGTGTGATCCGACGACCGGAGGAGTACTCGATGGGGCTTACTCCGCAAAGGGCAGCAAAGGACGCCTCGGTGCTCAGACGCTCGGGGTTGTCCCCCATGGTGATCAGGAGAGTGACTGCGCTGTCCGGCCCGATGCCCACCGGTTCGAGTAACTGCGGGGCGTGGTTGATCGCCTGGGTGCGGGCCTTGACCGCGGAGTCCTTGGCGAGCTTGAACATCCGGGCGCTGTGCACCGGACCATCGCCGGACTTGGCCCGGGCCCGGGCGCGACCGCTGAGCACGGCCCGCGCGGCAGCCTGCGCATCGAAAGGGTCCGACTTCCCGAGCAAACGGCGGGCCGAGCGGTCGGGCCGATTCACCTCGTACACCTCGACGTGCTGAGCCAGCAGGTAGCGGGACAGGCCCGCGCCGTAGGTACCGGTGCCCTCCACACCGGCCCGGCGCACCGCCCCCAGCTTGCCGGCCCAGACGAGCAGCCGACGGTAGCCGGCCGCCGTGGCCGGAAAGGACTCGGTTCCCAAGACCTTCCCCAGGGGGGAGAGCACGGCGGCAACATGAACCTCGCCGTGCGTGTCCACGCCCAGGACGACCTCGCCCCGAACGGGGGGGATCCATGCTGGAGGAGATGCTGCGCTGTCTGGTCGTCATGGTGGTTCGCCTCCCGCGCGGTGACGTGCTGGGTGGATGGCACCGGCCCGCTCGGGCGGTCTGAACCGTGATGGCGCCTGAACTCGGCAAGGCCCCTATTGGGACACGCCCTGTGGCTCGGTGACAGCAGACACCATCCCGCACCGGCAGTCGACAAGCCCGTGACTGGACACTTCGGTCAAAGATCTCACGAGTCAGACCCTCGCCCGGGACGGCGCTGCGCAACCTTCCCACCAGTACTGGCACAAAAGCATCGCCCGATCACTTTCGGAAGACTTCGTCCGGACCGGTGACCAGTTGCTGCCGCAAGACGAGAGGATGGCCTGTTTCCTCGTCCGCTCGCGACCGGCATTGACAGACACCCGAGCCCGGACAGCAGCCGGAGGACAGAGTGCGGGAGGTCGTGCCGCAGATGCATGAGTGTGGCCGTCAACCGGTCGACGCCTTCCATCCGAGGGGCCCAACGCGACCCTGCGGATTCTGCTCGACCACTCGGTCGCGGAGGTCTTCACCGCCTCCGGCCGCATCCTCACCCTGCGCGTCTACCCCGTCGGCGACGGCCCTTGGCGCGTCCAGATGGGAGCCACTGGGGTGGCCTCCGCCGCGTACACGGTCGGGGCATGGGATCTGACACCGCCGGAACCGCTTGTTGGCGACATGGCGACCCGAGCGGCGGGCGATACCGGATAGTCAGAAACTCATCGACCTGGTCGGCACGGCTGGCGTGCCGACCGGGTCGATGGTGCTGGCGGGCGGGGACTGCGCTGAGTCAGTCTGTCGGGTTGCCCATCTTCCAGATGGTCATGGACTTGACGACGCTGCCGTCGCCGAAGAGCCGCAGGCCGAGAGAGTCCTGCCGGAAGGGGTAGGCGCGGGTGGTGATGGACTTGTGCGCGTTCGCGTATGCCTCGATCATCGAGCGGTCCAGGAAC
Source organism: Streptomyces collinus (assembly GCF_031348265.1). NCBI lineage: Bacteria > Bacillati > Actinomycetota > Actinomycetes > Kitasatosporales > Streptomycetaceae > Streptomyces > Streptomyces collinus. Next base: position 7,250,901 of record NZ_CP133771.1, on the reverse strand, counting down.
ACGTCCAGTGACAACTCTCCGTTGGAGAGCGTCAGCGGACCTTTCTGGATGCCCAGGTTGGCGTCGACGCTGGAGTTGTCTCCGGATCGTGTTCGGTCGACGCCCAGTTGTCCGGCCGGGGCGTCGTAGAACAGACGGGTCCGTTCTTCGTCCCCGGGGCTGCGCAGCACATCGAGTCCGAAGGTGTCGGCGCTGCCCCGTTCCAGGGTCAGCTTGATGTGGAGCATGTCCCCCTTGATGTCTGCCAGGCGCGCGTTGGCGTCGGCGACGGAGGTCGGTTCGTTGATGTCGAGGAGCGGTTCGCCCACATGGAGCCGGGAGACCTCCTCGACCGGGCCGACTCCCAGGTCTCCGTCAGGTCGCATGGACAGTTGGACGGGGAGTCCGGCGTTGTGGGCCCAGCCGGCGTCATAGTGGGCGCGCTCCGTGCGCCGGTCCTGCGCGATGCTGAAGACGAGTGAGCGCTCCTTGTCGTCGACCGTGCCGCTGGGCCCGGTGAAGTGATCTCCGTAGTCGAGCAGCTTGGGCTCGGTAGTGTCGGGTGTCCATCGGCGGGCCTGGGCGTCCCAGGTGCCGACCCAGTAGTAGACGTACTTGCTGCTGTACTCGGCGGGGCCGACGGGAAAGGACGGGTTGACGAGCAGCGCCCGTCGCTGGCGTCCCTGGTCGTCCTTGCCGATGGGGAGGAAGGCGGGGAGCTCCCAGACCTGGCCGGTTCTGGGGTAGGCCGCCACGTCACCGACCATGAGAGGCCCCGAGTAGGTCCAGTCGGTGAGGTTCTTGGAGGTGTAAAGGAGCGCCGTCCCGCCGACGCTTTGGCCTGAGGTGGTCTGGACTCCCGAGCCGACCAACTGGAACCAGGTGTCTCCTTCCTTCCACACGTCCTGGTCGCGGAAGTCTCCGAAGCGGACCTTGCGTCCGGGGCCGACGTCCAGATCGGCGGTCTGGCTGGTCACCAGGGTCGGGTGCATCTTCCACTCGACCAGGTCCGGGTCGCCGGGGTCGGCGGGGCGTGCGAGTCCGGTTGCCTGATTGGGGCGCTGGGAATCGTTGCCGGCCGTGAACAGCAGGACGGGGACGCCGTTCTCGTCGAGGGTCGCGTCGCCGGACCAGACACCGTCGGGTGCCACACTCCCCGCGGTGGGGGCGAGGGCGACGGGTAGGTCTCGCCAGTGCACCAGATCTTCGCTGACCGCGTGCCCCCAGCCGATGTTGTGCCAGTAGGGGCCGTGGGAGTTGTGCTGGTAGAAGAGGTGGTACTTGCCGTTGACCTGGATGGGGGCGTGGGGCTCGTTCATCCAGTGGTTGGGGGCCGAGAAGTGGTAGCCCGGGCGGTAGCGGTCGCCGTCGTAGCGTGAGCGGTCCATGGCCATACGGGCTTCGGGGATGCTGCCCCCGGCGAATGTCTGCATGTCCTGCTCGTGGCCGGCGCGCACGGATTCGGCGGTGAGCGCGTCCGTGTGGACCTTCACCTCGTCGATCTGGCCGTTGAACATGTTTACGGCAAAGGTGCCGTTGATGATGGCGGGCTGGTTGTGGCGGCCGATGAGCAGGGGAACGTCGGCCTTGGCCAGACGGGCCGTGGTGGGGATGGCTGTCCGGGCGACCTGCTCGCCGTTCAGGTAGAGGCTGATGGTGCCCTCGCTCGGAGCGAAGACCGCCGCGATGTGCGCCCACTTGCCCGCGGCCAGAGCTGCCGCCTGGGGGACCGCCGTTTCGTACCAGGCGTCACCGGTGCCGATCCCGAACTGCCACGCGCCGTGCCGGCCGACGCCGAGCGAGAATCCTCGGCGGGCTGCCTTGTCCTGCTGGTTGACGACGGCCGAGGGCTTGCCTTCGTCGCCCCATTCGAAGGCGCGTGGTGCGACCCAGGCTTCGACGGTCATGCCGTCCGTGGGGAGTTGGGTCTGTGATGCGGCGCGGGTGACCCAGGTGGAGTAGCCGTCGAAGAGAAGGGCGCCGGAGAGAACGCCGTCCTCCTTCCGCTTGGTACGCCACAGTGGGTCGCTGTTCGGCTTGTAGACCGCGTTGTTGAAGACGTAGCTGATGGGATCCGCGCTCTGGCTGATCCGCTCCGTGGTCGCGGTGCCCTGGCCCTCGGCGAAGTCCCAGTAGGCGGCGAGCCCCTCGATGCCCGGCGACTTCGCAGTCGAGGCATGGAACCTGACCCCGGGCGGAATCCGTCAGGAACCGCTGCTGGCGAGCCAAGGGCAGGACGCGTAACGCGCCGCCTGTCCTACGTGTCCTCAAAACGCCGTCCTCACCTCGAAGCAGGTGAGGACGGCACCGTCGTCGACCTACCCGTTGACATCGGCGTACCAGCCGGACCCAGGCACAGGAGCCGCAGGCCCACGCCCTCCCCCAGAAAGGCAGAGAGTCACCATGCCCCGACACGGCTCCCCCAGCAGTGTCACCGTCCTTGGCGAGTGCGTCGCCGACACCTTCGCCGACCCTGGCCGGTCCAGCCTCAGCGAACTCGCACTGCGCGCCCTGCCCGGTGGCGGTCCCGCCAACACCGCCGTCGCCCTCGCCCGGCTCGGCACCCCCACCCGCTTCCTCGGACGATTCTCCAACGACGTCTTCGGCGCCCTCTTCCGAGACCGCCTCAGCGCCTCCGGCGTCGACCTGACCGGTAGCGTAAGCGCCCCCGAGCCCAGCACGCTCGCCGTCGCCGACCTCGACGAGACCGGCCAGGCCACCTACACCTTCTACGCCGACAACGCCGCCGACTGGCAATGGACCACCGCCGAACTCGCCGCCACCCAGCAGGACGACGCGGTCTGCCTACACACCGGATCCCTGGCCCTGGTACGCCAGCCCGGTGCCGGGCACATCGAGGACCACCTCGCCAGTGCCCGCGAGCACGTCACCGTATCCATCGACCCCAACGTCCGCCCCCTGCTCGTCCCGCCCTCGGCCTACCGAGAGCGGCTTCCTCGCTGGTGCGCCCTCGCCGACATCCTCAGCCTCAGCGAGGACGACCTTGCCCTGCTCCTCCCCGGTGCCGGCCTTGAAGAGGCTTGCGACACCTGGCACAGCGCCGGCGCACGCCTCGTCGTCATCACCCTCGGCGGACGCGGCGCACTCGCCTCCCTCGATGGCCACCGCGTCACCGTCCCGACCCCGGCCATCGACATCGTCGACACCGTCGGCGCCGGAGACTCCTTCACCGCTGGCCTGCTGCACCGCCTCGCCGCCGGCGGACACCTCGGCGGAGGACTCGACCGGCTGGGCCTCGAAGACGTCGCCGACGCGTGCTCGTTAGCCGCCCACGTGGCCGCTCTGACCTGCTCCGTCCCCGGCGCGAACCCGCCCAGGGCAGAACACCTGGCGACCCCGTTCCTCTCCGGGGAACGCCGCTTCACCAAGTCGGCGTCCCGTCCACTTCCACCCTCGTGCCCTGACCATGACCAAACCGCACACGCAAGGGCAGTGCCGTAGCCGACGCCGGTGGTGACCAACATGGTCGAGCTGTCGGCGACCATCGCGTGGCGGTACATATTGATCCGAAACGGTAGGTTTTCCACTCGCCCAGCACATTGCGAGCCCGAGCGCATGGCTGCTTTTGCAGGTTGCTTCAGGCTGTGGTCAAGCGGTCGAGCAGGTCACATGCGGAGTTCTGGAGTTCGGCGATGGTTGGGGCGAGGGCTCGTTGAGCAGCGACTTGGGCCGCGGCCAGGGCCGGTTGCCAGTGGGCGGTGTGTTCGACGTCGTGGTAGGCGCGTTGGGCCGCTGCCCGGGCGGCGTCGCGGATGGCAGGCGGCGAGTACTGGTTCATAGCTGTCCTGGAGTCCCGGACGGCAGCCCAGCCGGCGGCCTTGGCGCGGATCCAGACGTAGGGCCCGACGGCCGGGCCGACTGTGCGCCGGGCGGCTTCCTCGGCACTGCGGCGGGTCATGCGTTCGTCGGCCTTTCGCATGTCGCGCTCCCAACGCGGAGCGGCCCGCTTGGCATCGCGGGCGGCCCGCCGCACCACAGTGGGCGCGGCCTGCAAGATCTCCCGACGGGCGCGCCTTGCGGCCTCTACTGCCATGTCTCGGGTGGCGCGGCGCTCGGCTTCCAGGATGTCGTTCCATCCGGCTTCCCGAGCGGCCGCATGAACTACCGCCTCCATGGCGGCCCCAGCATTCCCCATAGCGATCTGGACTATGTGATCGATCTGGCTGTCCGGGGCATCCAGGGCGAGCCGGGGGACGGCTTTGAAGGCATCGCGCACGGCAGGCCCCCCAGCCAGGGCCGCGGCGCGCTAAACGCCGTGTCCCTGCCCGCCAGCCGCAGCCTCGCTGGCGTGTAGGTCCGGATCAACCAGTCGGCGCACATCCAGGCGTGAGCGCAGTCGGCAGGCATACAGGGAACATCTTTCATCTCCCCATCACCCGCGTAGGCGGCGAGGATACCGATTTGGCTGACGTCAACGGCGCAACGCGTGCCAACGACCCGGCGGATATAGGGCCGCAGCAGCTGTGTCCGGTGCACGTCCGGAATTCCTGGGTGCGGCGCCAGCGTTCAACGTGACCCGGTCGGTGCTGTATTTGGTGGTGAACGCCTGCAACGCACCTGCCATCGTTCGCTTGCCCGCACGCTGTCACCGGGTGGGTCCGCGACCTGTGCGGCGCCACGCCCCGGCCCCCGTCGCAGCGACGAGGCACCGCAGCTCGTCGAAGCATGGCAGGGTGACGGAATGTCATGGCTGGCTGAGGGTGAAACGGGCGCGAAGCAGGTCGGCGGCGCGTGAGCTGTGGCCGACGAGCAGGTCGAACGCTCCGGGCTCGACGATCCGGCGGCCTTCGGCGTCGACCAGGGAGCATGCCGCGGCGGGGATCGCCAGCCGGACCCGCACGCTGTCACCGGGTGGGACCGTGACCTGCCGCCAGGCCTTGAGTTCCCGCTCTGCCCACGTGACGCTCGTGACCGCGTCGCTGATGTAGGCCTGCACGGTCTCCAGTACCGGCCGAGCGCCGGTGTTGAAGACGGTTACCTCGGCGCGCACCACGCCGTCCAAGGGCACGACTTCATCGAGGACGGCCAGGTCGGTGTACTCGATGGTGCTGTAGGACAGGCCCTCCCCGAAGACGAAGAGTGGTTCCTGGGTCAGGTCGGCGTAACGGTCACCGTGCTGGCCGCGCACCTGGTTGTAGTAGACGGGCTGCTGCCCGACATGGCGTGGCACGGACAGGGGCAGGCGTCCCGACGGCTCGATGAGACCGAGGACGAGTTCGGCCACCGCCTGGCCGCCTCGCATGCCGGGGTTGAACGCCTCGATCAGCGCTGACGCCGCCAGCGCGGCGTCGGGGAGTACCGAGGGCTTGCTGTGGATCAGCACGACGACGACGGGTGTTGCGGTGGCGACGAGCGCCTCGAGGAGGGCGACCTGTCCGCCCTGCAGCTCCAGGGTCGCGGTCGAGCAGGTTTCACCGGTCAGCGCGACGGTGTCTCCGACGACGGCGAGGACGTAATCCGCCGCGCGCGCGAGGCTCACCGCCTCCGCGATCTGAGCCTCGTCGACGGGCGCGGGCGCAAGCAGAGGCGGACGTGGCTGTCCGTCGGGGTACACCGGCCCTTGCGGGTCGGGCACCAGGCGCTCGATGTCGGCGCCGCGGGCGTAGGTGACCGTCCACCCGTCGGGAACGGCTGTGCGGAACCCGTCGAGCACCGTCGTGACGGTCTCGCGCGGGTGCCCGTCCGGCATCCAGTCCACCTGACCGGAAGCGCCGGCCCAGTCGCCGAGCATGGCCTGCGGGTCGTCGCCGTTGGGACCGATCACGGCAATCGTGCGAGGGCCCTCAGGGGTCACGGTGTGGCCCTGACCGTCTACCGTCAATCCGCCCTCCAAGGGCAAGGTGCCGTCGTTGCGCAGCAGCACCAGTGACCTTCGGGCGAGTTCGAGGTTGAGGGCGGTGTGCTCGGCGCACCCGATCACGTCGGCCTGGCGTGCCTGGTCCGGCGCGCGGGGGTCCTCGAACAGGCCCAGTTCCAGTTTCAGTTTCAGGATCCGCCGGACCGCCTCGTCGACCTCCTCCTCTCGCAGCCGCCCCTGCGCGACTGCTTCCTGAGCGCCCTCGAAGAAGTCCGGTGTGGTCATCACCAGGTCGTTTCCGGCCCGCACCGCGACCGTTGCGGCCTCCACGGCATCTGCGCAGACCTTCTGCTCCCACACCATCCGGCCCACGTTGTCCCAGTCGGTCACGAGCGTGCCGGTGAACTCCCACTCGCCCTTGAGGACGTCGTTCAGGAGCCACTTGTTCGCCGTGATCGGGACCCCGTCCATCGCCTGGTAGCCGAGCATGAACGTGCGGCAGCCCTCGCGAGCGACCCTCTCGAACGGCGGCAGGAACCAAGAGCGCAGCTTGCGCCGGCTCAGGTCCGCCTCGCTCGCGTCGCGTCCGCCCTGCGTCTCCGAGTAGCCCGCGAAGTGCTTGGCGCAGGCCAGAATCGCTGTCGGGTCGTCCAGTCCCGCTCCCTGGTATCCGCGGACCATCGCGACGCCCAGCTCCCCGATGAGCAGTGGGTCCTCCCCGAAGGTCTCGCTCACACGGCCCCATCGCAGGTCGCGGGTGATGCACAGCACCGGCGAGAAGGTCCAGTGGATGCCCGTCGCGGCGACTTCCACCGCGGTGGCCCGGGCCATGCGCTCGACGAGCTCGGTGTCCCAGGTGCAGGCCATCCCCAACTGCGTGGGGAAGATCGTGGCACCCGGCCAGAACGAGTGGCCGTGGATGCAGTCGTCAGCGATGAGCAGCGGGATGCCCAGCCTGGTGGCTGCCGCCAGCTCGACGGCAGCGTGCATGCGCTCGGGCGAGGCATGCAGGATCGACCCGGCCAGCTTCGTGGCCACGACGTCCTCCAGGTCGCCCCGGGCGTCCAGCTGCAGCATCTGTCCGACCTTTTCCGGCAGCGTCATGCGGGCGAGCAGATCCTCGAGGCGTTCCTCGATCAGTTTCGAAGGGTCCCGGTAAAGCGGTGAGGTCGTGGTCACTGAGCCCACGGGGTGCTCTGGGCGACAGGAGGACTCCGATCCTGCCCCCTGGCCCGCGGTTGCCGGGTTCCGCTGTGCTTGTGAACTCATGAGTTCGATCTCCTGGGAAACTGTCGAGACGGTGCATCAGACGCCGTTGCCTGCGGGGTACGCCTGCAAGCGCGATGGCCTTGGCCACGTTGCCGTACCGGTGGAGGTTGGGTTCGGGCTGCGGACGAAGGTGTCGCAGGCGGCACCGCTTCGCTCAGGGATCCGCGGGGCCCCCTTCGCGTCCGCGGGCCACCAGTCGCAGTTGGTTGGTGCCCTGGGCCTGATGCGCCGCCACTAGGACTGGCGGTGATGACCGGCTTGCGGCGGGCAGCAACGGCGTCGTGGATGGTCAGGCGGTGGCCGGATTGCCTGTCGCGGCGCTGATGGACGCGGAGAGGGACCGCGAACTTGCGGTCACGCTCTCCGCGACGCACCGGCGAGGTCACTGGTGGGCAGCGGGTCAGGCCGGCGGGTTGGCAGGATCAGCGGTGCGCCCTGACGCAGTGGGTGTGTCGCGCCCGCGACCTCTACTTGCGTCGGGAGACCTCCGGTCAGCGTCATCGTGGTGTGCTCCGGGCCGATCTCGACGTCGAACTCGCGTCCCTGCCACAGCATCCGGCGCAGGGTGAGGCCGTCCAACTGAGGTGGCAGGGTCGGGTCGAGCCTGAGTCGGTCTTCACGCCAGCGCATCCCGCTGAAGCCGTAGAGGAACACCTGCAGGAAGCCGCCCTGTCCGGTGGTGAACGTGAACGCGCCTCCGTTACGTCCCTCGGCGAACTGGTTGAACGGTCCGCGTATGAACGGGTCCACGCTGCGCCGCATGAAGTCGTAGGCTGCGGAGCCGGGCGTACCCAGTGCGGCGTGGGCGATGGAGTGGATGGAGTCGGTCATGGACGGCCCGTCGGGGTCGGTGCGCGGCACGTAGTGGTCGAGATCGTTCCGCGCGACCTCGGCGGGCATGGGGTGCTCCCAGGGGTACTGCAGCATCACCACGTCGGCCTGCTTGATGGTTTCGCCGTCGTAGCCGTCGTACTGCGGATGGATGCCCAGATCCTCGTCGTACGGGACCCGCAGGCCGTCGGCGACCCGTTCCCACTCGGGGTCCGCGGCCACGCCCACGACCTTCGCCGCCTGGGTGGCGATCCGCAGGGTCTCCGCGGCCGCGACGTTGGTGTACACGCTGTTGTCGACCGGGAAGTGGTATTCGTCCGGGCCCATCACCTGGTTGATGTCATAGCCGCCGTCGTCGTGGGGAACGGCGGAGCTCACCCAGAACTCGGCGGCACCCTTCAGCACCGGCCAGGCGTTCTCGGCGAGCCAGTCGCGATCGCCGGTGGCGAGGTAGTACTGCCAGTGGGCGAGTGCGACGTCGGCGGTGATGTGGTGCTCGAGGTCACCCATTTCCCAGCCGGGTGGGGTCTGTTCGTCTCCGTGCAGCGCGCTCTCCCAGGGGAACCTCGCACCCCCGAACCCTGTCCGGGCCGCGTACGCCTGGGCCGCGGCCAGACGCTGCTGTCGATAGGTGTTCATGCCCGCCGCGATGTCCGGGTGCTGGGCCAGCAGCGCTGGATACATCCAGGTCTCGGTGTCCCAGAAGACGTGCCCGTTGTATCCGTCGCCGGACAGGCCGCACGGGGACAGGCTCCAATTCACCCCGGCGCGGGTGCTCTGCAGCAGGTAGAACATGCTCGCGCGGACCTGCAGCTGCAGCACCGGATCCCCCAGGACCTCGATGTCGGCCCGCCACAGGTCGTCCCACGCCACCTTGTGCTCGGTCAGCAGGTCACCGTACCCGGTGTCCGCCGCGGCCGCCGAGGCGGCGCGAGCAGCCGGCAACGGGTCTTCGCAGTCCTGGGAACTGGCCACGCCGACGTACTTGGTGACCGTGTACGTGCTGCCGGCCTCCACATCGAAGGTCGCCTGCACACCAACCGACTGGACCTCGTCGGTCTCGAACTCGGCGACGTGTGCCGCCACCCCGGTGGGCAGTTCCAGTCGCGACGCGAGCGCTGCGGTGATACCCGTGCCGAGCGTGGTCACCGTCTCGTACGACTCGGCCGCCGTACCGTCGTAGCCCTTGATCGACTGTTCGGTCAGCCTTGCGCTGGTCCCGTCGAAGACCCCGGACACGCGCGCGCTGCCACTCCAGTGCGGGGTGAAGGTGAGCTGGACGGCGGCCACCCGATGCCGGGCCCGGTGGACCAGTACCTGATACGTGAGATCGGTGCGGCGGCCCGCCGGTGAGGTCCACGTCGCCTGGGTGGTCAGCAACCCGGCCCGCAGGTCCAGTGTCTGCCGGTAGTCGCTGACCGCTCCCTGCTCCGGGTCGTCCTGTTCACCTGCCCGTGCCGCCTGTGGCAGCCAGCCGTAGGTGCCCGACTCGTCGGAGAACGCGAGCGTGGACCAAGTCGGGATGTTCGCGTACTTCTCGATCGGGCCGTCCTGGGCGAAGAACCCGGCCAGGTGCGCCTGGGCTTCGATCGGCGCCGTCGCGTATCCCGTCCCCGCCGCGGGGATCCGGCCACCGAAATAGCCGTTGGCGAGGAAGGTCGGGGCGTAGTCATCGTCGGTTTCGGTCGTGCTGAGCGTCCACCCGGTGTCGGGCCGGGATTCTTCTGTGGCGGTGGTGGTGTGGTCGTCGTGACCGGGAGGGGCGTGCCGGGACCGCGCGGGTGCCGGGTCGTGGGTGGGGTTGCCCTGGTCGGAGGGGTCTCCGTGGGGGGTCATGCGTGCCCTTCTCTGATAGGTCTTGTTGTGGGGTGCGTGGGCTGGGTGCGCTGGGTGGCTGGGCGTAGCCCGGAGTTCGATGGCCGGCCTTCTGAATGTGCGTGGCTCAGGACTTGGAGCCGGACAGGGCGATGCCTTCGACGATCTGGCGTTGCGCGAACGCGAACACGATCAACATCGGCGCCGCCAGCAATGTCGTGGCGGCCATCAGAGCGGGCCAGTCAGAGACGTACTGGCCCTTGAACTGGTTGACCAGCAGCGGCAGCGTGAACTTCTCGGAGCTGTTCAGGAAGATCAGCGGGAAGAAGAAGTTGTTCCACTGGCCGAGGAAGGTGAAGATCCCCAGCGCCGTGAGAGGGGTGCGCAGCAGCGGCAGGATGATCGTCACGAACCGGCGCACCCGCCCGGCGCCGTCGATCTGGGCGGCTTCCTCCAACTCCACGGGGATGCCTTTGATGTACTGACGCAGCAGGAAGACGCCGAAGGCGTTGAACAGTGCGGGCGGCACGATGATCGCGGCATGGGTGTCCACCCAGCCCAGCCAGCCCATGATGATGTACAGCGGGATGATCGTGAGCTGGCCGGGGACCATCATGGTCGCAAGGAAGACAATGAACAGCGGGCGGCGGCCCCAGAAGTCGATCCGCGAGAACGCGTAGGCGGCCATCGCCGAGGTGAGCAGGGAGACCGCGGTGACCGTCAGGGCGATGTAGGTGCTGTTCCAGAACCCGCGGACGAAGTCGGCCCCGCCCAGAGCGGTGCGGTAGCCCTGCTCGGTCCAGTCCTGAGGCAAGAGCTTGGGCGGCTGTACGAAGATCTCGCTCAAGGGTTTGAACGAGGAGAACAGCATCCAGGCGAACGGCAGCGCCATGCCGATGGCGCAGACGACGAGGACCGCGTGCAGCAGCAGTTTGCGACGGGCGGGCCGGCCGGAGCCGGAAGCCCCCTTGGCGGTCGTGACCGCGCGGCTGAGGGTGTCGGAGAAAGTACTCATTCTGTGTAGTGCACCCACTTCTTCTGGGCTGCGAGCTGGCAGCCGGTGACTACGAGCAGGGCCAGGAACAGGAGGAAGGCGAGAGCCGATGCCGCCCCGAAGTTGAACTCACCGAAGGCGATCCGGACCACCTCGTAGACGATGGTGCGGGCGGAGTCCGGAGCCCTGTCGTCGAAGAAGACGTAGATGTAGTCGAACACCTGGAAGGAGCCAATGATCGAGGTGATGGAGAGGAACAGGATGGTCGGGGACAGCAGCGGGATGGTGACGTGCCGCAGCTTCTGCCACTCCGAACAGCCGTCCAGCACGGCGGCCTCCAGGAACGAGCGGTCGATGCTCTGCAGCCCGGCCATGAACATGATCAGCTGGTAGCCCAGGCCCTGCCAGATCCCGACGATCGCGAAGGCGGGGATGACGAACCGGGCGTCCTGCAGCCAGTTCGGCGCGGGCAGCCCGATCCCGCGTAGCGCGTTGTTGACCGGGCTGATGTCGGGGTTGAAGAGCCACAGCCAGATCGCCGCGACCGCGACCGAAGAGGTGATCACCGGGGCGAAGAACGCCAGCCGGTACACCGGGGTCAGCTTGCCGGCACGCTGCATCAGCAGGGCGAAGAACAATCCCGTGAGCATCAGTCCCGGCACCTGCAACACCGTGAACCAGACGGTGTTGACCGCCGCGCGCTGAATGCGCTGGGAGGACATGACCTCCGTGAAGTTGGACAGGCCCGCGAAGGACCGGGTGCCGAACCCGTCCCAGTGGTAGAACGCCAGCACCAGGGCGAACAGCAGCGGGCCGACCATGAACACCACCAGCCCCAGCAACTGGGGCGCCAGGAACAGGTATCCCGCGGCCGTGTCCCGGCCCCGCCGACGCCGGCTCCGGCGGTCCGGGTGGACGTCCGGGTCCGCGGACGTCAGCCGCGCCCGGGCCCGGGAACCGGCGCTGCTGACGGCCATCAGGCGCCCCCGTTGATCAGCTTGACCACCTTGCCGCTGAACGAACGCGGCGTCTCGTTGCCCGCCTTGAGCATCTTGTCCACCATCACCGGGAGCTCTCGGGCGACCTTCGCGTTGCTGGCGATCGCGCTGGGGACGGCGTAGCCCTTGGCCGCGACATCGTTGAACAGGCTGCCGTGCGCGGGCACGTTGCCCTCGGTGACGACGTCGTCCAGGCCCTTGATCGACGGCACCGCGTTGCCGCCGCCGGACAGGCGGAACCTCTGCCCCTCGGCGTTCAGGAAGTTGCCGAGGAACTCCAGCGCCTTGGCCTGGTTCTTGGACTTGGCGTTGACCGACAGCGCCGCCGTGTTGACCGGTACCGGCATGACGTCCTTACCGGACAGGGAGGGCAAGGGGGTGATATCGAAGCCGAACTTGACCTTCTTCATGTTCGGCAGGATGACGCGGGGGTAGGTGAGGCAGGCCAGCTGGCCGGCGTAGAACAGCACGTCAGGGCCCTGTCCCTGCGGGAGGGCGCCGGAGTAGGTGATGTTTCCCGACTTCAACTGCTCGAACAGCCATGCCAGCGCCTCCTGGGACTTGGGGTCGGCGTCGAACACCGCCTTACCGGACTCGTCGAAGAGCGTCCCGCCGAAGGTGGACATCCAGCCGAACCAGTCGAACCAGTTGCTGCCATTGAGCACCAGCCCCCTCTTCTTGGTGGCGCGGATCTTGTCGAGCAGGTCGGTCAGCGCGCCCTGGGTCCAGGTGCCCGCCTCGAACCGGGCGGCCGGGTCGGTGCTGACGCCCGCCTCGGCCAAGAGGTCCTTGTTGAACCAGAACACCAACGGACTGCAGTCCACCGGCAGCCCGTACAGCCCGGGGCTGCCGTCCGCGGGCCTGCACCACCGGTACAGCCCTTCGTGGAAGTCATCGAGCCTGACCGCGGCGCTGCCACTGTCCAGGTAGTCGGTGAGGTCGAGCACCTGCTTGGTCTCGATCAGCTTGGCCATGTAGATGTCACCGACGTAGAAGGCGTCGGGAGCGGCGCCGGCCGACAGTTGCGGCAGCAGCTTGGAGAGGTAGTCACCCACGACCTGTTGGTAAGTGACCTTCACGCCCAGTTTCTCGGTCATCTTCTCGGAGAACCGACGGAACACTTCCGACTGGGGCGGCCCGTCCCAACCCGCCCACTTCAGTCCAGGTCCACTCCCCGCGGAGCCACCGCCGCATGCCGCGAGCGCGGGCGCGGCGGCCAGACCGAGACCGGCGAACATGCCCGCCTTGAGGAGGTTGCGGCGGTCAACAGTCGAGGCGGCAGCCGCCTCCTTGATCACATTCCTGCTTCTGAACACAGTCGTCCCTTCCGCTGACGGTACGTCGCCGTAGAGCAGCCCTTGATCGTTTCGCCGCGTCACGGCGCCTGGTCGAGCTTGTGGGCGCAGGTTCGCGGGCTCTCGGTGTCATCGATAAAACCTTTGTGTTACCGATAAAACGGGGACCGTAGGGGCGTTTGCCGCAGCAAGTCAAGAGGTCTGCACGCACGAGAAGGTGACCGTCGCAGCGGCGCCTGCACTGGGACGCTATCGGGAGAGGCCCGGCATATCCCGTGACCACTTCGCGGATATTCCACCAGTTCACGGGCGTCCTCGGCGCGAGGCGTGCGCATGACACACCCGGGGACGCTCGACGACAGCCCTCAGCGATCCTGTGGTCCTGATCGGCGCGACGCTGCGGGCGGGCGGGGGTCGAACATGCTTGACTGTCGCACTCCCTGCCCACCAGAATGAACGGATGAGTTTTACCGATCAACCATCGGTTCCGCAGCGCGGTCGCAAGCCGGCCGCTGAGGGAACGTCCGCGTCGTCAAGGCCGACCATGGCCATGGTGGCGGCGCGGGTGGGAGTCTCCAAGCAGACCGTTCACTACGCCTTGAACTCCCCGGACCGTCTCAGCCCAACTACGTTGCGGCGGGTCCTCAAAGCAGTCGACGAGTTGGGTTACCGACCCAACCAGGCTGCGCGTTCACTGCGCACGCAGTCTCCGCGGGCCGTGGGCTTTCGGCTGTTGCCGACCACCGAAGGTCAGTCGGGCGGGGTATGGGCGAGCTTTCTCTACGAACTCTCGGTAGCGGCACACCGAGCCGACCATGCGGTCTACTGCCACCCCGCCGCCACCGACGAGGAAGAGATCCAGGTCATCCAGGAGATCTTCAGCACGAACACCGTCGACTGCTTCGTGATCACTTTCACCCAGGACCACGACCCTCGCATCACCTTCCTACGCGAACGCGGCATTCCCTTCGTCTCCTTCGGGCGCCCCTGGGGTCATCCCATGTCGGACACGTGGTGGGTCGACGTCGACGGCGCCGCCGGTATGGAGCAGGCCGTGGACCATCTCGCCGAACGCGGTCACCGGCGCATTGCCTACTTGGGCTTGGACGGGCGCAACGGGTTCGGGGACGACCGGGAGTCCGGCTGGCGCCGCGCCATGCGTGCACACGGCTTCTCGACCCGTGATCTCGCGGTCCGCGGGTCCGACGAGATCAGCACGGGCCGGGAGCTCGCTGTTCGACTCCTCGACAGGAAGCAGCCGCCGACAGGCTTCGTGTGCGTCAGCGACACGATCGCGATCGGTGCGCTCCAGGCGTGCCGGGAGCGGGGACTGGCCGTCGGCCGTGACGTCGGCGTCGTGGGATTCGACGACAGCGTCGGCGCACACTTCGTCGACCCGGGATTGACCAGCCTCGCCCAGCCACTGGAATTGGTCGCACGACACACCATGCGCCTCCTCCTCGACCGGCTCAAGGACCCGGACGCCAAGGCCGAACAGGTCCTTCTCCGGCCCACCCTCGTGGTCCGAGAAAGCACCGTGCCCCGGTGAGTCCCAGCCAGGCTTCGCGGCTGCAGCGCGCTCCCGCCTCGACGCGCCGCTCGGGGTTGTCCCCCATGGTGATCAGGAGAGCGACGTGCTGCGGCGCGGGAACCGCACGCGGAGCCGGTCGGCAACCGGCGCAGGCGGACGAGGGCTGTTCTCCGACGGCCGGATCGCCCAGCATTGAGGTACGAACTACCTGTTCCGCAGCAAGGTGATCGGGGCTCGAACCATCCTCCAGGGGCGGGGAGTGACGTCGGCAGAGTAAGCGCCACACCCTGGTGGACCGGCTGCCTGGTGACCACTGGGAGCGGTGCGCACCAGGCCACTCCACCGGCCCGCCCCTCGCCGAGGTGGATGGATCAATGTCCGGCAACCACGCCGGACAGCTCGTTCGTGCTCTTCGGCAGGGTCACGGACGTGGCCTTCTTCCCTGACTCGATGTCGACGGCGTGCAGCTTGCGCTTGCCCGGCTCGGAGACTTACGCGGTGTGGTCGCGGACGAAGAGGGTGGGCCTGGCCTGCTGCCAGTCCAGCGGCTCCTGCCACTTGTCCACGACGGGGATCTTCTTCTCCACCTTGCCCGTCTCCGGGTCGATGACGTGAAGGATGCCGTTGGTGCCGAGGACGAGTGCCTCGCCGTGCGGTCCGCGTCCGAGCGAGCGGAAGGAGTAGCTGGTGCCCAGGTCGACCAGGCGCAGCTTCGCGGTCTCGGTGTTGATGAGTGAGATGCGGGTCGGTCGCTCCAGTTCGGCCTCCGGGTCGGTCTTGTAGTCACCGAGGAGGATCGGGGATGCGTCGCTGCCTCGCTGGTTGCCGATGCGGCCGTAGTCGTCGGGGGCGTCGACCTTGGTGAACTTGCCGTCCTTGTAGATCAGGAGGCCGTCCTCGCAGCCGATTCCGACGGCCTCGCCCTTGGCCGCGGCCTCGCCGTGGACGCCGGGGCAGTCCTCGTTGCGCTTGATCTCCTTGTTGTTCTGGTCGAGGACGAGGGCGCCGGTGCGCTTCTCCTCGGTGCCGAGGGTGCTGAGGAGGTGGCCGTTGCTCAGCTCGATGGCGACGCCGTGGTGCGGCTCGGCGGAGGTGTAGGTGCGGCCTTGCGGCTTCTCGCCGCCGTCGAGGTCGTCGGGGTCGAGGACGTTGACCTCGCCGGTGCCGTCGGTGAACAGCACCGTCTTGCCGGCGTGCAGGACGACGTGCCCGGGCTTGGCGCCCTTGTACTCGATGCCGGGGAAGGTCTGCTCGGCGGCGTTCAGGACGCGGAAGCCGGCGTCGGTGGAGACGATGACGTGGGAGTCGTCGCCCGCGGGGTTGAGGCGGTTGAAGCCGGGCAGCTCGATCGTCTTGGCCAGCTTCAGGCTCTCGCCGTCCAGGACGTACAGGCCGCCGTCGAACGTGGCGACCAGCGGTTCCTTGACCGCTACGGCCTTGGCTCCCGGAGCGTTCTTGGCCTGCGTGTCGGGCGAGGAGGTGTCTTCTCCTCCGCAGGCGGTCAGGACCGCGGAGGCTGCCAGGGCGAGAGCCGTGCCCGTGAAGGCTCTGTTGCGTATCGGCTTGTTCACCGGTGTGTTCCTTTCTGGGGCCGCGGGGGTGCGGCGTGGAGTGGGGGTACTGGTGGCCGGTCGGCCGGTGTTCACGTGGGAAGGCTCGGGTTCAGGCGCCGCTCAGGCCATCGGTCATGGCGGTGGTGTTCGCGCGCATCATCTGCAGGTAGGTGCCGGCGCCCTTGCCTGGCTCGGTCAGCGATTCGGAGTAGAGCTCGACGACGCGCACACCGTCGCCCAGCTCGGTGCGCAGAACCTCGGCCAGCCGCTTGGGCTGAGAGGAGTCGGCGAAAACGGTGCGCACTCCGGCCTCGCGCATGGCCTGGGTGAGCGAGCGCAGGTCGGAGGAGCTGGGAGAGGCCAGCGTCGTGCCGCTCGGGATCACCGCGCCGACCACCCGGAAGTGGAAGCGTTCGGCGAGGTAGCCGAAGACGTGGTGGTTGGTCACCAACGCCCGCTGTTTCTCCGGTATGCGGGCGAAGGACTTCTCCATCCAGGTGGTGAGGTCGGCGAGTTGTGTGTCGTAGCGGTCGGCGTTGGCGTGGATCGCCTTTTCGTCCACGCCGTCCACGTGTTCGGTGACCTGGTCGGCGATCAGGCCGGCGGCTTTGCGTACGCGGTTGGGGTCGGTCCAGAAGTGGGGATCGGGCTGCCCGGCTTCCTCCTCCGGGCCGCCGTCGTCGTATGCCTGGAAGGTGAGCGGGACGACCGCCTTGCCCACCTCGAAGGTGGCCACTCCGGACTCGCGGGCGGCGTCCACGTGCCGCAGGACGTTCTCCTCCAGCCCCAGCCCGTTGAAGACCACCAGGTCCGCGCGCTCCAGCTCGGCGGCCTGCACGGCCGACAGTCCGAAGGAGTGCGGGTCGGCGTTCGGTTTCATCAGCACGGTGACGTCGGCTTCGTCACCGACGATCTCCTGCGTGATGTCGCCCAGGATGTTGGTCGTCACCACGACCCGGGGGCGGTCGTCGTCGTTCGCGCAGGCGGTCGCCGCGCCGGCGGTGAAGAGGGTGAGCAAGGCCAGCAGGAACGTGCGCGGGCGCCGTGCCCCTGGCGTCTTCCGCGTCATCGCCCGGTCTCCACCATCAGGGACGGCGCGATGTCCAGGTCGAAGGTGCGCGCGACGCGCAGGTTGTCGTTGTAGTCGATCTCGTGCACGCGTTTGCCCTTGGGGTCGTTGAGGTAGGCGCGGCTGCGGTCGACCTCGACGATCGGTGCCGCGTTGCCGTCGGTGCCGGCGTCCAGGGCGCCCGTGATGAGTGGCTTCGTCCTGGTGACCTGCTTGCCGGTGGCGATGTCGTAGCCGTGCAGCGATCCGTCGGCCTCGAGGACGATCAGCACCGAGCCTTCGCCCGCGGTGTTGACGGAGATCACGGGAGCGCTGGTCCTCACCCGTTTCCATGTGCGTTCGGTGACGTCCAGGACCCACGCGGCCCGGTCGCCGGACGGCGCTGTGAGCGTGTCGCTGCCGGGCCGGTGGTGAAAGTCCGTGGCCCGTTCCTTTTCGGGTACGTCACTGTCGTACGGGATCTTCTCTGCCGTGAACGTGCCGTCGTCCTCCCGGACGAGCAAGGCGCCGTCGGCGCACCCGAGGACGGCTCCGCGCCGCGTGACGGCGTCGCCCTTCGGGTCCTCGCACCGTGCGTCAGGTGACGCGACGCGCTTGCCCTCGCGGTCGTACACCGCGAGCTTCCCGTCCTCCGTGAGGCCGAGCAGGTGCTCCGCGTACGGCACGACGGCTCCCGCGAGTGTCCCGGGAAGCGGGCGGGGGGATCCGATCCTGCCCTTTTCCAGTGCGGCCCGGCGGTAGATGGTGGCCCGGCCGTCCCCGTCGGTCACCACGGCCACGCCGGCGTCGCTGCGGATCCGCGCGTCCGCGCCTGCGGGCAGCCGGCCCACGCCACGCACGGTCGCGCGGTAGTAGTGCACGTGATCGCCGTGGTCCACCATCCAGGCACCGCTGTCCAGGACACGCGTGCCGCCCGCGGTGTGGAAGTAGGCGAACCGGCCGTCCGTGGTGAGGTGCGTGGTGCCCGTCGTCCGGGGCACCTCGTGTGCCTTTCCGGTGATCAGATCCAGGACTCGGGAGTCCCCGGTCTCCGGGTCGTTGAGCACCAGCCGGGACTGCTGCTCGGCCCGCTCCTGGGCCCCTTCGACGTACCCGTGCGGGGTGGAGGGCGAGGCAGCGGCTTTCGGGGTGGACGCGTTGCCGTCCTGGCCGGCGCAGCTCGTGGTGAGCAGTGCGACGGCAACGAGCGCGGCCGACGACCGGGCAGTGACGTTTCTTCCGACGAACAAGGGGATCGCCTCAGGCTTCTTTCAGTCTGTTGCCGCAGCGGGAGCGTCGACGAGGCGCGCACGGCGGTGGTGGCGGAGGGCGGATGCCAGGTGAGAGAGGAAGAACTGGACCACCGCGAGGCCCGAGACCGTCGCGCCGGCCGCGGTGCTCATGTGCCAGGACAGCAGCAGCCCGCCGAAGGTGGCGGTGATGCCGAGCAGCGCCGCGAGGGTCATGACGCCCCGCACGCTGCGCGCCCAGGGCAGCGCTGCCGCGGGCGGCGCGATGAGCAGGCCCAGGACCAGGAGCGTCCCCACGATGTGGAAGGAGGCGACGATGGCGAGCGCCAGCAGGCCGAGCAGCGCGGCGTGCGCCAGGCGGGGCCGCAGGCCGAGCGTGCGGGCCTTGCGCGGGTCGAAAGCCAGGGCGAGGAAGGCCCGGTGGCCGAGGACCGAGACGGCCAGCGCCAGGAGCAGCGCCACGCCCAGCAACACCAAGTCCTGTTCACGGACGGCGAGGACGTCACCGAAGAGGAACCCGGTCAGGTCGACCGCGAAGGACTGCGACCGCGAGACGATGATGACGCCGAGCGACAGCATCCCCACGAACAGCAGGCCGATGCCGGTGTCCTGGGAGAGTTTCGGGGTGCGGCCGAGGGTGGTGACGCCGGCGGTCATGACGGCCGCGCTCAGCAACGCCCCGACCAGCAGGTTGCCGCCCAGCAGCGCGGCGAGCGCGACTCCGGGCAGCAGCCCGTGAGACATGGCGTCACCGAGAAAGGCCATTCCCCTGAGCACCACCCAGGTGCCGGCCAGGGCACAGATCACCGACACCAACATCCCGCCCCACAAGGCCCTTTGGACGAAGGTCACCTGAAAGGGGTCCGTCAACCACTCCATGTGAACATATTACAATGACAATCATGTTCAAAACTTTCCCCTCCCCCTCTCCGGCCAAGGACACGACGCCCCGCGCCCGCTTCACCGAACTGTCCGCCGGATACCCGGGCCGCCCCGTTCTCCATGAACTCGACGCCGAAATACCGGCGTTGGCCCTCACCGCACTGGTCGGCCCGAACGGAAGCGGGAAGTCCACCCTGCTCGGCGTTCTCGCCGGAGTGATCCAGCCCACATCAGGCGAGCTGCACCACGCCGGCGACCGGCCACCGGCGTTCGTCCCCCAGCGCGGCGCCGTCGGTGACGCGCTACCCCTGACCGTCAGACAGACGGTGGAGATGGGGCGCTGGGGTGAGCGCGGGCCATGGCGCCGACTGACTCGGCAGGACCGCGCCATCGTGGACACGGCCATGGAACGACTGGGCATCATGGACCTCGCGTCCCGCCAGCTCGGGGAGCTGTCCGGCGGACAGAGACAACGCGCCCTGATCGCCCAAGGGCTCACCCAGGAGTCGGATCTGCTGCTCCTGGACGAACCCACCACTGGGCTCGATCCGGAGGCCAGGGAGCGGATCGCGGCCCTCCTGACCGAACTGGTCACCGACGGGGTGACCGTCGTCCAGGCCACACACGACCTGGAAGCCGCACGCTCGGCGGACACCTGCCTCCTGCTACGCGACGGTCACCTGGTGGGACAGGGCAACCCCGCGCAGCTTCTCACCGCCACGACACTCGCCCGAATGTGGCAGTCGGCGTGAAACGGCCCGTCGCAGCCCCTGGCGAGTGGCAAGGACGTCGTCATCCGGCGGGCCTCCCGCGACGCGGGCGCGAAGGCCGTCCAGTACCCGTACGAAGCCAACGCGAGCACCAACGACACGACGAGTGGCCCGTGGAAGACGCGGGCGACGGCCGCGTCCGGCTCCTCAACCGCCACAGCGGTCTGTACCTCACGGCGGGCAGCGCCCAGGGCGACCAGTTGGAGCAACGCCCGTATGGCGGCGCCGACCACCAGATGTTCACCGTCTCCCGAGGCCGCCGCCGTCGCCGGTGCGGCGGTGGTGGCCACGGCGTCCGCCCCGTCGAACCCGCCGGCCGTCAGCGACGGGTCCTCCAGCCGGAACCAGGACTCGTCGGGGACGACATGCCCGGGCAGTCCCGGCGGCACGACCACGGACCGCGCCTCGGTGCGGGCCGGTGCGCGCCCGACGACCGGGGCACCGGCCGCTCGAACACGGACCACCGTGGCGCGGTACTCGGCGGGACGTCCGGTGAACAGCCCTGCGCAAGGGGAGCACTGCTCCGCTCCCCGCACGTCCGCCCTCGGTGCACCTCTCGCGCGGTTCCTGATCCGAGCCGATTTGATCGCAGAACGGACAAGGCACCTCGTACGGAGTTCAAGGTGCGCGACAGTACTGCCACCCCGCAGTCCGGGTGACCCGAGTCGCACCGGAAACGGGCCCCGTCGTAAGCATTGACGGAACCGCGACCCAAACCTATCTTCTGCTCGAAGTACCGTACACAGTTCGGCTCCTCGAACAACATTGCTCAGGTGTCAGGGCAGTTCACGCAGAGATGGGACGAGCGTTGAACAGAACCCTCAGGGCGGCCCTCGCCCTCCTCACCTCGGTGACCGCCCTGCTGGGCCTCACCACCTTCGCCGGTACGGCCGGAGCCGCCCACCCGTCGGCGGGACAGACGACGCGGTACGCGATGACCGCGTTCACCAACAGCAGCGAGTCGAACATGTACGTGTACGACTCGCCGGACGCCACCGGATTCACCCTGCGAAAGGGCCCGGCCTACACCCCGCCGTCCGGTCTGATCCGAGACCCCAGCATCTTCAAGCACACCGACGGCTTGTACTACCTCACCTACACCACCAACTGGACCGGGAACACGATCGGTTTCGCCCGGAGCACCGACCGAGTGAACTGGACGTTCCTGTACAACCACACGATCCCTGTCAGCGGGCTGACCCGCACCTGGGCTCCCGAGTGGTTCATCGACACCGATGGCAGCGTCAACGTCATCGTGTCCCTGACGTCGGCGAGCACCGCGACCCACTTCACCGGCTACAAGATCACGGCGACCAACTCCGCGCTGACCGCCTGGTCCACACCCGCCCAGCTGGCGGGCATCGGCCCGAACTACATCGACACCTTCGTCGTCAAGGTCGGTTCCACCTACCACGCGTTCACCAAGAACGAGACGACGAAGTACATCGAGTACGCCACCGCCTCCAGCCTCACCGGCCCGTACACCTTCAAGAAGACCGGCAACTGGGCGGGCTTCGGCGACTGGGTCGAGGGCCCAGCCCTGGTCCGGCTCGACAACGGAGGCTGGCGCATCTACTACGACGGCTACCGCGCCGGCAAGTACTGGTACAGCGACAGCTACGACAACTTCGCCACCTGGTCCACGCCCACCGAGGTGCCCGGACTGTCCGGCCTCATACGCCACGCGACGGTGTTGAAGGAGACCGTCTCCGGTGGCGTCACCCTCCCGACCGACACCACTCGGTCCCTCCAGTCCGTCAATTTCCCGAGCCGTTACGCCGTGGTGCGCTCCGACAACCTCGGCTACATCGACCCGGTGACATCCTCCGGCAGCACCGCTGTCAAGCAGAGCGCAACCTTCACCGTCGTGCCCGGACTCGCGGACGCCAACTGCTACTCCTTCCGCGACTCCGCCGGACGCTATCTGCGGCACTGGGACTACCGGATCCGCTTCGACAGCAGCAGCGGCACGGCCGTCTTCGACAAAGACGCCACGTACTGCGCCCGCCCGGGCGCGACCGCGGGCTCGGTGAGCCTGGAGTCGTACAACTACCCGGGCCGCTACCTCCGCCACTACGACTACGCGCTGCGCATGGACCTCTACCAGAACACCGACACCTTCAGCGCCGACAGCTCCTTCACGGTGGTCAGCCCCTGGGCCTGATTGTCCAATCCCCTGCCGTGCCGTCGCGGACCCACGCGGCGGCACGGCCCCCCTGTCGCCTCGTCAGGCGAGCGAACAGGACCAACGGCAGTGCCGGAGGAGTCTCACGCGCATCGGCTCTCGTCGGCACGGCGGCCGCCACCAACGGCTCCGCCGTGATGCCGTCGGCCTGCCACGTATGACGCCACGTCGGCAGCAGGCAAGTCCTGTGACGCACTGAACCCGACCGCCGGACACGCGAGCGAACGCACCTACGAACCAGCAGTCACTCTGCCCTCACCGAGAGGTTCAAGATGTCTTCCTCCGTCAGCAGACGGCGCCTACTGCAAGCAGTGGGGGCCACCGCCGCCGCCTCTGCCACCGGATCCTTCGTCTGCGCGTCCCCCGCCCACGCGGCCGTGCCTCCCGCAAGGGCCGACATCGGGGTCTCCGCGCACCCCTTCGCACTCGACCAGGTCCGGCTCACCGCGAGCCGCTGGCTGGACAACCAGAACCGCACGCGGAACTACCTGCGGTTCGTCGATGTCGACCGGCTGCTGCACAACTTCCGCGCCAACCATCGGCTGTCCACCAACGGCGCGGCCGCGAACGGCGGTTGGGACGCCCCGGACTTCCCCTTCCGCACCCACGTCCAAGGGCACTTCCTCACGGCATGGGCGCAGCTGTACGCCGTGACCGGGGACACCGTCTGCCGGGACAAGGCAACCCACATGGTTGCCGAGTTGGCCAAATGCCAGGCCAACAACAGCGCCGCCGGCTTCAACGCCGGGTACCTCTCCGGCTACCCCGAGTCCGACTTCACCGCCCTCGAGCAGCGGACCCTGAGCAACGGCAACGTGCCGTACTACACCATCCACAAGACCCTCGCCGGCCTGCTGGACGTATGGCGCCACATCGGCAGCACACAAGCCCGTGACGTGCTGCTCGCGTTGGCGGGATGGGTGGACCTGCGCACCGGCCGGCTGAGCGGCCAGCAGATGCAGGCCATGCTGGGAACCGAGTTCGGCGGCATGAACGCCGTGCTGACCGATCTCCACCAGCAGACGGGCGACGCGCGGTGGCTCACCGTCGCCCGGCGGTTCGACCACGCCGCGGTGTTCGACCCGCTGGCGGCCAACCAGGACCGGCTCAGCGGACTGCACGCCAACACCCAGGTACCCAAGTGGATCGGGGCCGCCCGGGAGTACAAGGCCACCGGTACCGCTCGGTACCGGGACATCGCCACCAACGCCTGGAACTTCACCGTCGACGCGCACACCTATGCCATCGGCGGCAACAGCCAGGCGGAGCACTTCCGCGCCCCGAACGCCATCGCCGGCTACCTGAACAAGGACACCTGCGAAAGCTGCAACACCTTCAACATGCTCCTCCTCACGCGGGAGTTGTTCGCGCTGGACCCGAACCGGGCGGCGCTGTTCGACTACTACGAGCGGGCGTGGCTGAACCACATGATCGGCCAGCAGAACCCGGCCGACACCCATGGCCACGTCACCTACTTCACCCCGCTCAACCCGGGAGGCCGACGCGGTGTGGGTCCCGCGTGGGGCGGCGGCACCTGGAGCACCGACTACGGCACGTTCTGGTGCTGCCAGGGCACGGGCCTGGAGATGCACACCAGGCTGATGGACTCCATCTACTACCGCAGTGACGACACCCTGATCGTGAACCTGTTCGTGCCCTCGGTGCTCAACTGGTCGGAGCGCGGAATCACGGTCACCCAGACCACGGCATACCCCGTCAGCGACACGACGACCCTGCAGGTCACCGGCAACGTCAGCGGAACCTGGGCGATGCGCCTGCGCATCCCGGGCTGGACCGCCGGGGCCACTGTCAGCGTCAACGGCACGCGACAGGACATCGCCACCACGCCAGGCAGCTACGCCACCCTGACCCGCTCCTGGACCTCCGGCGACACGGTCACCGTCCGCCTGCCCATGCGGGTCATCATGCGAGCGGCCAACGACAACGCGAACGTCGCCGCGATCACCTACGGCCCGGTGGTCCTGTCCGGCAACTACGGCGACTCCACGCTCAGCTCCCTCCCCTCGCTGAACACGTCCTCGATCAGACGGACCAGCAGCACGTCACTGGCCTTCACCGCCACCGCCAACGGCTCCCCCGTCAACCTGGGCCCGTTCCACGACGCGCACGGCCACAACTACACCGTCTACTGGAACACCAGCGGCACCGTCCGGCTCGCCAACGTGGGCAGCGGTCTCGTGCTGGGCATCCAGAACATGTCCACGGCCGACGGTGGCCGCGCTCTGCAGTGGAACGACTCGGGCACCGCCGACCACGACTGGCACATGATCGCCGACGGAAACGGGGTCCGCTTCCGCAACGCCCACAGCGGCAAGGTGCTCGGCGTCTTGAACATGTCCACGGACGACGGCGCGACCGTCCTGCAGTGGTCGGACAACGGCACCGCCGACCACCGATGGACACTGCTCGACCAGGGAGACGGGACCTACAAGATCCGCAACGAGCACAGCGGCAGGTTGCTCGCCATCGCGAACAATTCCACCGCTGTCGGTGCGTTCGCGGTCCAGAGTTCGGACGACGGCACCGCCGACAACCGTTGGCGCATCGTGAGGAACTGAGTTCCGCCCCGGAAACAGACGGCCGCCCTCCACTCTTCCGTTTACCCGACAGTTCGACCCTTGTTCGGTATTCCGAACATAACCGCTCACTCAAGGAATGAGATCCCCATGCGCAGACGTGGTTTCAGCCGCAGGCACCTGCCTGTGGTGCTCGCGACCCTCATCGCTTCGGCGGCGACACTCGTCGCCAACCCCGCCCAGGCGGCCACCACCAGCGCCGTGCGCGGCGTTGCTTCCGGCCGGTGTCTCGATGTGCCGGGCGCCGGCCAGACCGACGGCACGAACGTGCAGATCTGGGACTGCACCGGCGGTACCAATCAGCGGTGGACGCTGACGGACAACAACCAGCTGACCGTGTACGGCAACAAGTGCCTGGACGTTCCGAACCACGCCACCACGGCCGGTACCCGGCCGGTGATCTGGTCCTGCAACGGCGGCACCAACCAGCAGTGGCGGGCGAACGCCGACGGCACGATCGTCGCCGTGGAGTCCGGGCTGTGTCTGGACGTCAGCGGCGGCGCCACGGCCAACGGCACGGCGGTGCAGCTGTGGAACTGCAACGGCGGCAACAATCAGAAGTGGACCGGCCTGTCCGGGACGCCCACCACGTGTGCACTTCCGTCGACGTATCGGTGGTCCTCGACCGGCCCGCTCGCGCAGCCGGGGAACGGCTGGCTCGCGCTGAAGGACTTCACCACCGTCCCGATCAACGGCCAGAACCTGGTGTACGCCACCAGCTCCGACGGAAACTCGTGGGGCGCGATGATGTTCAGTCCCTTCAGGAACTGGTCCGACATGGGGACAGCCACCCAGACCAAGGTAAACGGGTCAGTGGTGGCGCCCAAACTGTTCTACCTCTCGACCAAGAACATCTGGGTGCTGGCCTCGAACGGGTGGGACACCGGCTGGCCCTTCACCTACCGCACGTCCAGCGACCCCACCAACCCCAACAGCTGGTCCGCCCCGCAGCCGCTGTTCACCGGCAGCGTCCCGGTCGGCGGCCCGATCGACCCGACCCTGATCGCCGACGGCCAGAACATCCACCTGTTCTTCGCCAACGACAAGGGCAGCATCTTCAGGTCGACCATGCCGCTCGGGAACTTCCCCAGCAGCTTCGGCTCCTCCTACACAACGGTCATGACCGACACCGAGGAGCGCCTGTTCGAAGCCCCCGAGGTCTACAAGGTCCAGGGCCAGAACCAGTACCTCATGATCGTCGAGGCGCGGGGTGTCAACGGGCGCTACTTCCGCTCCTTCACCGCCACCAGCCTGACCGGCACGTGGACCGAGCAGGCCGGCACCGAGAGCAACCCCTTCGCGGGCAAGGCCAACACCAACCAGACCTGGACCAACGACATCAGCCACGGTGACCTGGTCCGCGTCAACGCCGACCAGACCATGACCATCGACCCCTGCAACCTGCAGTTCCTGTACCAGGGCAGGTCTCCGGCATCGGACGGCACCGACTACCTGAAGCTGCCGTACCGGCCGGCTCTGCTCACCCTGCAGCGCTGACCCAGGCGCGCCTGATCACAACCTCATGAGCGGCCCATCAGGCCCGCACAGCTGCGCGGGCCGGGAAGGTACCCCCCATGGTTTTACACAGACGACTGCTGCGTCTCCTCACGGCCACCGCGCTGACGCTCACCGCCTGCGTCACCGCCTCCGCCGACACGACCGCCGAGGCCGCGCCGGGCAGCCCGGCGCTCACCCCGCCACTGGGCTGGAACAGCTGGAACAGCTTCGGGTGCGGGATCACCGAGGCGCAGGTCCGCCAGGCCGCCGACGCGATGGTGTCCACGGGCATGAAGGGCGCGGGCTACCAGTACGTCGTCGTCGACGACTGCTGGTTCGACCCGCAGCGTGACGCGGCGGGCAACCTCCGGGCCAACCCGACCAAGTTCCCCAGCGGCATGAAGGCGCTCGGCGACTACATCCACAGCAAGGGCCTGAAGTTCGGCATCTACCAGGCGCCCAACGAGAAGACGTGCGCGCAGGGCGTGGGGACCTACCCCGGCTCCACCGGCAGCAAGGGCCACGAGGCCCAGGACGCCGCCACATTCGCCTCATGGGGCGTGGACTATCTCAAGTACGACTGGTGCTCCGGCAGCGGCACCCTCAACGAGCAGATCGCGCAGTTCACCATCATGCGCGACGCCCTGCGCGCAACCGGCCGTCCGATCGTCTACAGCATCAACCCCAACAGCTTCCACTCCCCCACCGGCGACAAGTACGACTGGGGTGAGGTCGCCGACCTGTGGCGGACGACCGAGGACCTGCTCGACATCTGGCAGAACAGCAACACCAACAGCTACCCGATGGGCGTCGGCAACGTCCTGGACGTCACCGCGCCGCTGGCCGCCCAGTCGGGCCCGGGAAACTGGAACGACCCCGACATGCTGGTCGTCGGCCGTCCCGGTCTGTCGCTGACCGAGTCCCGCTCCCACTTCGCCCTGTGGTCGCTGCTCTCGGCCCCGCTCATGGCCGGCAACGACATCCGCACCATGTCCGCCGACGTGAGCGCGATCTTGCGCAACCCCCGTCTGCTGGCGGTCAACCAGGATCCGCTGGGCGCGGGCGGGCGCAGGGTGCGCGACGACGGCGACACCGAGGTGTTCGCCAAGCCCCTGTCCGACGGATCGGTCGCCGTCGGCCTGTTCAACCGGGGAGGGAACACCACGACCATCACCGCCTCGGCCGCGCAGGTCGGCCTCACCGGAGGGTCGTTCACCCTCACCGACCTGTGGACCGGTGCCACGTCGAGCACGTCCGGGCAGATCTCGGCGAGCGTCCCGGCGCACGGTGTCGCCGTATTCAAGATGACCGGCGGCAGCCCGTTGGCCTCCACCACCGCACGCCTGCGTGGTGCCGGATCCGGCCGCTGTCTGGACGTGGACCGCGCCTCCACCGCAGCCGGGACGGCGTCGCTGATCTGGGACTGCCACACCGCAGCCAACCAGCTCTGGACCACGTGGGCCGGAGGCGAGATCCGCGTCTACGGTGACAAGTGCCTGGACGCCTACAACCAGGGCACCACCAACGGCACAAGGGTGATCATCTGGCCCTGCAACGGCCAGAACAACCAGAAGTGGACCGTGGGCGCCGACGGGTCGATCCGCAACGTCCGCGCCGGGCTCTGCCTGGACTCCGAACGATCAGGAACCGCCAACGGGACCCCGGTCATCCTGTGGACCTGCAACGGCCAGAGCAACCAGAAGTGGACCACGCTCCTGTAACCCGCCACGCCTACCACGGCGCAGGGAGACGCCCGATCGGTTGAGGGCAGTCCCACGACAGCAGACCAACTGCGGGGGACTGCCTTCCCGCACCGGAACCGGGACACCGAGCCCATCGGTGCAGGCACCGGCCAGGCGCTCTCGTGGCAGCTCACGTCCGGGTCCCGGGCGAGGTTGCCCAGCCATGCGGGGCCGCAGCCCGTCACGGCTGCGGCCCCGCCACGGCTCCCGGGTCAGGACGGGTCGCCGTACTGCAGGCCGCGTCCGTTGGTGCCGACGTAGACGCGGCCGAAGGTGTCGGGGTCGCCGGTGATGACGCCGACGCCGCCGATGGCGCCCCACTGGTGGGCGTCGTCGTTGACGCGGAGCCAGGTGGCGCCCTTGTCGGTGGAGCGGAAGACTCCGGTGACGTCCTTGACGGTGCCGATCAGGTACAGCGCCTGGTAGTTGGTGCCCGGCTTGGCCTTGCCGAAGCCGAGGGCGGAGGCGGACTGCACCGTCTTGAGCGTGGTGAAGGTCCGGCCGCCGTCGGTGGAGTGCAGCAGCCCCTTGCCGCCGCCGGCGATCCACAGGTCCCCGGCGATGCCGGGGACGGCCGTGAGCTTGCCGGAGGGCAGGTTGCCGGCGCGGGCGGTGAAGGTCGCGCCGCCGTCGGTGCTGGCGTGGAGCGTGCCGCCGGACAGCGCGTAGAAGGTCCTGGCCGAGGAGCGGTCGGCGACGATCACGGCGCCGGTGCCCAGGCCGCTGACCCTCGACCAGCTCGCCCCGTTGTCGGTCGAGCGGTACGGGGCCTGTCCGGCCTGGGTCCAGACGATGGTGGAGCCGTCCGCCGCGAGCGCGACATGCCCGTCCTGCGCACTGGCCACCGGCTCCGCCTTGAAGCCGTTCCAGCTGCGGCCGCCGTCGGTGGAGTAGGCGCCGTCCTGCGCGCCGCCACGGCCGACGCGGACCATCATCGAGGGCTTGGACTGAGCGAAGTCGATGTCGGTGCTGTTGGTCATCATCGGGTTGCTCAGCCGCCCGGAGGGCACCTTGGTCAGGGAGTCGTGCCGGAAGCCGCCCTGGTCGCCCATGGAGGTGATGACGGTGGCGCCGCCGGGCGGGGCGATCGCGTCCAGCAGCGCGGTCTCCTCCAGCCCTCGGGCGCCCATGCTCCAGTGGCTGGTGCCGCCGGTGTCGGAGGCGCTTGCGTCCTTGCTGCGCAGGATGCCGTTGCCGGTGCCGTACAGCACGTGCCCGGAGTTGAAGGGATCGATGGCCAGGGCGGTCATCCAGTGCCCGGTGTGGGTGCCGACGTAAGGGGCGGCGGAGGCGCTGCGCACCGACTTGTCAGCCAGTGCCTTCCATGTGGCGCCGCCGTCGGTGGTCCGATAGATCTCGTCCTCGGGCCACCAGCGGCCGAGGGTGGTGACCATCACCGTGGAGGGCTTGCGCGGGTCGACGGCCAGACCGGAGAAGCCGTAGTCGCCCTTGGACGGGGAGATGTTCTTCCATGCCCCGCTGCCCGGCGTGTACTTCCACACCGAGCCCGCCGTCACGCCGTTGGGTCCGAGGTTGTTGGTGTACGTCAGGTACAGCGAGCCGTCACCGGAGAGCACGCCGTGCTGCGGCAGCTGGCCGGTGGGCTGCCCGGAGACGGCCTGCCAGGTGCTGCCGCCGTCGGTGGAGCGGTACAGGGAGGTGGACCTGTCGTTGACGCCGACGTAGATCGTCTTGCTGCCGGCCGGGCCGTACGTCACGAAGGAGATGCCCGCCCCGCTGCCCGCCCCGTCCTTGACGGGGAACGAGGAGACCTGCCGCCATGTCACGCCGTGGTCGCTGCTGCGCCACAGGCCGTTCTTGCGGGTGCCCAGCAGCAGGGTGCCGTTGTCCGCGGGGTTGATCGCCAGCCGCTCGCCCGCGCCGCGGCCGTCCTCGTTGCCGCCCACCTTGAACGGCAGATCAGTGCGCTTGAAGGTGCGGCCCCGGTCAGTGGAGCGCAGGATCGCGCCGTTGCCGGCCCACTCGTTGGTGTAGGTGCCCGCCGAGAAGTAGAGCCGCTTAGGGTCGACGGGGTCGGTGGCCACCGCGTCGATGCCCAGCAGGTTCCAGTCCTTCTCGCCGATCCAGTCGGTCAGTGGGATCCACTGCTCGGCCGCGGTGTCCCAGCGGTAGGCGCCGCCCATGTCGGTACGTGCGTACAGCAGACCCTTCTCCCGCTGGTTGAACACCAGTCCGGTGACATAACCACCGCCCACCACCTGGGCGTTCTTCCACACATACGGACCGGCCGCGGCCGTGGTCCGCGCCGCGCCCGCCCCGGCCGCCTGGGGCTCGGCCGTCTTCACCAGCTTCCACTCCTGGTTGGCGCTGCCTGTGGCGGGATACTGGACGACTGCCGCGCCGTCTGCCTTGGAGCCCTTGGAGACGTCCAGCAGTTGGCCGCTCCTGCGCGAGGTGAAGGTGACGGCGTCGGAACCGCTCACCTCGTTGATCTTCCACTCCTGGGAGGTGGAGGAACTGTCGGTCTGCTGCTCCGTGGCGGCCGCCCGGGCGGTCGAGTCGCCCGCTATGCCCAGCACTTTGCCGCTGTTGCGGTTGACCAGCTCGTAGTAGCCGTCCCTGGTGGGCCGCAGCCTCCATTGCTGGTTGGCGGTGTTCTGGTCGGTCCACTGCTGGATACGGGTGCCGTCTGCGGCGGAGAAACCGTTGACGTCCAGCACCTTGCCGCTGCGCACGGAGACCAGCCGGTAGTAGGCGTCGCCATCGACCGTCGCGGCCTGCGAGTCCTCCTGTGCGATAAGGAGATACGGCACGAGAACGGCGGGCACGCCGAACAGCAGACCAGTGGCGGTCCAGCGGCGGCGGTGACGCCCGCGGCGTCCGCCGTTCGTGGGGTTGTTCATGGGGAGGCGTTCTCCTTGCATGCTGTTCAACAGTGGAAACCCGGATCCGGCCACTGGAACTGGCCGGATCCGCTCCCTTGTCGTCACAGACGTCACACAAGGTTGCCGCGAGCCGGGAATTGCTTCTCAGGGACCAGGCTGGGGACCAGCCCAGCGCCTCGGCGGGCTGCCTCGTCATCGCTGCCACAGCCGCCACCACGGCCTGGCTGTCCTCCCTGACGGTGCAGGCCACGGTGCCGTCGCCAGGCACGCGTCCGGCCTGGTCGAGCACGACGTCCACGACTTCGCCTGATGGGCCGCCGCCGTCCCCGGCGGGACACCGTCCGAAGCCCGGGATCACCGCCCTGGGGTCGACGGGTGTCAGCCGTCGTCCTTGAGGTCTCCGGCGCTGGGAACGCCCGGCGCCACTGCGGATCCGTTCCCGACCGTCCTCCGCCACCGGTGTT
Organism: Streptomyces collinus; assembly: GCF_031348265.1. Classification (NCBI taxonomy): domain Bacteria; kingdom Bacillati; phylum Actinomycetota; class Actinomycetes; order Kitasatosporales; family Streptomycetaceae; genus Streptomyces; species Streptomyces collinus. The sequence continues at coordinate 7,219,537 of NZ_CP133771.1, read as the reverse complement.
CTCCCGCAATCCGCGCCCGGTTGAAGACGAGCATCCGGCCGGGCCCCGCGGACCGTGTCGCCCCGTTGATGGTGACGCTCGTGATGTGGCCCCACGCGCGCGGCAATCCGGCGCGCAGCCTGGGGAGTTCGGCGAGCAGGTCGTACGAACGGGGCCACCACGCTCTGTCGATGGGCTGGGGTGTACCGCCGTGGGGGGCCAGGCGCAGGCGGAGAAGGGGATGGGAGGGAGGAGGGGGTCGCAGCGCGGTGGTCATGAAAGCTCCTGTCAACCGCCGTGTGGCGGAGGACGTGAGTGGCCGGTGTCAGGCGCGGCGGGCGGCCACGCGGTCCGGAGTGGGCCAGCGCACGTCGTATACCCAGCCGAGGCGTTCCAGGAGGCGGATGACAGCGGCGGAGGGGTCGAGCCCGCCGCGGTCGACGCCGTGGCCCTCACGCTCCGAAACAAGGCAGGCCGGATCGCGTGGCCACCGCGTTGACACGGACCGTCGCCGGACGTTGACTGGCGGCACGGCGCAGGGCCATGCCACTCCCGAACACACGGCGAAGCATTCCGCCCACCCGCGTCGCCAAGACCCCGCGGGAACCCACCTACCGGACAACAGCGAGGCCGATCACGACCGTTGCACGGACGATCAGGAACACGGCGCAGACGATGAAGGGCAGGATCGTCGAAGAGCTCGGCCGGGGCACCCGCAACAGGCGACTGCAACGCCGAGGCAGGATCGACCGGGTCTCCGGAATCCTGAAACAGGCCGTCGAGAAGACCAAGAGCGCCTTCGGGCGGAACGGAAGCAGCACCCGATGATGTATGACCAGACACGCGCCCAGCAGCCCGCGGGCCAAACCCGGGGGCCCACCGAACGCCGTGCCCCGGGCCCGGAGCCACTGCTCCCGTCGGCCGAAAGGGACAAGATCGTCCAGAGCCTCCGACACGCCCTCAACCACTTCCCCGACACTCCGCGCGAGGCGCTGGAAGAGGCCGAGAGCGCCTACGACGAAGCCACCGCCCAGCTCGTGAACGCCCTCGCGGAACGGCGGCGTCTCCTGCGCGCCGGGTGGCAGGACCAGGCCCCCGGAACACAGTCCGACGAACTCCGGCACGCGCTGAGGCAGTACCGGGAGATCACCCAGCGGCTGCTCCAGCTCTAGGCGGCCGCATACTCCGCGCTGTGGCGGAGCGCGGAGTAGTGTGGACAGTACCGAGGGCATCTCGCACACCGGCTTCCACGCCGGGTCGTCCCCGGCGAAAGATGAAACCCGGGCCGCCGCAGAGGCGGCCCGGAGACGGGTCCGCATCATGTCGGCGACCTTGTACCCAACCCTGCCGCACCCCGAGCCCGTCGCAACCCCGGCCGCGCGTCTCGCACTGAAGACCGACCGCCCCTCCAGCGGACTCCTGGACGGAGCCTGGTGGCCCCGTTCCCGTGATCTGCTGAGCGAACTGCCGGCACTCACCGACGTGTTGGATCCCCTGTGGGGCCGCATCACCCGCATCGCCGTAAACCCGGAACACTGGCCGGTCATCCCCCGCACGGTTCCCGTGGACGGCCACATCGTCAAGGTCGGCTGGTTCACCCCGGAGATCGACCCCCACAAGCTGCTGCTGCTCTCCTACGGCACCGGCCGCTGGGATCTCCTGGTCATCCCGCCCGAGACCGGGGCGGAGTCGGCGGCCCGGCTGATGGCAGCCGCGTCCGACCACGACGGCCCGCCCCTGACCGCGAGCGCGCTCATCGCCGCGGACGAGGCCCGGCACGGCGTCCTGGCGGCCGACCAGCCACTGGACCCGGACGAGGCATGGGAGTACGAGGGCGGCGCCTCCACGGTGTCCGTAGCCGTTCCCCAACAGACCGGCCCGCCCGGCCGGGCCAGCCGACTGATCATCGGTATGTGAGGTGGCCGCCATGAACGCCTTTCTGACAGCCGCCGCCTTCGTGGTCCTCATCGCAGCGGCGGCGTACGTGATCCACCGGCTCAACCTCCAGCACGCCGACAGGATCGCCGCGTACCGGTACAGCACCCCCCGGCCCGGCCGCCGCGGCCACGGCACGCCGCAGCCCGCGGTGGGACCGGACCGGTCCGAGTCGCCGACCCCCGACGAACGACGGGACCACCGCGACGGGGGCCGCGGCCGCTTCCCGCCGCGCCGCCGCCGTAGCCGTACCACCCACCACAGGTGATCAGCCGGTTCCCCCACCGGCCGCGCACGGACCGTCGACTCGGCCTGCGAGGAGCGGCCGGGACCCTGAACCATGGCAGGTCGTCCGGCAGCTGGCAGGCCCGACCACCTTGCCCATCGGCTTCGGAGGTGAAGAGCCCCGGATCAGCGGGCAGATGCTCCGACGCGGCGGCCGAGTGCTGTGCTTCGCCGACGGCCTGATCGAGGAGCACGAAGCCGGCGAAGAACAACTCATTCCTGATCGAATGGCGCGGCGGCGCCGCCGAACACCTCGCCCTCCTGGAGTGAGCCGACCACCGCACCACCAAGGGTCCGCCGCCGTGGCCGGGCGTTTTCAGCGGGCCGGGCGCCGAGGGGAGCGCCACATGGAGCGGGCCGCCAGGTAGAGCAGATCGGCGATGAGGAGTAGCACGCCGGCGGACAACAGAGAGAGCATGCCGTCGACGGCCGCGCCGATGACGATCAGCGCGATGCCGGCGATGAGCAGGGTCAGGCAGAGGACCATGACGGGATGCATCCCTGAGAAGGAACCGCGCGGGATCTGCGTGGCCTCTCGAGTACGGCGGGACACGCTGCGACTCTCCCCGGTGTCGCGTCGGCCGAGGAGTGGTAAGTGACCGCCCCGGCACACAGGCCGCTACCAGTAGTGGCGGCGTCCGCCGACGGCGTACCCCACCGATCCCAGGATCCGCGGGATGATGCCAACGATGACCAGGTGATCCCGATGATCTCCATGCGCATCCGTGCCTCGCCGAGCGCCGCCTGCTCTCCGTCGGCGGACTCGGCGTCTCGTCCTGCGGTATCCCGCTCCGGTGCCCGCCGCACGGAAGTGGTCACGCGTGGCGTCCGGCGGCCGGGGGGGTACGTGGTCGACCGAGTCGGTGAACCGGCTCAGCGCCACGCGCGCCACGTGGGAAGCGATCTTCGCAACGACCCGGTCGGCGATGGTGATCGCACCGCGCTCCCCACGGGGAATGCCCGGACGCAGATTGGCTTCACCGGTCACTACCGCCAGTCTCCCCGTGCCCGTCGCCGGTCATCGCGGATCCGCTCCTGCCTGTCCCGGCGGCGAACGAAGTCGCCCGGTTCGAGATCGCCTTCCACGAACCGCCCGACCACGAGTCCGACGACGCCCAGCCCAAGAACCAGCAGGAAGGCCCAGAAGTCACCGAAGTACGCGGCGAAACCCAGCGCCATTCCGGCCATCAGGCCCACCACGGCTCTACTCATCACGCGCTCCTTCACTCACGCGGGCTGCTCCGCCTCGGCTACTGGATCCGCTGCCGCTCTTCCCCTTCGTCCTCCTCGTCGGGGAGCTTCACATCGCTGACCATGATGTTGACTTCCACGACTTCCCGGCCCGCCATCCGCTCCACTGCGGAAATCACGTTCTCGCGCACCTCACCGGCCACGTCCGTGATGGAGACGCCGTAGTCGACGACGATCTCCAGATCGATGGCCGCCTGCTTCTCGCCGACCTCGACACTGACCCCACGCGTGGCGGACCTGCCACTGCCGGCACCGGGCATCCGCTCCCGCATGGATCCCATTGAGCGCGCGAATCCGCTGCCCAGGGCATAGACGCCGCGCACGTCCCGTGCTGCCATTCCGGCGATCTTCTCCACCACCACATCGGCGACCGTCGTCCGGCCACGAGAACCGGGCGCACCGCCATACCTTGCGCCGGTGTTCTCAGTCATCAGGAAGTTCCTCCCTCTGGAGGAGGGCACCTTACACCCTTTATTCAGACTATATTCATAATTAGGAAGTTTGCCTGAGATACGGCGTATGAGGCCTGATAACTCCGGGCGCAGTTGCGGCAGGAAGAGGACCGCGGCCATGGAAGAAGGAGGGTGAGAGGCCGGTGAAAACCGAGGCGTGGACGCAGGCAGTACGGCACCGGCTCGACCTGGGCCGGCTGCTCCCGCTCGGTGGGCCCGGCGACAGGACATGGATCACCGAACAAGCAGCCGTCCGGGTCCTCGAGCTCGCGGCCGCTGAGATACCCGGTGTCCGGCTGGAGTCTCTGCCCATCGGGCCAACACCGCTCGAGCCCGTGTCCGAGCCGACCGTCCGTCCGCCGGCCAGCGCGCTACCGCCTGGCCCGCTCAGGATCGAAGCCGCATGCACAGCACCCCTCAGGCAGCCGCTGCCCGAGACCACCGACCAGTTGAGGAGCGCACTGCTCAACGCGGCCGCTGAACGTCTCGGCCTGGCCACCGTGACAGCCGACCTGCGCGTCACGGATCTCGATGACGGCCCGGAGACGGGCGTGAAGTCGCGTACCGCAGCAAGTGCCATGAGGCCCGCGCCGGAAACCGTAACCACCCGAAGCTCGCCCACGGTGACCGGAACGGATCCATATGGGGCCCGTCCGGGAACTGGCGAACGTCGCGGCTGGTGTTCCGGGCGTCGCCCGCCTCACCGCCGCGCTGGGAAGCCGCCCGGTCAAGGTGAAGGACCATGACGATCCACCCGGCCGCCACATCGAGGTCCAGCTCGCGGTCGCCCGCGGCCACCATCCGCTGGAAGTCGCCCGCGCCGTCCGGGCCGCCGTAGCCGACGCCGCCACCACCGACACATCCGGCCCGGGCACCGCCGCCGTCCTCATCACAGAAGCCGCAGCCTAGCCAGGCGTCAGCGGCAGCTCGACGCGTTGGGCCTGATCCGGTCCCGCTTCTCCGGCCTCACCCTCGGGCGCAGGTCACACCACGGCCACCGCCTGGCCCGAACGCACAGACACCCCCCTCGGCCTTGCCATTTCTACTGTCGGCGCCTCAGCACTCTCCGGATCAGCAGGAAGGCCGCAACGGCGATCAGGGCAATCCCCACGAGGATCACGAGGACCCCGACGACGACCAGGACCGTCCCAAGCAGGATCAGAAGCGCCCCGATGACGAGAAGAAACATCGCGAGAACGGTCACGGTCGCCTCCTGTCCCCCCCCTCCGACTCTGGCCCTTTCCGACCCTCCATCGCAAACACATCCGGACAAATACATGAATGTCCTTCCCTCGGCAGTGCCCGCCTGCTGGGGTCCGGCCCATTCACGGGCCGGCCTCGGTTCTGCCGTGAAAGCGCGCGGATCGCTCCACAAGCCTGTCCTGTCACGGCGTGAGACCTGCCTGGCAGGGACCCCGCATTCGGACAATGAGCCTGCGCTGCCGCTGACAGACGAAGCAGACGTCTCCAAGCGCATCCCCACCTGCGGCCCGGCCTCAGCAGTTCCCAAGGCGGCACCGAGCCAACTGTCTCGGCGGCGAGCAGCGTCCACCAACTGTCGCCGATCCTCACGAAGACCAGCCAGCCCACCGCGTAGGCCGCGGTCACCTTGCATTTGTGGGAGCGAATGGTGCCTCCCGGTTGGGCGCGGAGAGTCCCTGGGTAACAGGCTGCGCCTCGGCCGTCAGAGCCGCGGCGTCGCCCCCTCCTTGCTCGGGTGCGCAGAAGGGGAGAAGCCGGGCGCAACGGTGCCCTTGACGGACGTTGCACGCACCTATTTGAGAAGCCCCGTCGGACGCGCCGACGAGGCTTCTCGTCGAACACCGCTATCACACACCTGTAACCGACTGCGTCGACTCCCCCGGACCAAAACGCTCTGACCTGGAATGGTGCGGTCACCTTGGACTGACCTGGACGCCGACAGACGGTCTCTACAACCTGTGCCTCCCGATCAGTGCCGCCAGGCGACGCAGCCCCTCGTCGATCCGGGGCCCGGTGACCGAGCTGAGGGAGAGACGCAGTTGGCACTCGGTCCCGGGACCGGTGCCGAAGTGGCTCATCGGCGTCCACAGCACGCCGTGCTCGCGGGCGGAGACCTCCAGCAGCGCGTCGTCGGCGGGGAAGGGCACGGTGACGACGATGAAGAAGCCTCCGTGCGGGACGTTCCAGGTGACGCCCGAACCGCTGTCCTGCGGGAAGTGGTGGGCCAGTCCCGCCAGCAGGCGCTCGCGGTTGTCCCGGTAGAGGGCGATCTCCCGGGCGTTGGCCTCGCGCAGCGCGCAGTCGTGGGTGAGGAGCTTGCCGGCGATCACCGCCTGGGCGATGGGCGACGTGTTGACCGTGAGCATGCTCTTCAGCTTCGACAGCTCGTCGGCCAGGAGTCCGCTCGTGCCGTCCGCGGCCGTCACCCGCTGATCGGCCAGGACGTAGCCGACGCGGGCTCCCGGCAGACCGGTCTTGGCGAAGGAGCCCAGGTAGACGACCCGGCCCCGGGTGTCGAGCGACTTCAGGGTCGGGAGGGGGGCGCCGTCGGCGGTGAAGTAGCCGTACGGGTTGTCCTCCAGCAGCAGCAGGTCGAGGCGCTCGGCGAGGTCGAGCAGTGCTTGCCGCGCCGGCACGTCGATGCTGACGCCCGAGGGGTTGGAGAAGTCGGGGATGAGATAGCACGCGCGGGGGCGCAGACCCTGAGCGCGAGCGTCGAGCACGACCTCCTCCAGGTGGGCGGGGTCGATGCCGTGCGGTCCCTCCCGGACCTCCAGGACGGGCATGTCGACGAGCCGGGCGGCGCCGGTGATACCGACGTACGTGGGTGAGACGGCGAGCAGGACGTCGCGGGGGCCGGTCCGCAGCGCCCGCAGGACCAGGAACATGGCCTCCTGGCAGCCCACGGTGACGACGATCGCCTCGGGGTCGGCCACGATGTCCTCGTCGACGGCGAGGTGCCGGGTGATCAGCTCATGGACGATGCCCTTGGTACGGCCGTACTGGTAGAAGGTGCGCCGAACCTCGTCCTCGCCGAGGCGCCGGTCCTCACGCAGATGACGCTCGTAGCGTTCGAGGTACTGGTGGACGAGGGAGGTTTCGAAGAATCCCTCGTACGGGCGGCCGGGGGCGAAGGAGATCGCCTCGGGGAAGCGCTGGGCGATCTCGTTGAGGAAGGTCATCGAGCCGAGCGCCGGATCGGTGAGCGAGGCGTGCAGATCCGTCAGTTCGAGCGTCGCGGGGCCGGCCGGGCGGCTGCCGGCCTTCGGCTCCAGGGGGGCGGTCACCACGGCGAGGGTCCTCCGTCGGATGCGCGGCGGGTCCGCAGCAGGGTGGCCGCGGAGGGGTCGGTGCAGCCGGCCAGGCCGAGGGCGTCGCGGAATTCGGCGGCCAGCAGATCGAGGGTGCGGCGGACGCCGTCGGTCCCCGCGACCGCGAGACCCCACAGCAGGGGCCGTCCCACGAGGACGCCGCGGGCGCCCAGGGCGAGGGCCTTGAGGATGTCGACGCCGCCGCGGACACCGGAGTCGAGGAGGACCTCGCAGGCGGCGGGGAGCGCCGCGCGGACTTCGGGGAGGGCCTCCAGGGCCGGGACCGCGCCGTCGAGCTGGCGTCCGCCGTGGTTGGACACGACGACGGCGTCGGCCCCGCACGCCGCGGCACGGGCGGCGTCGGCGGGGTCCAGGACGCCCTTGACGATCAGCGGCAGCCGGGTGCGGCGGCGCAGTTCCTCCAGGTCGGGCCAGGACAGGGAGGGGTCGAAGGCGGCGGCGGTGTGGCGGGCCACCGCCGAGGCCCCCGCCGACGCCCGGTGGGCGGCGGAGGCGGTGCCCGTGGTGAGGTTGGCGGCGACGACGTCTTCGGGCAGGGCGAAGCCGTTGCGGACGTCCCGCAGGCGGCGGCCCATCCAGGGGACGTCCACGGTGAGCATGACGGCCGCGCAGCCGGCGTCCTCGGCCCGGCGTACGAGGTCGAAGGTCGTGGCGCGGTCGCGCAGCCAGTAGAGCTGGAACCAGGTGGTGCCGGCGACGGCGGCGACGTCCTCGACGGTACGGCTGCTGAGGGTGGCGACGGTGAAGGGGATGCCGGCTTCCTTGGCGGCACGGGCCGCGGCCAGTTCGCCGTCGGGGTGGACGAGCCCGTGGTAGCCGATGGGAGCGACGGCCACGGGCATCGCGGCGGGCAGACCGAGCAGGGTCGTCGCCGGATCGCAGCCCGACACGTCCCGCAGGGCCCGCGGAACGATGCGGGTCGCCTCGAAGGCCCTGCGGTTGGCGGCGAGGGTGAGTTCGGATCCGGCGCCGCCGGCCACGAAATCCCGTACCGGGACCGGCAGAAGCCCGTGCGCGGCCTGCTCGATGTCGGCGAGGCTGTGGAGGTGTTCCAGGGCCGTCGCGGGGGCTGCCCGGTCGGTGTGCGTCACAGCCCGGGGCCGTTGCGTCGGGACATCTCCAGCTCGACGGCCTCGTACAGGGCCCTGATGTTGGACGAGCCGAAGGTCTGCGCGCCGAGCCGTTCGATGACCTCGAAGAACAGGGTCCGCCGGGGGTGGGCGGAGCGGGTGAAGATCTGGAAGAGCTGGCCGGCGTGGTCCTCGTCGACGAGGAGGTTGAGGCTTCTGAGGGTGTCGAGGTCGTGGCGCCGCAGGGCCACCCGGCGGCCGAGGAGTTCGTAGTAGGTGGCGGGGGTGGTGAGGAACTCGACGCCGCGCCGGGTCAGGGCGCGGACGGTGGAGGCGGCGTCGGGGCTGGAGAAGGCGATGTGCTGGACGCCGGAGCCGCCGTGGTTCTTGAGGAAGTCGTCGATCTGGCCGGGCTCGGCCTCGGGGTCGGGCTGGATGAGTGTGAGGGTGATGTCGCCGGAGCGGCTCTGGACCACCTTCGACAGCATCGCCTGGGCGCCGACGGCTATCCGCTCCTCGAAGATCTCGCGGAAGCCGAGGGCCTCGCGGTAGTGGTCCACGGTGTCGGCGAGTTCGCCGACCTCCAGGCAGACGGCGAAGTGGTCGATCTCCAGGAGCCCCGGCCCGTCGGCGGCCTGCGCGGGGGCGGCGGGGGCCAGGGGCTCGAAACCGGGGGGCAGGTCGTCGCTGTCGCCTCGTTCGACGAGGGTGTGGACCACGTCGCCGAAGCCCGACACGGCGGCGGCGGTGGGTGTTCCCGGGCCGGCCTGCGGGGCCGGCCCGGCGACGGGGCGGGCGCCGCGGGCGACGGCGTGTTCGTACGCGGCGGCGGCGTCGGCGGTGCGCAGGGCGATGCGCGCGACGCCGTCGCCGTGCTGCTGCACGTAGGCGGTGGCCGGGTGGTCGTCGTCGGTGCCCTGGGTGAGGATCAGCAGGGTCCGGCCGTGGCGCAGGGCGAGGGCCCGGTGGTGGGGTCCCCGGGCCGTGCCGACGGGAGTGAAGGCGTAGTGCTCGGTCCAGTGGGCGCTCGCGCGGTCGAGGTCCTCGACGTAGAACTCCACGTGGTCGAGGCGGAGGTCGTCGACGGGCAGTGCTGCGTCGTTGCGGGCGATCTCTGCTGCCGTGGTCATGGGTGGGGTCCGTTTCTTCCTCGGTGTGGCGTGGGGCGCCGCGGGTCAGACGACGGGAGCGGGCGGCTGCCCGTCCCAGACGACGGGGCAGAACTCCGGGTCCGCGTAGTCCGGCGTGCCCTGCGCGGTCCGGCGGACGAGGACGTCGTGGTTGTAGGTGGCGAAGGTGCCGTCGGCGAGTGGGAAGGCCCGGTGGTGGTTGTCCCCGTCCTGCAGGTGGAGGGAGATCGCGCGGCGCGGCTCCGTCGAGAGGTTGGCGCCGCTGCCGTGGTAGGTGCGGCAGTGGTGGAAGCTGACGTGGCCCTCGGGTATGACCATCGGGACCTTGCGGACCTCCGCGCCGTTGGCCTGCGCGGTGCGGTTCAGGACCGACTCGGCGTCGCTGCCCAGTTCGACGAAGTGGCGGGCGGTGACGGCGTCGCGGTCGAGCTCCTGCCAGCGGTGGCTGCCGTCGATCATCGTGATCGTGCCCATCCGCTCGTCGCAGGTGTGGAAGGGGATGAACGCGGTGAGCATGCGCTCGGAGCTGGAGGTGGCCCAGTAGTCCCGGTCGAAGTGCCAGGGGACGACGTTGCTCGGCTCCTCGGCGCTCGGCGGCTTGAGGATCAGGGTGGACTGGAAGACCCGTATCCGGTCGGCCCGGGCGAGCCGTGCGGCGACGGCTCCCAGCAGGGGCTTGCGCAGCACGCGGGCGATCTCGTCGCTCTCGTAGTGGATGTAGTCGTTGTGCCGCTGGACGGCGCCCTTCTCGGGGGTCCAGTACGCGAGGCGCGGCGGCCGGGCGGGCAGGGTGCGGCTGCGGGCACCGGCGTAGAACTCCTCGGAGGCGCTGCGCAGGAGGGCCGTCTCCTCGTCGGTGAACAGCTTCTGCGACAGGTACCAGCCGTGCTCCGCGTAGAAGGCGACGTCGGCGTCGGTGGGGAGGAGGGCGCGTTCCTCGTCGGTGAGGGTGGAGGCGTCAGCGGGTGCGGACACGGGAGTCTCCTTCCGGGTGGTGCGGGAACCGGGTGGTGGGCGGGGCGGGGCGGGCCGGGATGTCCGCGAGGACACGGTCGCTGAGGGCCGTCCACGCCTCGGCGGTCCGCCGGTGGAACGGGTGGGCGAGGTACCGGGCGAGGGCGGCCTCGTCGTCGAGGAGGCCGAGGACGGCGTAGTCGTGGGCGGCGGCGCGGTCCGTGATGTTGCGCCCGCAGGTCCAGGCCCGCAGGTCCGGTATCTCCTCCCCCATGCGCTCCTGGAGTTCCTCGGCGGCGCGGACCTCGGGGCTGTCCCAGGTGATGCCTGGCTTCAGACGGAACAGAACGATGTGGTGGATCATCTGGTCTTCTCCGCGACGCGGTTCAGGGCCGCCCACAGGCGGGTGATGTCGTCGGCGGTCGTGTGGATGTTGGCGAGGGAGATGCGGATGACGTAGCCGTCGCGGATGACGGAGTGGGAGACGAAGGCCTCGCCGGCGTCGTTGAGTTCCGCGACGATGCGGGCGTTGAGGGCGTCGAGGGCGGCCCGCCCCTCGGGGGTGTCGGTCCGTGGCCCGTCCGACGGCTGGTAGCGCAGGCACACCAGCGGGTAGTCGGACGGCACCGGGCAGTGCCAGTCGGGGTGCGCCGCTGCCAGACCCCGGAGTTCGCCCGCGAGAGCGACGGCGTGATCGAGGCGGCTGCGCAGTCCGTCGAGGCCGAAGGCCCGGATGACCCACCACAGTTTGAGGGCACGGAAGCCCCGCCCCAGCTGGGGTGAGAGGTCCATGAAGTCGGCCGCGCCACCGGGGTGGGCGGAGGTGAGGTACTCGGGGACGAGCCGGTAGGTGTTGGCGAGGGCCCCGCGACGGCGGCAGTGCAGGGACGTGGCGTCGAGGGGGACGAAGAGCGTCTTCTGCGGATTGACGACGAGGGAGTCTCCGACGGACACGTCCTCCAGGGCGGGCCGCAGGGCGGTGGACAGCGCGAACAGCCCGCCGTAGGCGGCGTCGACGTGGAGCCACACACCGTGGCGCCGGCAGATGTCGGCGATGGGGCCCAGCGGATCGGCCGCGGCGACCGACGTGGTGCCGACGGTGGCGACCACGGCGACGGGCCGCCGGCCTGCCGCCACGTCCTCGGCGATGGCCGCTTCGAGCAGGTCCGGCCGCATGCGGTAGCCGCTGTCGGCCGGAATCCGCACGACATTGCGCAGTCCGACCCCGAGCGTGATGGCCGCCTTGTCCACGGAGCTGTGAGCCTGGTCGGAGGTGTAGATCCGGGGGACGGCCGCGTCCGGGCCGGCCAGACCGTGCTCGCGTACGTCGTGCGGGTACGCCGCGTCCCGGGCCGCGCCGAGGGCGTACAGGGTGGCCAGCGAGGCCCCGCCGACGAGGACGGCGTCCGCGTCGGCGGGGTAGCCGGCCATGTCCGCGAGCCAGCGCAGCACGACCAGTTCGAGGGCGGATGCCGAGGGACTGGTCTTCCACAGCATGGCGTTGACGTTGAGGGCCGCCGTCATGGTCTCGGCCAGGACCCCCGGAAAGCTGGCGCAGGTGGAGAAGTAGCCGTGGAAGGCCGGGTGGTTCCACTGCACCAGATCGGGGACGACCTGGTCCCACGTGTCGGCCAGGATGCGTGAGAAGTCCTCCCCCCGTTCGGGGGCGGCCGTGTCGAGCCGTGCCATCAGCCCGGCCGGGTCGTACGGGCGGGCCACCGGAACGTCCCGGACGTGCTCGAAGTGCTCCCGCAGGGATGCGAGCAGTTCCCGGCCGTGCCGCTCGAAGTCGACGGGGGCCCAGTCGCCGGTGTCTCCGAGCGTGGTGGAGGGCTCAGCCATGCGCCTGTCCGCCGTGCTGCGCGCCCTCGTGACCGTCGGCCTCGACGTCGACGGGGAGTTCGGTGAAGTAGACGATGCCCCGCGGGCCGTCGCAGTACTGCTCGTAGAACTCGCCGAGCAGTTCCTCCTCCTTCTTGATGAAGACCTCGTGCTCGGCGCGACTGCGCCAGGAGTACATCATCCAGATCTCCGACTCGCGCTCCTGGAGCTGGTAGAAGCGCCCGTGCTCGCACCAGCCCGGGTCGCCGTGGGCGCCGGGGCCGACGATGTCGTCCATCACCTGCATGAGTTCGAGGGCCCGGCCGGCGAACTCGTCCTTCAGCTTCCAGGTCTCGATGACGGTGACCTTGTCGGTGCTCATGGTGTTCCTCGCAATGGGTGAGTGATCGAGTGGTGGAAAGGTGGTCGTGCCGGTTGGTCGGTCAGTGGTCGGTGACGGCGGCGGTGATGGCTTCGATCTCGCCGCTGACGGCTGCCATCACGGACTCCACGAACGCGGTCGCCTGCGGGCCGGGGACGAACTCGGCGACGAGGCGGAGCGCGTCGGGCCGGTCCTCGAAGAGGAAGATGAGGGGCAGTTTGGCGATGCCGGTGAACACCTCCACGGCCTCGAAGAGCGTCGCCCCGGGGGCGGGCCGGCGGACTTCGGCGAGCATGGCGTGCACCAGCGGGGCATCGGGCCGGGCCTGAAAGGTCCGCAGATCGCTCAGCGCCACGTCCGAGTGGTCCAGGGTCTCCAGGAGGCCGTGGCGCAGCTCCGCCAGGTGGGCCGGGACGGAGGTGTCCGAGGTGCGGGGGCCGGCGACGAGCGGGACCACGTTGGTGAGGCAGGCGACCTGCCGGTCCTCGTCGCTCCGCTTGGTCATCGGCGTGGCGAGCGACACCGCACCCGTGGCGAGCCGGCGGGCGAGGACCGTGGTCAGCGCCGCGTGCAGAACGCCGAAGACGCTGGTGCGGGCCTTCCGCGTGGTGGCCAGCAGGGCCGCGTGGGCGGGCCCGGTGAGGCGGAGCTCCCTGCGGTCGGCGGTGTCACCGGGCGGCACGGGGACGGCGGAGCCCTCCTGGAGGGGGGACAGCCGCTGCTGCCACCAGGCGCGCAGGGCGTCCGGTTCGGCCGGGGCGCGCCAGGTGCCGACGGCGGCGCGCGGCGGCGGGGCCGGACGGTCCAGCAGCAGGTTCTCCAGGTGTTCGAGCAGGACGTCCACGGCGAGTGCGTCGATGGCGATGTGGTGGATGACGAGGAGGAGGGTGGTGGGCCGGCCGGGCAGCAGGTACGCGCGCATCTTCAGGGGGTCGGCGAGGTCGAACGGGCGGCGGCCGACGGCTGTCGCCGCCGCGTCCCCGCGGGGGCCGTCGGCCGGGACGTGACCCAGTCGGAAGGCGAGGGCGGCCGGATCCGCCGCCTCCTTGACGAGCTGTCCGCCGCGCAGGAGGTAGGCGGTGCGCAGGGCGGGGAGGTCACGGACGCAGTCCCGGAGGGCCTTCTCCAGGCGGTCGGCGGAGATCTCGCGGGTGAAGGTCAGCCGGTAGACCTCGTTGTTGCCACAGCTGCCGGGGGCGAGCATGTCGGCGAGCCAGATGTTCTGCTCGCCGACGCCGCACGCCTGGGTGCCGGGGGCCTCGGCCGGCGCGCCGGCCGGGGCCGGGCGGGCGTTGCCTCGGCGGCGGCGGACCAGGTCGGCGAGGGCGGCGACGTCCTCGCAGCGGTAGATCTCCCTCAGGGGCACGTCGGTGGCGTGTTCGTGCAGCAGCCTCCGCCGCAGCGCGATGAGTTCGAGGGACGTCAGACCGTGCAGCCGGTGGTGGCCGGAGGCCGGGTCCGGGGCGGTCGTGCAGCGCGCGAGGATGTCCTCGATGCGGTCCGCGCCGCTGTCGGCTGCGGAGGCCGCCGTGTCCGTGTCGGCGCCCGGGCGGGCGAGGAGGGTGAACAGGGCCTCCTCGTCGATCTTGCCGCTCATGGTCGCCGGGAGGGCGGGGACGATCAGGACGTCGTGGGGGACGCTGTAACGGGGCAGGACCGCGGCGAGCTTGGCCCGGATGTCCTCGGGGTGCGCGGTTCCCTCCGGCGTCGCCGTGACGAAGGCGGCGAGCCGGGTGCCGGCGGGGGTTTCCCGGGCGGCGACGTGACCGTTGGCGACACCCGGGCACGCCAGCAGGTGGGTGGTGATCTCCTGGAGGTCGACCCGGATCCCGTTGACCTTGCACTGGCGGTCGGACCGGCCGAGGCAGGTCAGCACCCCCGAGGCGTCGCGCACGACCACGTCCCCCGTGCGGTAGGAGGGGTGGGCCGCGCCGGGACGCCGGAAGAACGCCGTGCTGTCGCGGGCGTGCGCCGACAGGTACCCGGCGGTGACGTTGGGGCCGGTGACGACCAGTTCCCCCGGTTCGCCCGCGGTGCAGGGGGTGCCGTCCGGTGCCAGGACCTCGGCGGTGACCCCGGGCAGCGGGAGGCCGATCGGGATGGTGGTGGTGCCGTCGAGGTCGTCGGGGGTGACGACGTGGTGCGTGGTGTAGACGGTGGCCTCGGTCGGCCCGTAGGCGTTGATGAGCCGCAGTGAGCGGCCCGCGGTGATGCGGCGGGCCAGTTCCACGCGCAGCGGTTCGCCCAGCGAGGTCACCACCTTGAGGCCGGCCGGCAGCGTGTGGTGTTCCAGGTGGCGGGCCAGGTTGCCGGGCACGTTGGCCAGTGAGGTGAGGGGGACGGTGCTGTCCCCGATCCGGAAGAGGTCCTCGAAGAGGACGAGGGCGCCTCCGTGGACGAGGGGGGCGAGGATCTCGGCGAAGGAGACGTCGAAGCCGACGGAGATGGTGAACGCCGCGTTGGCCATTTCCTCGGGCGTGTACGTGTCGTGCAGCCAGTCGGTGAAGAAGGACAGGTTCGCGGCCGAGACCGGCACGGCCTTGGGCAGGCCCGTCGAGCCGGATGTGTACAGGACGTAGGCGACGGGGCCCGGCGTGGCGGGGACCTGCGCCTCGGTCGGGGTGCCGCCCGGGTGGGCGGCGTGCAGCCCGGATCTGGTCAGGACGGGGGTGCCCGTCTCGCGGAGGGCGGCCCCGTCGGGGTGGTCGTCCTCCAGGACGAGCAGGTCGCAGCCGGCGTCCGCCAGCATGAACGTGAGCCGTGCGGGCGGTATCCGGTCGTCGACCGGCAGGTAGGCGGCGCCGATCCACTGGGTGGCGAGGAAGAGCGCCACGGTGTCCGGCGAACGGTCGACGCAGACGGCGACCGTGGTGCCGGGGCCGAGGCCGCGTGCGCGCAGGGCGTGCGCATGGCTGAGGACGGTGGCGAAGAGCCGGGTGTAGGTGACGGTGGTGGTGCCGTCGATGAGCGCCGTGCGGGGGCCGTGCCCGTGGGCGGCGCGCCGCAGCAGCTCGTTGACGTCCATGTCAGTGCTCCGTGCGCGTGAGGGCGGTCGGTGGGGCGAGTTCGGGCGCGGCCAGGTAGCCGGCGAGGTCGGCCGGGGACCACACGGCGTTGTGGTTGACCACCTCGGCGACGGCGGGGTGGTCGTCCAGCGGGAAGCGGTGCAGGCGCTGCGGCTGTCCGGTCTCGGGCCGGCCGGCGAGCCTGCCGGCCAGTGCGGCCACCCACACCTCGTTCGGGTCGAGGTCCGCGACCATCCGGTACCAGTCGCCGTCGGGCAGCGGTTCGGGATGGTGGCCGGCGGCGCGCAGTCCGGCGAGCATGCCGCGCGAGCTGCACACCAGGTTGGGGGCGGCGTTGACGAAGCGGCAGCCGGGCCGGCCCGTCGGGCGCGCCTCCTGCGTCACGACACGGGCCACCACGTCGCCGGGCAGGGCCTGGAACAGCTCGTCGCCGCTCAGGTCGAAGCTGCGCGGGTAGTGGCCGGTCGCGAGGATGGCCCTGGTCCAGCTCCAGATGGCGTCGCCGGCGTTGATCCGGCGGGTGGTGCGGTCCCCGAAGACGTTCGGGATGCGCAGGACGACGGCGGACAGGCCGAGTTCGCCGGCGAGGCGGAAGTGGTGCTCGGCGAGGGCCTTGGAGCGGCCGTAGCCGTCGGACTCCGGCGGGAGAGCGGTCACCGGGCCGGCGGTGATCTCGCTGCCCTGGGCGTACGCCGTCGTGGTGAAGACAGCGGTGGTGGACAGGTAGGTGAGGTTCTTGCGCCGGGCGGTGGCGGCGAACTCGACGATGCCGGCGGCGCTGTCGGTGTTGACGGCGGCGAGGTTCGCGTACGGGTAGACGTGGTTGACGGCGGCCGCACTGTGGATCACCCAGGCGACCTGTTCGGCGAGGGCCTCGTACCGCGCATGGTCGAGGCCGAGGCGCGGGCGGGCGATGTCGCCGTCGACGCAGCTGAGCAGGTCCTCGCGGGCCCGGTCCCAGCCGGGCGTCGGGCGCAGCAGGCCGACGAGGGCGGCGCGGCGCTCCTCGCCCCCGCGCAGCAGGCACACCACGCGCCGTCCGGCGGCCAGGAGTTCGGCGAGGACGTGGGCGCCGACGAAGCCGGTGGCGCCGGTCAGCAGTACGGGGCCGTCCGGGTCGGCGGCGGTCTCGGCGACGGTCAGGCCGGCGTACCGGCCGGCGACGGCACGGATGGCCTCGGCGTCCGCACCGGCCGCGCCGCCGGTGTTCCCGGCGGGCCCGGCCGCGGTGCCGGCGGCCCCGTCGCCCGGGGCGGCCTCGGCGGCAGCCGCGTCGAGCTGGGCGCGGACATGCGCGCCGGTGGGCTTCGCCATGAACTCCTCGACGGAGAGCTCCACTCCGGTGAGGCGGTCGATCTCGTCCAGGAGGTGCAGCAGGCCGAAGGAGTCCCCGCCGAGCGCGAAGAAGTCCTCGTCCATCGCGGTCACCGGTTCCGCCGTGTGCTGCGAGAACAGTTCGAGCAGCTGCGCATCGGTGACCGGCGCCGCCGGGTCCGCGGTGCCGGCTGTGCCGGCGGCTTCGGTCCCGGCCCGGGCGGCGGCCGCGGCGTCCGCTGCGGCCTCGGGGCGTACGACGGGCTCGTACGGGACCCGGCCCGGTATCCGGACGACGGGGCGGGGGGCGCGGCGGGCTGCCTCGTCGGCGCCGATCAGGCTGCGGGCGTCCTGGAGCAGCACGTGGGCGTTGGTGCCGCCCACGCCGAGGGAGGAGACACCGGCGATGAGCGGGGCGTCCGCGTCCCGGCCGGCACGCAGGTCCACGGCGGCGCGGGCCACGTTCAGCGAGCCGTCGGACCAGTCGTGCGCGGTGGTCGGGGCGGTGAAGTTGATCTGGGGCGGCACGGTGCCGTGCGTCAGGATCAACGCGGACTTGATCACCCCGAACAGGCCCGCGGCTACGTCGCAGTGGCCGATGTTGGCCTTCACGGAGCCGACGTGGCGGCCACCGGGTCCCGCGGGGCCGTACGCCTTGGCCAGGGCGCGCAGTTCGATGGGGTCGCCGACGCGGGTGCCGGTGCCGTGGGCCTCGATGTAGGACACCTGGTCGGGTTCGAGTTCGGCGACGTCGAGGGCGGTGGTGACGCAGTCGAGCTGCCCGTCGAGGCCGGGGGCGGCGAAGCCCGCCTTGCGGTCCCCGTCGTTGTTGACGGCGCTTCCCAGGACGACGGCGTGAACGGGGTCGCCGTCGGTCAGGGCGTCTTCGAGGCGCTTGAGCAGGACGACGGCGGCGCCGTTGCCGGGGACCGTGCCGTTGGCGTCGTCCGAGAAGGGCCGGCAGCGGCCGTCGGCCGAGTAGATGCCGCCCTCACGGACGTCGTAGCCGGTCTCGCCGGGCGCGTGGATGCTCGCCGCGGCGACCAGGGCGCGGTCGCACTGGAAGGAATTGAGGGCCTGGACCGCCTGGTTGAGGGCGACCAGCGACGAGGAGCAGCCGGTGCCGATGTGGAGGGCGGGCCCGGTGAGGCCGAGCCGGTAGGCGATCCGGGTGGCCAGGTAGTCGCCCTGCGTGCCCTCCAGGATCTGGCTGACGTTGCGGGCCCACAGGTCGGGGCGGTGCAGCAGGATCTCCTCGAAGAACGACGACGGGCTGCACGAGGAGAAGACACCGGTCACGGAGTCCTGGCCGGAACCGGCCGTCCGCAGGCACTCCCAGGCGAGTTCGAGGAGCAGCCGGTGCTGCGGGTCGGTGAGGCCGGCTTCGTAGTCCGAGATCCCGAAGGGTTCGGCGGCGAACCAGTGGGCGTCGGGGATGTGGGAGGTGAGGCTGACGTGTCCGTCGGTGACGGGTCCACGGGTGAACACGTCCCGGCCGTCCGTCAGGAGCCGCCAGAAGCCGTCGGTGGTGTCGATGCCGGCCGGCAGCTTGAGGTGCACGCCGACGATGGCGATGCGGTCGTCGAAGGTCATCGTCCCTCCACCGGGTCGAGGGCCGGTGCGTCGGCGGCCGTGGCTGCGCGGTGGCGGCGGTCGGCCCTGACGAAGGGCACATGCACGAGGATCTTGAGGCTCATCCCGACGACGAACACGACCACCGCGGCCTGCAGGGAGCGGTCGAAGAGGAGGCCGAAGAGGGAGAAGCCGAGCATCCGGCCCAGGGCGTTGAACATCATGACCAGGCTCTGGCCCTTGCCGAGCATCTCGCTGGGCACGTTCGCGTGCATGAAGCTGACGAAGTACGTGCCGTAGACGCCGAAGGCGAGGAAGAGGAGGAAGCAGGCGAGGGTGAGGACGCCCAGGCGCAGCAGCGTCCCGTCGGTCATGGCGTCGACGGCGGGGCCTATGAGCAGGATCAGGAAGACGGCGGCGCCGACGATCATGGCGCCCATGCTGAGGGCCAGGCTCATGGAGGTGCCCCAGCGCTTGGTGTGGGGCACGACCAGCAGGGAGAGGATGCCGGCGCCTGCGCAGACGGCTTCCAGGTAGCCGTACTCGACGGAACCGGCGTGGAAGACCTGGGTGATGACGAAGGGCAGGCCCACCGTGATGAAGGGGTACATGAACAGGTGGGTGGTGAACCCGTTGGCCATCAGGGAGGTCAGCCGGGTGTCCGAGGTGATCAGCTTGCGGAACATGCCCAGTTCCTCGCGGGCGACGGCGCGCACGCCCTTGGCGCCGCTCCCGGCCGCCCTCGCCTGCGTGTAGACGACTCCCCGCTGGCACAGGAAGCCCGCGGCGAAGAGGGCGGCGGTGCTGATGGCGGTGGCGGCGAAGCCCGCTGTGGAGTAGAGCAGGACACCCACGACGGGACCGATCATGCGCACGGCGTCGCCGATGCCGAACAGCAGGTTGTTGGTGTCCAGGATGTCCTTCTCGTCGATGACGTCGGGGACGATGCTGGAGAAGCTGGTGGTGACGAAGGACTCGCAGACGGAGAAGCAGAAGACGGTCGCGTAGACGAGTGCCACGGTGGCGTCGGTACCGAGGAGCCACGCTCCCAGCAGGAACGCCACGGCGACCACCACGCGCAGCGCGTCGCACACCAGGATGATGTTCTTGCGGTTGAAGCGGTCACAGACGACGCCGGTGACGAGGCTCAGCGCGAAGAAGGGAACGGTGCCGACCAGCAGGGCGAGCCCGAGGTCGGTGGCCCGGCCGGTGAGGTCGAGCAGGTACACCGCCATCGCGGCGTTGAAGCCGAAGGTGGCGAGCCGGCTGGCCGATGAGCCCAGCACCAGTCGGGCCACCGGACCCGACCTCATGGCTTTGAAGGCTTCGAAGGTCTTCACTTCCCACTTCCTGTCTCGCGTCGGGCCCTGCGCTTGCGGGCCAGTCGTTCCCGGGCGGACGGCGCGGCCGGTGCCGTGTCCCGGTCGGTCCGGGTCCGTTCGTGGACGTGCCGTGCCTGGAGGTCGACGGACGGCTTCTCGTAGAGGTCGATCAGTTCGAAGCAGCCGGGGAACCGGTCGTTCAGGAGGGTGAGCAGCCGGAGCATCGTCAGGGAGGTGCCGCCGTGGTCGAAGAAGCCGCGGTGGTCGTCCACGGGGGTGCCGGGCAGGACGGTCCGCCACAGTTCCCGGACGCCGGCACGGGGCCCGACGGCGTCGCCGTCGCTCTCTGGTGTGCGGGCGGGTTCGGGCGCGGCCCAGGAGCGGTCGGCCAGGGCCCGGAAGTCGGCCTTGCCGTTGGGCGTGAGCGGGATCTCCCGGCAGAACCGCAGCCGGTGGCCGCGCATGTATCCGGGCAGGGACTCGCGCACACGCCGGGCGACAGCCCCCGCGATCTCCGCCTCGGAGACGGCGCCTTCCCGCAGGAGCGCGTAGAGGATCACGCCGGTGCGCTCGGGGTTGGCGGTGACGCGGAGGTCCTCGATGCCGGGTACGCCCGTGAGGAGGGCGGTGTACTCGCCCGGTTCGACACGGAATCCGGAGATCTTCATCATGGCTCCGGCGCGCTCGACGAAGCGCAGTCCGTGGGTGCCGTCGCGCAGGACGACGTCGCCGGTCGGGTAGGCGGCGACGGCCGCTCCGCCGACGTAGCCGTCGAACAACTGGGGTCCGTGGACGACCAGTTCACCGCGGCCTTCGACGGGAACGGGGGCGCCGAACCGTGACCTGACCTCGCACACGACTTCGCTCAGGGGCGCGCCGAGGGTGGAGGGCGGGGTGCCGGGGAGGATCTCGCCGACCAGGCTGACGGGGCCGTTCTCGGTGGGACCGTAGACGTTGAACAGGCGGGGCCCGGCGGGGAAGTGACGGAACCAGGTCTGTGCGGCGCCGGCCGGGTAGTCCTCCCCGCCCACGGCGCAGACGCGGACGTCGCGCAGCCGGTCGAAGTCCTCGTCGCTCATGGAGGAGACGAGGAAGGCCCAGTAGGACGTCGGCAGCGGCAGGTGGGTGACCCGTTCGCGGGCGACGAAGGCCGCGAACGCGGCGGGGTCGGCGCGCTCCTCGGGCGGCAGCACGGCGAGCCGGTTGCCGACGAGGACGGACAGGCCGAGTTCCTCGATGAACACGTCGTAGGCGGGGTTGCCGCACTGGGCGATGACGGCGTCGGCGCCGCCATACGCCGCGTTGATGCCGTCGACGTAGGCGTCCAGCGAGGTGATGCCGAGCCGGACGCCCTTCGGGCGGCCGGTGGAGCCGGAGGTGAACATGATGTGGGAGGGCGACGCCGGCCCGCCCGGGCAGGGCGGCGGGACGGGGAGCCCGGTCGCGTCGTCGCCGGTGGTGAGCGCCGGGTACGGTGCCGGGACCGCCTGGGGGTCGTCGGCGACGACGACGTCGGCGTCCACGGTCGCGAGGATCTCGCTGATGCGCTCGGGCGGGTTGGAGGTGTCCAGCGGTACGTGGACGGCGCCCATGCGGGAGCAGGCCAGCAGGGTGACGACGTGGTCCAGGACCTGGCCGGAGAGGCAGGCCACGACGGACTTGCGGCCGGCGCCGCGGGCGGCGAGGAGGGCTGCGAGGGCGTCGACGCGGTCGTGGAGCCCGGCGGCGCTCAGGCGGATGTCCCGTTCGGTGTAGGCGATGTCGCCGGTACGTCCGTCCCACGCCGTCCGGAAGCGCTCGTACGCGCTGCGGCGGGCGGGGGCCCGCTCGGGCGCGGTGGCGGACAGGATGCGGTCCTCCCCACCCGTGAACGTGCCGAGCGGGCGGTCCGGGCCGGCCAGGCCCCAGCGCAGCCACTCTTCGACGTGACCGGCCAGGGCGCGGACGGTGGAGGCGGCGAACAGGCCGGGGTCGTACTCCCAGAACAGGTGCAGCGCGCCGTCGATGATCTTGGCGTCGACGATGAGGTCGAGCTTCGCGGGGCCGCTCGGGAGCAGGAAGCGTTCCGCCAGGACGTCGCCGAGGCGGAAGGTCTCCCCGCCCTCGTCGTTGAAGGACAGCATGATCTGGTAGAGCGGGTTCCTGCTGCCGTCGCGGTGCGGGGCGCAGGCTCCCACGACGTCCTCGACACTGAAGCCGGTGCGGCCGAGGGCGGCGGTGACCATGTCCCGGTTGGCGTGGAGAAGCTCCCTGAAGGTGACGTCGGCTCCGCCGATGCGGGTGCGCAGCGGGAGGGTCTCCATGAAGAGGCCGATGGTGTCGTGGTGGCGTGTGTCGCCGCGGTTGGCCGTGGGCACACCGATGACCACGTCGTCCTCGTGGCTCATGTTGCACACGGCCAGGGCCAGGGCGGTGTGGACCACGTGGAAGGGGGTCGCGCCCCACATCCGGCAGGTCTCCGCGAGGGTGGCGGTGTCGGTGTCGTCGAGGACCCGGTGGAAGGTCGCGGCCGGGTTCTCCCGGTCGCCGCGTCCTCCGTCGAGCGTGGGCAGGTTGTGGCAGGCGGGTGCCCCGGTGAGCAGTTCGGTCCACCACGCGGTGTCGCGGGCGGCGTCCTGCCGGGCGAGGGCGGCGGCGTGGTGTCCGAAGGGGAGCGGGCTCGACGCGTCAGCGCGTGCGGTTCCCCCGGCGAGTTCGGCGTAGCGGGCCGCGAGGTCCTCCAGGAGGATCCGCTCCGACCAGCCGTCGAAGACGACGTGGTGGACGACCATCTGGAGCAGGGCCGATCCGTCGGGTAGCGGGTGGCAGCCGGCGCGGAACAGGGGGCCGCCGAAGACGTTGACGGATTCCCGGCGGGCTTCGGCCAGTTGCCGGGCGGCCTCGTCCTCGTCGGCGCAGGGGCGCGGCGCGGCGATGTGGTCGGTGACGGTACCGGGCCCGGGGTGCAGGACCAGTCGCTCGCCCTCCTCCGCGATCCGCGCGGTGAGCAGGGGGTGCCGTTCGAGGACGGCTTCCAGTGCCCGGTGCAGCAGGGTGAGATCGACACCCGGGGCGAGGCGGAAGCACATCGGGTTGACGTAGTCGGCGCCGGTACCGAGCTTCTCCAGCAGGTAGAGGCGGCTCTGGGCGGGGGTCAGGTCGAAGGAGGCGGGGGCAGCGGTCTCGTCCGGTGCCGGCGGCGGGACGGGAGGGGCGGCGAGCAGTTCGGCCTGCCCGGCGAGGGTGCTCTCGCGGTAGAGCGCTTCGAGGGTCAGGCCGGCGTCGAACTCCTCGTTGATGCGGCGCAGCAGGATCGTGGTGGACAGGGAGTTACCGCCGAGGGAGAAGAACGACACCTCGGCCGGCAGGGGTTCGGCGGTGCCGAGGACCTCCTGCCAGACCTCTTCCAGCCGGCGGGCGACGGATGCGGGGCCGGCCGGGGAGGGGGCCGCCGTGGCCATCGGGGCGCGGGCGTCCGCGTCACGGTGCAGCCGGTCGAGGTCGACCTTGCCGTTGGGGGTGAGCGGCAGCTCGGGCAGCAGGAACAGCGTGTCGGGCACCATGTGGGCGGGCAGCTGCCTGCGCAGGGTGTCGCGCAGTGCCGTCCCGGTGGCGGTGGTGCGCGGCAGGGAGTCGTCCGTCACGACGTGGGCGCGCAGGCTGCGGCCGTCGGGGGAGACTTCGCAGACGCAGTCGGTGACGCCGTCGACGCTCCCGATGGCGGTCTCGATCTCGGGCAGGCTCACCCGGAACCCGCGGATCTTGATCTCCCTGGTGGCGCGGCCGTGGTAGCGCAGGCCGGCGGGGGTGAGCGAGGCGAGGTCCCCGCTGTGGTAGCCGGTCGCGCCGTCGAGGGCCGCCACCGGGCGGAACGCCGCTTCGGTCTGCCCGGGGTCGAGGTAACCGCGGGCCAGGCTCTCGCCGAGGATGACGATCTCGCCGCGCTGGTCGGGCAGGCAGAGGCTGCCCCGGGTCACGACCGCGATGGTGGTGTTGCAGATCGGGGTGCCGATCCGGACCGAGCCCCGGGCGAGGTCGGCGCCGGTGACGCGGTGGACCACGCAGCCGACGGTGGCCTCGGTCGGACCGTACTCGTTGAACAGACTGCCGTCGGGGAAGGCCCGGTACCAGGGGGCGGCCACGCCCGCCTTGAGCTCCTCGCCGCCGATGACGAAGGTGTGGCGGTCGGACCGGATCTCCTGGACGGCACCGAGGTTGGCCAGGGCCACGAGGTGGGACGGGGTCAGTTTGAACAGCCGCGGGCCGCCGGGGCCGAGTTCGCGCAGGAGCCCGGGCAGTTCGTCGCCTTCCCCGACGATCCGCAGGGTGAGCCCGGCGGAGAGCGCGAAGAGGGTGGTGGTGACGGTGGCGTCGAAGGACAGCGGCCCGGCGACCACCGCGTCCTCGGGGCCGTGTTCCAGGTAGGTTCCGGCGCAGTGGGCGAGGTAGTTGGTGAGTGCGCGGTGGGTGACGGCCACGCCCTTGGGGCGGCCGGTGGATCCCGAGGTGAAGATCACGTAGCAGAGGTCGGTGCCCGCGGGGCGGCGCGCGGGCGGGGCGACGCCCGGCGCGGGTGCCGGGAACTCCGAGCGGGTCACGGTGCGGACCGGGTAGCGGTCGCGGTCGTCGTCCTCGACCAGGGCGAAGCGGATGCCGTGCGCCTCGAGGAGGTCCGCGGCGTTGCGGCGCAGGTGCTCGGAGTCCATGGGCACGTAGGCCGCGCCGAGCTTGTTGACCGCGAGGACGGCGACCAGGGACTCGGCGGACCGGCTCAGCGTGAGGGCGACCAGGTCGCGGGGGCGGACCCCGCGCGTGTGCAGGAGGACGGCCAGGGCGTCGGCGCGGGCGTCGAGGGTGCGGTGGTCCCATGAGTCGCCCTGCGGGGTGCGGACCGCGGGCCGGTCGCCGTGGGCTGCGACGACGCGGGCGTGGGCGTCCAGCCAGGTGGTGTCGGTCAGCGGCACGGCCGGCCCGCTGAGCAGGGCGACGCTTGCACCCTGGGCGGCCGGGCCCGTGACCCCGGTGAACTGGTGGGCGGAGGGCGGAAGTTGAGGCTGCCCCGCGGTAGCCCGGAGGAAGGACTCGAACAGGTCGGCGGTACGGGCGATGCGCTCGGCGGAGAACAGCGCGCTGGCGTACTCCCAGTGCACGTGCAGCCGTCCGTCGACGATCTTCGCGTTGAGGGTGAGGTCGAACTTCGACTCGACGGTCGCCGCCTTGACGCTACGGCCGTGCCCGGTGTGGAAGGGGAAGGTCTCGGAGCCCTCCGGCTGGAGGGCCAGCATGATCTGGAACACCGGGTTGGCGCCGGCGAGGCGCGGCGGGTTGAGTTCCCGCACCACGTGGTCGAAGGGCACCGCCATGTGGGCGAAGGCGTCGTGGAAGAACTCCTTGGCGCGGACGACGGCCGTCTCGACGGGACTGTTCCAGTCCAACTGGTGGCGGAAGGCCACGGTGTTGACGTACATGCCGACCGCGCGGCCGTCGTCCTGCGTCTCACGGCAGTCCACCGGGGAGCCGATGACGACGTCGTCCTCGCCGGAGAGGAAGGAGACGAACAGCGCGACCAGCGTGTTGAGGGCGACGAACGTGGTGGTGCGGTGGCGCCGGGCCAGATCGGTGACCAGCGCGGTGGTGCCGGCCTCCAGCACGGTGTGCAGGGCCGCGCCGTCCTGGGGGGCCAGACGCTCCGGGCGCTCCCCGTCGAGCGGGAGGGCGTGCAGGACGGGGGCACCGGACAGATGGCGCACCCAGAACGCGGTGCTGTCGGCGGTGGGGCTCTGTGCGGTGGCGAGATGGCGCAGGAAGCCCGCGCCGTCCTCCTTCCACTGGGGCGTCCGGCCCGCCAGGCGTGCCTCGTACGCGGTGCGCAGGTCGGCGATGAACAGTTCCTCGGACGTGCCGTCGAAGATGGCGTGGTGGATGGCCATCGCGAGGAAGTGGCGGTCGGCCGCCGCGGTGATCAGGGCCGCGTCGAGAAGGGGGCCTGTCTCCAGGTCGAAGGGCCGGTTGAGGCGGTCGTGCAGGATCCGCTCGGCGCCGGCGATGTCGAGGCCGGGCAGGTGCAGACGGGCGAGGGCGTAGTCCTCGGTCGCGCGGCCGCGCAGGACCACGGTCTCGTCCGCGGCGTGGAACCGGGAGCGCAGGACGCGGTGGTGGCCGACGACGTCGTCGAAGGCGGTCGTCAGGATGTCGGCGGACAGCGGGCCGGAGAGGTCCAGCAGGGTGAGCGAGTTGTAGAGGGTGGAGGGGCCGGTGGCCTGGGCCATGGTCCAGAAGCGCTGCTGGAGGGGTGAGATCGGCACGGAGTCCGGGGCGGCCGGGCGGGCCGGGGCGCCGTCGGCAGGTGTGGCGGCACCGTTGCCGGCGGCCGGGGCGCCGGCGGCTCCCGTGCCGCCGCGGACGAGGGTGGCGAACTCGCGGAGCACGGGCCGGTCGAAGACCGCCTTCACCCTCAGGTCGACACCGAATGCCTGGTTGACGGCGTGCACGTACTTCGTCGCCAGCAGGGAGTGCCCGCCGATGGCGAAGAAGTCGCTCTCGCGATCGATCGGGGTGCCGGGATCGAGCAGCCCGCGCAGGATCTCCGCGAGACGGCGCTCGTCGTCGTCGGCGAGGTCTCCGAGGGCGTCGTTCCCGGCTCGGCGCGGTACGAGGGCGAGCAGGGCACGCTGGTCGATCTTGCCGGTCTTGTTGAGCGGGAAGGCCGGCACCTCGACGATGCGGTCGGGGCACATGTGGCGGGGCAGCACGTCGGTGAGGGCGGACGCGACCCGGTCCGTCCAGGCCCTGCCGTGCGGATCGGCCGGCGGGGTGTGGACGAGCGGGCGGACGCGGGCGGTGGTGTCGTGACGGGTGCCCAGGTGCCGGCTGTCGGCCAGCCCTGAGGCGCCCTCGCGGAACAGGGCCACGTCCAGGCGGCTGAGCCGGCCGTGTTCGTCGCGGGCGTAGTGGGCGCTGGCGTGCAGCCCGTCCGCGGCAGCGGAGGCGAGGATCGCGTCCATCTCGCTCCGGCCGGCGCTCGGCGCGGCCGGCCGGGCGGCCGCCGCGCCGACGCCCGAGGCGATGGCGTGGAGGTTCTCGCAGTGCGCGGCGGTGCGGTCGTTGCGCACGCCTCGCAGCACGGCCATGTCGAGCGTCCCGGCGGCCAGTTCGGCGCGCAGCCGGTCGAGATCGGCCGGGCCGCCCTCGCGCACGGCCGGGCCGGCGGCCGGACGGGCCAGGAGCGGCGCGTCCTTGGTGAGGACGACGTCGTAGCGGAAGTCGAGGAGTTCGCTGGAGTGCCGGCTGACGCGTGGCAGGACGCTGACGCCCGCCACGTCCGTTCTGGTCCGGGCGTACTCCTCCCAGTAGAGGTCGGACAGCAGCAGCTCGCCGGTGGCGTCGGAGTGGGAGCGCGCCAGGCGCAGGCGTTCGATCGCGGGGCGCGGCTCGGGCAGGGCGGCGTCGCGGGCGTCGACCAGGGAGAGGCTGAATTCGTCGAGCAGGTCGGTGTTGCGGACGTCGCCGACGAAGACGTGGCGGACGGTGTCGATGGCGAGGACCTTGTCCAGCACCGATTCCAGGTATGCGGCGTCCGGGAAGTACTGCACCACCGAGTTGATGATCACGGTGTCGACGCCGGCGGTGCGCACGCGGTCCGCGTACCGGTCGATCTCGGCCGCTTCGCAGGTGAAGAACGAGAGGTCGCCGGTGTCGACCGACTGGGCGTTGGCCCGGTTCGCCTCGATGATCGAGGACGAGAAGTCGCAGGCGAGGTAGGAACGGACGCTGCGGCTGAGCGGGTAGGCGATGATGCCGAGACCGCACCCGATCTCCAGCACGTTGACCGGCCCCAGGGCCGTGATCCGGCTCAGGGTGGAGTCGAGCCAGGCACGCATCTGCGCCTCGGGGATCCGCTCGCCGGTGTAGGAGCTGATCCAGCCGGAGGTGTTGAACTCGATGTCTCCGGTGACCCGCTCGCTGTACGCGTAGTCGTAGAACTCGCGCCACTGGTCGACGGTGGCGGTGCCGTCGCCCGGCTCCCCTGGCCGGTCTCCGGCGGTCGCGGTGCGGGCACGCTGGACGAAGCCGACGAGGGAGCGCGGCTCGTCGGGGCCGCCGGTGACCAGCACCTCTCCGCGGGCGACGTCCGGCGCAAACTCCAACGCGGCCTTGATCTCGCCGAGTTCGACGCGGTGGCCTCGGATCTTGACCTGGCCGTCGCGGCGGCCGAGGAAGACGACCTGGCCGTCGTTGCGCAGGCGCACCTGGTCGCCCGTGCGGTAGCCGCGGGTGGTCCCGTCGGTGAAGAACGGGCCGGTGCCGTCGAGGGGCCGGCCGAGGTAGCCGGCCGCCACCTGGGGGCCGCGCAGGACGAGTTCGCCGGCGGTGCCGAAGGGCACCTGCCTGCCGTGCTCGTCCTCGACGGTGAACTCGATGCCGGGCAGCGGCCGGCCGATCGCGAACACGCGCTCGTCGCGGTCGGCGAAATCGGCGACGAAGACGCCGACGGTGGTCTCGGACGGTCCGTAGTGGTTGAACACCCGGACGTCCGAGGGGACGCTGCGCAGGGTCCGCACGAGGGCACGGGAGGCGGCCTCACCGCCGAGCACCAGCGTCGTGCGCGGCAGCAGTTCCGCGATCGGGTGCGTCTCCAGGAGCGCTTCGAGGTGGCTGGGCGTGATCTTCAGGACGTCGACGGCACGCTCGCGCAGGAAGGTCCGCATGGCGGCGCCGTCCAGAACGTCGTCCCGGGTGGCGATCTCCAGACGGCCGCCGCTGGCGAGGGCACCGAACAGCACGGTGTTGCCGAAGTCGGTGGCCGGGCTGGAGTGCCAGGCGTGCCCGGCACGGGCGCGCAGTCCGAGCCGCGGGACGACGCCGCCGAGATAGGCGGCGAGGTTCCCGTACGTGACGCGCACGCCCTTGGGGCGGCCGGTGGAGCCCGAGGTGAAGACGTGGTACAGGTCGTGGTCGGCGGGGACCTCGGCCAGGCCGGGCAGGGGCCCGTCCGGCGCTGCGAGGGTACGGACGTCGACGACGTCGATGCCGTGCGCGGCGGCCTCGGCGCTCAGGTCGGGCAGGTCCTCGGCCACCAGCAGGCAGGCCGGGCGGCTGGTCTCCAGGACCGAGGCCCGGCGGGGCGCCGCGTCGTCCCGGTCCACGACGACGTAGGTGGCGCCGATGGAGAGGATGCCGACGACGGCGTGCACCAGTTCCAGGGAGCGGTCCATGGCGAGGGCGTACACCGCGTCTCGGCCGTGCCGGGCCAGGAGCGCGGCCCCGGTGCGCCGGCCCTCGTCGAGCAGCTCGGCGTACGTGTCCTGCCGGTGGCCGTCGGACACGGCGATCCGGTCGGGTTCGGCGGCGGCGACGGCGGCGATCCGCCGCAGCACGTCGAGCGCGACGGGGCCGCCGTTGCAGGCGGGGGTGGCCGGCCGGCTCGGGGTGCCGGCGTCCGGCGCCGGACGGTTCTCGAGGGCAGCCGGCGCTCCGGAGTCCAGGGCGGTGAGGCCGGCCACCGGGCGATCGGGGTGCTCGGCGGCCTCGGACAGCAGGGCGGCGAACCAGTCCGCCCAGCGCTCGATGGTGGCCCGCTCGAAGAGGCCGTCGTGGTAGACCCACTCGATCTCCCGGGTCCGCCCGTCGCCGTGGACGAATATCTCCAGGTCGAAACGGCTGTTGCGGTGCGCCTCGGGAAGCTCCTCGGTGACCGCGCCGCCGAAGACGGGACGGGTGACCCGGTTGTTCTGCAGGACGAGCACGATCTGGAAGACGGGGGTGGTGTGCTCCTCCCTTCCCTCCACCAGCCGCTCGACGACCTTCTCGAACGGTGCCTGCTGGAAGGTGTAGCCGAACTCCGTCTCGTCCTTCTTGACGGCGAGGACCTCCCGGAACGTGGCCCCGGCGGGGACCGCGCCGCGCACCGAGATCATGTTCACGAAGAATCCGATGGTGCCGTGGATGTCCCGCTGCTCGCGGTTGGCGATCGGGCTGCCGACCACCGTCTCCTCCTGGCCGCTGATGCGGGCGAGGAGGATGCCGAGGAGTGCGTGCAGGCCGGCGAACTCGGTCGCGTCGTCCGCCAGGCAGACCTTCCGGAAGGCGGCGTACGCCTCGGTGTCCAGGCTGCGGCGCACCACGTCCGCCCGGCGGTGGGCCGCCGGGTCGGGGGTGAAGTCCGTGGGCAGGGCGTGGCGCAGCGGGGCTCCGGCGAGGCGTCGCTCCCACTGGTCGACGAGGCTGTCGAGGACGTCTCCGGTCAGGGTGGCGCGCTGCCAGCGGGCGTAGTCACGGTAGGCGCGGTCGGGGCGGACCGGGGAGCCGGGGCCGGGCCGCGGGTCCTCGTAGTACGCGGCGAGGCGGTCCAGGATGAGCGAGATCGACCAGCCGTCGCAGGCGATGTGATGGATGTTCAGGACGATGTGGTGCAGGCCCTCGGGGCCGGTGACGATGCGGCAGCGCACGGGAACGTCGTTGCGCAGGTCGAACTGGTGGTCCGATTCGGCCTGTTCGAGCTTGCGGGCCAGACGCTCGGCCTCTTCTGCCGTGTCCGCGCTGCACCGGTCGATCCAGGGTCCGTCGTCGAGGAGTTCCTGGTGGACGGCGTCACCGCGGGTGCGGAAGACGGTGCGCAGGGCGTCGTTGTCGGCGACGACGCCGCGCAGGGCCTCGGCGAACCGGTCGGGGTCGAAGGGGCCGCGGACGGCGAGGACACTGACCGAGTTGTACGCCTCGGACCGCTCGGCTATCTCGTGGAGCAGCCAGAGGCGCTCCTGCTGGTGGCTCGGCGGAACCGGAGCGAGGTCCGCGGACGCGGCGTCCTGTCCCCCGTCGGCTGCCGGGATGGCCTGGGTGCGGGGCAGCAGGGCCGCGATGATCTGCGCCTTGTTCTCACGGACGTAGGCGCGCTCCTCGGGCGTGAGCACCTCGGCGCCGGTCGACCGCAGCCGGCCGTCCCCGAGGAAGAAGCGGACGCCGCGGCTTGCCGCCTCCCGAAGGAAGGTGAGCGGTGCGTCCTGTGGTGCGTTGCCCTGAGCCACTGCCATTCCCATCCCCTGATCCCCTGTCTCCGCCCGGCGTACGGGGCGCTCATGACGCCCTCGGTCCGCCCGGGCCGCCGCCCCCGTGCAGGGCGGCCCGGGCGGGCGCGGTCGGGCCATGGTCGCCGGTCCGGGCGCGCCCGCCCGTTGTCAACGTCGTACGGTGGTCGGCTCCTCGGCCGGGGTGCTCACCCCGTCAGCCGAGGTAGCGCCCCCCGGAGCCCTGACGACGGACGTCCAAGGTGGCGCAGTGGAACGATCCGCCGAAGGAGTAGACGTGCCGGAAGTCGACGGGCACGCACTCGAAGCCCCAGGCGGTGAGCGCCTCGATCATGGGCTCCTCCTGCCGCTCGACGACCACGGTGCGCTCATCGAGGGACAGCACGTTCATGCTGAGCCACGCGCTGCAGAAGTACATCGGCCAGGTCGCCGGCAGCACCGGCTTGGGAGCCTCCAGGATTTCCCAGTCCTTGAAAAGGGGATGGGGGACGTAGCGCTCGGGGTGGACCAGGAGTTTGCCTGGTGCGAGCGGCACGATCGAGGCGTCGATGTGCATGGCGTGCGGGTCGTCGACCGGAATCTCGTGAATTCGGAATTCGGGACCGAGGGCCCGCCTCATCCAGTTGATTCCGAATTCATTGGTCACATGACTGCGCTGCACGATGATGTCGTGCCCGAACCGCATGAAATCGGCGGCGTCGAAGACCGGCTCGAATTCCG
Source organism: Streptomyces collinus (assembly GCF_031348265.1). Classification (NCBI taxonomy): domain Bacteria; kingdom Bacillati; phylum Actinomycetota; class Actinomycetes; order Kitasatosporales; family Streptomycetaceae; genus Streptomyces; species Streptomyces collinus. The sequence goes on along the minus strand of NZ_CP133771.1, from coordinate 7,188,007 downwards.
AGATCGCGTAGCCCTGCTCGGTCTCGGGGTTGAAGTCCCCGTCGAACAGCTCGTCGCTCAGCTGGGGCCGCGGGGCGGCGAGCCAGCCACCGCCGCGCTGGAAGTACGACTTGATCAGGCCGCGGAAGGCATCCACCTCGTGAGTACGGCAGCGCCAGGACATGGGCGCCTCGACTATGGTGTCGCCGACGACGATCAGCAGGTCACGCGGCATGCCGCCGGACATGCCGCCCGGGCTCTGCCACTGCGGGCTGGAGAAGGCGCGTCCGTAGTCGACGTCGTCGGGGCGGACCACCTTGATGCCGCGGCCCTGAAGCGTCGCGGCGAGGGTGTCCAGCTCGGCGTCGGCCGCGGCCAGGTGCTCGGCGGGGAAGGGGCGGCCGCCCGATTCCTTGAAGGCCCGGATGCCCTCGTCGGGCATGGTGGCGAGCATGGAATCCTGCCAGGACGGGAAAACCCCGCCGGCCAGCCGGCCGACGACGACCTCCTCCAGCGGATCCCATTCGGTGAACGAGCTGACGACCGGAGTGGTGGCGGGCTCGGCGTGGTGAGTGTGCACAGAAATGACTGATTCCCCGTTTCCAGAATTGTCACATCGTCGCGGTAGGCGACCGTCGCAGGATTTCGATCGCCGCTGCAATTCTCGGCGGCACGAAAGCAATCTATCCGCTGCGAGTCGCATTGCAAGGCGTTTCTGGAAGATTTTTCATCCACCGTATTCCGCCGTGCGGGCAGCACGAATTCAGGCGCCGCGGGACGAACCGCGGACCCTGAATTCATGCCGGAGACGCCTCGTGGCGCTTTCGCGCTCGGGTGGGATGCGCCCGGAGGGCGCGAGGACCGGCTACCAGTCCGTGACGGCGAGCGAGTGACTCGCCCCGGACGCCGCGAGCGCCACTCGCTCCGCGTCGATCGCGGCTGCCATGTCGCGCAGGACGCGCAGCTCCATGACGCTCTTCATGGACAGTTCGAGCTCGAAGGTCCTCTTGATGGCCCCGGCGAGCGCGACCGCGTGCATGCTGTTGCCACCGAGCGCGAAGAAGTTGGAGCAGGCGTGCACGTCCGCCGAGCCGAGGATCTCCTGCCACAGGCCGGCCAGGAGTTCCTCCGTCTCCCCGCGCAGTTCCTCGCTCCGTTCGGTCCCGGGGGCCGCCACGGAGGTCAGCAGGGCGGCCCGGTCGACCTTTCCGTTCTCGTTGAGGGGGAACTCCTCGACGAGGTGGACCGATTGGGGCACGGCCTGGGCGGGCAGGGCCGAGCGGGTGCCCTGGAGGAGGCTGCCGGGATCCGGGGCTGTGCCGGGCGCGGCCTCGACGAAGGCGAGGAGTCCGGCGCCGCCGCCGGGGTGCCTGCGCACGGCGACGACCGCCCTGCGCACCCGCGGGTCGCGCTCCAGCGCGGCCTCCACCTCGGCGGGTTCTATACGCACGCCACTGATCTTGACCTGGTCGTCGAGCCGGCCGAGGAAGTCGAGCAGGCCGTCCTCGCCCATACGGACCTTGTCGCCGGTGCGGTAGACGCGCTCGACGCCCGCGCCCGCGGGCGCCGCGACGAACCGTCGCGCCGTCATCTCCTCGTCGACGTAACCGAGGGCCAGGCAGACACCGCCGATCAGCAGCTCACCGGCCGTGCCGCGGGGGACGATCCGGTCGTCCTCGTCGACGACGCACAGGGTCACGCCCGGGATGGGCCCGCCGATGGGCGGACACGTACGGTCCGCGTCGCCGAGCAGCGCGGACGTGACGTTGATCGTGGCCTCTGCGGGCCCGTAGACGTTGTGCACCCGCGTGGTGACCTCGGCACGCGGCCAGGTGCGCAGCCGGTCGCCGCCGATCAGGAGGTCGCGCAGCCGCAGGCCGTCGGGCCATTCTCCGCCGAGCAGCGGCTCGGCCATCGGGGTGGCCAGCACGCTCACGTCGACGCGGGCGTCACGGAACCACTCCACGAGCGCCCCGGTCGAGTAGCGGGCGGAGTCGGGGGCGACGGAGAGCGTGGCGCCGTAGGCCAGCCCGCCCCACAGGTCGCCGAGGTGCGGGTCGAAGGGGGCAGCCATGAGCAGGCTGATGCGGTCGCCCGGGCCGAGGCCGGTGAGGTCGTGGTACCAGCGCACCAGGTTCCCCAGCGAGTCGGCGCCGACGGCCACGGCCTTCGGCTTGCCCGTGGAACCGGAGGTGAGGACGGCGTACAGGGTTCCCGGCGGCGCCGGAGCCGATCCGGGGGCCGGGGTGAGGAGTTCGGCCAGGACGCGCGGTACGGCGTTCGCGCCGGCGGACGGCACGGGAAGTTCGTGGGCCGTGCCCGTGCCGGGAAGGATCTCGGGCGCACCGACGACGGCGCGGATCCGCACGTCCGCCAGCAGGCCGGCCAGCCGGTCCTCCCCCGGGCCGGGCCCGAGCGGCAGGTAGACGGCTCCGAGCCTGGCCAGGGCCACGGCGACGGCGACCAGCGCCGCGGAGCGGTCCAGGCAGACGGCGACGATGTCCCCGGTGGTGACCTTGTCGCGCAGCCGGTCGGCCACCGCGTCCGCGATGGCGTCGATCTCCCGATAGGTGAAGGTGTGTACACCGTCCTCGACGGCGGCCGCATCCGGGGTCTCACTCACCCAACGGCTGAACCGCGCAATGACGTTCTCCCCCGCTGCCGGCGGCGATGTCCGCCCCCCGTGGGCGACGCTCGGCACCTCGGTCATGCTCGTCCTCTCGCACTGGGCACGCCCTGGCCGGATCACGGCTGGCCGTACCTCGAAAACCCCCGGGCCCGGCCGTGCGGCCGGGCACTTTCCGCAGTGTGCGGGACGAGGGCAACGGAGAGGTCCTGCCCGCAGGCAGGGTCGACTGTTCTGCTGGCGGCGCGTTGCGCGACCGCCTCCCCCTACCGTCCGGGGCCGGGTCGAACGGCCGGACGGCTTTGCTGTCCCACACGTGCATTGCACACGATCTACTCGGATACATCCGATGGAGCACGAGCCGCCGTCCCCGGCCGCTCGGCGCTCAGTAGATACTCTCGCCCGGATGGCGTCAAGTACCTTCCGGACGGGCGTTCTTCGAGGTCCAGCCGCTGCAACCTGCTGTTTTCCACTCAACAGTTGGCTGGCGTGAGGCACCTTTTTCGGACAACGACCACCACCGGACCACCACCGGACCACCACGGGAGCGGCACGTGACAGAGAAGCTCGAAGACAGTCCCTGGATCCGCCGATTTCACGAAAGCGTGCCCGGCGCAACGCGTCTGGTGTGCTTCCCGTTCGCGGGTGGCTCGGCTTCGTATTTCTACGAACTGTCCCAAAGGCTGAGGGCTGTTGTGGAGGTTCTGGCCGTGCAGTACCCCGGGCGGCACGACCGCATGGGAGAAGCGTGCGTGGAGAGCGTCCCCGAACTCGCCGCGGGTGTGGCCGAGGCACTGGCCGCATCCGCGGACGACCGGCCCGTGGTGTTTTTCGGCCACAGTATGGGCGCGCTGGTGGCCTTCGAGACGGCGATCGCCCTGAGCGGTGGTGGCTCGGCTCCGCGCGCCCTGCTCGTCTCCGCCAGCCGGGGCCCGTCCGTGCCCGCCCGCCGGGACGAGAACTTCGGGACGGACGCGGAGATCATGGCGGATCTCAGGGAGTTGAACGGCACCAGCGAACAGCTGCTGGCCAACGAGGCGCTCATGCAGGTCGTGCTGCCGGTGGTGCGCGCCGACTACCGGGCCGTGGCGCGTTACCGCAGTTCGCCTGAGGCCCGGGTGAGCTGCCCGGTCACCGCCCTGACCGGGGACGACGACCCGCTGGTCGACCAGTCCGAGGCCCGTGTCTGGGAGCGGCACACGACCGGCGGCTTCCGCCTGCGGCAGTTCCCGGGGGGTCACTTCTTCCTGGACGAGAACCGGGACCGGCTGTGTGAGGAGCTGGCTCTGCTGACGGCCTCGGCAGCGGCGCTCGGCCACTGACCCGGGGCGCGCGGCGCGGACGGCGGGGCCGCGCCGCGCGAAGAGCGTGCCGGGGGTGGGGTCAGAAGTCGCCCGGCACGCCCAGGCCGGTGAGGGCGCCGACCGGGTCCGGGTCGGGAGTGCCTCTCGGCCACCAGTCGTCGTGGCCCGGCTCGGACTCGTAGGCGTACCAGAGACCGTCGCAGCCGAGGCGGAGCTGGAGGTGGCCCCGGGGGTGGGTGAGGTGGTTGCGCCAGGGGCGGAAGGCGGGCAGGTCGGCGGCGAGCAGGAGGGGGCGGGCCCGGTCGAACCGCCCGGCCGGCGGGTCCCACGGCTCCTCCAGGACGGCGAGGCCCTCCAGCCCTCCCTGACGCCAGGCGGCGACCGCCCGGGCCAGCTCGGACGGGGTGCGGCCCGCCGCCGCGGCGAGGGACGCGTAGAGCGACCGGGTCCCGGCGGTGAGTCCCGCGCCCGGGCGGGCCGCGGCCAGGCGCACCGCGTCCTGCCAGAAGGTCAGCTGCCCGACCGGGTCACGGCCCGTGCCGAGCAGGGCGTGGGCGCGGGCGGCGGCGTCCGTGGCGAGCTGGTCCAGCGCGAAGGGGTCCGGGCCGCCGGGGGCCGCCGGGTAGGCCGGGGGCTGCTCGGGGTGCGCGGGCGGAGGCAGTGGTGCGGGCAGGGGCGCCAGGGCGCTCGACGCGAGGACCTCCGCGGCCCGCACGCCGGGCAGGGGCGCCGGGCCCTTGTCCCGCGCGGCGCGCGCCGCGCGGGTGGCGCTCAGCCGGGACAGCGCGTCGAGCAGTTCCCGCTCGCCCCGGCCGCGCAGCAGGAGCAGGACGAAGGGGTCGGCGTCGAGCAGCCGGGCGGTCTGGTAGCAGAGGGCGGCCGCGTGCTTGCAGGGGTGACCGCGGTCGGGGCAGCTGCACCGGGGCTCCAGGTCACCGGGGCCGGGCAGCAGCGGCACGCCGCACTCCGCGAGGGACTGGGGCATCTCCTTGTCGAGCAGCGCGGCGATGTGCCCGGGGCGGTCGGCGGCCGCGTCGAGGAAGCGGTCCCAGTCGGTGTCGTCGAGCGTGCGCAGGCGTACCTGCACCCGGTACGGGCGGGGGCGGCTGCCCTGGACGTAGGCCAGCACGAGCCCCGGCGTCACGGTGATGGCGTCGACATGCCCCTGCCCCGCGTATCCCCGACCGCGCTCCAGCCGCTTCACGTCCAGTGCGCCCTGCTCCAGCGCACCGACCCAGGCGTTTCCCCACCAGCTCTCGGCGAAGCGGTCGCCGTCCCGGGGCGGGAACGGCGGGAAGGTACGGCGGAGTTCGTGGTCACGGTTGGGAGCGGCCATGGAACGGGCTGCCCGGGGCGTGCTGCGGGCCGCAGAGATCACGGGCGAGGCCGAGACCGGCACGGGCCCGGCGTTCACGGAGCTGGGTTGCTCGGGGCGGCGGGGCGGGACGTGACCCGGAGCGGGGGGCGGCGGGGCCGTGGGCGACGGCGCCGGGGCGCCGGTGCCTGCGGCGGGGGCGGGGTCCGGCGAGGCCGGGCCGTCGGTGCCCGCGGCGGGGGCAGGGTCCGGCGAGGCCGGGCCGCCGGTGCCCGCGGCGGGGGCAGGGTCCGGCAGGGCCGGACCGCCGGTGCGCGCAGCCCGGCCCGAATCCGCGAGTCCCGACACGCCGGGCTCAGCGAAGGCGTCGGCAGGAGCTGGGCCGGGGTCCCGGAAGGCCGGACCGCCGGTAGGCGCGACCCGACCCGCATCCGCGAGTTCAGGGGCGCCGGGCTCGGCCGGGGCGCTGATATCCGCTCCCTGGGCGGGGGCCCGCAGCGCCGGACCGCCGGTGCGCGCAGCCCGGCCCGAATCCGCGAGTCCCGACACGCCGGGCTCAGCGAAGGCGTCGGCAGGAGCGGGGCCGGGGTCCCGGAAGGCCGGACCGCCGGTAGGCGCGACCCGACCCGCATCCGCGAGTCCCGAAACGCCGGGCTCGGCCGGGGCGCCGGTGTCCGCGGCGGAGCCGGGGGCCCAGAGGGCCGGACCGCCGGTGGGCACGACCGGGCCCGAACCCGTGACTCCCGAAACGCCGGGCTCCGCCGGAGCGCCGGTGCCCGCGGCGCGGCCGGGGCCCTCAAGGACCGGGCTCCCGCGCTCAACCGGGCCCGAACCCGCAACTCCCGGGGCATCAGGTTCGGCCGGGGCGTCCGAAGGCCCGTGCCGGTGGCCCGGGCTTTCGGCTCCGTCCTGCGCCTCGGGACCCGGTTCGGTCAGAGCGCGCCCGCGATCCGGCGCCTCTTGGCCCGACCCCGCCAACCCGTGCCCCCCACCCGACATCTCCGGGCCCCGCCCACCGAGCCCGTGCCCAGCACCCGACACCTCCGGGTCCGACCCGGCCAACTCGTGACCCGGCGCCTCCGGGCCCGGCCCGCCGAGCCCGCCCAGCCCCCCCGACCCGGAACGGTCATCGGAGGTCGGCTCGTGTGAGTCCGGCATCCGGAAGGCGTCGGACAGGAATCGCCGTATGTCATGCGCGGCCGAGGCGGGGGCGTCCGTGGCCGCGCGTCGGGCGGCCGCTGCTCTGTCGTCGACGTGGCGCTGCCGGGCCCGGCGCCTGCGGCGCGCACCTTCCCGTTCGGTCTCCTCCCGGGCCCGCCGCGCGTCGTCCCGTGCCGCGCGCAGCGCCTCACGCGCGACGTCCGCAGCCCGCGGCTCGACACCCGCCCGGGCAGCGGATCGCGCAGGGGCCGCACCCGCCGGGGTGGCCCCCGCCGGGCTCGGCTGCGAGCCGCCGGCTGCCCACGGCCCGGGCGTCTCGGCCGCCGCCTCCGTGCCCTCCGGCGCGTCGGCGATGTGGGGCGCACCCGCGACCTCCGAACCGCCATCCGCCTCGGAGGCGACCATGCCGTCCTGCCCACCGGCCTCGTCAGGGTCTCCGGCTCCCCCGACGGCCTCGGTGGCGCCCGTAGCGCCCGTGGTACCGGTCGCACCCGTCGCACCGGCGACCCGAGACCCACCCCCGCCACCTCGCCCACCAGCGCCGGCCCCGGGCACATCCGGGTCCCCGGGCGTGGCGGCCCGCTCGGAGGAGTGAGCGGCCTCGAAGGCGTCGGGATCCTCCCGCCCGCTCCCCCGCTGCTCCAACACCGCCCTCCGCAGCGCCTCGCGTGCCGCGTCTGCCGGTCCGGGTGTCTCCTGGCCGGTGGCTCCCCCGGCCGGGGACGGCTCCGGACGGGCTGCGGATGCGCGGTCGGCGTCCTGGGCCGCGCGTTCCCGGGCCTCTCGCAGGGCCCGGCGAGCCTCGTCGGCCGGGCCGGGTGTCATGACGACCTCCGCAGGGACACCAGGTCGGACAGCTCCCGGTCGGTCAGTTCCGTGAGGGAGGACTCGCCGGAGCCGAGGATCGCGTCGGCCAGGGCGCGCTTGGACTGGAGCATCTCGGCGATGCGGTCCTCGACGGTGCCCTCGGTGATGAGGCGGTGCACCTGCACCGGCTGGGTCTGGCCGATGCGGTAGGCACGGTCGGTCGCCTGCTCCTCGACGGCCGGGTTCCACCAGCGGTCGAAGTGCACGACGTGTCCCGCCCGGGTGAGGTTGAGGCCGGTGCCCGCCGCCTTGAGCGACAGCACCAGGACGGGCGTCGAACCGGCCTGGAAGCGGTCCACCATGCGTTCCCGCTCGGGGACCGGCGTACCGCCGTGGAGGAGGTCGACCGGGACCGCGCGGGTGGCCAGGTGGGAGGTGATCAGGCGGGCCATCCCGACGTACTGCGTGAAGACGAGGGCGGATCCGTCCTCGGCCAGCAGCGTGTCCAGCAGCTCGTCGAGGAGGGCGAGTTTGCCGGAGCGGGCGGCGAGTCTGTCGCCCGCGGCCGGGTGGTGCTCCTCCTTGAGGAACAGTGCCGGGTGGTTGCAGATCTGCTTCAGCGACGTGAGGAGCTTCAGCACCAGGCCGCGGCGGGGCATGCCCTCGGCGGTCTCGATGGCGAGCATCGACTCGCGGACCACCGCCTCGTACAGCGCGGCCTGTTCGCGGGTGAGCGGCACCGGGTGGTCGGTCTCGGTCTTGGGCGGCAGCTCGGGCACGATGCCCGGGTCGGACTTCTTGCGGCGCAGCAGGAAGGGCCGGACCAGGCGGGCGAGGCGCTCCACCGCTTCCTCGTCCTCGCCGTTCTCCACGGCACGCGCGTGCCGGGCGCGGAAGGACTTCAGCGGGCCGAGGAGGCCGGGGGTCGTCCAGTCGAGCAGGGCCCACAGCTCCGAGAGGTTGTTCTCGACGGGCGTGCCGGTCAGGGCCACGCGCGCGGGGGCCGGGATCGTGCGCAGCGCCTTGGCGGTGGCCGAGTAAGGGTTCTTGACGTGCTGCGCCTCGTCGGCGACGACCATGCCCCAGGCTCGCTCGGCCAGGGCGGGAGCCGCCGAGCGCATGGTGCCGTAGGTGGTGAGGACGAAGCCGCCGTCCAGGCCGTCGAGGCTGCGGTCCGGGCCGTGGAAGCGGCGGACCGGCACGCCGGGGGCGAAGCGGTTGATCTCCCGCTGCCAGTTGCCCAGCAGGGAGGCCGGGCACACGACCAGGGTGGGCTCGGTGCGCGCCCGCTTCAGGTGCAGGGCGATGAGGGTGACGGTCTTGCCGAGGCCCATGTCGTCGGCGAGGCAGCCGCCTAGACCGAGGGTGGTCATCAGGTCGAGCCAGGCCAGGCCCCGCAGTTGGTAGTCCCGGAGGGTGGCCTGAAGGGCCGAGGGCGGTTCGGCCGGGCGGATCCCCGCGGTCAGGCGGTCGCGCAGGGCGGCCAGCGCGCCCACGGGGACGGCCTCGACCGTCTCGCCGTCCACGTCGGCCGTGCCGGTGAGGGCGACGGACAGCGCGTCGACCGGGTCGAGCAGGCCCAGGTCCCGTTTGCGGGCCTTGCGCACCAGCGCCGGGTCGACCAGCACCCATTGGTCGCGCAGCCGGACGACCGGGCGGTGGGCCTCGGCGAGCGCGTCCATCTCGGTGTCGGTGAGCGGGTCGCCGCCGAGCGCCAGCTGCCAGCGGAACTGGAGGAGGTCCTCGCTCTCGAAGAAGCCGGTGCCGTCGGTCGCCGAGCCGGGGGCCGGGCGGACCACCGCAGCGGCGGACAGGTCCTGCGCGAGGTCCCGCGGCCAGTGCACGGCGACCCCGGACGCGGCGAGCCGGGTCGCCGCGACCCCGAGCAGGTCGCTCAGCTCGTCCTCGGTCAGGGCCAGCACGTCGGGCACGTCCTGGTCGGCGAGCCGGTCGAGCGGGGGCCAGACGCGGGCCGCCCGGCGGACGGCGAGGGCGGCGTCCACGCGCGCGCGGGGCCCGAAGGCGTCGTCGGCCTCCCCCGCCCACAGGGCCGCCGTGTCGGCCACGAGAGTGGGGTCGGCGAGGCTGTGCACCTGGACGATCGCCGCGCCGGCACTGCGGGCACGGCCGTCGGAGGCGTCGTCGAACAGGTCGTATGCCGACAGGTCAAGGCGGAGCGAGATCCGCACGCCGGCGTCCATGCCGGCGGCGACTTCGGCGGCCCAGTCGTGAGCGGCGGGCAGATGCTGGGGTTCGCGGGCCGCGAAGGGCCTGCCGGAGGTGTGGGGCGCGGCCGGGGTGCGGGGCAGGGTGTCGGCGACCGCGTCCAGGAAGGCGCGGACGAGCGCTTCCGGTTCGGGCAGCCGGACCGGGCCGGGGCCGGGCAGCGGGACGGCGTGTCCCTCGTAGGGCAGGGCGGCGGCGACGGCGCGCAGGTGCGCGATGTCGTCCGGGTCGAGGGGGCCGGCGCGCCAGGCGTCGTGGCCGGTGGAGGTGAGGCCGGGCAGCAGCCGGCCGCGGGCGGTCAGCCGCAGGGCGTGCAGGGCGGCGGCGCCCCAGCAGGCCGTGGCGGGGTGGGCTCCCGGGTCGTGCCGGGCGCGCACGAGGAGCGGCAGGGCCACTTCGAGCGGGAGGGTCAGCGCTGGGGTGGTGCGCCGCCGGACCCCGGCGGCGCCGTGCCGTCGTACGACGGTCAGCTCGGCGGTGGCGGTGTGCTCCGGGTCCCCGGCGGGCAGGGGCTCACCCTCGGGGTCCCAGAAGGCGATGCGTCCCTCGCGCGGGAGGGGCGCGGGCAGGAAGACGGCCGGGAACCGGACCGGGACCGCGGGCGCCTCGGCCCGCTCGGCCACAGCAGTCGTGTCGCCCATACGTCCGGTCACCTCCCGCCCGCGTTTCGGATCAGCTGTCTCCGACTCTACGGGCGGCGTCTGACAATCGGCCCCGGCGACGGTCAGGGCACGGTCCGCGCGACCACGTACACCCAGGGGTACGCCGGGTTGGACAGGTCCACGACCACGTCGTGGGTGGGTGCCGGATTCTTCTGCCGGTGGACGAAGCCGTACCAGGCGTCGGTCGTGGCGAACTTCCAGCCGGTGATCTTCCGGTCGCGGGCGCCGATGGTGATGTGGCCCTGCTTCAGGTCCTTCCGCGTCACACCCAGGCCGGTCAGGTAGGCGTCGAGGCCGGCGGCGTTGGTCTCGAACTGGGTGTAGAGGCGGCTGGTCTTCCAGTTGTTGGTCTCGTAGTACGCCACGTGCCAGGCCGGGTGCGGGACGGGCACCTGGTAGATCCGGCGCTGGAGCTTGGAGGGCCAGCCCTCGGTCAGGCCGGTCGCCGAGTACTTCGCCTCCTTGTCCTTGCCGCTGTCGCGGCTCTGGTTCGCGGAGATCACGAGGTAGCCGGCCGGGATGCCGATGAGGAGCACGATGATCAGCAGGGTGAGGGACCTGCGGCGGATCATGTGGCGGCGGTCCTCGGCCGGACGGTCCGGCTCGTCGGGCCAGGAGCCCTGGTGGGGCAGGGAGGCGGTCACGGCGTCTCCTGGGTACTGCGGAGCGACTGCGTGTAGCGCTCGTACCGCTCGAAGCGCTCCACGCGGCGGCGCTTGGCGCGACGGAAGCGGCGGGCGACCAGCCGGGCGAGGTCGGCCGCGCCGACCATGCCGGCCTCGGGGCCGAGCTGGGCGCGGACGATACGGGCCTCGGGGCGGTAGCCGCGGCCGGTGAGGTGCCGCTTGAAGGCGTCCCGGGCCGGGCCGATCAGCAGGTCGTCGGCGGCCGATACACCGCCGCCGATCACGAAGCAGGACGGGTCGAGGGCGGCGGCGAGGTTGGCGATGCCGACGCCGAGCCACTGGCCGATGTCCTGGAGCAGCTCGATGCACATGGCGTCACCGTCACGGGCCAGCTCGGTGATCATCGGGCCGGTGATGTCGCCGATGCTGCCCTTGACGTGCTCGATGATCCCGTACGCGACGGGCGAGTCGGCGGCGGCCAGCTCGCGGGCCTCGCGGACCAGGGCGTTTCCGGAGCTGTACTGCTCCCAGCAGCCGCGGTTGCCGCACGGGCAGCGGTGGCCGCCGGGCACGACCTGCATGTGGCCGAACTCGCCGGCGACGCCGTACTTGCCGCGCTTGACCTGGCCGTCCTCCAGGATCGCGCCGCCGATGCCGGTGCCGAGGGTGATCATGACGAGGTGGTCCTCGCCGCGGCCGGCGCCGAAGCGCCATTCCGCCCAGGCCGCGGTGTTGGCGTCGTTGTCCACGAGGACCGGGACGGAGAGACGGCCCGAGAGGCGGTCGCGGAGCGGTTCGTTGCGCCAGGACAGGTGGGGCGCGAACAGCACGCGGTTGCGGTCGGCGTCCACCCAGCCGGCCGCACCGATGCCGACGGCGTGCACGTCGTGCCGGTCGGAGAGGTCCAGGACCAGCTCGGCGATGGTGTCCTCGACGACCTTGGGGCTCTTGGACTTGTCCGGGGTCTCCGTGCGGAGCATCTCCAGAATGTTGCCGTCGGCGTCGACGACGCCCGCCATCACCTTCGTACCGCCGATGTCGATGCCGACCGTGGGCACGCGGGGCGCCGTCAGGTGCGAGCGGCGCTCCCGGGTGCCGACGGTGCGCAGGGCGGTGGCACGGCGGGAGCCGATGGGGGCGGTGAAGTCGCGGTAGGTGCTCATCGCGCCCGATTCTGCCTCACGGGGCGGCACGGTGCGGAGCACAGGGGTGGTGCCGATCGCCGCCGGGTGCGGGGCGGTGGGGGCTGGTCGCTCAGTTCCCCGCGCCCCTCAAGAACGCACCAGCAACTGGAATTCGAAGCTGTAGCGCGTCGGACGGTAGGTGTGGGTGCCGAATTCCACCGCCCGGCCCGTGTCGTCGAACGTGACGCGTTGCATGGTGAGCAGCGGGGCCCCCGTCTCCTCCGCCAGGCGCTCCGCCTCCTCCGTCGTCGCCGCGCGGGCGCCGATCGACTGGCGGGCGCTGTGCAGGGTGATGCCCGCGGCTCGCATCAGACGGTAGAGGCCGGTGGTCTCCAGCTGGTCCGTGTCGAGATCGATGAGGCCGGGGGGCAGGAAGTTGCAGAGGTAGGCCATGGGCTCGCCGTGGGCGAGGCGGAGGCGCTCCACGCGGTGGACGTCGCTGTCCTCGGCGACGCCGAGCGCGGCGGCGACCTCGGCGGAGGCGGGGACGAGCTTGTTGACGAGGACCCGGGTGGCCGGGCGCTGGCCCGCCGCCTCCAGGTCGTCGTAGAGGCTGCTGAGCTCCAGTGGGCGCTTCACCTGGCTGTGCACGACCTGGGTGCCCACGCCGCGGCGGCGGACGAGGAGGCCCTTGTCGACGAGCGACTGGATCGCCTGGCGGACGGTCGGCCGGGACAGGCCGAGCCGGGCGGCGAGTTCGATCTCGTTGCCCAGCAGGCTGCCGGGGGTCAGCGTGCCGTGCTCGATCGCGGCCTCCAGCTGCTGGGACAGCTGGAAGTACAACGGCACGGGGGAACTGCGGTCCACGCTCAGCTCGAGCTGCACGGTCGGGTCCACTTCTGGTTTCGGCACGGGGCGAGCGTAGCTCCGTGCGTTGTTGACGGGAAGTCGTGTAGTCAGATTGTCCGGACATACAGATTGACAGCGGCGCGTCGGGCACGCACTTTGTTTTCATGCGCATCGGCGTCATCGGTACGGGCCGCATCGGCACCATCCACGCGAACACGCTGAGCCGGCATCGCGACGTCGGCTCACTGATCCTCACGGACGCGGACGCCGCCAGGGCCCAGGAACTGGCACACCGGCTGGGTGAGACGGCGGCGCCCGGCGTGGAGGAGATCTTCCGCTGGGGGGTCGACGCGGTGGTGATCACGACGGCCACGTCGGCCCACGCCGAACTGATCGGTCGGGCAGCACGCTCGGGCCTGCCGGTGTTCTGCGAGAAACCCATCGCGCTGGACCTGCCGGGGACCTTGAGCGCGATCTCCGAGGTCGAGACGGCCGGGACGGTTCTGCAGATGGGCTTCCAGCGCCGCTTCGACGCGGGCTACACGGGTGCGCGCGAGGCCGTGCGCTCCGGCCGGCTGGGGCGGCTGCACACCGTGCGGGCCCTGACCAGCGACCAGGCGCCGCCGGACGCCGCGTGGCTGCCGCTGTCCGGCGGGCTGTACCGGGACACGCTGATCCACGACTTCGACGTGCTGCGCTGGGTGACCGGCCGGGAGGTGACGGACGTCTACGCCGCCGGGTCCGACGCCGGTCCCCGGATGTTCCGCGAGGCGGGCGACGTCGACACCGCCGCCGCGCTGCTCACCCTGGACGACGGCACGCTCGCCACGCTCACCGCGACCCGGATGAACGGGGCCGGCTACGACGTGCGCATGGAGCTCGCCGGGGAGCGCGACCAGATCGTGGTCGGTCTGGACGACCGTACGCCGATCGCGTCCACCGAGCCGACCGGGCCGCCGGCCGCGGACAAGCCGTGGACGGGCTTCCTGGAGCGCTTCGGCCCTGCCTACGAGGCCGAGCTGAACGCGTTCGTGGAGGTCGTGAGGGGCGAGCGGGCCAATCCCTGCGACGGGCGCGAGGCGCTGCAGGCGCTGCGGATCGCCGAGGCGTGCGAGCTGTCGCGGCGGGGGCGCAGGCCGGTGCACCTCGCGGAGATCGCCGGCGCCTCCCCCGCGTTCGCCTGACGGCCAGCCGCCGCGGTCAGCGCTCTTCCCGCTCCTCCTCCAGGAGTCCCGCGTCGTAGGCGAGCAGCGCGATCTGCACCCGGTTGTTGAGGTCCAGCTTGGCCAGGATGCGCGAGACGTGTGTCTTCACGGTGGCGACGCTCATGAACAGGCCGGTGGCGATCGCGGCGTTGGCAAGGCCCCGGCCGACCGCGACGGCGACCTCGCGCTCGCGGTCGTTGAGTGCGGCCAGGCGTTCGCGCGCGCGGGTGCGGCGCGTGTCGGCCGCGGTGCCGACGGCGTGCCGCATCAGCTGGCGGGTGACCGTGGGCGACAGGACCGGGTCGCCGGCCGCGACCCGGCGCACCGCCGCGAGGATCTCGGCCGGCGGAGTGTCCTTGAGGACGAATCCGGCGGCACCCACGCGCAGCGCGCGCAGCACCTGCTCGTCGGCGTGGAACGTGGTGAGGACCACCACCTGCGGGGCGTCCTCGCGGGCGCGCAGCCGCTCCGTGGCCGTGAGACCGTCCACCGTCGGCATCCTGATGTCCATGAGCACGACGTCCGGGCGGGTGCGGTCGACGAGGGCCTCCGCCTCGGCGCCGTCGGCGGCCTCGCCGACGATCTCGATGTCGTCGGCGCCGCCCATCATCAAGGACAGCCCGGCCCGCACCAGCGGATCGTCATCGACGAGGAGCAGTCTGATCGCAGTCATGGGCCTTACGTAATCACGGCCGGGCCGGGCTGCGGGGCACGATGTGTCACCCCCACGGCAGCCACGCCCGCACCTCGAACCCGCCCTGCGGCGTGGGCCCGTGCTCCAGCCGGCCGCCGGCGAGGGTCGCCCGCTCCGTGAGGCCGATCAGGCCCTGGCCGGAGCCGGGGACGGGCGGTACCTCGCCCTCGGGCGGCGGGTTGTGCACCCGGACGGTGAGGCCGGTGCCCGGGGTGCCGGTGACGGTCACCGTGACGTCCGTGCCGGGTGCGTGCTTGCGCGCGTTGGTCAGGCCCTCCTGGGCGATCCGGTAGGCAGTGCGGCCGACGGAGGACGGGACGGCGGCGGGGTCCTCGACGCGGTGGTCGAGGGAGACCTTCATGCCCGCCTCGCGGGACTCGGCGACCAGGGTGTCCAGCGCCGCGAGCGTCGGCTGCGGACGGCCCGTGTCGTCCGGCTCGCCCGCCCGCAGCACACCGATGATCTCCCGCAGGTCCTGGAGCGCCTCGTGCGCGCTCTCCCGGATCACGCCCGCCGCCCGCGCCGTCTCCGCCGGGGGCGCGTCGGGCCGGAACTCCAGGGCGCCGGCGTGCACGCTCAGCAGGGTCAGCCGGTGGGCGAGCACGTCGTGCATCTCGCGCGCGATGGCCTCGCGGGCGAGCCGCTGCGCCTGCTCGGCCCGCAGCCGCGCCTCCGTCTCGGCGCGCCGGGCCCGGTCCTGGAGGCTCACCATGAGCTGCCGCTTGGCCCGGACGAACATGCCCCAGCCGACGGCGGCCACCGTGAGCAGCCCGGCGAAGAGAACGGCCACCGGGTAGGGGACGTCCGCTTCGGGGCGCACCCAGTAGAAGAGGGGCACCAGCGCCACGTTGACGCCGCCCACCCAGGCCACGTACCGGAAGGGGCGGTGCACGGCCAGGGTGAACAGGGCGATGAGGCCCGCCCCACCCGAGGTGTCCGAGAAGATGCCGAGGGGGGTCAGCGCCACGGCCAGTCCCAGGGGCCAGCGGCGCCGCAGCCACACCGCCGCGCAGGCCAGCGCACCGGTCACCTGGTCGGCGACGGCGAGTCCGTCCGGCACGTGCGGGTTGTCGGCGAGCGCCTCGACGGCCGTCACCCCCACCACCACGGCCAGCAGGAAGCAGGAGAAGTCGACGGCCCAGTCGCGGGCGGTGCGCCGGGGCCGCCGCCCGGCCCGAGCGGCGTCGGGGTCGAGTTCGTGCAGGAGGGCCGACGGGAAGAACCATCTGCGCCCGGTCGACAGCGCGGGCGTCTCTCCCACGGGTACCGGGGAGGCTTGCCCCACGTCGTCACCCCTCACGAGGGCCAAATCTACGCAGCGCAGGCCCCTCGCACCCGCCCTCGCGCGCGATCGTCGACGAAAGTCGCCACGGCGCAGACTTTCGATGCCGTCGTGGCGCCGGAGCGGGGACTTCCGCTCCCGGCGGCCCGCCTGGCGGCCGATGTGCGTGGGGGACCGGCGGGGCGAGGCTGACGGCATGAAGCAGGTACTGGAGATTCTCGGCTTCCTCGCCCTGGTCCAGGGCGTGGCGGGCCTGGTGCACGAGTTCACCGACTGGAACTGGGGCCTGGTGCAGCGGCTGGGGTTCCTCGACGGCTACGAGGTCTACGCGAGCGTCGCGCTGCTCGCGCTGGGTGCCGCCCTGTTCGCGGCGGCCGGGAGCCGGAAGTCCGTCTGAACGGCCTGACGGACGTCCGGCCCGCGGGGCCGGCGGGGCTCAGCAGCCGTAGTCGACCAGGTCGAACGACTCGTAGTGGTCGGCCGTGTAGTAGTCCTCCTGGTTCTGCTCACCGGTGACGATGCGCCGCGCACCGCGGGTGGAGGAGCCCGGGGTGATGACCGTGTACTCGTGGTAGTAGCCGGAGGACTGGCCGGGCAGGATGCCTTCCCGGTTCTGGAAGACGGTGCCGTCCTGGTCGAACGGGTAGGGACCGCCCTGCTCGATCAGGTCGAGCGTGTCGTGGGCCTGGGACGGCAGGGCGCTGTAGCAGATGTCGCCGACGGCGGTGGGGGCGGCGTCGGCCGTGGTCGCGGAGACGGTCGTGCCGACGAGGAGGGCGGACAGGAGGGCGGCTGCTGCGCCGAGCCGCGAGGCGCGTGGGGGGAAGTTCATGGACCTCATGATGACGCGCGTAGACGCTGGCATGTCAATGACAAGCATGGAGAATTTCCTGTGAAGCCCCGTGCGTTCGCGGGAAGTTCACCCGCACACCGGCGCCCTCACGCGTCCTCCGGCAGTCCGAACTCGCCGTACTCCGGGCGGCCCTTCAGGTCGTACGTCTGGACCGACACGCCCGCGCCGGTGACGCTCCCGCCGGTGTGCTCGAACGCGGTCGGTACAGCGCCCTCCGTGAACAGCCGGAACCCGGAGCCGAGCACGACCGGGAAGGTCAGCAGGTGCAGGGTGTCGACGAGGTCGAGCGCCAGCAGGGACCGGACGAGGGCACCGCTGCCGTGCACCTGGACCTCGCCGTCGGTGCGTTCCTTCACGGCGGCGACCTCTTCCGCGAGATCACCGGCCAGTACCGTGGTGCCCGCCCAGCCGGGGTCCGTCAGGGTCGAGGACGGCACGTACTTCGGCAGGGAGTTCAGCTTGGAGGCGACCGGGTCGGCGGGGTCGGTCACCTTGGGCCAGTACGTGGCGAAGATGTCGTAGGTCCGGCGGCCGAGCAGGAAGGCGCCCGGGCGGGCGAAGACCTCTTCGATGAACCGACCGAAGTCCTCGTCGGCGTACGGGAAGCTCCAGCCGCCGTGGGTGAAACCGCCCCGGGTGTCCTCCTGCGGCCCGCCGGGGGCCTGGTAGACGCCGTCGAGGGTGACGAAGAGGGTGGAGACGAGCTTGCCCATGGCGGGTGCCTTCCTTCCGGTGGGCCGGGATCTGCTGCCATCGGCTCAGACCCCGGCGCCGCCCGCAACTCATCGCTGGGCCGTACGCCCGCCCCCGGAACCACGCGCCCGGCCGGCGGTCCCACCTCGACGTCCGTTCGCCGCCAGCGCCGGTGCCGTACGGCCGCTGGGATGGACACATGACGACTCAGGCAACTCTGCACGGCAAGGTGGCTCTCGTGACCGGCGGGAGCCGTGGGATCGGCGCGGCGACGGCGGTACGGCTGGCACGGGAGGGCGCGGACGTGGCCGTCGGCTACGTGAACGGCAAGGAGGCGGCCGACGACGTCGTACGGGCCGTGAAGGAGCTGGGGCGCCGGGCGGTGGCGCTGCGCGCGGACACGGGGGATGCCACGGAGGCGGCCGAGATGGTGGACGCGGCGGCGGAGGCCCTGGGCGGGCTCGACATCCTGGTCAACAACGCCGGTGTGGGGGTGATCGGTCCGCTGGACACCCTGTCGCTCGCGGACGTGGACCGGGTCCTCGACGTCAACGTACGGGGTGTCTTCCTGGCCTCCCAGGCGGCCGCGGCGCGGATGCCCGAGGGCGGGCGGATCATCACGATCGGCAGTTGCATGGCCCAGCGGGTGCCGGGGTCCGGCGGGACGCTCTACGCGACGAGCAAGGCGGCCCTGGCCGGTCTGACGAAGGCGCTGGCCAGGGAGCTGGGCGGACGGGGCATCACGGCCAACCTCGTCCTTCCCGGCCCGATCGACACGGACATGAACCCGGCGGACGGGCCGTACGCGGCCGGCCAGGCGGCGATGACGGCGCTGGGCCGGTTCGGGACGGCGGACGAGGTGGCGTCGACGGTCGCCTACCTGGCGGGGGCGACGTACGTGACCGGGGCGGAGTTCCCGGTGGACGGGGGCCACGCGGCGTGAGGCGCGTGGGGCGCGCCGGTGCCGTCCGGCGGGCGCGCCCCACGGTCAGCCGGTGCCGTCCGGCGGGCGCGCCCCACGATCACGGGGTGGTTCAGCCACCCAGCTCCTGGTGGCGTGCCGCCAGCCGGGTCGTGCCCTCCTGGGTCAGGGAGCCGAACAGCCGGAGCCGGGAGATGCCCCCGTCGGGGAAGATGTCCACGCGCGCGTGCGTGCCGACGGCCGGGGCGGGCAGGACGAAGCGGTGGTTGGTGTCGGGCTGGAGGCGGGTGCGGGGCAGGATCTCCTGCCAGTCGCCGTCCTCGCCGTCCCTGACCGACACCGACGCCCAGCCGGCGCTGTTGCCCTTGAGGTAGGCGGTGTCGATCTCCAGGGCCCGGATCTGCGCCTGGGCGGCCAGCCGGTAGCGGATCCAGTCGTGTCCCTGGTCGCGGCGGCGGCGGGTCTCCCAGCCGTCGTCCATCTTGAGGGAGCGGCCCGGCTGGATGGTGTTGGAGGCGGGCGAGTAGAAGCGGTTGGAGGCGTCCTCGGCCCGGCCGCCGTTCTCCAGGGCGACGACGTCGAAGGTGCCGAGCGCCTCCAGCCACGCCGGGTCGGGGACGACCTCGCCGTGGACGCGCAGGCGCGCGATGCCGCCGTCGGGGTGCTGGTTGACCCGCAGGTGCGTGAAGCACTGCTCGACGTCGACGGCGAACCCGTTCGCCGCGTGGCCGCCGACCGGGGTGCGCGGGACGAGGGTCGTCCACTTCACGTCGTCCCCGAGGAGTTCCTCCGGCGACGGGGAGCCGATGACGCGGGTGGCCTCGACGGACACGGCCTGCGGGTAGTTGCCGCGGAAGTGGGCGGTGTCGACGACGATCCCGCGGATCACGCCCGGGGCGCCGAGGCGGACCAGCGCCCAGTCGTGGTCCTCGGCGGTCGGCCAGGGGTGGCCGGCGGAGGCGCCGCGGCGGCGGCGCGTCTCCCAGCCGTCCATGATCTTGCCCTTGTGGCCGAAGTGCTCGGGGTCGAACTCGGCGGGCCCGGGCACCAGCAGGTTCTCGCGCTGGGCGAAGAACTCGTCGTTGGCGGCGATGACACCGGCACCGAGGCGCCGGTCGGCGAGGTCGGTGTACTGGGTGAAGGGGAAGTCGGCGGTGCGGTAGTCCGCGTACGGGTCGCCGCCTCCGTAGGGGTTCGCGTCGCCGGTGAAGCTGGGGATCGCCGTCACGATGATCAGGTCTGCCTTTCGGGTGTCCGGGATGGGATTCAGTGGGTCCGGGTGAGGAGCCGCCCCTTCGGTTCGGTGAACTCGCCGTCCGCGACGATGCGCTGCCCGCGCAGCCAGGTGGACTTCACGACGCCGTGCAGGGTCTTGCCGGCGTAGGCCGTGACGCGGTTGCGGTGCTGGAGGGCGACCGGGTCGACGGTGAAGGTCTCGTCGGGGGCGAGGACGGCGAAGTCGGCGTCGCGGCCCACCGCGATGGCGCCCTTGCGGTCGTCGAGCCCGACCAGTTCGGAGGTGCGCGCGGACATCCAGCGCACCACGTCCTCCAGTCCGTGCCCGCGCCTGCGGGCCTCCGTCCACACCGCGGCCAGGCTCAGCTGGAGTCCGGAGATGCCGCCCCAGGCCGTCGCGAAGTCGTCGGTCTTCAGGTCCGCCGTGGACGGGGAGTGGTCGGTGACGATGCAGTCGATGGTGCCGTCGGCGAGCGCCTGCCAGAGCAGGTCCTGGTTGGCGGCCTCGCGGATGGGCGGGCAGCACTTGAACTCGCTTGCGCCGTCGGGGACTTCCTCGGCGGTGAGGGTCAGGTAGTGGGGGCAGGTCTCCACGGTGACGCGGACGCCCTCCGCCCGTGCCTGGGCGATCATCGGCAGGGCGTCGCTGGAGGAGAGGTGCAGGACGTGCACGCGCGCGTGGAGGGCCTTCGCCTCGCGGATGAGCTGGGCGATGGCGGTGTCCTCGGCGTCCCGGGGGCGGGAGGCGAGGAAGTCGGCGTACTTCGGGCCCGGCTGCTGCGGGGCGGAGGCCAGGAGGCGGGGGTCCTCGGCGTGCACGATGAGCAGTCCGCCGAAGGCGGCGATCTCGGCCATGGTGCGGGCGAGGGGATCCCGCTCCAGGTGCGGGAACTCGTCGACGCCGGACGGCGACAGGAACGCCTTGAAGCCGAACACACCGGCCTCGTGCAGCGGGCGGAGTTCCTTGATGTTGTCGGGCAGCGCGCCGCCCCAGAAGCCGACGTCGATGTGCGCCTTGTCGGCGGCGACCCGCTGCTTGGTGCGCAGGTGCGGGACGGTCGTGGTGGGCGGGAGGGAGTTGAGGGGCATGTCGACGAGGGTCGTGATGCCACCGGCCGCCGCTGCGCGCGTGGCGGTCCAGAAGCCCTCCCACTCGGTGCGGCCCGGGTCGTTGACGTGCACGTGCGTGTCGACGAGGCCGGGCAGCAGGACGTGGTCGCCCAGGTCCTCCAGGCGGGCGCTCTCCGGTACGGGCGCGTCGTACGGGAGGACGGCCGTGATCGTGCCGGCGGCGACCGCGACCGATGCGGCGCGGGTCCCCTCGGGAGTGATGACACGCGTCGAGCGAAGCACCAGTTCAGCGTCGGACACCCGAACCCCTTACTTCCAGTCACTTCCGCGTAACGGAATTCAACTTTCTGTTGAAGGAGTCTTCACTCCCTCTTCGGCGACGTCAAGGGCACACTTGACCGCGGCACCCTCGCCGAACACTCCTGGACGTTTCCATAAAGCGGAATTAGACTTCCAGCACGCAGAACGTAGCTACGTACAAGCGGGGAGTCAACCGACTGCCGGGTAGGCTTCTGCCCTTCCCGCCCGCCCCGAAAGGAACGCGCCGTGCCGACGTCCAGCGCCAGCACCACCGACTCCGCCCGGTCCTCCGCCAACGGCGGCGTCCAGTCCCTGGAGCGCGCCTTCGACCTGCTCGAACGAATGGCGGACGCGGGTGGCGAGGTCGGCCTGAGCGAGCTGTCCGCGAGCAGCGGGCTGCCCCTGCCGACCATCCACCGCCTGATGCGCACACTGGTGGCCTGCGGGTACGTACGTCAGCAGCCCAACCGGCGGTACGCGCTCGGCCCGCGCCTGATCCGCCTCGGCGAGTCGGCCTCCCGGCTGCTGGGCACCTGGGCACGGCCGTACCTGGCGCGGCTCGTCGAGGAGACCGGCGAGACGGCGAACATGGCCCTGCTGGACGGGGACGAGATCGTCTACGTGGCGCAGGTGCCGTCGAAGCACTCGATGCGCATGTTCACGGAGGTCGGCCGGCGGGTACTGCCGCACTCCACGGGCGTGGGCAAGGCCCTGCTGGCCGGTTTCCCGCCGGAGGAGGTCCGGGCGCTGCTCTCCCGTACGGGCATGCCCGCGGCGACGGAGAAGACGATCACGACGCCCGACGGCTTCCTCGCCGCCCTGGAGGACGTGCGCCGGCAGGGCTACGCCATAGACGACAACGAGCAGGAGATCGGGGTCCGTTGCCTCGCGGTCCCGGTGCCCGACTCCCCCACCGCCGCGGCCATCTCCATCTCGGGCCCGGCGGGACGGGTCACGGAGGCGGCGACGGACAAGATCGTGCCGGTGCTCCAGCAGGTCGCGGGGGAACTGTCCGAGGCGCTCGCGAGCCAGAGCCCCGCATAACGGTACGGACCCCACGGCACGGCGCCCCACCGCCGGGCCCGAAAGGCCAGGGCTGCGACCGCCGGGCCGGAAAGGCCAGGGCTACGACCGCAGCCCGGGCCCCGGCGCTCGGATCAGCCCCGCGTCCCACCGGACCTGGCGCGCACCTCCGGGTCTAGCCCTGGCCCCGCATCGGCCCCCCGAAGAGATCCACCGCCCGCCGGACCTCCCTCAGTTCCGCCGACAGCGCGCTCACCGAGCCGATCGCGCCCGCGATCAGCAGCAGGGAGCGGCGCAGGCCGGGGATCTCGGGGATGCCGTCGGCGGCCATGGCGGCCACGGCGGCCAGTTCCTCCTCGGCGATGGTCCGGTCGGCGAACTCGCCGGGATGGGCGGCCAGTCGGCGGCGCAACCGCGACACGGCGGAGCGCAGCTCCGTCACGCGCGGGTCCTCGACGCCGCCTGTCACAGGCCCCTGCCGCTTCTGCTCGGCGCTCCGCAACACAGTCCTCCCCCTCGCACCTGGTCGTGCGCGTGCCCTTCCGACACGAAGTCCCCCACACCGGGCAGCCGTCGGGCACCCGGCCGGTCGGTGCGGGCGACAGTAAACGACGCGGACCACCAGGCGCCAGTCCATTGCGTCATCGACTTGTTTCGCTGAGTGACTTTCTGGCCCGAGGCGCACGCCCGTGCGGCGCGCGCCCCGCGGCGTCGCACCCCTGTACGGGGCGTGCGGTATGCAGGAGCCATGACGACACGGGAGACGACGGGCGGGGCACGGGCGGTTGCGGGACTGCTGCTCGCGGCAGGTGGCGGACGGCGGCTCGGCGGGCGGCCCAAGGCACTGCTGCCGCACCGGGGACGGCCTCTGGTGGAGCACGCGGTGCGGGTGCTGCGGGAGGGCGGCTGCGCGACCGTCCACGTGGTGCTGGGCGCCCAGGCCGGCGAGGTGCGCGCACGGGCCTCACTGCCCGGCTGCGTCCTGGTCGACAACCCCGACTGGGAGCAGGGCATGGGGAGTTCCCTGCGCGCCGGGCTCGCCTCCCTGACCGGCACGGACACACGGGCCGCGCTGGTGTCGCTCGTCGACCAGCCCGGCATCGGGCCCGAGGCGGTGGCCCGGGTCCTCGCGGCGTACGAGGGCGAGGAGTCACTCGTCTCCGCCGCGTACGAGGGTGTGCGCGGCCATCCGGTGCTGTTCGGCGCCGCCCACTGGGCGGGCATCGCCGCGACTGCGCAAGGGGACCGGGGGGCACGCGCCTATCTGAAGGAGCACCGGCCGGAGGTCGCCCTCGTGGAGTGCGGGGACGTCGCCCGGCCCTTCGACATCGACACCGAAGCCGATCTGGCCCACCTGGAGTGAGCGGGGTGGCACGGAGCGCCACCTTGCCTCGACCCGGAGAATCTCGACATCAACAGACGATTGAACTTCCACTATGAGGAAACTAGTATCCACTGTTCAGAAGCGCCCGTCTGCTCCGCGGGCGCCGAACGCCGTATCCGGGAAGACTGGCACCCGGTGCCAAGCACGCCGGCTCGTCTTCACAGCTCGCTGAAGGAAGTGACCGTTCATGTCCGCTCCAGCGCCGTCCCCGCTGGCCATCGTCGACGCCGAGCCCCTGCCCCGGCAGGAGGAGGTCCTCACCGAAGCGGCGCTCGCCTTCGTGGCCGAGCTGCACCGGCGGTTCACGCCCCGGCGTGACGAGCTCCTCGCCCGCCGCGCCGAGCGCCGCGCCGAGATCGCCCGCACCTCCACCCTCGGCTTCCTCCCGGAGACGGCCGCGATCCGCGCCGACGACTCCTGGAGGGTCGCGCCGGCCCCGGACGCCCTGAACGACCGCCGGGTCGAGATCACCGGCCCCACCGACCGCAAGATGACCATCAACGCCCTCAACTCGGGCGCGAAGGTGTGGCTCGCGGACTTCGAGGACGCCTCCGCGCCCACCTGGGAGAACGTGGTCCTCGGCCAGGTCAACCTGAGCGACGCCTACACCCGGAACATCGACTTCACCGACGCGAAGTCCGGCAAGTCCTACGCCCTCAAGGCGGACGAGGAACTCGCCACGGTCGTCATGCGCCCGCGCGGCTGGCACCTGAACGAGCGTCACCTCGTCGACGCCGACGGCACCCCCGTGCCCGGCGCGCTCGTCGACTTCGGCCTGTACTTCTTCCACAACGTCCAGCGCCTGCTCGACCTCGGCAAGGGCCCGTACTTCTACCTCCCGAAGACGGAGTCCCACCTGGAGGCCCGCCTCTGGAACGAGGTGTTCGTCTTCGCGCAGGAGTACTGCGGCATCCCGCAGGGCACGGTCCGCGCGACCGTCCTCATCGAGACGATCACCGCCGCGTACGAGATGGAGGAGATCCTCTACGAGCTGCGCGACCACGCCTCCGGGCTGAACGCCGGCCGCTGGGACTACCTGTTCTCCATCGTCAAGAACTTCCGTGACGGCGGCGCCAGGTTCGTCCTGCCGGACCGCAACGCGGTGACGATGACGGCCCCGTTCATGCGCGCCTACACCGAACTCCTCGTCCGCACCTGCCACAAGCGCGGCGCGCACGCCATCGGCGGCATGGCGGCGTTCATCCCGTCCCGCCGGGACGCGGAGGTCAACAAGGTCGCCTTCGAGAAGGTCCGCGCCGACAAGGACCGCGAGGCCGGCGACGGCTTCGACGGCTCCTGGGTCGCCCACCCCGACCTCGTGCCGATCGCCATGGAGTCCTTCGACAAGGTCCTCGGCGACAAGCCGAACCAGAAGGACCGGCTGCGCGAGGACGTCGACGTCAAGGCGGCCGATCTCATCGCCGTCGACTCGCTCGACGCCAAGCCCACCTACGCGGGTCTGGTCAACGCCGTGCAGGTCGGCATCCGTTACATCGAGGCCTGGCTGCGCGGCATGGGCGCAGTCGCCATCTTCAACCTGATGGAGGACGCGGCCACCGCCGAGATCTCCCGCTCCCAGATCTGGCAGTGGATCAACGCGGAGGTCGTCCTCGACAACGGCGAGCAGGTCACCGCCGACCTGGCCCGCAAGGTCGCCGCCGAGGAACTCGCGAACATCCGGGCCGAGATCGGCGACGAGGCCTTCACGGCCGGCAACTGGCAGCAGGCCCACGACCTGCTGCTGACGGTCTCCCTCGACGAGGACTACGCCGACTTCCTGACGCTGCCGGCCTACGAGCAGCTGAAGGGCTGACTCAGTCCGCGGACGGCTTCTCCGAGTGGCCCAGGGACTTCCCCGGGGCCACTCGGTCGCGTACGGCCTGCTTCACGGCCGTCGGCTCCGGGAAGCCCTGCTCGCGCCGGTCCCAGACGACCTCGTCACCGACGCGGACCTTGAACACCCCGCCCGTGCCGGGCTTCAGGGCCAGTTCCGTGAGTTCGGCCTCGAAGGTCGTGAGCAGTTCCTGCGCCAGCCAGGCCGCGCGGGGCAGCCAGCGGCACTGGGTGCAGTACTCGATCTCGACCCGCCGCGCCGCGCCCGGCGAGTCCTCCGGCAGTTCGATCTCGATCCGCTGAACGTCCGTCATCCGAGGTGCACCGACCAATCCTGCTGAGCCGCGGGCTTGCCGTGCAGGTCGGGCACCTGCTTGAGCCACGCGGGGCGTCCTTGCTGGTTCTTCGCCGCCCGCAGGGCCTCCTCGGCGGCGAGTTCCTCCCGGGTGGGGAAGCCCGTGGGCAGCCAGTCCCCGGAGGCCTGCACGCGCGCGTGCAGGTACGTCACGTACGCCGCGCGCACCTCGTCCGCGGTGGCGAAGCCCGGCTCGTCATCGAGCCAGGCGTCCGGGACCTCGGCGAGGATCCGCCGCAGCAGCTCCTCGGTGACCCGGGGCGCCAGCTCGGCGTCGGCGGCCCGGACGTCGGGCCCGTAGTGGCCGAGGGCGTGGTGCCGGAAGTCGTAGGTCTTGCGGGGGTCGGCGGCGTCCCAGCGGTGGTGGAAGACCAGGGCGGCGCCGTGGTCGATCAGCCACAGGCGCGGGGGTGCGACGCCGAGGGTGGGCCAGACCATCAGGTTGGAACTGTGCACCGTGCGGTCGACGTTCACGGTCAGGGCGTCCAGCCAGACGACCTTCCCCGCCTCCAGCGGACCGACGGGGAAGACCCGGGCGAGCTCCGGCGTGAGGTCACGGGCGCCCGGCAGGTGATCCATGCCGAGGTTGACGCCCGCGCTGGCCGCGTGCAGGCCCCGCACCTCCTGGTGCGGCTCGTGGTCCGCGATCGCCGGGTCGAAGTGCACCAGGACCAGCTCGGGGAAGCGCAGCCCGAGGGCGCGGGCCAGCTCCCCCACGATCACCTCGGCGACGAGCGCCTTGCGGCCCTGCGCGGAGCCGGTGAACTTCACGACGTAGGTGCCGAGGTCGTCCGCCTCGACGACGCCCGGGACGGAACCGCCGGATCGCAGCGGTTCGATGTAGCGGGTCGCGGTGACCTCTCTCAGCATGGTCCAGGGCTCCACGGAGGGCAGAATCCGAAGGGGCCATCGTAACCAGGCACGACAGCCGGTAAGGAGCCTCGGCCCACGGCCGGATCCCGGCCGGCCTCAGCGTGCCGCGGGCGCGGGTGCCGTTGCGCGGAGGGCGCCCAGGACGAAGCCGCCGCACCGTGCTCTTCAGCTGTGCCGGTCAGGTGATGTCGTCGCCCTCGCGGGCCGAGGCGTCATACGGCCGCAGGAGATCGCGATGTCCCGCCCTCGCCTTCACACGGCCCGAAGGACCTGATGAGTCCGGACGCGGAACCCTCTTGTCAAGACGATATTAGGTTAGGCTAACCTTCGCCGCGTGAGATCTGGTGAAGAAACGGCCGGCGGACTGCGTCTGCGCGGGCATCAGCTGTCGGCCACGGGCGTGACCGTGTCGTACGACGGCACCGACGTCGTGCACGACGCGGCGATCGCGCTGCGGCCCGGCGAGGTGACCGTCCTGGTCGGTCCCAACGGCAGCGGGAAGTCGACGCTGCTGCGGACGATCGCCCGGCTGCAGCGGGCCCGCCGGGCCGAGCTCAGCATCGACGGCGACACCGACGGCCTCGCCCTGTCCGCCCGCGAGTTCGCCCGGTACGTCGCCCTGCTGACCCAGGGGCGCCCCACGCCGAGCGGGCTGACCGTGCGGGATCTCGTCGAGTTCGGCCGCTATCCGTACCGGGGCCGCTTCGGCCGGCCGGATCCGGACGCGCCCGCCGCCGTCGAACGGGCGCTGGCGCTGACCGGGGTGACGGACCTCGCCGCGCGCGGCGCCGACCACCTCTCCGGCGGGCAGTTGCAGCGCGTGTGGCTCGCGAGCTGCCTCGCCCAGGAGACCGGCGTCCTGCTGCTGGACGAGCCGACGACCTATCTCGACCTGCGCTACCAGATCGAACTCCTCGACCTCGTCCGCGACCTGGCGGACGACCACGGGATCGCCGTCGGGGTCGTGCTGCACGACCTCGACCAGGCGGCGGCCATCGCCGACCGGATCACGCTGCTCGAAGCGGGCCGGATCGTCGCCGACGGCCGGCCCGAGGAGGTCCTGACCCCGGAGCGGCTGACCGCCGTCTACGGCATCCGGATCGATGTCGACACAGACCCCCACACCGGCCGGATACGGACCCGTCCGATCGGCCGGCACCACACCCGCTCCAACCGAAGCGAAAGGCTCGGCACCACCTCATGAGACGTCTCCTGCTCACCGCGGCCACCACCACCGCCGCGGCGCTCACCCTCGCCGCCTGCGGCACCACCGAGCCGGCCGCCGACAGCGCGAAGAAGAAGACCTCCGAGGCCATCAGCCTCACCGACTCCACCGGCGCGAAGGTGAAGCTGGACGGTCCGGCCAAGAAGGTCGTCGCCACCGAGTGGAACGAGGTCGAGAGCCTCATCACCCTCGGCGTCGACCCGGTGGGCGTCGCCGACGTCAAGGGCTACAAGACCTGGGACACCGCCGTCCCGCTGAAGAACGAGCCGAAGGACATCGGCACGCGCGGCGAGCCGAGCATGGACACCATCGCCTCGCTCTCCCCCGACCTGATCGTGGCCAGCTCCGACCTGCCGGACGCGGCCGTGAAGCAGCTGCGGAAGATCGCCCCGGTCCTGGAGATCAAGTCGGCGGACGCCTCCGACCAGATCGGGCAGATGTTCACCAACCTCGACCTCATCGCCAAGGCCACCGGCACCACCGACAAGGCCGAGGCCGCGCGCAAGAGCTTCGAGGCCAAGATCGCCGAGGGCAAGAAGACCCTCGCCGACGCGAAGCTCGCCGGCACCGGCATCGCCTTCTCCGACGGTTATGTGACGTCGAACCAGGTCTCCCTGCGCCCCTACACCAGCGGCTCCCTCATCGGCGCCGTCAACGAGCGGCTCGGCCTGAAGAACGCCTGGAAGGTCAAGGGCGACCCGGCCTACGGCCTCGGCACCACCGACGTCGAGGGCCTGACCGCCCTGCCGAAGGGCGTGCAGTTCGCCTACATCGGCAACGACGGCGACAAGTCCAGCAACCCGTTCTCCGGGCAGCTGAAGAAGAACGCCGTGTGGACCTCCCTGCCGTTCGTGAAGGCGGACCGGGTGCACCGGCTGCCCGACGGCATCTGGATGTTCGGCGGTCCCGAGTCGATGGAGGCGTACGTCGACGCCGTCGTCGGCGCGCTGAAGAAGTAGCGAGGCCATGGCCGTCACCGAAGCCCCCTCCGTCGCCCGTCCGCCGGCGGCCGCGTCCCGGACGGGTGCGGCCGCGGTGACGGCCGGGCTCGTCCTCCTGGTCGCCGCCCTCGCGGTCGTCGACATCACCCAGGGCACGGCCTCCGTCGGACCCGGCCAGGTCTTCAAGGCCCTGACCGGGCAGGCCGATCCGGGCGACGCGTCCGTCGTGATCGCCTCCCGGCTGCCGCGGATGACCGCCGGCATCCTGGTCGGCGTCGTCCTCGGCATCGCGGGCGCGGTCCTGCAGGCCGTCAGCCGCAACGTGCTCGCCTCGCCCGACACCCTGGCGGTGAACGCCGGTTCGTACCTGGCCCTGGGGCTGGTCGGCGCGACCGGCGTCTCGCTGCCCCTGCTCGCCTCCTCCGGCGTGGCCTTCGCGGGCGGGCTGGCGGCGGCCGCCGTCGTCCTCGCGCTGTCCGGCCTCGGCACGGGCACCGTGCGGCTGGTCCTCGCCGGCACCGCGCTCGCACTGGGCCTGAACTCCGTCACCGAAGGGCTGCTCCTGCTGTTCCCGCAGCAGACGGAGGGCCTCTACCAGTGGAACCAGGGCAGCATCAGCCAGAACGGCTTCGACGGCGTCCTGCAGATGCTGCCCGTCGCCCTGGTGGGGCTCGCGGGGCTGCTGCTGGTCGCCCGCCGGGTCGACGCGCTCGCCCTCGGGGACGACGCGGCGCGCGGTCTCGGCGTCCCCGTGCGGGCCACCCGGGTCACGGTGGTGGTCCTGGCGGCGCTGCTGTCCGCCGCGGCCGTCACGCTCGCCGGGCCCATCGGCTTCGTCGGCCTGTGCGCCCCGGCGCTGGTCCGTCCGCTCGCCCGCCGGTTCCGGGGGTTCGTCCGGGCCCGGGCGGTCCTGCCCGTGGCCGGTCTGGCCGGTGCGGCGCTGGTGCTCGGGTCGGACGTGCTGCTGCGGACCCTCATCCCCGCGGACACGGCGGTCGCCGTCCCCACGGGCATCGTCACCAGCCTGGTCGGTGCCGTCTTCCTGGTGGTGACGGCCCTGCGCCTCAAGGACACCGCCGGGGCCGACGCGCCGGACCGGCTGCGCATCCCGAGCCGGACGGCGTTCCTCGTCACCGTGGCCGCACTCGCCGCGGCGGTCGTCGGCGTCACGCTGGCCGGCGTTCTGTTGGGCGACAGCAAACTCCTGCTCGGCGATGTCGCCAACTGGGTGCAGGGACGGGCCGGGCAGACCGTCTCGTTCGTCCTGGACACCCGCGTGCCGCGGGTGCTCGCGGCGCTGTGCGCGGGCGCGGCGCTCGCCCTGGCCGGCACGCTGGTGCAGGCCGTGACCCGCAACCCCCTGGCGGAGCCCGGCGTGCTGGGCGTCTCCGGCGGTGCCGCGCTGGGTGCCGTCCTGCTGGTCACCACCGTGCCCGCGGCCGGTTCCTGGGGGGTCGCCGGTGCGGCCTTCGGGGGCGCGGCGCTGGCCTCGGCCATCGTCTTCGGCCTGTCCGCCCGGGGCGGTTACCGGCAGAACCGGCTGGTCCTCGTCGGCATCGGCATGGCGGCCGGTTCCACGGCCCTGATCAGCCTGCTCATCGTGCTCACCGACCCGTTCAACGCCACCAAGGCGCTGACCTGGCTGTCCGGTTCCACCTACGGGCGGACCATGACCGACGTCGTGCCCGTCGCGCTCGTCCTGGCCCTGGGCCTGGCCGTCGCGTTCGCCCGGCGCACTGAGCTGGACCTCGTCTCCCTGGACGAGGACACCCCACGGCTGCTCGGCCTCGGACTGCCGCGGGCCAGGCTGGGCTTGCTGGTGACGGGGGTGCTGCTCGCCGCGACCGCCGTCGCCTCGGCCGGCACGATCGGCTTCGTGGGCCTGGTGGCTCCGCACGCGGCCCGTGCCCTGGTGGGCCGGCGGCACGGGCGGGTCGTACCGGTCGCCGTCCTGCTCGGCGCGGCGCTGGTGTGCACCGCCGATCTGATCGGCCGGACCGTCATCGCCCCTGCCCAGCTGGGCGCCGGCCTGATGACGGCGGTGATCGGCACGCCCTACTTCCTGCACCTGCTGGTTCGCGGCCGGAAAGCGACATGACGCCTGAAAGGGGCATCAATAGTTAAAGTGCCCCGAAATTTCCTATTGTGTGGATGTACATGCAATGGGAGCGAGGGAGCATGGCCAAGGACATCGCGGACCCGGGCCCGCCCCCGGAGGCGAGTCTGAAACCCAATGCGATCGGGTTCCTCGACGCCCTGGTCATCGGGCTCAACGCGACCTCCCCCGCGTACTCCGTGGCGGCGGTCATCGGCCCGATCGTGGCGCTGGTGGGCATCTACGCCCCCGGGGTGATGCTCGCGTCGTTCGTGCCCATGCTGCTGATCGCATCGGCGTTCTACTACCTCAACAAGGTCGACCAGGACTGCGGCACGACGTTCTCCTGGGTCACCCGGGCCATGGGGCCGTGGGCGGGCTGGCTGGGCGGCTGGGCCATCGCGATGACGGGTGTCCTGGTCGTCGGGTCGCTCGCGGACGTGGCCGTGACGTTCTTCCTGCTCGCCGTGGGCCTGGACGGCTGGGCCGACAACGACGCGGTGCGCCAGGTGCTGACGGTGCTGCTCATCCTGGTGATGACGGCCGTCTGCGTGATCGGCACCGAGGTGTCGGCCAAGGTGCAGAACGTCCTGATCCTGGCCCAGGTGGCCTGTCTGCTGGCCTTCGCCGTGGTGGCGCTCTACCGCGTCTACGCCGACACCGGCACCCTCGACGCCGTCGACCCGGAGTTCGGCTGGCTCGACCCGTTCGGAGCCGGCGGGGCGTCACTGACCGCGTCCCTGCTGCTGGGTGTGTTCATCTACTGGGGATGGGAGTCCGCGGTCAACCTCACCGAGGAGGTCGAGGACTCGGCCACCGCCCCCGGCAGGGCGGCCGTCTGGTCGACCGTGCTGCTGCTGGTGACCTACCTCGCGGTCGCCTTCGCGGTCGTGGCCTACGCCGGAACGGACTACCTCGCCGAGAACGCGGCGGAGGAGGAGTTCATCTTCGCCCTGCTCGCCGAAGAGGTGATGGGCGGCTGGGACTGGGTCGTCCTCCTCGCCGTCTCGACGTCGGCGCTCGCGTCCACGCAGACGACGATCATCCCGGCGTCGCGCACGGGCCTGTCCATGGCACGCCGGCACGCGCTGCCCGCGCACTTCGGCCGTATCCACCCGCGGTTCCGCACCCCGGACGTGAGCACCTGGTGGGTCGCCGGCATCGCCATCGCCTGGTACCTCGTCCTCTACCACGTCAGCGAGAACGCCCTCTTCGACTCCCTCACCGCCCTGTCGCTGCTGATCGCCTTCTACTACGCGCTCACGGGCCTGGCCTGCGCGGTCTACTACCGTCGCCAGCTGACCCGCAGCGCCCGCAACTTCTTCCTGATCGGCCTCGGCCCGCTGATCGGCGCGGGGCTGCTGGCGTGGCTGCTGGTGGAATCCGTGGCGGACATGTCCGACCCCGAGAACTCCTACAGCGGCGTCTCGTGGTTCGGCATCGGTCCGCCCCTCGTCATCGGCATCGGCATCGCGGTGACGGGCGTGGTCCTCATGCTCGTGTGGCGGCTGCTGGCGCCCGCCTTCTGGTCGGAGCACCCGAGCGTGGTCGACCCGGACCTCGTCGACGGCAAGGAGTCCTGAACATGTCGGTGGTCCTCGGCTACGACGAGTCCCCGGGCGCCCTGAGCGCGCTGCGTGTCGCCATCGAGGTGGCGACCGCGTACGACGAGCCGCTGGTGATCGTCCACGGCGTCGCCGTCCCCGGCGTCACGGGCGAGGAGTACGGCGCTCATCACGAGGCCGTCCGCGAGGCCGGCAGCACCGCGCTCTCCCACGCGGTCCGGGTGGCCGACGAGGCCGGTGTGCGGACGTCGGTGGAGCTCATCGACGAGCGGCCCGCGCAGGCGCTGATCGAGGCGGCGGCCCGGCACGGCGCCAGGGTCATCGTGGTGGGCACGTGGGGCGAGAGCCCGGTGCGGGGCGCGCTGCTGGGCTCCACACCGCACAAGCTGCTGCACCTGTCGACCGTGCCCGTGCTGTGCGTGCCGGCCCGGTCATGAGCCGCCCGGGCGGCGTCGCCCGGGCGGCTTGAACACGTACAGGCCGAGGATGTCGGGCAGCGGCGCGACGCCGGGGCCGCCCTCGCGCACCCAGGAGACGACGTCCTCGGTGGCGGCCGGGTCGTTGACCAGTCCGAGCCACACCGGCCGGGCTCCGGCGGCCCGGCCCGCCGCCGAGGGCTGGACGACGACGACGTTGGCCTGGTCGCAGACGTCGAGGCAGTCGGAGACGCGCACCGGCGCCGCCTCGCGCAGGCGTTCGGTCTGGGCGGCGTGATCGACGCCTCTGATCTTGCGGGTGCCGCAGCAGCAGTCCCGGCAGACGACGATGCGGCAGGGGACCCGTGCGTTCGGCGTCGCGGACATGCCGCACCCTCCCTCTCTGCGTATGGCGATGATCATGTCACGCCGGCGCCGGGCCCGGAGGGGCAGGTCCCTTCGCGGAGCGGGTTGGGCAGGGGCCGGTAGCGGGCGTCGGCGCCGTCCGCGCCCGTCCACCGCAGCAGCAGGTTGGTCTTCGCGGGGAGGGTCGGCGAGCTGAGCAGGGCGGGGATCTCCGGTAGGTCGTGGCGGGCCAGTTCGCGGCGGGCGGCGGGCCAGGGGTCGAAACCGGGGTGGCCTTCGGCGAGGGCGCCGGCGATCTCCATGAGGTGGTTGACGACCAGGCAGTACACGAGCCGCTCCCAGCCGGCCTCCCGCGACACGTCCGGCAGCAGTTTCACGCCTTCGGCGTCCCGGTACAGCGCCTGCACCGGCAGGCCGTCGACGTCCACGGCTACCAGGGTGTTCTGGAGGTGGGCCTCGATGACGACGCCGTGCTCGGCGAACGCCGTCAGCGCCGGGGGCACGACCTGGGCCAGGTAGGCCGCCCACCAGGCAGCGGGGTCGGGGGCCCCGTCGAGCGGGCTGCCGTCGAAGCCCTCGACCAGACCGGCGGCGAGCAGCGGGGTCGCGCCGGGCAGGAGGTGGTCGCCGAAGCCGTCGCGCACGAGGACGGCCAGGGCCTCGAAGGCGAAGTCGGCGGTGCGGTACCCGCGGTCGCCGAGCCAGGCCGGGGGCCCGTCGAGCGTCGCGAAGGCGGCGCGGACGGCCGCGTCCGTCCTGCGCAGGGCCAGCAGGTCGCGGCGCCACAGCCGGCGGATGTCGTTGGTGATGCGCACGTCCAGGCTGAACTTCAGGAACAGGTCGTGCCCTGGCGCGTAGAGCGTGCGGATCGCGGCCGTGGGCCAGGTGTCGAAGGTGGTGGTGCCGAGCCGGATCAGCCTGCCGTCGGCGAAGGCGGCGTCGAGTTCGGGGGCGGCCAGGTCGAGCTGCCAGGGGTGGGCCGGGAGCAGGCGGTAGCCGGGCGGGGCCGTGCCCAGGGCGTCGAGGGCGGTGGTGTCGCCCTCCTGGACGACGGTGTCCTCGCGCAGCCCGAGCAGGGCCATCGGGAAACGGGCGTACGCCTCGGGCGCGTACGGCAGCCAGCCGGTGGCGGGGCCGCCCCCGCGCGCCTTGGGGGCGGGGTGGTGGGTGTGGCCGGTGAGGAGGGACTGCTCGGAACGCTGGTAGAGGTCGCCGGGCGGGACGGCCCGGGCCCGGGCGGCGAGCAGGGCGGCCACGGCGTCCCGGCTGTCGAGCATCTCGGCGGGCAGTTCGTGGTTGGGCAGGCCGGTGTGCCGGCGCAGTTCCTCGGCGACGAGTTTGACCAGCTCGGTGTGGTCGAGGCGGTGCCAGGCGCCCGCGGCCTCGACCTCCGGTTCGGCGGGCCGCCGCGT
The DNA here is from genome assembly GCF_031348265.1 of Streptomyces collinus. Lineage (NCBI taxonomy): Bacteria > Bacillati > Actinomycetota > Actinomycetes > Kitasatosporales > Streptomycetaceae > Streptomyces > Streptomyces collinus. Next base: position 7,153,584 of record NZ_CP133771.1, on the reverse strand, counting down.
TCCGCGCACCCGCAGCAGGCGGTCCCCGCCGGGCAGTCGGCAGACGCGGCGGTCGCCCTCCCGGCGCACCGGCCGGGCCACCTCCCGCAGCAGGCAGTTCAGCAGGGGCACGGCGGCATATGCGTCGGCGAGGTGCCCGGTGGCCGGGTCGTCACCGTGGGCCGAGTCGTCGTCGGCGGGCGGGGGCATGAGGTCCACGCGTTCCACTCGTCCCTACGGTCCTTCCAGCGTTCCGGGCGGAGATGATCAGTATGTCGGTCGTCGCCATTCCGCTGTGACGCCCCTATTCGTACCCGAGGAGCCCGCCCGTGCACCGTCCCCCCTCCGCCGAGACCGAGGTCGCCGACGAGCTGTCCGTCGTACGGCCCGGGCTGCTGCCGCGGTACGAGGCCGAACTGCCCGGCGCCCGGGCGGCCGTGCTGTCCCGGCTGTGGCGCGGTCTCGCCCACGATCCGCTGCCCTGGGTCACCCGTGGCGAACAGGACGGGGACGGTCTGACGCTGTCCCTGTCCGACGGCCGCCTGCTGCACGGCCCCCGGCCGGATCCCTACGCCACCGGCCCGTACGTCACCGCCGTACGGCTCGACGGGACGGCCTACGCGGATCCGGCGCGGCTGATGACCGACCTCGCCGTACCGCACTCCGCCTCCTTCGCCGTCGAACTCGGTCACAGTGTCGCCTCGTTGGCGCTGTCGAGAGCGGGGCAGGAGGGCGGCCGGGACGACTGGCCGGAGAGCGACTGGGAGTGGGAGCAGCGGATCACCGACGGGCATCCCTTCCATCCGACGTGCCGGTCCCGGCCCGGCTTCTCGGTGGCCGAGCAGCTGGCCTACGGGCCCGAGCACCGGCCGGTCGTGGAGCTGGGCTTGGTGCCGGTACGGGCCGAGGAGTGCCTGGTCACGGGCGTCTGGCCGCGGGAGCTGCGGGACGGGGAGCGGGTGGTGCTGCCGGTGCACCCGTGGCAGGCGGCGCACGTCCTGAAGCGGGTGTGCGAGGAACGGCGCCCCGCGCATCCGCTGATGTCCCTGCGGACGCTGGCCCTGCCCGGCGGGCCGCATGTGAAGACCTCGCTGAGCGCCCGGCTGACGTCCTCGGTGCGGGACATCTCGCTGCCCTCGGTGGCCGCGTCGGCGATGCTGTCGGACTTCGCCGCGACTCCGGCGGCGCGCACGGACGGCCTGCTGCACGTCACCCGCACCCTGGGCGCGGCGGCGGCCGGGTCCCCCGACTTCGCGGCCGTCCTGCGGGAGTCGCCGCAGACGTACGCGGGCGGCGGCGAGCGGGTCCTGCCGGTGGCGGCACTCGCCACCACCGCCCTCCCCCACTCCCCCGCCTGGCTGGCGGGTTTCGCCCGGCTCGCGCTGACCGTCGGACTGCGGCTGCTGGAGCTGGGCGTGGCCCTGGAGGCGCACGGCCAGAACCTCCTGGTGGTCCTGTCGGCGGCGGGCGATCCGCTGCGGCTGGTCTACCGCGACCTGGCCGACATCCGCGTCAGCCCGGCCCGCCTCGCCCGGCACGGCATCACGGTGCCAGAGCTGCCGGCCCGGATGGTCACGGACGACGAACGCGCGCTGCGCCGCAAGCTGTTCGGCTCGCTCGTGGCGGGCGCGCTGGCCGGCACGGCCGGGTCGGGCCCGGCGCTCGCGGCGGCCCTGGAGACGGCCGTGCGGGACCTGCCGCGCACCCCCGACCTCGCGGCACTGTGCACGGATCCCCTGCCCACGAAGGCACTGACGCTGATGCGGCTGTCGCCGCGGACACCCGGGGACCAGTGGGCGGAACTGGCCAATCCCCTTCGTTGAGACCCGTTTTGGAAGCGGAGCCGGATGATCAATAGGATCCGGCGATGATCACAAGAACACGGCTGGTGGCAGGGGTCTGTGCCCTGCTCGCCACGCTGACGGCCGGGCTCGCCTTCCCGGCCGGAGCGGCCGCCGGAGAACCCACGGGCCAGGACGCCCCCAAGGTCGACCTCGTCCTCGATGTGAGCGGCTCGATGCGCGCCCGGGACATCGACGGCCGGTCGCGGATGGCCGCCGCGAAGCAGGCGTTCAACGAGGTGCTCGACGCGACGCCCGAGGAGGTCGAACTCGGTATCCGCACCCTCGGCGCGAACTACCCCGGGGACGACCGCAAGACGGGCTGCAAGGACACGGCGCAGCTCTACCCCGTCGGCCCGCTCGACCGCACCGAGGCCAAGACGGCCGTCGCCACTCTCACCCCGACGGGCTGGACGCCGATCGGCCCGGCCCTGCTGAAGGCGGCGGGCGATCTGGACGGCGGCGACGGCTCCAAGCGCATCGTGCTGATCAGCGACGGCGAGGACACCTGCGCGCCCCTCGACCCGTGCGAAGTGGCCCGCGAGATAGCGGCCAAGGGCATCGGCCTGACCATCGACACCCTGGGCCTGGTGCCGACCGCCAAGCTGAGCCGGCAGCTGAGCTGCATCGCCGAGGCCACCGGCGGCACCTACACGTCGGTCGAGCACCAGGACGAACTCACCGACCGTGTGAACCAGTTGGTGGACCGGGCGGCCGATCCGGTGGTGACGCCGGTGCCGGCCAAGGGCGCCGACCGGTGCGCCGGGGCGCCGACGCTGAAGTCGGGACTGTACTCGGACCGCGAGGAGTTCGGGCAGCAGCGCTGGTACCGGGTGGACGTGCGGCCGGGGCAGGAGCTGCGCGCCTCGGTGAGCGTCGCGGCGGACCGGGCGGTGAACCCCGGCTACGGCGTGCTGATGCGGGCCGTGACGTCCAAGGGCCGCGAGATCGTACGCGGCGAGGCGGCGGGCAACGGCCGTACGGACGCGATCTCGACGGGCCTGCGCTATCCGAAGGCGGAGGGCGACGACGAGGACGCTCCCGCCGAGGTGGTCTGCCTCGGCGTCTCGCACTCCTTCTCGGCGGCCCCCGGCGTGAAGACCACGCCCGGACTGCCGCTGGAGCTGACCGTGGACGTGGTGGACGCTCCGAGCCAGGCCGGCGATGTGGCCGCCTTCGGCCTCGGCCGCGGCTGGTGGCTGCTCGGCGTGCTGATCCTCACCGGCTTCCTCGCCGGTCTCGTCTGGGGCTGGCTGTCGCGCTGGCGGGTCGCGGTCTGGAGGACCAACTGATGCGAATGGTACGAGTGTTGAGCGCGGCGTTGCTGACCCTCGGCCTGGCGGCCGCCCCGGCGGCGGCCGACGCCTCGCCGAGCCCGTCGCAGGACGGGGCGTCGGCTCGCACCCAGGCCGGTACGTCGTTCCGCACGGCGGCGGAGATCGAGCAGGGGCAGCCGGCCACGGCGAGCGGCTCCACCGGTGACTACCTGTACTGGTCGTTCCCCGCCGACACCGGGCAGCGCCCCACGGTCAAGGCGACGGTGAAGCTCCCGGAGAGCCACGCGTCCCAGACCTGGCAGATCGACGTCTACGACGGTCTGCGCCGCCGCCAGGCCTGCCGGTACGGGGCGCAGACGCGCACCGCGGCGGCGGACGTCTCCTCCGTGGAGCTGGCCTGTGTGCTGCGCACGGTCCGCGCCTGGTCGGAGCCCTGGGAGAACGACCCGCTGCCCGGCACCTACTACGTCCGGCTGACGGCCACCGGCGTCGCCACCGCCGACCTCGGTCTTCCCATCGGCAGCGAAGTGCGGGTGGACTCCCGCGACATCGGCGGATCCGCGGCGGTGGACGGCTCGCTCACCGAGCCGCTGGTGCCGGGCGTCGCCACGAAGCCCGGGCAGGAGCGGGAGGACGCCGCGGTGCCGGCCGGTCTCGAACCCAAGGACGGCTGGGCGTCCGGCTGGTGGTCGGACCGGTGGGTGTGGACCGCGGCCGGCGGGATCCTCGCCGCGCTCGCGGGGGTCGGCGGGTACGCGCTGACGCGCGGCAGTGGGCGGCCGTCCCGAGCCCCTGCCGCCTGACCGGCCCGCACCTGACCGGTCCTCACCTGCTCGATCTACGCCTGATCGGTTTCCAGAAGGCCCGCTGACCGCGGGCCTTCTGTCATGCCTCGCGCAGTGCCTTGGCGAGCGCACCCTCGCCGCTCACCTCGACCCGCCCCGCACGCACGGCATGGGCGAGGCTCAGCTCGCCGCGGGCGATGGCCGTGCACGTGGCCGTGTCCAGGGCCAGCCGGGCGTCCGGCTCCCCGGGGGCGGGCCCGTCGCCGTACACGGGCCCCTCCTCGGCACCGGCATGCAGATGGAACAAGCCTTCCTCCAGGCGGACTTCGACGAGCCCCTCCTCGTCCAGCAGACGCAGCAGGGGCAGGGCGAACCAGTGCGCCCGGACCGCGTCCGTCGGCCGGCGTTCCCCGAGCCCGGACCGCCCCCACTCCCCCAGCGCCTGTATCACCGGCAGCAACTCCCTCCCGCGCGGCGTGAGTTCGTACACGAAGGCCGCACCGGGCGGCGGCAGCCGGCGCCGGGTCGACAGGCCGTCGCGCTCCATGTCCTTCAGCCGCGAGGCGAGTACGTCGGTGCTGACGCCGGGCAGGTCCGCGTGCAGGTCGGTGTAGCGGCGGGGGCCGGCGAGGAGCTCCCGGACGATCAGCAGGGTCCAGCGGTCGCCGACGACATCGAGCGCACGGGCGGCGGAGCAGTACTGGTCGTAGCTTCGGCGAGGTGGCATGCGACGCAGTCTAGACAACTTGTTGGACTTTCCAAGCGCGTACTTGGTAAAACCAAGCAACACAGTTCGGCAGAGGAGAAGCGGCGCATGGAGTTCCGGCAGTCGAGCAAGCTCAGCGAGGTCTGTTACGAGATCCGCGGCCCGGTGATCGAGCAGGCCGACGCGCTGGAGGAGGCGGGCCACAGCGTGCTGCGCCTGAACACCGGCAATCCGGCGCTCTTCGGGTTCGAGGCTCCCGAGGAGATCCTCCAGGACATGATCCGGATGCTGCCGCAGGCCCACGGCTACACCGACTCGCGCGGCATCCTCTCCGCCCGCCGCGCGGTCGCCCAGCGCTACCAGACCCTCGGCCTGGAGGTCGGCGTCGACGACGTCTTCCTCGGCAACGGCGTCTCGGAGCTGGTGTCGATGGCCGTCCAGGCGCTCATCGAGGACGGCGACGAGATCCTGATCCCCGCCCCGGACTTCCCCCTGTGGACGGCGGTGACGACCCTCGCGGGCGGCAAGGCGGTCCACTACCTGTGCGACGAGCAGGCCGACTGGTATCCCGACCTCGACGACATGGAGTCGAAGATCACCGACCGGACGAAGGCGGTGGTGATCATCAACCCGAACAACCCGACCGGCGCCGTCTACCCCAAGGAGATCGTCGAGGGCATCCTCGGCCTCGCCCGGCGGCACGGCCTCATGGTCTTCGCCGACGAGATCTACGACCAGATCCTCTACGACGACGCCGTGCACCACTCGGCCGCCGCCCTCGCCCCCGACCTGGTGGTCCTCACCTTCTGCGGCCTGTCCAAGACCTACCGCGTGGCGGGCTTCCGCTCCGGCTGGCTGGTGGTCACGGGACCGCGGCAGCACGCCAAGGACTACCTGGAGGGCCTCACCATGCTGGCCTCCATGCGGCTGTGCGCCAACGCGCCCGCCCAGTACGCCATTCAGGCCGCGCTCGGCGGCCGGCAGTCCATCCGCGAGCTGACCACCCCGGGCGGCCGACTGCTGGAGCAGCGGAACGTCGCCTGGGAGAAGCTGAACGAGATCCCCGGCGTGACGTGCGTGAAGCCCAAGGGCGCGCTGTACGCGTTCCCGCGTCTCGACCCGAAGGTGCACAAGATCCACGACGACGAGAAGTTCGTCCTGGACCTGCTGCTGCGGGAGAAGATCCAGGTCGTGCAAGGCACGGGTTTCAACTGGCCGACCCCGGACCACTTCCGCATCCTGACCCTGCCGCAAGCGGACGACCTGGAGGCGGCGATCGGCCGGATCGGCCGGTTCCTCGGCGGGTACCGCCAGTAGACGCCGGGCGTTTTCCGCCGATCTGCGGGGACGACCGGAAAGGGTCTTTGAGCCGGACGGAGGCCGGGCGCGGGGCGTGAGCGCCGCGCAGAAGGGAACGTCGTCTTCGGTCCTTCCCCCAGGCAGGAGCGGAGACAAGTGATGACCACCACGCAAGGTGAAGCCCGGGTCGGCACACCACGGCCGGCGGACCTCCGGTTGCCGGGCATCGTGCTCGGGGTGGGCATGGGCGGGTTCGCCGACGGCATCCTGCTGCACCAGTTGCTGCAGTGGCACCACATGCTCTCCAGCACCAACCAGGACCGCATCGGGGTGAAGTACTACAACCCCCACACCGTCTCCGGTCTGGAGATGAACACCCTGTGGGACGGCGTCTTCCACACCGTGTGCTGGCTTTCGGTCCTCCTGGGGCTGGCCGTGCTGTACTCGCGGGTCACCCACGACCGGCGGCGGGTGTGGACCTCCCGGGTGCTGTGGGGCTGGATGCTCGTCGGCTGGGGCCTGTTCAACCTCGTGGAGGGCGTCCTGGACCACCACGTCCTCGGCATCCACCACGTCCACGCCGGGGAGGGCCAGATGTGGTGGGACATCGGCTTCCTCGTCCTGGGCGCCCTGCTGGTCGCCGTCGGCCACCTGCTCCAGCGCGGCGGCCGGTTCTTCGACCCCGGTGCGCCCGCCGACCGCAGTGCGGGCCGGCAGGGCTGATGGACCACCACCACCTGCCCGGGCACGGGCAGGACGCGGCCGGTGGCGCCCTGGACTGGCTGCCGCCCGCGCTCGTGCTGCTCGCCGCCGTTGGCGCCTACCTGCTGCTCGTGCGCAGGGCGCGCCACCGCAATCCGGCCCGCGGCTGGAGCCGGTGGCGGACCGGATTCTTCCTGGGCGGGATCGTCCTGCTCGGTGTCGCGCTGCTGCCGCCCGTGGCCCCCTTCGCCCACGAGGACTTCCGCGGGCACATGGCCCAGCACCTCCTCATCGGCATGTACGCGCCGCTCGCCCTGGTCCTGGCCGCCCCCGTCACACTCCTGCTGCGCACCCTGCCGGCGCCCTCCGGCCGACGGCTGACCGCGGTGCTGCACAGCCTGCCCGCCCGCGTGATCGCCCGCCCGGCGGTCGCGCTGGTCCTCTCCACGGGCAGCCTCGTGGTGCTGTACTTCACCCCCCTGTACAACGCCACCGCTACCAGCCCCGCCGCGCACTGGCTGCTGCACGCGCACTTCCTGCTCTCCGGATGCCTGTTCGCCCACGCCGTCGCCGGCCCCGACCCGGCCCCCGCCAGGCCGGGCGTCCGGGCCCGGCTGGTCTGCCTCGGCGTCGCGGTCGCCGCGCACGCCGTGATCTCCCAGTTGATGTACGCCGGCTTCCGGGTCTACATCCACGCGCCGGTCGACCAGGTGCAGGGCGGCGCGGAGATCATGTACTACGGCGGTGACCTGGCCGAGTTGCTGCTGGCCGCCGCGTTGGTCGCCACGTGGCGACCCGAACCCCGGCACGCGACGGGCCGTGGTGCGTGGCGGGGAGCCGTCCCGGCCCGCGATGTCAGTGGCGGGTCGTAGCCTTCGAGCAGGTGGGGCGAGGGGCCCCGGGACTGCCCGAGGCCGGAGAGGAGCACGCCGTGACCCGACCGCCGACCGCCGCGCAGCGGCGTGTCATCGACGCCGCCGACCCGGTGACCGGGCGGCTCCGGGGCACGGAGTCGCAGCTGACGGCACTGGTGAAGCGAGGGCTGGCCTTCCGGCACCCACGGCCGCCGCACGACCACTTCCTGACGCCCGAGGGGCACCGGGTACGGCAGGGCATCACGCCGGTGCCCGAGCCCGCCGGGCCCGGGGAGGCCCCCACGCCGACGGGCGTGTTCGCCGCACGCGTCGGCGGCGAGGAAACCGCCGCGGATGCCGGGCCCGCCCGGCGCCGTGAGGTGCACAGCGCCTGGCAGGGGCTGCTGGAGCTGCGCCGGATGACCAACCCCGGCGGGGGCACGGACCGGCCGTGCGGCTGGGAGCGTACGCATCTGGTGCGGGCCGCCGCGCTGGCTCTGGAGGCGGCCGGGCACGCTCCGGCGGGGCGGGAGGGCGAGGGCTACCGCGTGCGGGAGACCCCGCAGCCGGAGGCCGTCGCCGTGCACGAGCCGGACGGCGCGGCGCTCCGGGCCTGCGCGGCCACCCTGGAGGGGGCAGGCTGGCAGGTGAGCGAGCACCGAGAGCCGCGCACCGGGAACCGGTATCTGCTGGCTTCACCGCGCAGGGCGTGATGGGCATGCCAAGATCGGTGGATCGTTGTGCAGTGCACGAGAACCCGAAGGGGAAGCCGTGAGCGAGCCGTTTTCCGTCCCGGTGACCGTCCGTGGATACGAGACCGATGTCCAGGGGCACCTCAACCAGGCGGTCTACCTGAACTACGCGGAGCACGCCCGCTGGTCGCTGCTCCACGCCGCCGGGATCAGCCAGTCCGCCCTCATCGGAAGCGGCGTGGGTCCGGTCGCCCTGGAGACGACCATCCGCTACAAACGCGAGCTGCTCGCAGGTGACGAGGTCGAGGTGACCTGCGCGTTCGTATGGAGCGGCGGCAAGACGTTCCGGATCGAGCAGAGCGTCCTGAAGGCGGACGGCTCGGTGGCCGCGGAGATCACGGCGGTCGGCGGGATCCTGGACCTGGAGAAGCGCAAGCTGGTCGCCGATCCCGCCGAGGTCTTCAAGAAGCTGGCGTCGGACCCGGGGCTGTTCGGGCTCTCGTAGGGCCGTGGGCCGGATCACCGGCGGGCGGTCGCGCGGCGCGGGACGGTCAGCGCACGCCGCGTTCCTCCAGAGCCGCTCTCAGGCTGCGCAGGGCGTAGTAGACGCGGGACTTCACCGTGCCCTGGGGGACGCCCAGCGCCGTGGCCGCCTGATGCGTGGTGCGGTCGGCGAAGAAGGTGGCCTCCAGGGCCTCGCGGTGTGCCGGCGTCAGGGCCCGGAGGGCCTCGTGCAGGACGATGGACGACAGCATCCGTTCGATGTCGTCGGCGTCGCTGCCCAGTTCGGTCAGCCAGTCGGCGCCGCCTATCTCCTGCGGGCGGGCCGCCTTCGTCCGGTGTGCGTCGATCACGATGTTGCGGGCGATGCGGAACATCCAGGGGCGTACGGCCATGCCCTCGGCGTCGGCGAGCGTCTGCTTGTTCCAGCAGCGCAGCAGCGTCTCCTGGAGGACGTCCTCCGTGCGGTGGGTGTCCCCGCCCAGCATGCGCAGCACGTACGAGTAGAGGGCGGGGCCGTGCTCCAGGTAGAGGTTCCTCAGCGCCCGTTCCTCGGGCGACACGGCGCTCGCGGACCCGATCACCGTCACGTTCATGGTGTGCTCCTGCTCCTGCTCCTTGGGGCGGCCCGCCCAGCCGTGGCGGCTGGAACCGGGGCCTCCGGTGGAACGGAGTGTGGTCAGGGGCGTTCCACGCTCGTTTGACGCTCATTTGACGCTCGGTCCACGCCTCGTACATCGCCCGCCCGGTCACACGCAGGCCGACAGCGACTCCACCTGGGCGCGCACCCGGCGGGCCAGCCGTTCGTCGGCCGGCGCGAGGCGGCCGAGGCCGCGCAACCGGTTCCACATGTGCAGCAGTTCGCTGCCATGGATGACCGCCGCCCTGCCGTCCTCCAGCCGCTGCCAGGCGGCCGCCGCCCGTGCGATCGCCGCCGGGGCCCCCGGGTCGGCGGCGCCGCACAGGATGCGGGCCACCGAGAGGGCCAGTACGGTCGCCTCCCTGTGGTCCCCGCGCAGGTGTGCCAGATACGCCTCCATGGCCCGTGCCTCCAGCGCGTTCGGGTGCTCCGTGCCCGCCGACCGCGTCAGTGCCTCGCGCAGGGCGGTCGCCTCGGCGGACGCCTCCTCGATCCGGCCGGCGGCCGTCAGCGCGTTGATGTGCGCCACCCGGTCAGCGAGTTCCGGCGCAAGGGGGCGGGACGGCTGCGGAGGCGGGACGGGTCCGGGAGGAGCCGTCGCCGCGGCCCGGGCCCGGGCGACCGCCGCGGCGACGGCAGAGACGGGAGTGGGAGTGGGAGCGGGGGCGGGGGCGGGAGCCGGCGGCGGTTCGGGGGCGTGGCCCGGCGGTGGTCCGGGGGCGTGGCCCGTCGTGTCCGTCCGCTCCGCCGGGTCGAGGAGGCGGCTGGAGCCGTCGGGTGCCACCTGAAGCACGAAGTGAGCCCCTGCGGGGCCGTCGTTCACCGTGGCCTCGACCGCGGCGCCGCGCTCCTGCGCGTGGCGTTGCAGACGGTCCAGCACGGCCTCGTGCACCGAACCGTCCTTTTCGACGGCCAGGAGCTCGCCGTTGATCTCGGCGAGTCCCTCACCCGGGATGCGCACCGCGAAGTGGGTCATGGCTGCGAGTCCTCCTGATGCTCAAGTGCCGGAAGCGGCGGACGCGGACGGGGAAGACGTGGGGTCCGGGTCCGTTCCCCGGGTGACGCCCGGGCTGACTCCGGGGGTGACGCCAGGGGTTACTCCGGGGGTGACGCCCGGGGTTACTCCGGGGGTGGCACCGGGGGGCGGGGCTGCCACACCCGCGTACTTGGCGAACTGGGCCCGGACGGCGAGGACGTAGCCCTGTGCCTCGTTCGTCTGCGGCACCCCCTTGGCCGCGCGCACGGCGTCCATCCCCACGTGGTAGCCGGCCAGCGCGAGGTCCAGGACGCTGCCGGTGGCCTCGTTCGCGTCGATCATCCGCTGGGCCTGACCGGCCAGATCACACAGATGACGGCCCTGCGCCATGATCGAGTCCTCGGCGTCGAACGCCGAGGTCTCGTCGTTGTCGTCGTCGTCCTCGCCGTACTTCTCGAAGACCGCGGGCGGCAGTTGGGAGATGCCCTCCTCGCCGTTCTCGCCGACCAGGTCCCGGTTGAAGCCGGACTCCCGCTCGATCTGCGAGGCGATGACGACCGGGCCGATCGTCCCGCACAGGTCACCGGCCTCCTCGATCGGGTCCACGAGATCCTCCGGCACCGTCGAGGTGTCCAGTTCGCCGCCGCCGTCGCCGTTGAAGACGGCGATCACCTCGTCCGCGTCGTCCGCACCGGCGGAACCGTCTCCGCCTCCGCCCGAGAACAGCAGGATCAGCGCGATGAGCGGCGCCAGCAGGACCCCGAACCCGCCGATGATGATGATCACGACCAGGGTGCCGAGCAGCGCGAGCGGCGACAGCAGGCAGCCGCAGCCGGTACCGGCGGCGATGGTGTTCCGGACGGCGGTGGAGGTCCCGCCCTCCCCGCTTTCTCCCGTGCCCGCGCTCATGTGGGCCCGCCTTCTTCCTCTTGCCTTGAACCGCGACGGCTGGACGGCCCGTTGTGCTGTCGACGGGCTCGGGAGATCGAAACGGGCCCGGGAGCAATTCAGTTCAAACCCGTGGACATCAGATGATCCAGCACAGCCGAAGCGCGAGCGGAGAAGGAGGGCTGACCGCACATGAGCACTCCTGAGGCGACGCCGCCGTCGAACCCGCAGTCATGGGTCCGGGGGCCGAAGCCCGGACGGCCGGCGGCCCCCGGCGGTGGTACCTCCGGCACGGGCACCCCGCCGAGCGCGGGACAGGGCCCGGCCCTCTCGACGGGTCGCGCCCCCACGACGCCTCCGAACGCCGCGCGGACGCCCGGCCCGAGCCCCGCGTCCGGGCCGGGCCCCGCGTCCGGCCCGGGCCCCTTGCCGGGGCCTGGCACGGGGCCGGGCACAGCGTCGGGGCCGAGCACAGGGCCGAGGTCGGGCACAGCGCCCGGGCCGAGCACAGGGCCGAGGTCGGGCACAGGGCCGGCGCCTGACACGGGGCCGGCGCCTGGCACAAGGCCGCGGCCAGGCACAAGGCCGGCGCCGGGCACAAGGCCGGGGCAGGGGCAGGCCGCCCGAAAGGGCTCTGCCGTCTCCGCCCTCCGGACCCCGCCCCCGTCCCCCGGTGGCGGCGAGGCTCCCTGGGACGAGCCGGTGCGGCGCACCCCGGTGCGCCGGAGGTCACGGGACGAGATCGGGTGGGTCAAGGCCCACGGCGGGGCCGGCGCCACCTCGCTCGCCGAGGCGCTCGGCGGGGTCGACGTGGGTGCGCGCTGGCCGGATCCCGCGCGGGGCGAGCCGCGCCGGATCATGCTGGTCGGCCGGACGAGTATGCGCGGACTGGGCGCCGTGTCCCGGGCGTTGGGCGCGCTGCGGGACGGCAAGGCCCCGCAGGGGGTCGACCTGCTGGGTGTCGTCCTCGTCGCCGACGCCCCCGGGCGGCTCCCGCTCGGTCTGCTGCGCCGCGTCCGGGTCGTCCGCTCGGTCGCGCGCGTGCAGCGCGTGCCGTGGATCCCGGCCTGGCGCGTGGGCGGTCAGCCCGCGCGCCTGCCCCGGCAACTCAGCGTGCTCGCCGACCTGGTGGGCGCCGACGGTGAAGGAACCGAAGCATGACGTCCCCCCTCACGGGCCTCGCCCTGCCCTTCGACGGGCGGCTCGCCGCCTACAGCCCGACCCCCGACGCCGCCGCCATCCTCGGGATCCTCGCCTGGTGCGCCTCGGCAGCGGGGGTCGCCGGCCTGCTCATCGTCGGCATGCAGATGGCGATCCAGCTGCGGCGCGGCGAACCGGGCGAGGGTGGCACGTACTTCCGCGGCTTCTTCTTCGTCACCCTCGCCTGCCTGCTCGCCACGACAGCCGGCCCGATCGTCGCGTTCCTCGGTGATCTGTCCCTCCACTGAGGGCCGGGCACCTCCTCCGCACCACCCACCTCACCCGCTCCCCGCGCCCGCCGCTGACGCGCGGCGCCGACCACCCGGAGATCCCATGTCCCTGCTCCACGAAGCCACCACCCTGCTCGCCGCCGGTGTCCCTCAGCCGAAGAGCAACGCCCCCGGCGCACTCACCAGCAAGGTCAACACCGTGCTCGGCATAGCCGCCTGGGCCGGCACCGCCGCCGGCGTCGCCGGAGTGCTGATCACCGGCACGATGATGGCCATCTCGCTCAAGCGCGGTGAGAGCTCCGAGCACATGAGCCGTCTGGGCATGGTGCTCGGCGGCTGCGTCCTGGTCGCCACGGCGGGCCCGCTGGTCGGCTTCGTCTTCAAATGAGTTCGGGCGACGGGACGATCGAGATGTTCACAAGCAGGGAATACCGGGAGCCACGCCGGTACCGGTCCGATCCGTCGGAACCGTACTGGAAGCAGCGCGGCTGGCAGGTGTCGGCGGCGTTCCTCGGCGTCGTCGTGCTGCTGAGCGGGATCGTCGCCCTGACGGCGGGCCGGGGCACCGCGGACGACGGCGCGAGCGCCCCGCCGTCGAAGGGGCCGCTGTCCGGCACCCCGGCCATGAAGGACGGCCGGCCCGACGGTTGCCGCACCGACGACAGCCGCGGCGGCGTCATGCCCACGTCTCCGCCGGACGACGTCGACTGGCGCGCCCTCGGTGTCGCGCGCGTGCCCGTCTCGGCGTCGGCCGGTCCGACCCTGACCCAGGGTCCCGTGTGGTGGTGTTTCGCGCACACACCGGCCGGGGCCGTGCTGGCCGCCCACATCATTCCCTCGCACATGAGCGGACCCGACTGGCGGACGATCGTGCAGGAGCAGGTCGTGGCCGGCCCGGGCCGGGACCTGTTCGTCTTCAAGCGGTCCACCGTCCGGGACGACGCCCCGGGCGGCACGCGGGACACCGGCTCCTCTTCCGGCTCCCGCCGGGACGCCGGGTCCGGCAGCTCGTCCGCCGCGTCCTACGCCGGATTCTCGGTGCCCGCGTACTCCGGCGCGGCGGCGACCGTGGAGCTGCTGCTCAAAACCGGTCAGGGCTACGCCACGACCTCCGTCGCCCTGCGCTGGAGCGGCGGCGACTGGAAGGTGCAGCCCTCCGACAACGGTGCCCTGCACACGCCGGTGAAGGCGGTCCAGGGGACCAACGGCCATCTCCTCTGGGGGGTTTGACATGGCGTGTCCGACCGGCAATCCCATCGTCGACATCGCGGTCGGATTCTTCAGCTTCCTCGGCGACCCCATCGGGACCATCGTCGAAGGCGTGGCGAACGCCGTACTCGCGGGCGCCATCGCGGTGTTCGGGGCGCTGACCACCGGCATCCCGACCCTCTCGGGGACCACCACCGCCCGCGACATCAACAGCCAGACCCAGTGGATCGTGGTGTACCTGGCGGTCGGCTCGCTGCTGTTCGCGTCCGCCCGGATGGCGATCGAGCGGCGCGGGACGGCCGGCACCACCGCGCTGAAGGGCATCATGCGGGTCGTCCTGGTCTCGGGTGCCGCCACCACCGTGGTCACGGCCGCCGCCGCCCTCTCCGACGACTACTCCACCTACCTGTTCAACGCGGGTGCGGAGAAGCAGCTGAGCGCCGTGGGCGCCTGCTCCGACGGCAACGGCATCGAGGCCTTCCTGCTGCTGGTCCTCGCCTTCCTGCTGCTGATCGCCGGGATCATCCACACGATCCTGCTCTACATCCGGCTCGGTGTCATGATCCTGTTGCTGGGCACCCTTCCGCTGGCCGCCGCCGCGTCGATGACGGACTGGGGCGGCGGCTGGTGGCGCAAGCACCTCGGCTGGATGATCGCCTGGCTGTTGTACAAACCGGCGGCCGGGCTGGTGCTGTACGCGGGTTCGGCCATGATCAGCTCGGGCCGGGACGGCGGCAGCGACATCAACGAACGCATCGCCGGCATCGGCGTGATGCTGTTGTCCGCCGTCGCCCTGCCCGCCCTGCTGAAGCTCGTCGTGCCCGCCACCGCCGCACTCGGCGGGGCGTCCGCGATGTCCGGGGCGATGTCCACGGTCGGCGGGTCCCTGGCGTCCGGTGCCCGTTCGCTCGGCTCCAGCGGCGGCAGCGGCGGGCAGAGCGGTCCGCGCGGCGCGTCGGGGGCGTCCGGTTCGGGCGGCTCGGGCGGATCGCAGGGCTCGGGCGGGACGTCCGGCGCGCCGGGCGCGCCCGGTCCCGGCGGCGCGGGACGCCCGGGCGCCTCGGGCGCAGGAGCGGGCGGCGGGAGCGGGGCGGCCGCGGGCGCGGGCCGGGCGGCCGCGGCGGCGGGCGGTCCGGTCGGTGTCGCCGTCGGGGCGGCGGTGACGGCGGCACAGATCGCCGGCCGCACCGCATCCGGCTCGCTGGAGGGAGCGGACCCGGACAAGGGGCACAACACCTGACCCTGCGGCCCGGACGGTCCGACGTCCCTGCCGAACTGTCCGTCCCCTCGCACCCCGAACGGCCGCCGGGCTCCCGATCCCCCCGCGGAGCCCGGCGGCCCCTCCCTCCTTCGCCGTGCCGCCCGTGCCCCGGCCCGTCACCCCACCACTCCAGTGCCTCCACGAAGGGAAAACGGACCCTCATGTCCACGGAAGCCGTCACCCACCCGACCTACGGGAACTGGCGCCGCCCCCGGCGTCCCGGGCTCGGCCCGCTCGGGCTCGTCGGCACCTTCGGTGTCTTCGGCGGGCTCGTCCTCACGCTGCTCGCGTCCCTGATCTCGCTGTACGCGGCGATGGTGGTGTTCACCCCCATCGCGGTGCTGCTGGTCCCGCTCGCCGTCCGCACCCAGGACGGCCGCAACGTCTACCAGCTGATGGCCCTGCGCATCGGCTGGCGGCGGCGCAAAGCCAAGGGGGCGCACCTGTACGTCTCCGGGCCGCTGTCCGCCCGGCCCGGCGGCCGGTTCCGTCCGCCGGGGCTGCTCAACAAGGTGGACGCGACCGAGGGCCGGGACGCCTACGACCGCCCCTTCGGCGTGCTGCACCACCCGAGCCGCAACCTCTACACGATCGTGCTGGGCTGCGACCCCGACGGCGGTGCGCTCGTCGACCCCGACCAGGTGGACGTCTGGGTCGCCCTGTGGGGCGAGTGGCTGGCCCGGCTGGCCCACGAGCCCGGGCTGCGCGGCGCGTCGGTGATCGTGGAGACCGCCCCCGACCCCGGCACCCGGCTCGCCCACGAGGTGCTGCCCCGCATCCGGGCGAACGCGCCGGCCGCGGCCCGGGCCGTGATGGAGGAGGTCGTCGAGCGGTACCCCACCGCGTCCTCCGAGATGCACACGTACGTCAGCCTCACCTACGGCGTGCCCGCCAACCAGCGCCGGAAGAAGGAGGACGTGATCACGGACCTCGCCATCCGCATCCCCGGTCTGCTCAGCGGTCTGGTGGCAGCCGGCGGCGGAGCGGCCTACCCGCTGTCGGCGGAACGGATCGCGGAGGTCGTACGGGTGGCCTACGACCCGGCGGTCGCCGCCGACGTCCTCGACGCCCGGGCCCGGCACGGCGGCACGGGCCTGGAGTGGGAGGACGCCGGTCCCGCCGCCGCCGTCGAGACCGTGGGCAGCTACCAGCACGACTCGGGGGTCTCCCGGACCTGGCTGATGACGCTCGCGCCGCGCGGCACCGTCCGGTCCTCGGTGCTGCGGGGCATGCTGGAGGCGGCGCCCGGCACCCGGCGCAAGCGGATCGCTCTCGTGTACCGGCCGATCGACCCGGCCACCTCGGCCCGGATCGTCGAGGCGGACCGGCGCAGCGCCCAGTTCATGGCGACGTCGGGCCGGGGCATGGTGCAGGCCCGCGCGGCCTCGGAGATGCGGGCGGCGGAGCAGACCGCGGCCGAGGAGGCGTCGGGCGCGGGGCTCGTGGAGTTCTCGCTCATGCTGACGGTCACCGTCGACACCATGGAGCAGCTCGCCGACGCGAGCGTCACCGTGCGCAATCTGACGGCGGCCTCCCGGGTGCTGATGCGGCCCGCGGACCGGATGCAGGCGGCGGCGTTCAGCTGCACACTGCCCGCCGGGATCCTTCCGTGGGAGCAGACCCTGATCCCCCACGAACTGCAGGAGGCGCTGTGAGCCGGCGCGAGGAGAAGCGGGCCGAACAGGCCGACCGGCTGGCCGAGTTGCAGGCGCGCGAGGAACTGGGCGCGTTGCGCGCCGGAGCGGGTGCCGCCCGGCCGGTCGAGCCCGGGCGGGGCGAGGGGCCGGGCGAGGACGGCGGCGGGCGGAGCCGCAGGGGCCGGAAAGGCCGGAATGAGAGCGGGTCCCGTCCGCGCGGGCTTTTCGTGCCGCCGCGCGGCTGGTACGGGCCCGGGGGTGGGCGGGTCGGCTATCTGGACCCGCCGACCATGTGGCGGGCCACTACCGTGCAGGCGTGCGGCATGTGGCCGTTCGCCGCCGGTTCCGGCTCGCCCATGACGGGCGTACCGCTGGGACAGCACCTGTTCACCGGGGCCACGGTCTGCGGCGACCCGTTGAACTGGTTCACCCGGGCCCGCTACATCTCCAACCCTTCACTGTTCATGCTCGGCATGCCGGGCCTGGGCAAGTCCACGCTCGTCAACCGCATGCTGATCGGTCTGTCCGCGACCGGGGTCGTCCCGCTGGTCCTCGGTGACCTCAAGCCCGACTACGCCGACACCGTCCGCGCCCTGGGTGGCCAGGTGATCTCCATCGGCCGCGGCCGGGGCGGCATCAACGTCCTCGACCCCGGCGCCATGGGCGCGGCGGCGGCCCGGATCGGCGGCGAGGCGGGCGAGGTGCTGAAGGCCGAGACGCACGGCCGGGTGCTGAACATGGTGGCCGCGCTGATCACCATCGTGCGCGGCCGGCCGATGGACGACCACGAGCAGTCCGTGCTCTCCGCCGTCCTGCACCACCTGCGCGAACGCAGCCCGCAGGGCCGTACGGTGCTGCTGCCGGACGTGCTCAGGGTGCTCGCCGAGGGCCCCGACCGGGTGCGCGCCGTCACCCTCGACCGGGGGGACGACGCCCGCTACCGGGACGCCGTCGACCCGCTGCACCGCTCCCTGCTGGGCATCCTCGACGGTCCGCTGGGCGACACGTTCGCCTCCGAGACCTCCACGCGCATCGACCCGGCCGCCCCGGCGGTGTGCATCGACATCTCCGGCATCGGCGAGGCCGACACCCAGCTGACCGCCGCCGCGATGCTCGCCGCCTGGTCCGACGGGCTCGGCACGGTGGCCGCCTCGCACGCTCTCGCGGACGCCGGCCTCGAACCGCGGCGCTGGTTCTTCACGGTGCTCGACGAGTTGTGGCGCCCGCTGCGCGCGGCCTCCGGCATCGTCGACCGCATCGACGCACTGACACGTCTGAACCGCTCCCTCGGCCTGGGCGACGCCAAGATCACCCACACGCTCAAGGACGCCGAGGCCCTCGGCACCGACGCCGACCGGGCCAAGGCCCGGGGGTTCGTGGAGCGGGCGGGGATGGTGGTGTGCGCGGGGCTGCCGAAGGCGGAGATGGAGGATCTCGGCAAGGTGGTGGGGCTGTCCCGGCGCGAGATCGAGCTCGTGTCGTCGTGGTCCTCCCCACCCGGCTGGGGGGTCTCGGGCGAGCACGAGGAGCCGCCCGGCCGGGGCCGCTTCCTCATCAAGGTCGGCGGGCGCCCCGGCATCCCGATCAAGGTCGCCATCACCGACGCCGAACGCCGGCTGCACGACACCAACACCCGGTGGACGCCGAACGAGAAGACCGTCGAGCGGGCCGTCGAGCAGGAACTCGCCCACACCGCCGCGCAGGTGGCCCGGGCCGCCCGGGAGGGGGCGTACGCGCTGCCCACCGGGCCCGAGGGCCCGGCGGCCGGCGGCGACGCGGGGAGGTGGACCTCGTGAGGGCTCCGGGCACCGGCAGCGCGCACGAGCAGCTGCCATGGGCGATCGTGGCGCTCGCCGGGACCGGTCTGGTCATGTTCACCGTCGTCTGGTCCGGCGGGACCCTCGGGTCCGGGCTGACCGGCAACGGCTGGCACAGCCCCGCGTTCGCCCTGTCCACCGTGACGCGACTGGCCACCGACGGGCCCGGCGGCCTGTGGCCAGGGACACCGGCCGCGGCGCTCTACGGGGGCATGCTCGGCCTGCTCGCGCTCGTCGCCCTGCCCGTAGCTCTGCTGCTGCGTGTCCTGCTGGGCCGGGCCGGCCGCACCAAGGGCCTGGCAGGGCGGCGCGAACTCGCCGCGATGTGCCCCAAGGGCATCGAGGGCCGCGCCCGCGAACTGCGCCCCACCCTGGGCGGCCGTGACCGGCTCCACCCGGACGAGACCGGCAACCTCCTGGGCGACCTCGTGCCCAACGGGCCCGAGTTGCGCAGCAGTCACGAGGACGTGGAGCTCGACCTGATGGCGCCGCGGGCCGGCAAGTCCACCGGCATCGCGGTCCCCCGGGTGCTGCGCGCCCAGGGCGCGGTCCTGCTCACGTCCAACAAGTCGGACGTGTACGCCGTCACCCGCGCCGAACGCGAGAAGGCGGGCACGGTCTGGACGTTCGACCCGCAGGGCATCGCGCACACCCCGCGCGCCCTGTGGTGGGACCTGCTGGGCGAGTGCCACACCATCGAGGGCTCCCGCCGCATGGCCGGTCACTTCGTGGCGTCCGTCAACGACGACACGGCGAAGAAGGACTTCTGGATCTCGGCCGCCCAGAACACCCTCACGGCTCTCTTCCTGGCGGCGGCCCGCAGCGGCACCCGCCTGCCCGAACTGCTCGGCTGGCTCGCCGACCCCGCCGACCGCACCCCGGTCGACCTGCTGCGCGACGCCGGACTCGCGGCGATGGCCGAGCAGTTGCAGGGCACCGTCCGCGGTGCGGTCGAGACCCGGGACGGCATCTACGAGACCGCCCGCCAGACCGTGTCCTGCCTGCTCGACCCGGAGATCCTCGCCTGGGTCACACCCGACCCCCGGCTCCCGGAGTTCCGCCCCGACCGGCACGTCCTCGGCCGGGACACGCTCTACCTGCTGTCCAAGGACGGCGGCGGTTCCGCGGCCGGCGTCATCGCCGGGCTCGCCGACGCGACGATGCGGGCCGGTGTGGTCGCCGCCGAGCGCATGGGCGGCCGGCTGGATCCGCCGCTGACCGCGGTCCTCGACGAGGCCGCCAACGTCTGCCGCATCTCCGATCTGCCCGACCTGTACTCGCACTTCGGCTCCCGGGGCATCAACGTCGTCACGCTGCTGCAGAGTTACCGGCAGGGCGCCCGGGTGTGGGGCGAGGTCGGCATGGACGCGCTGTGGAGCGCGGCGACGGTCAAGCTCCTCGGCGCGGGTCTGGACGACGCCGACTTCGTGCAGAAGATCTCCACGCTCGTCGGCCAGCACGACGTCCGCACCCCCACCGTCTCGCGCGGCAAGGAGGGCACGTCCCGGTCGTACTCCTACCGCCAGGAGGCCGTCCTGCCGCCGGACCGCATCCGTGCCCTGCCCAAGGGCACGGCCCTGCTGCTCGCCACCGGCGTCAAGCCCGCGCTCATCCGGCTGCGCCCCTGGTACAAGGAGCCCGGCGCGGCGGCGATCTCGGCGGCGGCGAAGGCGGAGACGGCGGCCATCACGGAGCGGGCCGCACGCCGTCTCCCGTCCGGTCCGCGCGCTGTTCCGGGTCCGCCGGGGCCGCAGGGGGTGCCGCTGTCCAAGCAGGTGTCGTGACCCCGCGCGGAACGGCCCGGGGGCGGCGCCGTCCCCGGGTGACGGCGCGCAGCAGGTGCTCGGCCGGCCCGTACCGCGTCCGCGCCGCGAGCCACGCGCCGAGCGCCAGCTGCACGGCGTAGAGCAGGACGCACCCGGCCAGGACCGCGACCGTGCCGACGCGGTCGTGGAGCCCCGGCCCGTATCCGGAGAACACCCAGGCGAGGACGAGTGACTGGGTGAGGTAGTGGCTGAGCGCCACGCGCCCGGCGGCGGCGAGCACACCGGCCGCCGCCGGGACGCGGTCCCCGGCCCGCCGCAGCAGCAGGAGCAGACCGCAGGCATACGACGTGGCGAGCGCCGGGGCGGTCAGGACGCTCACGGCCTGCCCGACCAGGAACCAGCGACCGTCCAGCGGCCCGCTCGCGCAGCACGCGGCGACCGCACCACCGCCGAGGCCCAGGGGCAGCGTGCGCAGGGCGGTCCGGCGCAGCCACACACGGTCCCGGCCGCGCCGCTCGGCCAGCCGGCTCTTCGCCGCCGCCAGCCCGCCGAGGAACGCGGCCAGCATGGCGGGCGCGTACAGCAGGCCGGTGCCGAGCGCGGCCGGCAGGTCCCGCACGTGGGTGCCGAGCACCGAGGCGGCGTCGCCCCGGTAGGCGGCGGCGCGCTCGGCGGCCCGGGGTGCGTACGCGGTGGCGGTGACCGGCTCGGTGAGGGCGACGGTCAGCAGCCCGTACCCGAGCAGCAGCGCCGACAGGAGCAGCAGCAGGGTGGCCGCGAGCCTCAGCGCGGCGCGGACGGTGAGCCCTCTCAGCCCGTACAGCACCAGGGCGAGGACGGCGTACGTCGTCAGGACGTCCCCGGGGTACAGAAGGACCGCGTGGAGCGCGCCCAGAACGAACAGGCCTGCCGTGCGCCGCAGATGGCGAGGGGCGAAGGCGGCACCGGCCCGGCGCGCGGCTCGGGCCTGGAAGACGAAGCTGTAGCCGAAGAGGAAGGAGAACAGGACGTAGAACTTGGCGGTGACCAGCGCGGTCACCAGCCACCCGGCGACCCGGTCCGGGGCGGGCGCCCCCGGTCCGCCGCCGAAGACCGTGGACGGGCCCGCCACGAGCAGGGCGTTGACCACGAGGATGCCGAAGAGGGCGAACCCGCGCAGCACGTCGAGTTCGCCGACCCGCGGAGCACCGGCCCGGCTCACCCGGCCGTCACGACCTCGGTGCCGAACGCCAGTGTGGCGGACAGGAACCAGCCGAACGACGGGGCCAGCAGGTGCCGGGACGTCCACAGTCTGGCCCCGGTGGGCCGATCGCGCGCGTACACGACCGGCACGCTGCCGCCGACCGGGGGCATGCCGCAGATCGGCCCGAGCGGGCCCGGATCGAGGACGACGTCCCTTCCCAGGTGGTCGGAGAACAGCACCAGCCCGCCGCGCCGCGGGTCGGTCGCCGCGCGGGCCGTCCCCCGCCCCGTCACCCGCCGGCCGCGCGCCCACCGGGCGGCGGCGGTCGCCGGCGCCCGGATCACGGCCGGCAGACTGCCGAGGCCGAGCCCCGTACCCAGCGCGAGCAGCACCACCTGTGCGTTCACATCAATCCCTTCACCCGGTGCCCTGAGGGCACAACGGGCCGCGGGGCCAAGCCGGTTCACACCGCCCTTGAACCTCCGCGGGCCACGCGGCCGTTGTGCGGGTGGCCCGATGACCTCGAAGGAGCCAAGAAGGAGCCACGAACCGCATGAGACAGATCCCGGGCGCGCACGGCCGCCGGACGGCGGCCGTCGTCACGCTGGCCCTGGCCCTGACGGCGACGCTCCACCAGCCCGCCGTCGCCGAACCGCAGACCCTCGCCGAGGTGCGCGCCGAACTCGACCGCCTCTACCACCGGGCCGAGGTCGCCACGGAGAAGTACAACGCGCTGGACGGCAAAGTCACCCGGCAGGAGGAGCGCCTCGGCACGCTCCGGGCCCAAGTGGCCGCGGCCGAGCGGAAACTGAGCCGTCTGACCGGCCTGGCCGGGGCGGCGGCCCGCTCCCAGTACCGCGGGGGCGGTGTCCCCGCCGAGGTGCAGTTCGCCCTGGCCGGTGATCCGGAACGCGCGCTGGACAACGCCTCCCTGGTCCGTCGGGCGCAGCTGGGTACCCAGCGGGTGATCAGCGCCCTGACCACGACGAAGGAGGAACTGCGCACCCGCGGCGACGCGGCGGCCGAGGAGCTGAAGCGGCTGCGCCGGAACCGCGGTTCCCTGGACTCGCACCGCAGGACGATCCGCTCGCGCATCGACGAGGCCCGGACGGTGGAGTCGCGGCTGGAGCAGAAGCAGCGCCGTGAACTGGCCGCGCTCGAACGCAGGACGGCCGACGAGGCCCAGGCGGAGTGGGTGCGGTCGGGCGTCCTCGACGGCGGGGGCACCGAGGGCAGCAGCGCGGGCCGCGAGGCCGTGGCCTTCGCTACCGGGGAGCTCGGCAAGCCGTACGTCTGGGGCGCCGAGGGCCCCGACTCCTACGACTGCTCCGGTCTCACCTCGAAGGCGTGGCTGGCGGCGGGCGTGGTCGTCCCGCGCACCTCGCAGGAGCAGTGGCGGCTGCTGCACCGCGTCCCGGTGGGGAAGATGCGCCCCGGTGACCTGATCATCTACAACGCCGACGCCAGTCATGTCTCGCTCTACATCGGCGACGGCCGGATGATCCACGCCCCTCGCCCGGGGCGTCGGGTGACGGTGGCACCGGCCGGGTCGATGCAGATCCTCGGGGTGGTGCGGCCCGACGCCTGACCTCCCGTACACGGCTCCGGCGGGCACGCGACGCCCCGGAGCACCGGTCCTCCAGCCGCCACGCACCAGCAGGAGATTGCCATGTCCACCACCCAGACGTCCCCCGCCGGCTCCGGGACCCCGGCCGACGCGTCCGCCCCGGCGTCCGGCGGGGAGCCGCCCGCCCCGCCGCGTTTCATCCTCTACCTGGACGGACCCGCCTACGCGCAGACGCTGCGCCAACTGACCCTGTGGACGCACCACGTGCTGCTGCCGGTGTACGGCAGGGAGGTCACCTCGCAGTCGCCCTGGTGCCCCGTCTGGTGGGAACACCCCGAGGCGGTCGCCCAGTTGCACGGCCTGTGGCTCGCCTGGGGTGATCTCACCGGGCCCGGCTCCGACATGACCGGCCCGGCCGTCTGGCACCGCGACCACCTGTCGTCGGTCATGGGCACCCTGCGGGACCCGCAGGGCCCGTTCGCGGGCTGCAAGCCCGGCATGCACCGCCCGAAGGAGAAACCCACCGTGGAGACGACGGACCCCTTCGGACCGCCGCCTCCTCCCCCGCCGCCGTCCCCGTGGTCGTGACCCTGGCCGCCGGGCGGGCGCCCGGGCGATCGGCAGGTACGGGCGGAAGGTGATGAACCGTCCGCCCCGCCGCCCCGTTGTGGTTCCCGATCGGTACAGCCATCCGGTCGGCGGTGCCGGACCCGGCACCGTCACAGGCTCCCCCCAGGGAGCGCTCACCTCCCGGAAGGAAGGGTGACATGGCAGGATCCGAACACTCGGACGACAGCGCCAATTCAAACGCCAGTTCTTACTCGTCGGTCAGGATTTCCGACGATGGAAGGCGGGCGCGGGCCCGGGTCTCCAGCGCGGCGGTCCCGGACGACGCGCCCCCGCTGTTCGCCGACGCCGGCACCGGCGTGTACGACCAGTCCGCCCGGCAGTTCTACGCGGTCAACACGGCCCAGCCGAAGGGCCGGCAGGTCGCGCGGTGGAGCAAGAGCGCCGCCGCGTGGGTCGCGGAGAACAAGTCCCGCATCGTCAAGGCACTGGTCGACGTCACACCGACGATCATCCAGGGCGCCTCGTCGTTCACGTCCGGCCGGGCCGCCACGATCGTGAACGGCGTCGGCATAGCCACGCAGGCCGGAGTGGCGGGCTACGAGCTCTACGGCCAGGCCAAGCAGGCGCGGGCGGGCGGCCACGTGGACCCGGTCCAGGTCGGCGCGAGCCTCGGCAGGCTCGCTTCCACGGCGCTGAACACCTACGCCGCCGTGGCCGACCAGGAGTCCTCGACGACCAAGATGGTCGGCGGAGCGGGTTCGTGGGTGGCCGGAGGGGCCACGATGACCGACGTCATGCACCACGCCCACACCGACCCGGGACGGGCGGCGGAGGACCCCGGCTACGAGATGTACGGGATGCACCGCAACCCGGTGCTCGGCAACCAGCCGGGGCAGTATCCGCCCGGGTTCACCCCGGCCCCGGCGCCGCCGTCCTCCACTTCGTCACTGTCGGCGCCGGCCGGCAACGCCCCGGCCAACAACACCCCGGCCGGGAACTTCAGCCCGGCCGGCACCTCCAGCGGACGCGTGAGCAGTCAGCAGCCGGCACAGCCGCAGCTGTCCGCGAAGGCCCAGGGCAAGAAGCCTGCCGGCAACGGCCGCTAGGGACACCGCACACCGCGCCACCGTCCGGTGGGGGCGTGCCGGGGCTGAACCGCCGGCCCGGCACGCCCGTTGTCCCCCCTTGTCCGCACCTTCCGACCTGAGAGAGGGCCACCGTGGCGGATGACGACGCGGCATCCCCGAACCGGAACCGGCCGGCCGGGGAGCGTCCCGAGGCCGCACTGGCGCGTGAGCTGATCGCGACCGAGTACCGCCTGCGGGAAGGACGCCGCGGCGCCGGACGCGACGCGGCGGACACGCCGGGCGCCCGGAGCCGTCCGGCGGAGCTCCTGCGCAGGCTCGTCGACCGGCTCTCCGCCCGCATCCGGGCCGGTGCCGGCGCCCCGGACGCGGGCGTGCCCGGGTCCGGGCCCGGGTCCGGGGCCGGGCCCGGGTCCGGGGCCGGGCCCGGGTCCGGGGCCGGGCCCGGGTCCGGGGCCGGGCCCGGGTCCGGGGCCGGGCCCGGGTCCGGGGCCGGGCAGCCGCTCCCGGCACAGACGACCGCCCCCGCCGGGACCCGTGTGGACGGGCCGTCCCCGGAGGGTTCCGGGCCGTCGGCGCACCCGGACGTGGTGCGCCTGGAGCGGCGGATCGGCCGGCTGCCGACGCTCCGGCACGAGGCGTTCGAGGACGCGGTGCTCCACCTCTTGCGGACCGACGACCGGTTCAGGAAGGCGTACGAGCGGTCCCCGGAGAGCATGCCGACGGTCGCCCGGTACGCGGCCAACGCCTACACGCGGGAGGCGCTGCGGGAGTCGTCTGCGGGCGCGGACCCACGGGAGCGCGCGTCGACGCGGGGCGGCCCGTCCCGGACCGCGTCGCTCACGCGCGCGAACGCCACCACCGACAGCGGTACGCAGACGGAGACCTCGGCCGGAACGCGCACCGCCGCCGAGGCGCTGGACGCCGCCCGCGACCGGATCATGGCAGCCGACGCACGGCAGTTCGCGGCGCTGCGCGCTCGCTGGGAGCGTGCGGCCGACCGGGAGCGGCCGGACACGGCCCCGGGGCGGGACCGGAGCGGCTTCGAGGGCCCACGGCAGGACGAGATGACCGACGGGCAGGCCTTAGGGGCGGCCCAGCGGGCGCGGGGGGAACGGCCCGGCGCCGGCGCCACCGCCTCCCCCGCCTCCTCCGCCTCCAGCGCCTCCAGCGCCTCCAGCGAGGATCTCGCCGGCGAGGGCTTCCGAGCCGCCGCCGAAGCCCGTCGGGAGCAACGGGGCAACGGCCCCACCGCCGTTCCCCGCTCCACCGACGCCTTCGACGGCCAGGCCTTCCTCGCGGCCGAGCGAGCCGCTCAGGGGGCCGCCAAGGGAGCCGTTCAGGGGGCCGGGCCGGGTCCGGACCCCGCCGGGCCGCCGACGGACGCCGTCAGGAGCGCGCCCCCGCCGCCCCTGCTCGGCAGCGAGGGACACGCGGCCGTACGCGGCTCCCTCGACACCCTCCGGCCCTTCTCACCTCCACGGCCCCGGGCACCCCGGACACGCCGACGCGTCCGCACCGCCCGGCGCCGGTCCACAGCCCCACCACCCCCACCACCGCCCAGAAGAGAGGACGGACATGACGTACGTCGCCCCCGCGGGAGGCGCGGTCCATGCGTGAACCGCGCATCCGCAGCCGCATCTCGTTCCTGCTCGCGCTGCTCCTGGTCGTGGCCGGTGTCACCGGCACCGCGCTGTTGATCCAGAACGAGCGCCCGGACGGCGTGAGCATCGCGGGCACACCGGCCGCCGGTGTCGGCTCCCCCGAGCACACGGTCACCTTCCGCAACACGACGGACCACCGCATCTGGATCGGCAGCACGGTCAACGCCGACGGGTCGGCCCCGCTCACCGGGCTGCCCACGCTGGACCCGGGCCGGTCGGCCACCGTCACCGTTCCCGAGCAGTCCGGCGCCGGGCACTGGCGCGGCAAGTTCTTCGCCCGCGAAGGCTGCACCGGCGAGGAGGGGACCACGTTCCACTGCGCCGTCGGCGACTGCGGCCCCTACGCCGACCGGTGCTCGACCGGTGAACAGCCCACCGGGCTGGCCGAGTTCAACTTCGACCCGAAGGACGGCGCGGCGCCCTGGTACAACGTCAGTTACGTCAACGCCGTCGCGTCGCCCATCACCATCACACCGGACGGCGTGACGCCGCCCCGGTCGGGCGAGTGTGCGCCGGCGGGGTGCGCCACGGATCTGCTCGCCGCCTGCCCTGCGGACGACCTGGTCCGGGACCAGGCCACCGGCCGGCCGCTGGTGTGCGTGAACCCGAACCGGGACGCGAAGACGCCCTACAGTGACGCGCTGGCCGCGCAGTGCCCGACCGCCTACAGCTGGTCCAAGCACGACACCGAGCGGGGCAACCAGGTCGTGTACCAGTGCCGCGAGTGCACCGGCCTGACCGTCACCTTCCACGGCACCGACGACGGCGCCGCGCCGGCCCCCGCCGCCACCGCCACCGGGCAGCCCGGCAGCGACGGCATCCCCGCGGCCTCCCGCAAGGGCGTCGCCCTGAACCCCGTGGCGGGCGCCTCCGAGGCCCTGGCCGACTCCGGTTCGTCCTGGTACTACAACTGGGCCTCCGCCGCCGGCGGCGTCACCGGCAGCCCCGGCACCGAGTTCGTCCCGATGATCTGGGGTCCGGACTCGGTCACCGACGCCGAACTGGGGCAGGCCGCCCGCGAGGGGAAGGCGCTGCTCGGGTTCAACGAGCCGGACCACCCGGGCCAGGCCGACATGTCGCCCGAGCAGGCCCTGGACCTGTGGCCGCGGCTGGAGTCCACCGGCCTGCGGCTGGGCGCACCCGCGGTCGCCTCCGGCGCCGACGTGCCGGGCGGTTGGCTGGACCGGTTCATGACCGGGGCCGAACAGCGGGGCGCCCGGGTCGACTTCATCCCCGTGCACTGGTACGGCGCCGACTTCGGACCCGGCGCCGCCGATCAGTTGCGCGGCTATCTGCAGGCCGTCCACGACCGCTACAAGAAGCCGGTCTGGCTCACCGAGTACGCCCTGACCGACTTCTCCCGGGGTGCCCCGCGCTACCCGAGCGAGCAGGAGCAGAACGACTTCGTCCGGTCCTCCACCGAGATGCTGAACAAGCTGGACTTCGTCGAGCGGTACGCGTGGTTCGCGCTGTCGAAGGAGACCAGCCCGACGGGTCTGTACGACGGGGCGGTGCCCAGCGCGAGCGGGCGGATCTACCGCGAGGTGCGCTGAGGCACCGCCTCCCGAAAAGGACGGCGCGTCCGTTGAACCGTCCCCCTCCTCGCCCGCGTTGTGCGGGTGCCCGCCGGCGGTTCGCCGGCGGGCCTCACGAGCGAAGGAGAGTCATGTCAGGCGGTCCGTCTCGGCTCGGCCTCCCGGGCGCGCGCGTCGGCCGGGCCGTCCGGCAGACGGTCGAGCCGCTCACGGACCTGCTCGGCGTCCGGATGGCCGAACTCCGCGAAGATCGCGAGGGCGTGCCGCCAGCTCGCCCGGGCCGCCTCGGGCTCTCCGCCGTCGAGGTGGACGTCCCCGAGATGGCCCAGCGTGTGGCCCTCGCCCCAGCGGTTGCCGATGTCCCGGTGGGTCGCGAGCGCCCGGCGGTAGTGGCCGACGGACTCGCCGTGCCGGCCGAGCCGGTGGTGGATCGTGCCGAGGATGTCGAGGGTGACGCCCTCGACCCAGCGGTTGCCGCCATCCCGCAGGACGACCAGCGCCCGCCCCAGGCAGTCGAGGGCCTCGTCGTAGCGTCCCAACCGCTGGTAGGCGTCGCCCAGGTTGCTCAGGGCGATGCCCTCACCCCAGACGTTGCCCGCGATGCGGTCGAGGGCCAGCCCGCGGCGGGCGTACTCGACGGCTTCGCGGAGCCGGCCGGCGTGCAGGTAGGCGTCGCCCAGATTGGCGATCACCGATGCCCGGGCCACCCTGTCCCCCAGCTCCCGGCTCAGCGCCAGCGCCTGGTGCAGGTGCTCGACGGCCTCGTCGAACCGGCCGGCGTTGCGCAGCGCGGCGGCCGTGTCGGACAGGCCCTGTGCCTGCCCTTCCCGGTCCCCGGCGCCGCGGGCCGCGGCCAGTCCCGTCCGTGTGGTGTCCAGCCAGTCGTGCACGTGGCTGCGGAGGTAGAAGAACCCCCACAGGACGGCGGGCAGTCGCCACGCGGTGCCGGTGTGCCCGGCCTGGGCGGCCTGGTGCACGGCGACGATCAGGTTGGGCCGTTCGGTCTCGCACCAGTCCAGCGCCCGTTCGTGCGTGGTGAACTCCAGCGGCCGGCAGTCCTCCGGCCTCGGCTCCAGCGGGATGCGACGGCGGGTGGGGGTGATGTGCGGGTAGGCCGCGTCGGCGGTGTGCAGATACCAGGTCAGCAACCGCTGGAGCGCCAGATCCCGCTCCTGCGGGGTCTCCTCCACCCGCACGCGTTCGGCGGCGTACACACGGAGCAGGTCGTGCAGGGTATAGCGCCCCGGGAAGTGCTCGGTGAGCAGGTGGGCACGGGTCAGTTCGGCGAGGAGCCCTCGCGCCTCACGCGGAGCGAGCCCGGCGAGGGCGGCCGCCGCCGGCGCGGAGATGTCCGGCCCCGCGTGCAGCCCCAGGAGCCGGAACAGACGCGCGGCCGGAGCGGACAGCGCCTTGTAGGACCAGGAGAAGACGGCCCGCACGTCGGTGGTGATGTCGTCGCCGCCGGTGAAGGCGTCCAGGCTGCCGTGGCTTTCGTTCACCTCGTCGGCGATGGCGCTCAGCGGGAACCCCGGGTGGGCGCAGGCGTGCGCGGCGACGATGGCGAGGGCGAGCGGCAGGCGGGCGCACCGCGCGATGATCTCGTCCGCGGCCCGTGGTTCTGCGGCCAGCCGGCCGCTGCCGAGGCGCCGGGCCAGCAGGTCGTGCGCCTCGGCCGGGGAGAGCTGGTCCAGCGTCAGGGGGTGCGCCCCCTCACCGGCGACCAGGCCCGTGAGCCGGTTGCGGCTGGTGACGATGACCAGGCAGCCCGGGGACCCGGGCAGCAGCGGGCGCACCTGTTCGGTGTCGCGGGCGTTGTCGAGCAGGATCAGCACCCTGCGGCGGGCCAGCAGGCTGCGGTACAGCGCGACCTGGGCGTCGAGGCCGGCGGGTATGCGCATCGGCGGTACGCCGAGCGCGTCGAGGAAGCCGCGCACCGCTTCGTCCGGCGTCAGCGCGGAGCCGGTCGGGTCGAAACCGCGCAGGTTGACGTAGAGCTGACCACCGGGGAACCGGCCGGCGACGCGGTGGGCCCAGTGCACCGCCAGGGTCGACTTGCCGATCCCGCCCATGCCTCCGATCGCGCTGATCACCACGGTCGACGGAGGGCTGCCGTCCCGGGGCAGCAGGTCCCCGATCAGGCCGAGTTCGGTGTCGCGTCCGGCGAACGTCGGCAGGTCCGCGGGCAGTTGCGCGGGGCGGGCCGGCTGGAACGGCGACCCGTGCGGGTCGCCGGGGCCGGGCCGTGCCGCGTCGTCCGGCGTCACCCCTCCCGCCGTGGCACCGTCGGCCGGCGTCGCCCCTCCCGCCGTGGCACCGTCGGCCGGCGTCGCCCCTCCCGCCGTGGCACCGTCGGCCGTCGTCCCGTCCTCCGGTGCGGCGCCGGACCGTGCCGCCCGTACGGACGGCCGGGCCTGCCCGGGCACCGCCGGAGCCGGGCTCGGGGCCGGGTGCGGCATCAGGGCCGGGTCGGCGGCCAGGATGCGGTCGTGCAGGTCCTGGAGCGACAGGCCGGGTTCGACGCCCAGTTCCGCCACCAGGGCAGCGCGTGTCCCACGGTACGCGGCCAGTGCCTCGGCCTGCCGTCCCGACCGGTACAGGGCGAGCATGAGCAGACGGCACAACTCCTCGCGCAGGGGGTGCCCGGCGGTGAGCGGGAACAGCTCGGCGATCACCTCATGGTGGCGTCCGAGTTCGATATCGGCGTCCAGCCGGGCCTCCAGCGCGGCCAGCCACTCCTCGTCCAGCCAGGAGCGCGCCGTCTCGGCGAGCGGGCCCGGGACTCCGGTCAGCGCGGCGCCCCGCCAGCCGTCGAGCGCGGCGCGCAGCAGGTCCGCGGCGCCGGACACGTCGCCCGCGGCGCGCGCCTCCTTCGCCTCCGCGACCCGGCGCTGGAACACGGCGAGGTCCAGGCCGTCGTCCGGAACGCGCAGCAGATATCCGTCACCGACGGAGACGAGCGCCCGGGGCTGCTCCGCCGGCCTGCGGTCGGGCTCCAGCACCTTGCGCAGGCGCGACACGTAGGTCCGCAGAACGGACACTGCGGCAGCGGGCGGCTCCTCTCCCCAGACGGCGTCGATGAGTTCGCCGAGCGGCAGGGGGCGCCCGCGACGTAAGAGGAGCGCCGCCAGCACCACCCTCTGCTGCGGCGAGCCGATGTCGAGTTCCCGCTCCCCGCGCCACGCCCGGACCGGCCCCAGCACAGCGAAACGGAAGGTATTCACGTTGTCCACGTTCGGACTCTAGTGCGCACCCGCTCCGGCACGCCCACTTCAGCGGAACATGCCGTTCCGTCACCTGTCACCGCTGACGTGCCGGTCCTTCCCCTTTTCAGCGCCGAGTTGAACCGCGACCGGCCGGTGTCCGTTGCGTACGCGGGCACCGCCGACACATCCCGGCCGCGCGAAAGGCCGGGAACAGCAGAGAGGAACGCCGATGAGCCCGGGCCAAGAGGAAGCGGACGAGCCGGTCACCGTGACCGAACACGCCACGCACCGGGGGCCGTCCGATCCGTCCCCGCACTTCACGGTGGTCATCTCCGGCGACGGATCGGCCGCCGTCGACGGTGAACCGGTGCCGGTCGCGGAGGGAACGACGGTCGACGCCGCGATCCTCGACCTCCTGCACGCACACGCGCGCGACCGGAACACCGCCGTCACGGCGGCGATCTCCGACCCCGCCGCCGGGTATGTGGCGCACGTCGAGGTCTTCCCGGACGGCTCCAGCGCGCTGCGGCAGCAGGAGGAAGCGGCGGCGGAGGAGGGAGTGACGGGGCCGGTGACGTCCCTCGTCCCCGAGGTCGGCGACCCCGCCGGGAAGGACCGGGAGAGCCGGGACGACCGGGACCACCGGGAGGATCGGGACGACCATGAGGACCGGGACGACCGGGAGAATCCTGACGACGTCGACGAGGCGGCCTACGAGCTGCCCGAGCCCGAGAGGGCCCAGGCCGCCCGCCCCGTACCGCAGCCCGCGCCCGCTCGCCGACCCGGCGCACGCCAGTCGGACGACGAGTTCGACGGGCCCGGACTGCTCGGCAGGCCCCTGGTGGTCGGGCCGGTGGCGCTCGGGGTGGCCGCCCTGGTCGTCGTGCCGCTGGTGATCCTGGGCAGCGGCGGTTCCGGCGACGGCGGAGACCGGGAGGAGACGGCCGCGCGTGCGGGCGGTTCGCCGTCGGCCTCGGCCTCCCCGGCCCTGTCGCCCTCCTCTCTGCCGATCCCGCCCCCGCCCGTCTCCCCCTCGGCCACGGACAAAGCCAAGGACAAGGACAAGGAGGGGACCGGCAAGAAGCCGACACCGAAGGACACGCCGGGGGCGAAGGGCGCGGGCGGGGTCACCGTGACCGTCACGGCCAGGCCCCCGGCGGCCACCACCACCGTCACCGCCGAGCCCCCGCAGGACACCGCGGCCAGTGCCGTGAAGCGGCTCGCCGCGAACGACCCCTCCGGACGGCACATCTGCTACCGCGCGTACGTCTCCGGGCAGGGCTGGCAGAAGCCGGTGTGCGACGGCACGATCGCCGGCACATCGGGCCGGAACCGGCCGATCAAGGCCCTCAACATCGCGGTGCACGGCATCGGCGGATCGGCCGCCAACGCCTTCCGGCACACGGCGGAGCCGGTCGACGGCCGAGGCAAGTGGCAGCCCAGCTGGACGGCCGTCACCGGCGACGGCCGGAACTTCACCATCGGCAGCGCGAAACGGAACGCGCCGAACATGCTGGGCTTCGCGATGAACGTCGGGACCGGCGAGATCTGCAACACCGTCCGCCTGCGCGGCCACGACTGGGGCGGGCGGGTATGCAGCAAGCCCCGCCCCGACTTCACCTTCGGCGGCACCCTGGACAACGAGGTCTGGCTGGAGGCCGTGAAGCTCACGGTGTGAGCGTGCGGCGGTCACGCCGCCGCACGCCGCCGGATCGTCATGTCCATCGTGAGGGCGGCGAGTTCCGGCAGCGCGGTCTGTTTCGTCTGGACCGTGAGCAGTGCAATGTCCCCGGACGCGTGCCGGACGCAGATCTGGCCTCCCACCCGGCACCGAGGCCAGGGGCCGGCGCCGTCGGCCGGTCGGCTCGTTCCCCCTGGTCCCCTGGTCCTCGGTCAACCATCAGTTGACCGAGGCAGCCCAAGGGGGAGCCAGGGAGGTTCAGGACGCGGCCGGGGCCTTCGGGGCGCCCGTAAGCTCCTCGCCCGCCTCCATCGGGTGGGTGACGTCATGGGCGTCGCGGCCGCCCCGGCCCAGGTGGTTGAAGACCAGGTTGAGCAGCACGGCCGCCACGCAGCCCGTGGAGATGCCCGAGTCCAGGACGATCCGGGCCGTCTCCGGGAAGGCGTGGTAGAACTCCGGCGCCGTGATGGGGATGATGCCGACGGCCAAGGACACGGCCACGATCAGGACGTTGTTGTCCTTGTCCAGAGCGGCCCGGACGAGGGTCTGGATGCCGCTGGCGGCGACCGAGCCGAACAGGACCACGCCCGCCCCGCCGAGCACCGGGCGCGGTACGACGGCGATCAGCGAGGCGGCCATCGGGCACAGGCCCATCAGCACCAGGAAGCCGCCGCCCGCGGCGACGACGTAGCGGCTGCGGATCTTCGTCATGGCGACCAGGCCGATGTTCTGCGCGAAGGCGCTGCACATGAAGCCGTTGAAGAGGGGGCTGACCGCCGAGCCGAGGGTGTCGGCGCGCAGGCCGGCCGCGATGGTCCTCTCGTCGGCCGGGCGGTCGACGATCTCGCCCAGCGCCAGCATGTCGGCGGTCGATTCGGTCATCGACACCACCATCACCACGCACATCGAGATGATCGCGGCGAGCTGGAACTGCGGGGCGCCGAAGTGGAACGGGGTGGGGAAGCCGATGACGGCCGCGTCCGCGACAGGGCCGAAGTCCGTGGCGCCCAACGGGATCGCGATCAGCGTGCCGATCACGAGGCCGAGCAGCACGGCGATCTGCTTGACGAAGCCCGTGGTGAAGCGGCGCAGCAGCAGCACGATCAGCAGGGTGACGGCGGCCAGGCCCAGGTTGGTCGCCGAGCCGTAGTCGTGCGCCGTCGGGTCGGGCCCCTGCGCCCAGCCGAAGGCGACGGGGAGCAGCGATATGCCGATCAGGGTGATGACCGTGCCCGTGACGACGGGCGGGAAGAAGCGGATCGCCTTGCAGAAGACGGGGGCCGCCAGGAAACCCAGGAGACCGGCGACGATGACCGCGCCGAAGATGATGGGCAGGGCGTCGGACTTGTCCTCGGTGGAGGCGACGATCGCGGTCATCGGGGCGACACCGGCGAAGGTGACGCCGTTGACGAACGGCAGCCGGGCGCCGATCTTCCAGATGCCGAGGGTCTGCAGGAAGGTGGCGAGGCCCGCGGTGAACAGGCAGGCGCCGGTGAGGAAGGTCAGGTCGCCGGCGGAGAGGCCGATGGCCGCGCCGACGATCAGGGGCGGGGCGACGACGCCCGCGTACATGGCGGCCACGTGCTGCAGGCCGGTCGTCGCCATCTTGAGCGCGGGGAGTTTTTCGTCAACGGGGTGGTCGGCCACGGCGGCGTCCCTCCGGTCGGTTACACGGCCGCGCCGATGCGGCCGTGGGTGTCAGGGAGGTGGTGCGGGTGGTCGTGCGGGACCGGACATGCGGCGGACGGTGGTGGCCGTTCCGGGGCGCGCGCGTCCGCGCGCACCCCGGAGACGACCGCCGTGGTCCCCGCTCGGGTCCACGGCCACCGGCCGGGAGCCGTCCCTCCCGGCCGGAGTCATCCGGGTGTTCAGGCCTCGGCGGCGATCCTCGCCAGCCGCCGGGCCTCGTCCCGTGTGGCGCGGGCGATGGCGTCCTCGTCGGCCGTGAGCAGCCGTCCGTCCTCGACGATCTGCCGGCCGTTCACGAAGGAGGCGGTCACCGGGGCGGCCGCGCCGAAGACCAGGGCGGTCACCGGGTCGGCGATGGAGGCGTGGGCGAGGGTGTCCAGCTTCCACAGCACGAGGTCGGCGAGCTTGCCGGGCTCCAGGGAGCCGGTCTCGGCGGCCCTTCCGAGGACCTGGGCGCCGCCGTACGTCCCGAGGCGCAGGGCCTGACGGGCGTTCAGGGCGGCTTCCCTGTGGCCGCCGAGGCGGTTGATGAGGAGCGCGTTGCGCAGTTCGGTGTGCAGTTCGCCGGACTCGTTGGAGGCGGTGCCGTCGACGCCGAGGCCTACGGGGACGCCGGCCGCGAGCATGTCGGGGACGCGGGCGATGCCGGCGGCGAGGCGGGCGTTGGAGGACGGGCAGTGCGCGACGCCGGTGCCGGACCGGGCGAAGGCGGCGATGTCGGAGTCGTTCATGTGGACGCAGTGCGCCATCCACACGTCCTCGCCGAGCCAGCCGGTGGACTCGAAGTAGTCGGTCGGGCCCATGCCGAACAGTTCGTGGCAGAACTTCTCCTCCTCCACGGTCTCCGAGCCGTGGGTGTGCAGCCGGACGCCGAGGCGGCGGGCCAACTGAGCGCCGTCACGCAGCAGTTCGGTGGAGACGGAGAAGGGCGAGCAGGGCGCGACGGCGATCTGCGTCATGGCGTCGAAGGAGGAGTCGTGGTGCTGCCGTACGGTCTCCTCGGTGGCCGCCAGCGCCCCGTCGAGGGTCTCGACGGCGAAGTCCGGGGGCAGGCCGCCGTCCTTCTCGCTGCGGTCCATGGAGCCGCGGGCGAGGGTGAAGCGCACGCCCATGTCGCGGGCGGCGCCGATGATCGCACCGGAGAGGTCTCCGGAGCCCTGCGGGAAGACGTAGTGGTGGTCCATGGCGGTGGTGACGCCGCCGCGGGCCATCATCGCGAGGGAGCCCTGGGCGGCCGCGCGGACCATCGGCTCGTCGATGCGCGCCCAGGTGGGGTACAGCGCGACGAGCCAGTTGAAGAGGTTGTGGTCCGTGGCCAGGCCCCGGGTGATCCACTGGTAGAAGTGGTGGTGGGTGTTGATCAGGCCGGGGGTCACGAGGTGACCGGAGGCGTCGATGCGGCGGGCGACGTTCTCCAGGCCCCCGGGGGCCGCGCCCGCGCCGAGTGACTCGATGCGGTTGCCGGCGAGGACGACGTGCCCGGAGGCGTACTCGGTGTCGTGTCCGTCGACGGTCGCGATCGCGCAGTTCTCGATGACGATGCGCCGGTCTGCTGCCATGGTTCGTCCTTTGCGCTGTGGTGGAGAGGGCACGGCAGGACCCTGGAGGTTTTGAGTGCCGTGGCCGGGAGAAGGGTGCCCCGGCCACGGGTGCCGAAAGGGGAGCGTCAGAGGTTGGTGAGGTCCACGGGGATCTTCGCCTCACAGCCGTCCCGGAGGACCGTCGCCTCGATCAGGCCGTAGGGGCGGTCGGCGGCGAAGTACACCTCATTGTCGTTCTTCAGCCCGAACGGCTCCAGGTCCACCAGGAAGTGGTGCTTGTTCGGGAGGGAGAAGCGGACCTCGTCGATCTCACTGCGGTGGTTGATGATCCGCGAACCCATCTGGTACAGGGTCTGCTGGAGCGAGAGGGAGTAGGTCTCGGCGAAGGCCTGGAGCATGTGCTTCTTCACCTGCTCGTAGGACTTCTCCCAGTGGGGCATGCGCTGCTCGTCGTCGGTCCAGTTGAACCGCCAGCGGCCGGAGACCTCGGTGGCCAGGATCCGGTCGTAGGCCTCCTTCAGGGTCGTGTACTTGTCCTTGACGTAGCCCCAGAACTCGGAGTTGGTCGAGTTCATCACGACGAGGTCCTTCAGGCCGGACACGACCTCCCAGCGCTCACCGTCGTAGGTGATCTGGGTGAGCCGGGTCTCCTGGCCCTTGCGGACGAAGGAGTGCTTGACCTCGTCGGCGCCGCTGAACCGGGAGTTGGCGTCGGAGGCCTCGATCCGCTCCCAGGCGTACTCCTCGATGCGGATCCGGGCCCGGTGGATCGGCTCCTGGCTGGTGACGAAGTGCCGGGCGAGGTGGATGCCGAACTGCTCGGCGGACTCGATGCCGTGCTCCTTGGCGAACGCGTACACCGTGTTCTTGGTGGTGTCGGTCGGCAGCACGTTGGCGTTCGAGCCGGAGTAGTGGACCTCGTCCATGTCGCCGGAGAGGGCGACGGAGACGTTGAGGTCCTTGATGTGGTGGGTGGCGCCGTCCCGCGTGATCTTGACGACTCGGTTCTCGGCCTTGCCGTACTGGTTCTGTCCCAGGATCACAGGGCGGGCCGGGCGGGAAATGTCTGCCATCTCTAGCTAGCTCCCTCGGTATACGGAGTAGCCGAACGGGTTGAGCAGCAGCGGTACGTGGTAGTGCTCGCCCGGCACGACGGCGAACGTGATCGCCACCTCCGGGAAGAACACACCGGCGCCGCTGTCCCGATTCGCGGGGGCGTCCTGCTGCGCATCGGCCTTCTGGTTCGCAGATTTCTCGAAGTACGGCTCGACGGCGAAGTCGAGCCGTACGTGGGTGGTGCCCTCCGGCAGGGCCGGGAGGTCCTTGCACCGGCCGTCCGCGTCGGTGGCGGAGCCGCCGAGCGCCTGCCAATCCGCCGTGCGCCCGGCGCGGGCGGCGAGGTGGACGGCGACGCCCTCGGCGGGGCGGCCGACGCTGGTGTCCAGGATGTGCGTGGACACGGATGCGGTGGTGCTGGTGCTCATGGTCGGGCGTCCTCTTCAGTCGTCTTCGACGAGGCGGGCGAGCCGGATACGGTTGATCTTGCCCAGTTCGGTGCGGACGATCTCCCGCTCCCGCTCCGGCGGGTTGCCGATCCGTTCCCGGACCGCGTCGCGCATCTGCTCGCCGGTCCGGCCGGTGGCGCAGATCAGGAAGACATGGCCGAACCTCTCCTGGTAGGCGAGGTTCAGTTCCAGCATCTCCGCCTTGAGCGCGTCGGAGGCGCCGGCCATGCCGCTCTGCTCCCGGGCCGAGGTGGGGTCGCCGGGCTTGGGCCGGCCGATGGGCGGATGGCCGGCCATCGCCTCGTCGAGATCACCGGCCGTCAGCTCCGCCATGGCGGCGTCGCTCGCGGCGTACAGGTCCTCGCAGGTGGCGTAGGGGCGGGCGGCCAGCAGGCGCTTCGCCCACGCCGTGGAGGCGCACGCCTCGCGGAGGGCGGTGTACGCCGCGTGCTCCTCAAGGGTGTTGAACCGGGTCAGGCCCGGCGGCGTGGAAGTGGACGTCACGGGAGCCTCCGTGGCCGGTGTCGGCCTTCGTGCTGAACGGGCGTGCCGACAGCTAACGCCCTCCCCCGACAGCACGTCAACAGTTTGTTGAAAATTCGGGGCACGAAACCGGACCGCCGCGGGGCCGGCCGGTCAGGCCCCCTTCTCGCGGTTGAGGTAGTTGTAGACGGTGAAGCGGCTGACACCGAGGGCACTCGCCACGGTCTCCACGCCGTGCCGTACGGAGAAGGCGCCACGCGCCTCGAGTATGCGCACGACCTCCTGCTTGGCCCTGCGGTCCAGATCGGCCAGCGGCACGCCCTTGCGACGCTCCATGGCGGCCAGGATGTGATCGAGGGAGTCGGCGAGCTGCGGCAGCCGGACGGCGACGGCGTCCCTGCCCTCCCAGGCCAGGACGACGTCGTCGGGACCGGCCTCGTCGGGCGGGATCATCTCGCCGCCCATGGCGTCGACCAGGGGTTTCACGGCCGCGATGAACGGCTCGCCCCCCGCGCCGCTCACGCCTCGCCCTCCTCGACCACGTTGACCTGGAGCGTGACCCGGGTGGCACCGGCCTCCAGGGTCTTGCGGAGCAGGGCGTCCACGGCGCCGAGCACCGCGTCGGCGCCGCCCTCCGCGGTGTTGCCGAACGGGCCCACGTCCACGGCGTCCAGCTCGGCGGCCTCCACGACCTCGCGGGCCACCACCGCGTGCGCGGGCGCCTCGTCCAGGTCGAACGGCTCGGTCGTGAACTCCACTCTCAGTCGCACGCGCTCAACCTAACGCGCGGGGCGGACTTTCCGGCAGCCCCTCTTGACAGCCCGTGCACCCCACAGGCAATCTTCCGTTAAGCAGAAACATGATTCCGCAATACGGAAAAGCACCATGGAAAACGCTCACACCATGGAAGACACGGAAGGGAGCGCCGCCCCGATGGGATTCGCAGACCAGCGCTTCAACGTCAACCTGTCGATCCTCTTCACGGAGCTCCCCCTCCTGGAGCGCCCCGCGGCCGCCGCCGCGGCGGGCTTCACCGCGGTAGAGCTGTGGTGGCCCTGGGTCGACTCGCCGGTCCCCGAGCAGGCCGAGCTCGACGCCCTGAAGCACGCGATCGAGGAGGCCGGCGTCCAGCTCACCGGCCTGAACTTCTACGCCGGGCAGCTCCCGGGCCCGGACCGCGGCGCCCTGTCGGTTCCCGGTGAGGAGTCGGAGCGGTACCGCGCCAACATCGACGTGGCCGCCGGCTTCGCCGCCTCGCTGGGCTGCACGGCGCTCAACGCGCTGTACGGCAACCGCGTCGAGGGCGTGGACCCGGCCGAGCAGGACGCGCTCGCCCTGGAGAACCTGGCTCTCGCGGCCCGGGCCGCCGGCCGGATCGGCGCGGTCCTGCTGATCGAGGCGCTGAACCGGCCCGAGTCCCCGCTGTACCCGCTGGTGTCGGCCCCGGCCGCCGTGGAGGTCGTCGACAAGGTCAACGAGGCGACGGGACTGGGCAACGCCCGCTTCCTCATGGACCTCTACCACCTGTCCATGAACGGCGAGGACCTCCCCGCGGTGATCGAGCGGTTCGCCGCGAGGACCGGGCACGTGCAGATCGCCGACAACCCGGGCCGCGGCGCGCCGGGGACCGGCTCGCTGCCCCTCGAAGACCTCCTCGACCAGCTGAAGAAGGCGGGCTACGACGGCTGGGTCGGCCTCGAGTACAAGCCGGGCGACCGCCCGAGCGCCGAGGCCTTCGACTGGCTGGCCCGCTGACCCCCGTACCGAAAGGCACCCCCATCATGAGCAACGCACTCCCCAAGGTCGCCTGGATCGGCCTCGGCATCATGGGCTCCCCGATGTCCGAGAACCTGATCAAGGCGGGCTACCAGGTCACCGGCTTCACGCTGGAGCAGGACAAGCTGGACCGGCTGGCCGCCGCCGGTGGCACCGCGGCCGGTTCGATCGCCGAGGCCGTGCGGGACGCCGACGTCGTCATCACGATGGTTCCCGCGTCCCCGCAGGTCGAGGCCATCGCCTACGGCCCGGACGGCATCCTGGAGAACGCGCGGTCCGGCGCGCTGCTGATCGACATGTCGTCGATCACCCCGCAGACCTCGGTCGACCTGGCGAAGGCGGCGAAGGACAAGGGCATCCGCGTCCTGGACGCCCCGGTGTCCGGCGGTGAGGCCGGCGCCATCGAGGCCGTGCTGTCCATCATGGTCGGCGGCGAGCAGGCCGACTTCGACCAGGCCGAGCCGGTCTTCGAGGCGCTCGGCAAGACCATCGTGCTGTGCGGTCCGCACGGCTCGGGCCAGACCGTGAAGGCCGCCAACCAGCTGATCGTCGCCGTGAACATCCAGGCGTGCGCCGAGGCCGTGGTCTTCCTGGAGAAGTCCGGCGTGGACCTGAAGGCGGCCCTGGACGTCCTGGGCGGCGGGCTCGCCGGCTCGACCGTGCTGACCCGCAAGAAGGACAACTTCCTCGGCCGGGACTTCAAGCCGGGCTTCCGGATCGACCTGCACCACAAGGACATGGGCATCG
The DNA here is from genome assembly GCF_031348265.1 of Streptomyces collinus. Classification (NCBI taxonomy): domain Bacteria; kingdom Bacillati; phylum Actinomycetota; class Actinomycetes; order Kitasatosporales; family Streptomycetaceae; genus Streptomyces; species Streptomyces collinus. The sequence goes on along the minus strand of NZ_CP133771.1, from coordinate 7,113,095 downwards.
TCACCGACGCCGCCCGCACCGTCGGCGCGGCCCTGCCCGTCGGCGCCGTGGTCGCCCAGCTGGTCGCGTCCCTGCGGGCGCAGGGCGACGGCGGCCTCGACCACTCGGCGCTGCTGCGGGCCGTGGAGCGGCTCTCCGGCGCCCAGGTCTGACCCTCCCCCGACCCTCGTGGCCCGGGGGTCCCCCGATCCCCGGGCGGCGCCGCCGCTGACAACTGTCCTGTCGCGCCCAGAGCGGCGGCCCCGCCCGGCATCAGAAGAACCTCGCGCACGTCCACGCCGCCGGCCCCGAGTACGGGCGGCGCGTGGAGGAGGCGGTCCGCGCCCTGCGCGAGGACTGAAACTCCCTGACCGTGTCCGACCGCCCGGGGCGACCCGGATGAGGGGTGGTCCCCCGGGCACGGACACGGTCAGGGCGCGGACCGCGGCGGCGTGCGAGCCAGTGCGGTGGTGAAGGGTCCGGACCGGCTTCTCGACCTGAGGGAAACCGGCCCCGGAGCCCGTCGCACCCGCCGCGGTCCCAGCACCACCCACCCCTCTCCCCTCGACCCCGTCCGGCGGCGCGAACGTCCTGTCGCGCCCAGCCTCGCGCCGCCGGACGGCCAGCCGTTCCCAGGGTGCGGATCGGTCCCGTTCGCAGCAGCCTGAAGGCATGGCACCTCACACCGAGCACCCGCATGTCGTGGTCCACGCCCCCGCACTGGACGGCTCCCGCCGGGTCACCCTGGGCGAGGAGCCGCTGGGCGTCGCCACCCACACCGACGACGTCGCCGAGATCCTGCGGCTGGCCGACCTGTATGTCACGGACGTCGCGGAGAGCGACCTCGTGGAGTGGCAGGGCGGCGGGCCGGACGACTGGCCGGGGCTGTCGGAGCACCACGAGGCGTGAGCGCGCCTACGGCACCGGTCGTACAGCCCGTACGGAACCCTCAAATCAACCTCTGGACCCGGCCCCGGGGGCTTCAACTGCCCCCGGGGCCGGGCACATTCTCGTCACACGGGGTCCGCCGGCACGGGGGCGGCGGGCCCCGGTACGGGGGTGAAGCCATGAGCGACGGTACGGCGGCCCGGCTGGAGCCGCACGAGATCGCACTGCTGGGGGACGGCCCGCGGGCCGCCGTGACCGTCGCCGTGGTGGACCTGCATCTGCGGGGCCTGGTGGAGCCCGACCTGCCCGGGACGGTCCGGGCACGTGTCGTGGACGCCGGGGAAGCGGTCGAGGCCGTACAGCCGCCCTCTCCCCTCGCGGCCGCGGTGCACGGCTGCCTGCGCGCGCCCGCGGAGCCCAAGGCCTTGGTGAAGGATCCCGGCATCCGTCTCGCCGTGGCCGTCATGCGCATCCCGCTCGCGGAGGCGGGCCTGCTGCGCTATCCCCTGCTCGGCGCGACCCGCGCCGCCCGCCGCCACGTCCGGGAGCTGCGGCACGAGCATCCCCTGCCGGCGAGTCGGCACGGCCTGAGCGACCGTGAACGGCTGCTGCTGGTCGCCCTGCACGGTGAGGCCCGCCCTGCGGCTGCTGGTGCCGCGGTTCGCCCTGCGGGCGGGTCTGGTCCGGCGGGCCGAGGTGGGCGGCGCGGACCTCTTCCAGCACTCGCCGCGCGGGACGGGCGGCGTCGGTGGGGGCGTCTACTACTGCGGCGGGGGCGGCGGAGGCGGCGGGGACTGACCCTCGGGGCGGGAGTCCCGGAGGAAGACAGAAGGGGCGGTCCGTCCTTCCGGACGGGCCGCCCCCTGTGCTGCGCGGGTGTCAGACCTTCAGCGTCCTGATCGACGTCGGCGCATGGCCCGGCTCCGTGGCGATCTCCTCGAACTCCACGACGTTGCCGATGTCGTTGGTGGTCGACATGGAGATGTTGGTGACGCGCTCCAGGATCGCCTCGACGACGACCGGGACCCGGTGCTCCGCGGCCAGCTTCTTGGCCTGCTCGAAGGCGTCGCCCAGCTCGGCGGGGTCGGTGACGCGGATGGCCTTGCAGCCGAGGCCTTCGGCGACCTTGACGTGGTCGACGCCGTAGACGCCGAGCTCCGGGGAGTTGAGGTTCTCAAACTCCAGGTTGACCTGGAAGTCGATCTCGAACGCCCGCTGCGCCTGCCGGATCAGGCCCAGGTAGGAGTTGTTCACCAGGACGTGCACGTACGGGATGCGGTGCTGCGCGCCGACGGCGAGTTCCTCCAGCATGAACTGGAAGTCGTAGTCCCCGGAGAGGGCGACGACGGACGCCTCCGGGTCGGCCTTGGCGACGCCGAGTGCGGCCGGGATGGTCCAGCCGAGCGGACCGGCCTGGCCGCAGTTGATCCAGTGCCGGGGCCGGTAGACGTGCAGCATCTGGGCGCCGGCGATCTGCGAGAGGCCGATGGTGGAGACGTACCGGGTCTCCGGGCCGAAGGCCTTGTTCATCTCCTCGTAGACGCGCTGCGGCTTGATCGGGATGTCGTCGAAGTGCGTACGGCGCTGGAGGGTCGCCTTGCGCTCCTGCGCGGCCTCGGCCCACGCGGAACGGTCGGGCAGCCCGCCGGCCGCCTTCAGCTCGCGGGCGACCTCGACGAACAGTTCCAGGGCGGCCTTGGCGTCGGAGGCGATGCCGTAGTCCGGGGCGAAGATCTTGCCGATCTGGGTGGGCTCGATGTCGACGTGAACGAACGTCCGCCCGGCCGTGTAGACGTCGAGCTTGCCGGTGTGGCGGTTGGCCCAGCGGTTGCCGATGCCGAGGACGAAGTCGGACTCCAGGAAGGTCGCGTTGCCGTAGCGGTGCGAGGTCTGCAGGCCCACCATGCCGGCGTTCAGTTCATGGTCGTCCGGCAGCAGGCCCCAGCCCATCAGGGTCGGGACGACCGGGGTGCCGGTCAGTTCGGCGAACTCCACGAGGAGTTCGGCGGCGTCGGCGTTGATGATGCCGCCACCCGCGACGATCAGGGGCCGCTCGGAGGCGTTCAGCATCCCGATGGCCTTCTCGATCTGGGCGCGGGACGCGGCGGGCTTGTAGACCGGGAGGGGCTCGTACGTCTCCGGGTCGAACTCGATCTCCGTCAGCTGGACGTCGATCGGCAGGTCGATGAGGACCGGGCCGGGGCGGCCGGAGCGCATCAGGTGGAAGGCCTGCTGGAAGACGCCCGGGACCTGCGCGGCCTCCAGCACCGTGACGGCCATCTTCGTGACCGGTTTGGCGATGGAGGCGATGTCGACGGCCTGGAAGTCCTCCTTGTGGATCACGGCGGTCGGGGCCTGGCCCGTGATGCACAGGATCGGGATGGAGTCGCCGGTCGCGGAGTACAGACCCGTGATCATGTCGGTGCCGGCCGGGCCCGATGTGCCGATGCAGACGCCGATGTTGCCCGGGTGGGTGCGGGTGTAGCCCTCGGCCATGTGCGAGGCGCCCTCGACGTGCCGGGCGAGGGTGTGGGCGATGCCGCCGGAGGCCTTGAGCGCCGCGTAGAACGGGTTGATCGCCGCGCCGGGGACACCGAACGCGTCGGCGACGCCCTCACGCTTGAGGATCTCAACTGCCGCGCGGGCAGCGGTCATTCGAGCCATCGAGTACTCCTGCTTCGGCTGTCGGATTCGCACTCCCGTCGCGCCCCGCGGTGAGCTTCTTCCGTATTGCGGAATTTGTTTTCTACTATCTGGAATGAATGTATGCGGGGTGGGCGAGGGGCGTCAAGAGACGCCAAGCGCCGGACAGGGCGGGCCCCGAGGGAGCACGATGGGCACGCTGTCCCGACGCGACACGGTTCTGGAGTGGCCATGACCGAGACCGTTGCGGTGCGCTGCCCGGCCTGCCGCCGCGAGCACCGCTACACGGCTCCCGCTTACCCCTGCGCGTGCGGCGCGCCGGTCGCCCCGCGACTGGACCGCGACGGCTCGCCGACGCCCGTCTCGCACCGCGTCTGGCAGGACGACTGGGTGACGGTGCGGTGCGGCTCCTGCGGGCGGCACGGCGAGTGGCCGCACCCGGAGGTGGGGTGCGCGTGCGGAGTGGTGCTGCGGGTGGCGGTGGTGGAGGGCCGGGGCGGAATCGGGGACCACCACCCGGCGTCCGGCGGGACGTCGCCCGCCGGGAGCGCGAGGACCGGCCGGGACGCGGCGGTGGGCCAGGACGAGCCGTCCGCCACCGAGGCTACGGCGGCCGGGGACGACGGAGGCTGCCAGGAGACGACGAGGGCCCGGGACGACGGGGGCGCCCAGGAGGCGACGGCGGCCGGGGACGACGCGGGCCGCCGGGAGACGACGACGGCCCGGGACCACACGAACGGCCGGGAGACGACGACGGCCCGGGACCACACGGACGGCCGGGAGACGACGACGGCCCACGACGACGGGAGCGGCCAGGACGCCGCACCCTGCCTTCGCCCGCCGGCGGGCCCGCACCCGGAGCCCGCCTCCCCCCAAGCGTGCGCTGCCGACGATGCCGCCTCCGCCGATACCGCCGCCCCCACCGACGCCGCACCCCACCCCGAGGCACCCACCACCGCCGACGCCACACCCGCCGCTTCCCCCACCGGCACAGGCGACGCCACCTCCGCCGCCGCAGGCGACTCCACCCCCGCCACCTCCACCGCCCCCGGAGACGCCGCCCCCGCCCACACCTCCGCCGCCCCGGCCGACGCCACCCCCGCCCGGCCCCCCTTCCGGTCCGTCACCATCCGCACCGCCCTCGACGCCGTCACCGCCACCGCGCTGTATCTGCGCTGGCTCGGATACCGGGGTGTGCGGCGGGCGGACCAGCGGCCCCCGTCCGGTATCGGACTGGCCGCCCGCGGTGTCGTCGCGCAGGTGGACCCTGCCGTGCGCCCGGCGGGTCTGCGGGACGTGGAGTGCCTGTGGCTGACGGCCATGACCGAGTCCGCCGACGGCCTCTACTTCTCCCTCGCCGGATACGCCGACGACGCCCGGGCCCGCGCCGACGCCCTGGGCGTCCCGCTGTTCGTCCTGGACCTCACCGGCACACCGAGGCCGGTGAACGCCCCGGCCGAGACCCTGGCCGCGACCGGCTCCGGGAAGCGGGCCCCCTGACCACGCCGGCGCACCGCATACTCACCGCATGCGCATCCGCCCCGCGACCCCGGCCGAACTCCCCGCCCTCCAGGACGTCGAGCGGGCCGCCGGCGCTCCCTTCCGCGACCTCGGCATGCCGGAGATCGCCGACGACGAGCCGCCCGCCCTCGACGTCCTGGAGCACTACCGCAGGGCGGGCCGCTGCTGGGTAGCCGCCTCCGGCCCGCAGGACGGGCCGGTCGCCTACCTCCTCGCCGAACCGGTCGACGGCGCCCTGCACATCGAGCAGGTCTCGGTCCACCCGCGGGCCGCACGCCGGGGCGTGGGCCGAGCCCTCCTGGCCCACGCCGCCGACCGCGCCCGCGAGGAGGGGCTGACCTCCCTGACGCTGACCACCTTCACGGACGTCCCGTGGAACGCCCCCTACTACGAGCGCCTCGGCTTCCGCCCGCTCCCCGAGGAGGACCTCACGCCCGGCCTCCGCGCGATCCGCGCCACGGAGGCCGCACACGGCCTGAACCGCTGGCCGCGGGTGTGCATGCGCGCACCGCTGTGACGGGCGGGCAGCCCTCCGCGCCGCCCCTCAACCGTCCGCGAACCGCTCCCGCAGCTCCACCTTGCGTACCTTCCCGGACACCGTCATCGGGAAGGAGTCGAGGATCCGCACCCGGGCCGGCACCTTGTAGTGCGCCAACTGCCCCTCGCAGAAGGCCCGGAGCTCCTCCAGTGTCGGCGGGTCGTCCGGGTCGCGTGCGATGACGCAGGCCAGGACCTCCTCGCCGTAGCGCTCGTCCGGGACGCCGACGACCTGGACGTCCTGGATCTTCGGGTGGCCGTAGAGGAACTCCTCGATCTCGCGGGGGTAGATGTTCTCCCCGCCCCGGATGATCATGTCCTTGATGCGGCCGACGATCTCGACGTAGCCGTCCTCGCGCATCACGGCGAGGTCGCCCGTGTGCATCCAGCGGCCGGCGTCGACGGACTCGGCGGTCTTCTCCGGCTCGTTCCAGTAGCCGAGCATCACGCTGTAGCCGCGGGTGCACAACTCGCCCGCCGTGCCGCGCGGCCGGGTGACCCCCGTCGCCGGGTCGACGATCTTGACCTCGATGTGCGGCAGGACCCGGCCGACCGTGCCGGTGCGGTGCTCCAGGTCGTCGTCCCGGCGGGTCTGGAGGGACACCGGGGACGTCTCGGTCATGCCGTAGCAGATGGAGACCTCCGCCATGTGCATCTCGGCGACCACCCGCTTCATCACCTCCACCGGGCAGGGCGAGCCCGCCATGATGCCGGTGCGCAGGGAGGAGAGGTCGTAGGAGGCGAAGTCGGGGAGGTTCAGCTCGGCGATGAACATCGTCGGGACGCCGTAGAGCGAGGTGCAGCGCTCCTGCTGCACCGCGTCGAGGGTCGCCTTCGGGTCGAAGGACGGGGCGGGGATGACCACGCAGGCGCCGTGCGAGGTGGCGGCGAGATTGCCCATCACCATGCCGAAGCAGTGGTAGAAGGGCACCGGGACGCAGATCCGGTCCTGCTCGGAGTAGGCGATCGACTCACCGACGAAGTAGCCGTTGTTGAGGATGTTGTGGTGGGAGAGGGTCGCGCCCTTGGGGAAGCCCGTGGTGCCGGAGGTGTACTGGATGTTGATCGGGTCGTCGCAGGACAGTTCGTCGTACGTTGCGCCGGGGACCGCCCGGCCGAGCAGCGCCTCCCAGCCCGGGTCGCCGAAGTACACCACCTCCCGCAACTCCGGGACGCGACCGCGCACTTGCTCGACCATCGCCCGGTAGTCGCTCGTCTTGTGGCTGAGGGAGGCGAACAGCAGGGAGACGCCCGCCTGCTTCAGGACGTACTCCACCTCGTGGGTGCGGTACGCCGGGTTGATGTTCACCATGATCGCGCCGATGCGGGCGGTGGCGTACTGGACGAGCACCCACTCGGGGCAGTTGACGGCCCAGATGCCCACCCGGTCGCCCTTGGCGACACCGGAGGCGTGCAGGGCGGAGGCCAGCTCGTCGACCGCCGCGCCGAACTCGGCGTACGTCCAGCGCCGTCCGGACGGCACGTCGACCAGCGCCTCGCGGTCCGGCCAGGCGGCCACCGCCCGGTCCAGGTTGGCCCCGATGGTGTCGCCGAGCAGCGCCGTCCCGCCGGTTCCGTGGCTGTAGGAGTTCACCGGAAGTCCTCCTCGCGGTACTCGGCGTCCGACCCGGCCGCCGTGGCCTCACGCAGCTCGATCCGGCGGATCTTGCCGGAGACGGTCTTGGGCAGGGCCCCGAACTCCAGGCGGCGGATGCGCTTGTAGGGGGCCAGCGTCTCCCGGGAGTGCTCGAACAGGACCTTGGCCGTGTCGGGGCCGGGCTGCCAGCCCTCCGCCAGGACGACGTAGGCCTTCGGGACGGCGAGCCGCAGTTCGTCCGGGGCGGGCACGACCGCCGCCTCTGCGACCGCCTCGTGCTCCAGCAGCGCGCTCTCCAGCTCGAACGGGCTGATCTTGTAGTCGGAGGCCTTGAAGACGTCGTCACTTCGCCCGATATAGACCAGATATCCCTCTTCATCCCTGGATGCGACATCCCCCGTGCGGTAGTAGCCGCCGGCCATCGCCTCCGCCGTGCGGTCGGCGTCGCCGTGGTATCCGGTCATCAGGCCGACGGGGCGGTCCGACAGGTCGAGCGCGATCTCGCCTTCGGCCGCGCCCGGCGCGCCGGAGACCGGGTCGAGGAGCTCGACGCGGTAGCCGGGGCTCGGCCGGCCCATGGAGCCGGTCTTGAGCGGCTGGCCGGGACTGTTGGCGACCTGCACGGCCGTCTCGGTCTGGCCGAAACCGTCCCGGATGGTGCGGTTCCAGGCCCGGCGGACCTGCTCGATGACCTCCGGGTTGAGCGGCTCACCGGCCGCGACGACCTCGCGGGGCGGGGTGCGCAGCTGCGTCAGGTCGGCCTGGATGAGCATGCGCCACACGGTCGGCGGGGCGCAGAAGGTGGTGACGCCCGCCCGGTCCATCTCGGTCATGAGACGGACGGCGTCGAAACGCGTGTAGTTGTGCAGGAAGACGGTCGCCTCGGCGTTCCACGGGGCGAACAGGTTGGACCAGGCGTGCTTGGCCCAGCCGGGTGAGGAGATGTTCAGGTGTACGTCGCCGGGTTTCAGGCCGATCCAGTACATGGTCGACAGATGGCCGATCGGGTACGACGTGTGGGTGTGCTCGACGAGTTTGGGCCGGGCGGTGGTGCCCGAGGTGAAGTAGAGCATCAGCGGGTCGTCGGCCCGGGTGGGGCCGTCGGGGGTGAAGCCGGCCGAGGCGCCGTAGGCGTCGTCCAGCGGCAGCCAGCCGTCCGGCACCGCGCCGGCGGCGCCCGCGGCGATGCGCGTGTAGTCGCCGGGGACATCGGCGAACTTGCCGGTGTCCTCGGGGCGCGCGATGACGTGCCGGACCCGGCCGCGCTCGACGCGGTCGCGCAGGTCGGCGGGGCCCAGCAGCGGGGTGGCCGGGATGACCACCGCGCGCAGCTTCATCGCGGCGAGGGCGGTGATCCACAGTTCGGCCTGGTTGCCGAGCATGACGAGGATCCGGTCCTCGGCGCGCACGCCCCGGGCGCGCAGCCAGGTGGCGAACTGCGCCGACCGTACCGACATCTCCCCGAAGGACAGCCGGGTCTCACGGCCGTCCTCCTCGACGAGGTGCAGGGCGGTGCGGGCGTTGCCGTCGGCGATCTCGTCGAACCAGTCGAGCGCCCAGTTGAAGTACTCGGGGCGGGGCCAGCGGAAGCCCTCGTAGGCCCTCGGGTAGTCCTCGCGGTGCTCCAGCAGGAAATCCCGCGCGTCGCGGAACAGTGCCGTCGCCGATGTCATCTGTCCTCCTGGGTGCCGGACCATTGCCGGGCGGCTCCGAGCCATCGTGTAATCCGTGATGCAGGTCTCACTACCCCCGAACGGGGGGTGCGCCCGCGCAGGAGCCGTAGTGAAGGGGCGATCAGGTGACGACAGACGCGTCCGACGCGGTCGAGATGCGCAACGCGCTGCTGCGCCTGCGGCGGGGCACCGGCCTTCCGATCGCCTTCGGCGGCCTGCTGGAGGCCGGGCAGCAGATGCGCATCAGCGAGCTGAGCGGCACGGCGACGCACGCCCTGCGGTCGCTGGTGGTGACGTCCGGCACCGGTCTCGGCGGCAAGACGGTGGCGCTGTCCCGGCCGTGTGTGGTGACGGACTATTCGGCGTCGCGGCAGATCAGCCACGAGTACGACGCCCCGGTGGCCGTGGAGGGGCTGCGCTCGGTGCTGGCCGTGCCGGTGGTGGTGCGGCACCGGGTGCGCGGGGTGCTGTACGGGGCGCTGCGCACGGCCCTGCCGCTGGGCGGCCGGATGCTGGACGCGGCGGTCGAGGCGGCGCGGGACCTGGAGCGGGCGCTGGCCGTCCGGGACGAGGCCCGCACGCTCGTCGCCGGGGCGGGTCCGGGGTGGGAGCAGGTGCGGGAGGCGCACGCGGCTCTGCGGGCGCTGGCCGGGCGGATCACGGACCCGGAGCTGCGCGCGGAGCTGCTCGGCGCGTGCGCGCTGCTGACGGCCGAGTCCGCCGAGTCCGCCGGGTCGGCGGCCGAATCCGGCGGGTCGGCCCGGGTCCGGCTGGCGCCGCGCGAGGTGGACGTCCTGGCGTGTGTCGCGGCGGGTGCGACGAACGCCGTCGCCGCCGACCGGCTGGGCGTGACGCCGGAGACCGTCAAGGGGTACCTGCGGTCGGCCATGCGGAAGCTGCGGGCCCGCACCCGTGGCGAGGCGGTGGTCGCCGCGCGCCGGGCGGGGTGGTTGCCGTAGGTTTGTGGTGTTTTCTGTCGCACGTGATCGTTCGAGCCGCCGGAGCGTACCCGACGGGGCACCGGCCTCGCGTTCCGCCGCATTCGGGAGACCGATGAATTCGCCCGCCGGCACCCGTTGTAATTTCCCTCACGACGCCGTCCCTCCGAAATTCAAAGAGCTGTTGCCTAATATTGGCCAGGACACGACACAGGGAGGGGAGCCGTGACCGTGCGACGGGACTTCCAGGAGCCTCCCAGGAGCCGCCCCGACCTGGTCATCGGCCGAGAGGAACTGTTCACCTCGGCCCGTGAGCAGCTCGGCCGGGGCGGCAGTGTGCTGCTGCACGGTCCGGCCGGAATTGGAAAGTCGACGGTCCTGCGGGCGCTGGCCGCGGATTACGGCGGTGCGGCGCGGACGGTGTTGCGCTGCTCGGCGACCGAGTCGGAATCCCACCTGCCCTTCCTGGCGCTGGCCGACCTGTTCGGGCTGGTCCTGGAGGACGTGTCGGCTGCACTGCCCGGCGCCCAGCGCACCGCCCTGGAGTCGGCGCTGACCGGCCGCGGCGAGTCCACCCTCCAGCGGGACGGGCTCGCGCTGCGTCTGGCGGTGCTGTCGGCGCTGCGGGTCCTCGCCGCGAAGGGCCCGGTGCTGGTGGTCGCCGACGATCTGCAGTGGCTGGATGCCGCCAGTGCGGAACTGCTCGGCTTCGCGGCCCGCCGGCTGGGTGACACGCCCGTGCAGATGCTGTGCGCGGTGCGGACCGAGGGCCAGGAGTACGACCGGCACCTGCCGGCGTCCCCGCCCGACACGCTCGCCGTCCGGCTGGGCCCGCTGAACCGTACGCAGGTCTCGGCGCTGCTCGACCACCGCGGTTACACGCCCCTGTCCCGCTCCACGGTCCGCGACATCCACCGCACCAGCGGCGGCAACCCGCTCTTCGCGCTGGAGCTGGGGCGTGCCCTGGCCGAGAGCCCGGCCCGGCCGCGCCCGGGCGAGCCGCTGCCGGTGCCCACCTCGCTGCGGGCCCTGGTGCTGAGCCGGCTGGAGATGCTGTCGGACGAGGCGCGCCGCACCCTCCTGGTGGCCAGCGCCGGTGCCCGTCCCACGCTGGCGCTGCTGCACGCGGCCGGCCGGGAGCACGCCGAGGCCGAGACGGCCCAGGCGGCGGCCCTGGGGCTGCTCGCCACGGACCCCGAGGCACCGGCCCTGCGGTTCGCGCACCCGCTGATCTCGGCCGCGCTCTACGCGGAGGCCCCGGCGCAGGAGCGGCGGGCCGTGCACGCCGCGCTGTCCACGGCGGCCTCCGACCCGATCGAGCGGGCCCGGCACCTGGCCCTGGCGACCACCGGCACCGACCCGGACGTGGCGGCCCGGCTCGCCGAGGCCGGGGCGCTGGCCCGGGACCGCGGCGCCCCTTCCGTGGCGGCCTCGCTCGGGCTGCTCGCCGCCCGGCACACCCCGGCGGACAGCACCCCGGGCCCCGACGAGCGGCGTCTGCAGGCCGCGGAGGACGCGATCACCGCCGGCGAGGCCGATCTCGCCCGGGACATCGCACGTGACGTACTGACGCGTGCCACCGTGCCCGCGGAGCGGGTGCGGGCGTGGATGGTGGTCATCGAGGCGGCCGGGCAGGCCCTCGGTGACGTCGACGCCGTCTTCCCGCAGGTCCTGGCCGACGCGGGAGACGACCCGTGTCTGCTCGCCCAGGTCTACTACCAGCTGGCCTGGCGCGGCCTGGTCGTCGAGGGCGACTTCGCCGAGGCCCGCCAGGAGGCGGCGCACGCGGCGGAGCTGGCCGCCCGGGGCGGGGACCGCCGGACCGAGTTGATGGCGCTGTCCTTCCAGGCCTCCACCGAGACCCTGATGGGCCACCCGGACGCCCCCGCGACCGTCAAACGGGCGCTGAAGGAACCCCAGGACCCCTATGTGGCCTGCCACCACAACGGCGCCGGATCGGCACGGTTCCGCTGGCTGATCATGAGCGACCAGCTGCCCGAGGCGCGGGCGACGATCACCGCGCTGCTCCGGGAGGTGCGCCGGCGCGGGATGGTCGAGAGCGAGGTGCACTTCCTGCGCTTCCTCGCCGACACGGAACTGCGCTCCGGGCACTGCGGCCGGGCCCTGGACCTGGCCCGCGAGAGCCTGCGGCTCGCCCGGGACTCCGGGATCGGCGAAGGTGCCTCGGCCATGCTCGCCTCCCTCGCGGAGGCCTCCGCCGGGGACGTCGACCGGGCCCTGGCCCTCGCCCGGGAGGCGGCGGACCACGCCGAGGTCGACGGTGACCAGATGTACCTGTCCCGGGCCCTCGCGGCGCTGGGCTACGCCCAGTTGGTGGCCGGCGACCCGGCCGCCGCCGTCCGTTCGCTGCGCCGGGTGCGGGAGCTGGAGCAGGGTCTCGGCATCAACGACCCCGGGCGCGGGCGCTGGCACGGCGACCTCGCCGAGTCCCTGGTCCGCATCGGCGAGCCGGGCGAGGCCCAGGACGTCATCGACACGACCCGGGCGCACGCCCTGCGGCTGGGCCGGCAGAGCGTGCTGGCCGTCCTCGACCGGGCCGAGGCGCTGGTGCGGGCGGCGCGCGGCGAACACGAGGCCGCCGTCGTCCGGTTGACGTCCGTGCAGGACCGGCTCGGCCGGCTCGGGTACGGCCTGGAGGAGGCCCGGGCCGCCTTCGCGCTGGCCCGGCTGCGCGCCCAGGCCGCCGCCCTCCCCCGCACGGGCGCGAGGCCGCTGCCGGGACCGGCGTCGTACGACGAGGCCGCCCGGCTGTTCCGGCGCTGCCGCGCGCTGCCCTGGCTGCGGCAGGTCGACGCCGCCGCCACGGCCGGTCCCACCGCGGCGGAACCGCCCGCCGCCGCGCCGGCCGTCGCCCTGGACGCGCTGGAGGGCCTGGCCGCGATGGAGCGTCAGGTCGCATCGCTGGTGATGGAGGGCGCGACCAACCGGGAGATCGCGGCACGCCTGTTCATCAGCGTCAAGACCGTCGAGGCCACCCTCACCCGGGTCTACCGCAAGCTCGGGATCCGCTCCCGGGTGGACATCGTCCGGCTGGCCGCCGGCCGCCGAACGACCTGACGCCACCTGGGTTTACGCGACCGGACCGAGGGTTATCCCTCCCCAACTCCCTTAGGGGGTTCCCTCATTGGGAGCCCCCTCGTCCGGGCTCTAGCTTTGGGGCGTGCCGCTCGCCGGGCACACGGAGATCCGAACAACGGCGTCAGGGTCCCCGTGCACGACCACCCGCGCGACCCCCCACCGGCAACTCCCCAAGGAGACCCATGTTCGGGCTCAACGCCGCCAAGAAGGCCGCCGCCGTCGCCGCGGCGACCGCTGCCGCCGCCACGACCGCGCTGCTCGCCGCCCCCACGGCCGTCGCCGCGCCCCAGCCGATCGTCGGCGGCACCACGACCACGACGTCCGCGTACCCCTTCGTCATGCAGATCACGGACGCCTCGCAGAACCAGTTCTGCGGCGGCACGCTCGTCTCGCCCAAGAAGGTCGTCACCGCCGCGCACTGCATGGTCGGCGAGACCACGAGCAGCGTGCGCGTCGTCGGTGGCCGCACCTACCTCAACGGCACCAACGGCACGGTCGCCAGAGTCAGCAAGATCTGGATCCACCCGAGTTACACCGACACCTCCAACGGCGACGACGTGGCCGTGCTGACGCTGTCGACCTCGATGCCGTACACCCCGGCGAAGTACGTCTCCTCCTCCCAGACCTCGGTGTACGCGGCCGGCACCACCGCCCGCATCCTCGGCTGGGGCGACACCTCCGAGAACGGCAGCGCCTCCAACCAGCTGCGCACCGCGACCGTACCGACCGTGTCCGACTCCAGTTGCGCGAGCTCCTACGGCTCCGACTTCGTGCAGAGCGACATGGTGTGCGCCGGAAAGACCTCCGGCGGCGTGGACACCTGCCAGGGCGACAGCGGCGGCCCCCTGCTCATCGGGGGCGTCCTGGCAGGCATCACTTCCTGGGGCGAAGGCTGCGCCCAGGCCGGTTTCCCGGGTGTCTACACCCGGCTGACCACCTTCTCCAACCTGGTCACGACGCAGGTCAACTCGTGATCAGCAGCTGACTCCTGAGTACCCCTCAGGTGAAAGACCAGGGGGCGTTGCGGGCCTCCACGAGCGGCCCGCAACGCCCCCTCTCCATGTCGGGACGGTCTCTAGCCCCGTACGACGCCGAACCGGATGTCGTAGGACGACCCCGGGTGCATGACCCGCAGCATCCGCTCCCCCTCGGCCGTGACGTCGTCCCGTCGGCTCCGGCTGAGGCGGTCGAAGGGTTCGATCACGAGCGCGTCCTCCTCCAGTCGCCACAGCCCGGCGAGGAAGCCGTCGACAAGGAGCGTGCAGTAGGCCATGTTCCCCTTCCAGGAGCGGCCGCGGTGCTCGGGCGGGACGACGCGGGTGCGGTCGGCGTGCGAGAGCAGCAGGTTGTCGAACTCGGGGAGGAAGCGCGGCGGTGCGGGGGTCTCCGGGCCGGGGCGGGGGGCGTCCGGGAGGTCGAAGAGTTCGACGCCGGTCTCGTCCCGGAAGGTCACGAGCTGCGGGCGGAGGCGTTCGAAGGCGTCGCGCATCCGGGTCATGCCGGCCCAGGCCTGCATGTCCTGCACCGACGCCGGGCCGAAGGCGGCGAGATAGCGCAGGACGACCGCGTCGGGCGCGGGGGCCGGCTGCGCGGGCCGGCCGAGCCAGTGCTCGGCGGTGGTGAGACGGACCTGCCCGCTGCGCCCCCACAGCCCCCGGGGCGTCACCTGCACGAGCGGGAGACGGCAGCGGGCGGCGACGGCCAGGGCCTGCGGATCGGCGTCGGGCCACTCCCGGAGCAGGGCCTCGCGCAGCTGCGTCATGGTGCGGGGCTCGGTCTCGACGAGGTCGCGGGCGAGTCCGGCGAGCCGCTCCAGGTCGACACCGGCGAGTCCCTTGCGGAAGGTGACGAGTTCCCGGTCCCGGGCGGGCTGCACCAGCGGCCGCAGGGTGAGGCAGTCGTCCGCGGTGTGGGTGTGGATGGTGGAGCGCATCGTGACGATCCGGACGGCCTCGCGGTCCGCCATCAGCCGGGACAGCGCCTCGGGGGTGAAGCCGTCGAGGCGGGCGGCGAGCGCATAGTAGGGCGGCTTGACGTTCTGCGCCTGGAGCCCGACCAGATGCTCGACGGCCGCCGCGACGGACAGCCGGGCCGGGCGCAGGAGCAGCTGCCGGTCGAGGGTCGCGCGGTTGAGGGCACGCGTGCCGAGCAGGGGTGCCGTGCCGGTGACGCTCCGCTTGGTGTTCGCCATGCGATGCACGGTAGCGGGGGTTGCGGACGGATTCTGTCCGCAACTTGACGGGTTCCGGTGCCGGCTTCGCGTGGAGCCGGCCGGGGTTCACGGCTGAACGGGGGCGAGGACGGCCGGGGTTCGCCTTCGCGTGGTCGCCCCCGCCCAGCACGTGTCCTGCTGTGTGACCTCGTCTGCGCGAGTCCCTACCTCGTCCTTGAGCGGCGGGACCGGCTCCGGTCGGGCGCCGCGGGATGTCCGCCCATATCTCAGGCCACCGGATCGAGGAAGGTGAGCACGGATGCGTCCTCCTCGATCAGTGGGGCGAGCGCGGCGTTGAACGGGCCGCCGTACGGGGCGCCCAGGTGTGCCCGGAAGGCGTCCTCGTCCCGGTACACCTCGAAGATCCAGAAGGCGCGCGGGTGGGTGGTCCTGGTGTAGACGTCGAAGACGAGGTTGCCCGCTTCCGTCCGCACGTTGCGGGCGTAGTCCCGCAGCAGCCGGGCGACTTCCTCCTCCGTTCCCTCGCGGGCGGTGAACTCGGCGAACAGGGTTTTCTTCACGGTGCGTCGACCTCCGTGGTCGCAGACGGCTGGGGGATCAGTTCCGGTAGGTGTCGAGATGGCGGACCTCGGCCTCGTCCAGCTTCACCGAGCCGTTCTCGGCGAAGACCCGCACTCCGTCGCTGGCGGGGTCGGGGAAGATCTGGTCGGTGATCACGGCCTCGCCGTTGCCGCCGAAAACCTCGACGGACGACCGGTCGACCAGGATCCGCAGCTTCACCTTGCCCTTCTCGGCCTTGAGCGGTGCGCGCTGGATGCCGGGGAAGGTGCTGTGGAAGTCCACGGTGCCGGAGCGGGTGCGGTCGACGTACAGCTCCTCGGTGGTGGCGTCGTAGCCGATGACCGTCTCCTCGCCCCCGGCGCCGGTGCGCACCTTCAGTCCGAAGCGGTCGGCGTCCCTGAGGGAGAAGGTCGCCTCGATGTCGAGCGCCTTGCCCTCGGCGGCAGGGCCGATCAGCGGCTTCGACGTGCTCTTGACCATGATGCCCGTCGCGGTCTCCGAACGGATGCGAAGGGAGTCGAGGCTGTTCACCGGCTTGCTGATCAGGCGGATCCGGCCGTCGACGGTGCGCAGGGCCATCTCCCGGGGGACGGTCTGCGCGCCGCGCCAGGGTGAGGTCGGGACGGCGCCGGCGTAGTCCCAGTTGTCCATCCAGCCGATCATGTACCGCTTGCCGCCGGGAGCGTTCTCCCAGGACACGGCCGCGTAGTAGTCCTTGCCGTAGTCGGCCCAGTCCGCGCGTTGCAGGACGGACTCGGCGGGGGCGTCGGCGGCGGTGAACCGGTCGGCCAGGAGGTGACCCCAGCCCCCGGTGTTCATGTCGGCGATCTGGATCTGCGCCTTCTTGCCGGCGTAGGGGCGCAGGTCGAAGGAGGCCCAGTCCAGCGTCTCGCTGCCCGCGCCCGTGGCGCTGCTGACGATCTCGCCGTCGACGAGCAGGTTGACGGACGTCTCCTCGGAGAGGGGCCGGGCCCGGGTGTCCGAGAGCACGATGTGGTCGACGTTGATATGACCCCAGCCACCCGTGTTGTCGTCGACGATCTCTATCCGCGCCTTCTTGCCGGCGAGGTCACGGACGTCCCAGGCGGCCCAGTTGAGCGTCTCGGTGTCCTTTCCGGTGGCGCTGCGTACGACCTTGCCGCCGACGACGAGTTCGACGGCGGTGGGGTTCGCGTGGCCGGCCGGGTGGGCGCCGCCGCCGACGAGGAAGTCGATGTAGTCCTTGTCGATGGTGAACTCGGGTGAGGTGAGGGTGCCGGTGGTGGCGTCACCGTTCAGATAGCTGTTGGCCAGGCCGTCGCCCAGCCACCCCGTCACCTGCTGCTGGTCGGGAAGGGTGCCGGTGGCGGGGGCCGTGCCGAAGGCGTCACCGGTCTTCGTCCAGTCGCCGTAGGAGCCGCCTTCGAAATCGCCGATGACCGTGCCCTCGGGGACGGGTCCGCGCTCCAGGACGGTTCCCTCCTCGTGCGGGTGCCTGCCGCCGCCGATCTTGAAGTTCAGGTAGGGGCTGTCGACGGTGAAGGAGGGTGAGGTGAGGGTGCCGGTCGCGGAGTCGCCGCCGTGGAAGCTGTTGGCGAGGCCCTTTCCCTCGAACCCCTCGACGGGCAGCTGCCCGTCCAGCGCCCCGGCCGACGGCCCCTGTCCGAAGGCGGTTCCGGTGGTCGTCCAGGTACCGAAGCCGGTGCCCTCGAAGTCCTGCACGACCGTGCCGCCGGGCGGGGTGTAGGTGCCCTTGTCGTCGGCCGTGAACTTCTCGCCGTCGAAGTCACCGATGAAGTACTGGGCAGCCGAACCGCCCGCGATGCCACCGGGATTGATGTTGACGACCAGGACCCACTTGATCTTCTTCTTGTTCCCGTCGACCGCGAGGGGGAACAGGTCGGGGCACTCCCACACACCGCCTGTCGCTCCCGCCGGACCGAACTCGCTCTGCAGCTTCCAGTCCTTGAGGTTCTTGGAGGAGTAGAACCGCACCTTGTGCTCGGCGGACAGCGACACCGTCATCAGCCAGCTCTTGGTGGGCTCGTACCACTGCACCTTGGGATCGCGGAAGTCCTTCGAGCCGATGTCGATGACGGGGTTGCCCTGGTACTTGGTCCAGGTGCGGCCCCGGTCGGTGCTGTAGGCGAGCGCCTGTGCCTGGGTGCCCGTGCTCTTGTCGAAGCCGGTGTAGACCGCCACCATGGCCGGGTTCTTCTTCGTGCCGAACCCGGTGGTGTTGTCCCGGTCGACGACAGCGCTGCCGGAGAAGACCATCTCCTCGTCGTCGTGCGACAGGGCGAGCGGCAGCTCCTTCCAGTGCACGAGGTCCTTGCTCACCGCGTGGCCCCAGGACATGTCGCCCCACGCGTTGCCGTTGGGGTTGTACTGGTAGAAGAGGTGGTATTCGCCCTTGTAGTAGACGAGGCCGTTGGGGTCGTTCATCCAGTTCTTCTGCGGCGTGTAGTGGAACTGGGGACGGTAGGTCTCGGAGTACGGCGGGGTGTCGGAGGCGACGGCCTGAGGGGCGAGCGTGGCGGTGGACAGGGCGCACACGGTCACCACCGCCGGAATCATCCGTCTGCGGGCATGCCGGGATACACGTCCAGAGCTCATGGTCTCTCCTGTGCTGCGGCCGCCCACACGGCGGAACCTGGGCCGCTCCGGTATGGACCGGCCGAGAAGTGCACGCCCGGGTCGCGCCCTCGTCCACGGCGTCGGCCCAGGGATGTCATCGTTGACTTGTGTCATCGATGACATCGCGATGGCCCGATGATGGAGGCAGTTCGACCGTCCCGTCAACGGTCCGGGCGTGATCGCTCCGACGCGGCGCGTCCGTCCGTCAGACGCGGTCGGCCGTCGCGAGCCGCGTCAGCTCGTGCTGCCACGGCGGGTTCGGACCGGCCACCGAGCACGTCAGCGAGGCGACCCGGACGGCGAACCGGCAGGCCTCCTCGACGTCGCCGAGCCGCAGATCCGTCAGCCGGCCGCCCAGGATCCCCAGGGTGCCGAGGTGATGCAGCAGGCCGGCGGTGAAGGAGTCCCCCGCCCCCACCGTGTCGACCACCCTCGTCGTGACCGCCGGCACCTCCACCCGTTCGCCGTCGAGCGAGGCCAGGACACCGTCTCCGCCGCGCGTGATCACGACGAGCCGGGCCCCCGCGGCATGCCAGATGTCGCACGCCCGCCCGGGGGGCGTGCCGGGCAGCAGGAGTTCGAGGTCGTCCTCACTGAGCCGCAGGATGTCGGTGAGCCGGCACCAGTGCCGCAGCCTCTCGCGGTAGACCTCGGGGCGTACCAGCAGCGGACGCACATTGGGGTCGATGCTGATGGTGGCCCGGGGGGCCGCCGCCGCCAGGAACTCCTCCACCACGGCCGCTCCGGGTTCGCGCACCAACGCGAGCGACCCCGTGTGCACACAGGCGGATCCGGACAGGTCCGCACCGGCGAGTTCCTGGGCCGTCCACTGCCAGTCGGCCGTGTTCTGCGCATGGAAGGAGAACGCGGCCTGCCCCTGGGCGTCCAGTTCCGCCACGGCCAGCGTGCTGGGTTCGGCCGCCTTGACGGCGTCCGACAGGTCCACACCGGACTCCTCCAGATGCGCCCGGAACAGGCGGCCGAACACGTCGTCGGACAGGCGCGCGAGGAAGCGGGCGGGGGTGCCGAGGCGGGCCAGCGACACGGCCGTGTTCGCAGGTCCACCCCCGGGCAGCACCCGCAGGGCGAGTTCGTTCGAGGCACCTGCGGGCTCGGCGAACGCATCCGCGACGCATTCTCCCAGGACGGTGATCTGACGCGGGCTCATGGGCTGCTCTCCTCTGCGACCGTGCGGCGAACGGATGCGCCGCGACCAGATCGCCGATCAGCTGCGGGGGACGGCGACCGGGGACGTTGCCGATTTGTGACGCGGGCAAGGCATTGACGTTGCCGGGAGTGGGAGTCCATCATCCTCGCCATGCAGTGTCAACGATGACATAAGTCAACGATGACACCTCGGGACGGCATGCTCCGATGCCGGCCACGCCGCTCGTTATCCCGCAGGAGTCGTTCATGTCTCGCACCACTCGTCTGCCCCTTTCCCTTCTCAGAGCCGCCGCGTGCACCGGCGCAGCGGCCCTCGCCCTGACGGCCTGCGGATCCGGCTCCGGTTCGGGATCGGGTTCGGGTTCGGCCG
Organism: Streptomyces collinus; assembly: GCF_031348265.1. Taxonomy (NCBI): domain Bacteria; kingdom Bacillati; phylum Actinomycetota; class Actinomycetes; order Kitasatosporales; family Streptomycetaceae; genus Streptomyces; species Streptomyces collinus. Next base: position 7,093,333 of record NZ_CP133771.1, on the reverse strand, counting down.
GATCCGGTTCGGGCGACGTCAAGGTCGGTCTGATCACCAAGACCGACACCAACCCGTTCTTCGTGAAGATGAAGGAGGGTGCCGAGAAGGCCGCCAAGGACGAGGGCGTTCAGCTCATGACCGCGGCCGGGAAGTTCGACGGCGACAACGCCGGTCAGGTCACCGCCATCGAGAACATGGTCGCCTCGGGTGTGAAGGGCATCCTGATCACCCCGAGCGACTCCAAGGCGATCGTTCCCGCGATCGAGAAGGCCAAGGCCAAGGGCGTCCTGGTCATCGCGCTCGACACCCCGACCGAGCCGCAGAGCGCCGTCGACGCCCTCTTCGCCACCGACAACCTCAAGGCCGGCGAGCTGATCGGCGAGTACGCCAAGGCCGCCATGAAGGGCAAGACCGCGAAGATCGCGGCCCTCGACCTGGCTCCGGGCGTCTCCGTCGGCGTCCAGCGGCACAACGGCTTCCTCAAGGGCTTCGGTGCCACCGACAAGGACGTCGCCTGTGCGCAGGACACCGGTGGCGACCAGTCCAAGGGCCAGACGGCGATGGAGAACTGCCTCCAGAAGGAACCCGGCATCAACGTCGTCTACACCATCAACGAACCGGCCGCCCTGGGCGCGTACACCGCGCTGAAGGCCAAGGGCCGCGAGAAGGACGTCCTGATCGTCTCCGTGGACGGCGGCTGCACCGGAACCCGGGCCGTCAAGGACGGCAAGATCGCCGCGACCTCGCAGCAGTACCCGCTGAAGATGGCCGCCGAGGGCGTCAAGGCCGTCGTGACCTTCGCCAAGGACGGCAAGAAGGCGTCCGGTTACACCGACACCGGCGTCACCCTGATCACCGACAAGGCGCAGGCAGGGGTCACGTCCAAGGACACCGCCTACGGCCTGGACAACTGCTGGGGCTGAGCCGCCCCGAGGACCGCCCGCACCGCCTCACCCCTCAGCCGGCGGGCCGGCTCCCACCTCCCCGGCCGGGAGCCGGCCGCCTCCTCATCCTCCGTCAAGGACCTCGCATGACTGCCACGTCCACGCCACCCTCGACATCCTCGCCCTACGCCGAGCTCAAGGCGCCGACCACGGTCCGCAGGCTGCTGACGCAACCGACCACCGGTCCGCTGTTCGCACTGCTGCTGGCCTGTGTGTTCTTCTCCGTCTCGACCGACCAGTTCCTCACGGGCGGGAACTTCTCACTGATCGTCCAGCAGGTCATGGTCGTCGGAACACTGGCGATCGGTCAGACACTGATCATTCTCACCGCGGGCATCGATCTGTCGTGCGGGGCCGTGATGGCGTTCGGCAGCATCGTGATCGCCAAGATGGCGGCCGAGGGCTCCGTGCCCCCGCTCGTCGCCATCGCCCTGGGCCTGGTCGTCTGCGGCGGCTTCGGCCTGCTCAACGGGCTGCTGGTGCAGAAGATCCCGCTGCCGCCGTTCATCGTCACCCTCGGCATGCTGAACGTGGCGTTCGCGCTGACCCACATCTACTCCGAGGAGCAGACGGTCAGCAACCTGCCCGGCCCGCTGACGGCCCTGGGGCAGACCTTCCCCCTGGGCAGGACGGACATCACCTACGGTTCCCTGGTCACGATCGGCCTGTTCCTCCTCCTCGCCTACGCACTGAGCAGTACGGGATGGGGCCGGCACGTCTACGCCCTGGGCAACAGCCAGGAGGCGGCCCGCCTGAACGGCATCCGCACCTCCCGGCTGACCATCGGCGTGTACACCGCGGCCGGCGTCCTCTACGGCATCGCGGCCCTGCTCCTCATCTCCCGTACGGGCGTGGGCGACCCGCAGGCGGGACAGACCGACAACCTGGACAGCATCACCGCCGTCGTCCTCGGCGGCACCAGCCTCTTCGGCGGACGCGGCTCGGTCCTGGGCACCTTCATCGGCGTTCTCATCGTCGGCGTCTTCCGCAACGGGCTCCAGCTGATGGGCGTCGCCTCCATCTACCAGACCCTGATCACCGGTGTGCTGGTGATCCTCGCGGTGACCGTCGACCAGATCTCCCGGAAGAAGGCCCGATGAGCGCCATCTCCTCCCCCACGCCGATCCTTCAGGCCCGCGGACTGGTCAAGCGCTACGGCCATGTCACCGCCATCGACGGCGCCGACTTCGACCTGCTGCCCGGCGAGGTGCTCGCCGTCATCGGCGACAACGGCGCCGGCAAGACCAGCCTCATCAAAGCCCTCACCGGCGCGGTGACCCCCGACGCGGGTGAGATACGGCTGAACGGCCAACCCATCACCTTCTCCGGCCCGCAGAGCGCCCGCGCCCACGGCATCGAGACGGTGTATCAGGACCTGGCCGTGGCCTCCTCGATGGACATCGCGTCGAACATGTTCCTGGGCCGTGAGCTGCGTCGCCCCGGAGTCCTCGGCAGCGTCTTCCGCATGCTGGACAAGAAGCGGATGCGCCAGGAGGCGGCCGAGCACATGGCGGACCTGAAGATCGGACTGCGTTCGCTGACACAGGCGGTCGAAACCCTCTCCGGCGGACAGCGCCAGGCGGTGGCCGTGGCCCGTTCCGTCGCGTGGGCCCGCAGCGTCGTCGTCATGGACGAACCCACCGCCGCGCTCGGTGTCAAGGAGTCCGGTCAGGTCCTGGACCTCATCCGCCGCGTCCGGGACAAGGGCATGCCGGTCGTCCTGATCAGCCACAACATGCCCCATGTCTTCGAGATCGCCGACCGGATCCACGTCCATCGGCTGGGCCGTCGCGCCGCTCTGATCAAGCCTTCCGACTACTCCATGGCGGAGGTCGTCGCCATCATGACCGGTGCACTCGGCGTCGACGAGGCCGGGGATACTGTCGTGGCGGATTCCGCGGCCGCGAAGGCCGCCGGAGTCCAGGCCACCTGACCACGCGAACTCACTGGTTCCCGGCCGAGGCCGCGGCCGGAACCGACGAGCACAGGAGACAGTTCTCCCCCATGGCAGCGAACCGCCGCCCGACCCTGGCCGACGTCGCACGCGAAGTCGGTGTCAGCGCCAAGACGGTCTCCCGCGTCCTCAACGAGGACGGGCCCGCCTCCGCCGAGACGAGGCAACAGGTCCTCGCCGCCGTGGCCAAGCTCGGCTTCCAGCCGAACCTCATGGCACGCAACATCCGTGTCGGCGGACCCGACACCACCATCGGGCTGGTCATTCCCGACCTGGGCAACCCCTTCTTCGGTGCCGTGGCCCGGAGCATCGAGGACACCGTCCGCGAACGGGGACTCACCCTCCTCATGGGCTCCTCCGCGGACGACCCCGACCGCGAGCGGGACCTGACCGACAAGTTCCTCGCCCGGCGCGTCAGCGTCCTGATGGTCGTGCCGTCCGTCGGCGCCGATCACTCCCACCTCAAGGCGCACCGCACCCGGGGCCTGCCCGTGGTCTTCCTCGACCGCCCGGGAGCCGGCCTGTCCACGGACAGCGTGGTCAGCTCCAACCGCACGGGCGCGCACGACGGCGTCGCCCACCTCATCGCCCATGGCCACCGGCGCATCGGCTTCGTCGGCGACCTGCCCACCAAGCTCTACACCCGCCGTGAACGTCTCGCCGGGTACCGCGAGGCCCTCCAGGAAGCCGGTATCTCCTACGACCGCTCCCTGGTCGCCAACGCCCACGACCGGCACGGGGCTTCCGCCGTCACCTCCCAGCTGCTCGGCCTGGACGATCCCCCCACCGCCCTGTTCGCCGGCAACAACATCGTCGCCCTGGGCATAGTCACGGAACTGGCTCGCAGCAAGAGGAAGGACGTCGCCGTCGTCACCTTCGACGACGTGGAACTGGCCGAGGCCCTCGAACCGGCCCTGACGGTCGTCGCCCAGGACGCCGAGGACATCGGAAGGGCAGCCGCCGCGACCGCACTGGCACGTCTCGACGGTGACCGCTCCCGCGCACGCACCATCACCGTCCCCACCCGCCTCATCATCCGGGGTTCGGGGGAGCGCCCGGCTCCGCGCGCGGGAGCCGGGCCCGGGCCGGGCTGAGCCGCGACGCCGTCATCGCCGACTGACGACATCCGCGCAGGTTGTTACGCCCGCCGCGCCGCCGGGTACTCAGCTGTGCGTCCCCGGAACCCGCACCACTCGCACCACACGGGAGATCCGATGCTCCGACGTCCTCCGCGGCCAGATCGCCCCCGCACCCTTTGAACGACAGCCCCGGGCGGAAGGGCGGAAGGCATGGAACGAGGCGCAGACCCGAGGCGGTCGGCTCTGATCGTGATCGACATGATCAACACGTACGACCACGAGGACGCCGAGCTCCTCGTGCCGTCCGTGGAGCAGATCGTGCCGGTCCTGACCGAACTGCTCGGCCGGGCCCGGGAGGCGGACGTCCCCGTGATCTACGTGAACGACAACTTCGGGTTGTGGCGCTCGCACCACGGAGAGCTGCTGGACGCGGCCCTGTCCCAGCGGCACGCCCACCTGATCGAGCCGATCCGGCCCGACGACCGCTCGCTCTTCGTCATGAAGGCCCGCCACTCGGTGTTCTTCGAGACACCCTTGTCCTACCTCCTGTGGAGCCTGGGCGTCGGACACGTGGTGATGACCGGCCAGGTCACCGAGCAGTGCGTCCTCTACTCCGCCCTGGACGCGCACATCCGCCACCTGGAGGTGACGGTGCCGAGGGACGCCGTCGCCTCCATCCATCCCCACCTGGCGTCCGCGGCCCTGGAGATGATGGAGCGCAACATGGGCGCCCGGATCGTCACGGCGAAGGAGACCGAGTTCGCGCCTGCCGAGGCCTGAGACCCGCCTTTTGCCCCCGACGCCATTACCTGACTAAGGTCAGAGAATGGCGAAGGAGCAGGTGGAGCAGGTACGGCGCTTCAACCGGACGGTCGCCGAGCGGGTGGGGGTGCTGCACGATCACTATCTGGGTGGTGCGCGTCCCTACGGCCAGGCGCGGCTGCTCTGGCAGATCGGTGACGGCGGCACGCACGACGTCCGCGGTGTCCGGGAGCGGCTCGGTCTCGACTCCGGCTATGTGAGCCGGCTGCTGCGGGCGCTCGAACGGGACGGCCTCGTCACCGTCGAACCCCACCCCGGCGACCGGCGGTTCCGCACCGTTCGGCTGACCGAGGCCGGGCGGCAGGAGCGTGCGCTGCTCGACGACCGCAGCGACGCACTCGCCGCCTCCCTCCTCGGCCCGCTCGACGCCCGGCAGCGGGAGCGGCTGACCTCCGCCATGGCCGAGGTCGAGCGCCTGCTGACCGCCTCGATGGTCTCCCTGGAGGATCTCGACCCCGATCACCCGGACGCCGTGCACTGCCTGCGGTCCTACGCCGCCGAGCTGAGCGAGCTCTTCGACGGCGGTTTCGACCCCGGCCACAGCCTGCTGCCCGACGCGGGCGAGCTGCGCGCGCCGCGCGGGCTGTTCCTCGTCGCCCGTTTGCACGGCGAACCGGTGGCCTGCGCCGGGCTCAAGCTGCCGGCCGGGGCCCCCGCGGAGATCAAGCGGTTGTGGGTCTCCCCCGGGACCAGGGGACTCGGCCTGGCCCGACGCCTGCTGTCCGAACTGGAGGCACGTGCCGCCGGGCACGGAAGCGACCGGGTGCGGCTCGACACCAACCAGGCGCTGACGGCGGCCATGCGTCTCTACCGCGCCAGCGGGTACATCGAGGTACCCGCCTTCAACGACGAGCCCTACGCCCACCACTGGTTCGAGAAGCAGCTGTGACACTGCGGGCGCATCGGGCTCAGCCGCAGCGGCGGCCGGAGTTGATGCAGGTGACCGCCTTCTTCATCAGCCGCTCGGGCATGGCGTTGATGAAGTCGCCATGGTCGGTGATGGGCTTGTGCAGCGACTCGGGGAAGCTGTCCACGGCGAAGGCGGTGCTGCCGGCCAGGCCGCTGTAGGTGAGGCGCTGCACGAGCTGCGGGACCGCCTTGAAGCCGGACGGGCAGTTGCCGCGGGCGTCGGCGAAGGCGACATGGCTGCGGTGGTTGGCGCTGTCGGTGTTCCGTCCGTCCCAGCAGCTCTGGAACCGCTCGGTGCGGACCACCTCGCTGCCGGCGGGGCAGATCGGGTACTTGTCCTTGAGCTGGACGCGGTTCTCGAAGCCGGTGCAGGACCAGGCCGCGTTGGCGTTGGCGCCGCCGTTCGCGTTCGCCTTGGCGTCACCGGTGATGATGCGCAGGAAGCGCGGCATGGCGACCACCTTGCCGCGGGGGCTGCCGACGAAGGTGAGGCTCGCGGAGGTGGGGGTGAGGATCTTGCCGATGTTGCCCTCGGCTCCGCCGCCGGGCTTGCCGGCGTCCGCCTCCTCGGCTCCGTTGCGGTCGCGCAGCACCGGCCAGTAGTAGGTCGAGCGGTCACCGTTGCTGCACGTGGTGTCCGCCGCGGCCAGGGTGTCGTCGGTCGTGAAGGCGTCGACGCCTATGGCGCCGACGTAGTCATGGGTGTGGTGAGCGCCGTTGCCCACTCCGGGGGCGACGATCACGTTGTCGGAGTTGTGCCGGCCTTCGGCGTTGACACCGCAGCGGGTCGTGAAGGCGCCCTTGGACGCGTTGCGGCTGTTGCGGGGCCGGGCGGGCACGTTGGGGGCGACCTTGGTGATGTCCACGAAGTCCTCGGGCACCGGGCCGTTGCCGGCGGCCGGGGATGGGCTCGCGCCCTGCTCCTTCTGCCCCTGGCCCTTTTGCCCCTGGCCCGTCTGCCCCTGCCGGCCTTGCTGTCCCTGGCCCTTCTGCCCCTGGCCGGCGCCTGCCAGCGTGCAGGCGGCCAGGCTGCTCAGCCCCTGCGGCCGGGGCGCGCCCGTGCGACTGATCGCGATGGCGATGCGGTCGACGGTGGCGGTCCGCTTGTCCTTGAGCGGGCCCAGGATGGCGTTCTGCACGAAGTCCGGCCCGCCCTGCCCGCGCGTGGCGGCCAGCCGGTTGCCCGCCTCGGTGATCTGGGTCTGCAGCAGGCGCAGGTTGCGGTCGACCTCCGCGCGTGCTTGTCGGGGCACGTCCGGCAGCCGGTCGGCGACCGAGGGGCAGGAAAGGGGTGAGGCAGCGCGGGTCGTGGCACTGGGGGCGTCGGTCGCGTTGGCCTGCATATTGACCAGCGCGAGTCCGACACCGCCCGCGGCCAGCCCGGCGATCAGGACGATCGCGTTGCGCCGCTTCCGGTTGCGCCTGTGTCCCTGGTTCATGGTGACCCTTCCGTTCCTGTGTCAGGTGGGAACACCGTGGCCGTTGGGACGAGGGCCGACCACTGGTTCCGACCTCGCGTCACCAGCGCGTAAGAAATCGCGTAAGGACTGGCACCCCCGCGCCGCCCCGCCGGTCAGCGGTGCTCGGGGTTGTCCGCGCCCGGGCGGCAGCCGGCGTCCCACTGCGAGCGCTGGTTGCCGTGGGCGGGGACCCCTCCGGTGCGCTTCAGCAGGGCCGCGAGGTGCATCAGGTTCCAGGTCATGAAACTGGTGTTGCGGTTGGTGAAGTCGTTCTCCGGGCCGCCCGAGTCCGGGTCCAGGTACGACGGTCCGGGCCCGGCCGCGCCGATCCAGCCGGCGTCCGCCTGGGGCGGGATCGTGTAGCCGAGGTGCTGGAGGCTGTAGAGGACGTTCATCGCGCAGTGCTTGATGCCGTCCTCGTTGCCGGTGATGAGACAGCCGCCGACCCGGCCGTAGTAGGCGTACTGCCCCTGGGAGTTGAGCAGTGAGGAGCAGGCGTAGAGGCGCTCGATGACCTGCTTGGTGACGGAGCTGTTGTCGCCCAGCCAGATGGGCCCGGCCAGGACCAGGATGTCTGCTGCCATGACCCGCTCGTACAGCGCAGGCCAGACGTCCGTGGCGAAGCCGTGCTCGGTCATGTCCGGGTAGACACCGGGCGCGATGTCGTGGTCGACGGCACGGATCAGCTCCGTGGTCACGCCGGCGTCGTCCATGATCGACCGGCTCTTGTCGATCAGGCCCTGGGTGTGGCTGCGCTGCGGGGAGGGTTTGAGGGTGCAGTTGATGTACAGGGCGGTCAGGTCCTCGAAGCGGTGGGCCGCGTCGGGTGCGGAGGGGGCTGTCATGGGGGCAGGGTCTCGCGTCGGGTCCGGTTTGTTGCGTTTCGGCACACCCGTACCCGTCTTACGGAGTCATGACGTACGGCCGCGTTCCCGTGGGCCGGCGCCGGCCGGCGCCTAGCGTGCCCGTATGCGCGTACTGGTCACCGGCGGTGCCGGGTTCATCGGGTCCCATGTGGTCACCACCCTGCGGAAGCGGGGGCACGAAGCGGTCGTGTTCGACGTACGGGAGGATCCTGCTGCGGACGTGCGGGACCCCGCAGCCGTGCGCCGCGCCCTGACCGGTGTGGACGCCGTGTGCCACCAGGCCGCGATGGTCGGGCTCGGCGACGGGGTCGCCGACGCGGCGGACTACGTCGCGCACAACGACCTGGGGACGGCCGTGCTGCTCGCGGCCATGGCGGAGACGGGCGTGGCGACCCTCGTGCTCGCCGGATCGATGGTCGTCTACGGCGAGGGAGGGTACGCGTGTGCGCGGCACGGGGTGGTGAGGCCCGGGCCACGGGCCGTGGCCGCGCTCGACGCGGGCCGGTTCGAGCCGCCGTGCCCGGTGTGCGGAGCGGACCTCTCCCCCGGCCTGGTAGGCGAGGACGCCCCGGCCGATCCGCGGAACGTGTACGCGTCGACCAAGCTCGCCCAGGAGCATCTGGCCGCCGCCTGGGCCCGCTGCACCGGCGGGTCGGCGATGTCGCTGCGCTACCACAACGTGTACGGGCCGGGCATGCCCCGGGACACCCCCTACGCCGGGGTGGCCTCCTTCTTCCGCTCGGCGCTCGCCCGGGGCGAGGCCCCGCGGGTGTTCGAGGACGGGCGGCAGCGCAGGGACTTCGTGCACGTCCGGGACGTGGCAGCGGCGAACGCCGTGGCGCTGGAGGCGGAGGCCGCCCCGGGCGCGCTCACCGTGTACAACACCGGAAGCGGTACCCCGAACACCGTCGGCGCGATGGCCCGGGCGCTGGCCGCCGCGCACGGCGGACCCGAGCCGGTCGTCACGGGTGAGTACCGGCTCGGGGACGTACGACACATCACCGCGGACTCTTCGCGGCTGCGGGCGGAGCTGGGCTGGAAGCCGGCGGTCGGCTTCGAGGAGGGCATGACGGAGTTCGCGCGGGCGGGGATGCGGGGCGCGTAGGCGGCCCTCGCGCAGCTGCCGGCGAACACCGGGCTGGACCGCGTCATGTGACCTGTGAGGGTGTCTCAGCCCCACAGTGTCTCAGGCGGCGCAGCAGCGACCCCCGGTCTCAGCTCTCCCCTACCGCCCTTGCCCGGGCCGTACGAGCCGGCTCATGACGCCGAGTACGAGGCGCGATTCCTGGACCGCTCGCGGACGCGGTCGTGGACGGTCGACGTACGCGTCAGTCGGCCCCAAGGCCGACCGCCAGCGTCAGTTCAAGCACCCGGTGTGGCGATGCGAGATCCGGAAACAGCTCCCGCAGCTGCGCCATCCGGTACCGGACCGTCTGGGGGTGGACGAACAACGCCGCCGCCACCTCCTCCCGCCTGCCCTGGTGCAGCAGCCACGCCCGCAACGTCTCCTCCAGCCGCCGCGCGGTCGCGACGGGCAAGGTCCGCAACGGTGCGAGGGCTCGGGCACGCAGGTCTGCGAACGCCTCCATGTCGGCGCTCAGTACCAGCTCGGGCAGGTGGTCCTCGGTATCGCGGATATCGGAGGAGAGGGAGCGCGCGCGTGCGGCTCGTGCGTACGAGGCGGACGCACGAGTCCATGGCCGGGCCGGGCCGACCACGGCGGTGCGGTCGGTCAGGCGCCGCAGGAGATGTGACCGGTCGGCGTCCGGGACGAGCAGCACACCGGTGGCGTCCGGCAGATCGTCGAGGAAGAGGGTGCTCGGGTCGAGCGTGCGGTAGGCAGGCCGGGCCTGGGCGGCGGGCAGCAGGACCGCGGTCAGTGAAACGGGGGGCTGCCACCCGGCCCGTTGAGCAGAGGCCAGCAGCACGTCCGGGCTCGCGCCGGCGAGGAGGTCGCGGGCCAGGTGTTCCAAGTGGCGCTCGTGGTCCCGGCCCCGGGCGGCCAGTTCGTCGGCATGGCCCGCGGCGCTCGCGGCGGAGAGCTCATCGATGTAGGCGAAGGTCAGCTCGGCGAACTTGGCGACCTCGGCGGCGGGCAGACCTGCCGGTACGGCACCGGCGGCCAGGCATCGCCAGGCCACGCGGGCGCCGACGCGGTAGGCGCTGAGCAGTGCGTCCATGGAACGGCCGTCGCGCACCTCGCCGCGGCCCAGCTCGTAGGCCGCGTCACCGCCGTCGCCGCCCGTGGCGTTGCCGCTCGCGAGGTCCAGGTAGTGCCCCAGCGCGGTGCGGACGGCTCGGCGGATGGTGCCGCCCATGCTGCCCGAAAGGGCGTTGGCGTAAGGGGGGACCTCATCGATGATCGCCTGGACGACCTCGTCGGCGGTGGTCTTCACCGCGGCCCGCAGTGCGGTGACCGTCGTCTCGTCCAGGGCCAGCTCGCTGGCTCTGCGGATTACATGACTCATCTTTTGTTCCCTGCGAACAATTCAGCCGACCAGATTTACGTCCTGCGGTCAGGACTTTACGCCTTGCGGCGCAGCAAGCTGGAGTCATGACGAGTGCAGCCCTCCGCAGCAGGGCTTGGAAACTGCTGGAGATGGCCACGACGCCGCTCCTGCCGTCGGACTATCTCGACCTGGTCAGCCCGCTGCGTGCGGGCGCTGACCTGCGTGGGCGCATCGAGGCCGTCCACCCCGAGACGCGTGACGCCGCGACCCTCGTGATCAGGCCGGGGCGGGGCTGGCGCGGCCACACGGCCGGCCAGTACGTGCGGATCGGGGTCGACGTCGACGGGGTGCGCCTGTGGCGTGCCTACTCGCTCACCTCGCCGACAGACCGCCGGGACGGCCGCGTCACGATCACCGTGAAGGCGATCCCGGACGGCAAGGTCAGCAACCACCTGGTCCGCCGGGTGAAACCGGGCACGCTGATCCAGCTCGACCAGGCGACCGGTGACTTCGTGCTGCCGCGGGCCAAGCCCGCCAAGGTGCTCTACCTGACGGCCGGCAGCGGCATCACGCCCGTGATGGGCATGCTGCGTGACACCGAGTTCGACGACGTCGTCATGGTCCACTGCGCACCACAACCACAGGACGTGATCTTCCGCAACGAACTGCACGGGCTGGTAGCGGACAAGAAGCTGCGGCTCACCGAGGTGCACACCGACACGGACGGTGTGCTCGACATCGGCCGTCTCGACGAACTCGTGCCCGACTGGGCCGAGCGCGAGACCTGGGCCTGCGGGCCCGCGGGCCTGCTCGACGCCGCCGAAGAGCACTGGAGAGAGCACGGCGTACCGGAGCGCCTGCACACCGAGCGCTTCCGCCCCGGCATCGTCGCCGCCGGCGTCGGCGGCGAGGTCACGTTCAGCACCACCGGCAAGACCGTCGACGCGGACGGCGCCACGCCGTTGCTGGACGTCGGCGAGGAGGCCGGCGTGCTCATGCCCTCCGGGTGCCGCATGGGCATCTGCTTCGGCTGCGTCACGCCGCTCAAGGCGGGTGCCGTCCGCGACCTGCGCACCGGCGAGATCACCGAGGCCGAGCCGGGCGTCCTCATCCAGACCTGTGTGTCCGCCGCGGCGGGCCCTTGCGACATCGAACGGTAGGAACACACCTTGACCGCCATCGACCCCACCGCCCACCTGACCGCGGAGCAGATCGAGGAACTGGGCCGCGAGCTGGACGCGATCCGCGACGAGGTGATCGCCGGCCGTGGCGAGAAGGACGCCGCCTACATCCGCAAGGTCATCTCGGCGCAGCGCAAGCTCGAGCTGGTCAGCAGGGGCGTGCTGCTGTTCTCGTTCTTCCCGCCCGCGTGGCTGATCGGCACCGCCGGTCTGTCCGTGGCGAAGATCATGGACAACATGGAGATCGGCCACAACATCCTGCACGGCCAGTGGGACTGGATGCGGGACCCGAAGATCCACTCCACCACCTGGGACTGGGATCACGTCTCGCCGGCTGATCAGTGGAAGCACTCGCACAACGAGCTGCACCACACGTACACCAACGTGATCGGCAAGGACAACGACCTCGGCTACGGCATCATGCGCGTCGACGAGGACCAGAAGTGGCACCCGTTCCACCTCGGCCAGCCGCTGTGGAATTTCATCAACGCCTGCTTCTTCGAGTACGGCATCGCAGCGTACGACCTGGAGCTCGGCAAGAACCTGAACAAGCGCCGCCGCAAGAACCCGGAGTTCCGCGCGCGGGCCAAGGACGTGGGCCGAAAGATCCGCAAGCAGGTGCTCAAGGACTACGTGATCCACCCGCTGCTGTCGGGCCCGTCGTTCCTCCCCACGCTCGCCGCCACGTTCACCGCCAACCTGGTCCGGAACCTGTGGACCCACTCGGTGATCATGTGCGGCCACTTCCCCGAGGGCGTGCAGGTCTTCGAGCGCCGGTCGATCAAGGGCGAGACGCGCGGCCAGTGGTACCTGCGCCAGATGATGGGCTCGGCGAACATCAGCGGCAGCAAGGCCATGCACTTCATGACCGGCAACCTGTCGCACCAGATCGAGCACCACCTGTTCCCGGACCTGCCGAGCAACCGGTACGCCGAGGTCGCGGTGAAGGTGCGCGCGCTGTTCGAGAAGTACGAGCTGGAGTACGTCACCGGGCCGCTTCCCAAGCAGGTGTTCTCCGCGTGGCGCAAGGTCTTCCGGCTCTCGCTGCCCAACAAGAAGCCCAAGGTCACGACGCCGGACCGTGAGCAGGAGCTCGTCGCGGCCTGATCGGTCACGAAGCCGCCGCCGGCAGCACCACCTCGAAGCGGCAGCCCCCGGGGATGTTGCGTACACCGGCCCGGCCCTGGTGGGCCTCCACGATGCCGCGCACGATGGCGAGGCCGAGGCCCGCCCCGGCCGGGGGCGTCCGGGCGTGTGTGCCGCGCCAGCCGGTGTCGAAGACGCGCGGCAGGTCCTCCTCGGGAATGCCGCCGCAGCCGTCCGTCACCGACAGGACGACGCCCTCGGGGGAACGCTCGGCGGCGATCGCGACCGTGCCGTCGGCCGGAGTCCGGCGGATCGCGTTGACCAGCAGGTTGCCCAGCACCCGGCTCATCTCCTTGCCGTCCACCTCCACCGGCACCGGCTCGACCCGGCCGCCCACCAGCCGCACCCCGTGCGCGCGGGCGAGGGGGTCGACGCCGGCGAGGGCGTCGCCGACCAGGTCGTACAGGGAGATCCGGGTGGGGGTCAGGGCCAGGGTCCCGGCGTGGATGCGGGAGAGCTCGAAGAGGTCGCCGACCATGTCGTTGAGGCGTTCGACCTCGGTCCGCATCTGACGGAGATAGCGGTCGGGGTCGGCGGCGACGCCGTCCTCCAGCGCCTCCGACATGGCGCGCAGACCGGCCAGCGGGGTCCGCAGGTCGTGCGAGATCCAGGCGACGAGTTCACGGCGGGAGGCCTCCAGGGCACGTTCCCGCTCCCGGGACTCGGCGAGTCTGGCGCTGGTGGCCGCCAGCTCCCGGCTCACCGCGGCGAGTTCGGCGGTGGCGGGCCCGCCGGGGGCGGCGAAGTCCCCGCCGTCGCCGAAGGAGCGCGCCGCCACGGCGAGTTCACGGCTGCGGGCGACGACCCAGCGCCCCAGCAGCAGGGCGGTGGCCAGGGAGACGACGGCCGCCATGGCGACGACGGTCGTGACGACGGTCAGGTCGTGCGCCGACAGGAACATCGCCCAGGCGACGGCGAGCGTGCCCGCGAGCATCGCGACGACGCCGACCGCCGCCACCACCGCGAGCGAGACGGTCAGCGAACGCCGGCGGATCAGGCGCAGTACGCCCGCCCCCGCCAGCCCTGTCGCGGCGGCACCGGCGAAGGCGTACAGGGCGATCAGGAGGTTGTCGCGCACGGTCACTCGTTCCCTTCACCGGGTTCACCGGGTTCACCGGGTTCGAAGCGGTAGCCCACGCCCCAGACGGTCTGGATCAGGCGGGGCCGGGCCGGGTCGTCCTCGACCTTGCCGCGCAGACGGCGGACGTGGACCGTGACGGTCGACAGGTCGCCGAAGTCCCACCCCCAGACCTCACGCATCAGGTCCTCGCGGCCGAAGGCCCGCCCCGGGTGCCGCAGGAAGAAGGAGAGCAGGTCGAACTCGCGCAGGGTGAGGGCGAGTTCGGTGCCGTTCTTGGTGGCGCGGCGGGCCGTCGGCTCGACGGTCAGACCGGCCGCTCCCAGCCGGTCCCCCGTGGCCGCGGGGCGGCTGCGCCGCAGCACCGACTCGACGCGCAGGACGAGTTCGCGTGGGCTGAAGGGCTTGGTGACGTAGTCGTCGGCGCCGACCTCCAGGCCCAGGATGCGGTCGTCCTCGTCGCCGCGGGCGGTGAGCATGATGACGGGTACGGGGCCGTGGCCGCGGATCCGCCGGCACACTTCCAGACCGTCCATGCCGGGCAGCATCAGGTCGAGCACGACGAGGTCCGGCCGGCGCGCGGCGGCTCGGGTGAGGGCGCTCGGGCCGTCGTCGGCGCGGTCGACGGCGTAACCGGCGCGATCCAGGTATCCGGCGACGACCTCGGCGACGGTCGGATCGTCGTCGACGACCAGGATTCTGGGGGCCCCGCCCGCGGTCCCGGGGGGCTCGTACGGCTGCTGCATGCCTCCAGCCTGGCACCAGGCCGCCACCGGCGGGGGCCGGGCACCGCTCCGGCCGCCCGACGTCCGCGTTTCGTAAGGAGTGATGGCCCGGTATGCCCGATTCGCGTTCGTAGGGTGAAGCCGTGACGATGACACCTCCGGACGTCGACGTGGTGCTGCCCTGCCTGAACGAGGCCGAGGCCCTTCCCTGGGTGCTCGAACGGATTCCGCCGGGCTGGCGCGCACTCGTCGTCGACAACGGTTCCACGGACGGCTCGGCCGGCATCGCCCGCGCGTGGGGCGCGACCGTGGTGCACGAGCCGCGGCGGGGCTTCGGCGCGGCCTGCCACGCCGGACTGACGGCCGCCACCGCCGACGTGGTGTGCTTCTGCGACTGCGACGCCTCCCTCGACCCGGGGCTCCTGGTCCCCTTCGTGCGCGAAGTGCGCGACGGCGGGGCCGACCTGGTGCTCGGGCGGCGGCGTCCGCAGGGCCGGGGCGCGTGGCCGCCGCATGCCCGGGCCGGCAATCTCGCGCTCGCCCGGATGCTGCGCCGCCGCACCGGGCTGCGCCTGCACGATCTCGGCCCCCTGCGCGCCGCCCGGCGGCAGGCGCTGCTCGCCCTCGGCCTCAGCGACCGGCGCAGCGGCTATCCGCTCCAGATGGTCGTCCGCGCGGCCGACGCGGGCTGGCGGATCGCCGAGCACGACGTGCCGTACCTGCCCCGTGCGGGGGCCTCGAAGGTGACGGGGACGTGGCGCGGTACGTGGCAGGCCGTACGGGACATGAGCCGCGTGCTGGCCGAAACGCCCGCGGACGAGAGGGGAAGCACCGTGCACGAAAGGGGGACCGTCCGTTGACCACGCTCCTCGTCATCGCCAAGGAGCCGCGACCGGGCCGGGTGAAGACACGGCTCACGCCGCCGTTCACGCCCGGGGAGGCGGCCGAACTGGCCGAAGCGGCCCTCGCGGACACGCTGCACGCCGTGGCCGCCACGCCCGCCACCCGGCGCGTCCTGGTGCTCGACGGTGCCCCCGGCCCCTGGCTGCCGCCGGGTTTCGACGTCGTGGCGCAGTGCGCGGGCGGTCTCGACGAACGGCTGGCGGAGGCCTTCGCGGGCTGCGCCGGCCCCGCCCTGCTCATCGGCATGGACACCCCGCAGGTGACCCCGGAGCTGCTCACCGTCGACTTCGCAGGCTGCGACGCCTGGTTCGGCCCGGCGGAGGACGGCGGCTTCTGGGCCCTCGGACTGGCGTGCCCGGACCCCGCTCTGCTGCGGGGCGTGCCCATGTCGACGCCGGTGACGGGTGCCGTGCAGCGGGAGCGGCTGTCCGCCGCCGGACTGCGGGTGCGCGACCTGCCGCCCCTGCGCGACGTCGACACCGCCGCCGATGCCCACGCCGTCGCCGCACTCGCCCCGCGGGGGCGCTTCGCGGCGCGGCTGGCCCGGTGTCCGGCGGCCGGGGGGCCGGTCGCCGGGCCGGGCCCGCGCCCGGTCGGTCCCCGATGAGCGCCCCGTCCGCGACCGCCCTGGCGTGGGCCGCCGCCGACCCCTACGACGCCGCCCTGCGCGCCGGCCGCGGCCCGCTGTTCCTGCGGCGCACGGACGGCTGGCTGCTGCCGCTGGAGGTGGAGCGCTGGTGCGCCGGGGCCGACCCGGTCGACCGGGACGTGCTGGACCGGTGCGAGGGTGCCGTGCTGGACGTGGGATGCGGGCCCGGACGGCTCGTGGCCGAACTGGCCGCCCGGGGGCGGGCCGCCCTCGGGATCGACGTCAGCGAGGCCGCGGTGGAGCACACCGTTCGGCTCGGGGGCCAGGCGCTGCGGCGGTCGGTGTTCGAGCAGCTGCCCGGCGAGGGCCGCTGGGACACCGTGCTGCTCATGGACGGCAACATCGGCATCGGCGGCGACCCGCGTGCCCTGCTGGAGCGGGTCGCCGGGCTGCTGCGCCCCGGGGGTCTGCTGATCGCCGAGACGGTCCCCGCGGACGTCGACGAACGCGTGCGCGTGCACATCACCGACGCCCGTGCCGCCACCGGCGACCCCTTCCCGTGGGCGCGGCTGGGCACCAGGGCGCTGCTCGGGTACGCGCGGGGTTGGGAGCGGGCGGGTCAGTGGACGGCCGGCGGACGGCACTTCGCCGCCCTGCGCAGCCGCAGCAGCCGCACCACCAGCAGCAGCGCCGAGCCGCCGAAGAGGACGGCGGTGATCAGCAGCCAGCGCGCGAGGAACACGTCGGCGGGCAGACCGGTGGCGGACCGGTAGCGCCGCTCGACCGCGCCGCTGATCAGCGGGAACCACACGAGGAGCAGCAGCCCGGACAGGGCGGCCGGTACGCGCACGTACATGACCCACTCCCGGCGGCGGGCCGCGCCGAACACGGATACCAGCGCCCGGTCCGCCGCCGCGTACAGCGGCAGCAGCACGAGGTCGTGCAGCAGTGCCGCGCCCACGATCCACAGCGCCACGCCGAACCAGTCGCCGGCGAGCAGGCGCACCCCCGCGTAGGCCGCGAGGGCGAACGAACAGGACAGCAGCAGGAGATGCAGAGGGCTGCCGAGCGGGAGCCGCGGTGCGCGCATCACAGGTCTCCGAACGTCATGCGGGCCACCCACTTGGTGTTCAGCACACCGGGCGCCGCGGGCACGATGATCCGCGCCGGGTAGCCGTGGTCGGGGGACAGCTCCTCGCCGTTGACGTACAGGGCGAGCAGGGAGCGCGGGTCGGCCACCTGGTCGGCGCTCAGGGCGGCCTTGCGGAAGGCTCCGCGCCGCTGGAGGGACTCGACGAACACGTCCGGCGGGTCGTCCTCGTGGCCGACGAGGGCCGCGAGGTCGCGCAGCCTCACCCCGCGCCACCACTGGTCCGGTGTGGACCAGCCCTCCACACAGGCGATGGGCAACGCCGAGCTGTGCAGGGGAAGCCCGGCGAGCCGGGCGCGGCTGAGGCGGACCGTGCCCGTACGCCCCGTCAGCACGAGCCGCCACGCGTCCCCGGCCGTTTCCGCCGTGTCGATCCCGGCGTAGGCGGCGGTCTTGTTGATCTGGAAGCCGTTGGGGCCGTCACCGGGTTCGGCGCCGCCGTGCGGGGCGAGGAGGGCGGTGCGCCGGAGCGGGCCCCCGAAGTTCTGCCCCACGGTCGTGGCGAACAGCAGCAGTGAGCCGCCCCCGACGAACCACAGGGCGCCCCGCCGGGAGACGGTCGGCTCGGCGGGACGCGGGGACACCAGGTCGTTCCCCTCCTCCCGCAGCCGCCGCAGGTTGCGCAGTGCCGTGGGCGCCTTCAGCAGGGCGTGGGCCACGAAGGCGGCGAAGAACACCCAGGCGCCGTAGAAGTGCAGGGGGTAGAACGAGCCCGGGAAGACGTAGTCGAGCTGGACGTTGAGGACACCGGTCACGAACTCGAACAGCGCGCCGCCGACCAGCAGGAGCAGCGAGATCCGCTCCAGGGCGTGGGTGAGGGAGCGGGCCGGGGGCAGGGTGAACAGCCTCGGCACGACGGACCACAGCTTGGCGAGCAGGACGGGGATCAGGGTGATGCCGAGGGTGACGTGGACGCCCTGGTTCAGCCGGTACAGCCAGTGCGGGTTCGTCGGCCAGGAGAAGAGGTAGAAGCCGAGGATCCCCTTGTCCGGGGTCTTGTCGTTGACCGGCGACAGGTCCGGGTTGTAGGCGGCGTACGAGAGAAGTCCCGTCACGAACAGCACCGTGATGCCGACGAGCAGGACCAGCCCGAGCACCGAGGTGAACCAGGGGCCGCGCAGGGGGCTGCGCCAGAAACCGGGGGACGTGGGGAGCCGTGGATCGCGTGGATCGTCTCGCATGAGCCGACGGTAGGCCGGGAGCACCCCGCGGGAGGGTGTGCGACCCATGACGAAACGCTGACGTCGGGCCCGGTCGGCGGCCCGCGGCGGGCAGCGCGGCCTAGCGTGCCGGTGTGATCCGCACCCCGCCCTCCGCCCAGCCGTCCCGGGACCTGCGCCGTGACCTGTACGCCGCCGCGGCCGCCGTGCTGCTCGTGACGGTGTCCGTGGCGGCCGGCCGCCACATCGAGGACACCCGCCGGACGCTGTTCGTCGACTGGCCCCCGCTGCTGGCGTCCTGGGCGCCGCACCTGGGCCCCGGCACGCCGGCCGCCGTCCTGGTGGCGGTCGCCACCGTCGCCCAGGGTCCCGCGCTGGCGGCCCGCCTCCCCTGGCGAGCCCTGCTCCCGGCCGCCTGGGGCACGGCCATGGCGTGGATCTTCTCCCTCGCCCTGATCGACGGCTGGGACCGGGGCATCGCGCGCCGGCTCACCACCCGCCACGAATACCTCCAGGTCATCGACCGCTTCCATGACATCCCGGCGGCGCTGCGGGGCTTCACCGGGCACATCCTGCTGGACTCCCCCGACAACTGGCCCGCCCATGTCGCCGGGCATCCGCCCGCCGCCCCCCTCACCTTCGTGCTGCTCGACCGGATCGGGCTGGGGGGCGGGGGGTGGGCGGGGGTGTGGTGCATCACCGTCGGGGCGACCGCCTGCGTGGCCGTGCTGGTCACGATCCGCGCGCTGGCCGACGAGACGCTCGCCCGCCGGTCGGCTCCCTTCCTGGTCCTGGCCCCGGCGGCCGTGTGGATGGGCACCTCGGCCGACACGTACTTCGCGGCGGTGGCGGCGTGGGCGGTGGCGCTGCTGGCGCTGGCCGTCACCCGGGGGTCCCTGGGGTGGGCGGGCGCGTCCGGGCTGCTGTTCGGCCTGACCTGCTACCTGTCGTACGGCCTCACGCTCGTCGCGCTGATCGCCGCGGCGGTCCTGGTGCTCGGCCGCCGCGGGATCCGGGAGCGCCCGGCCCTGCCGGTGCCGTGGCTCGCGGGGCTGGCCGTGGTCCCCGTGGCGTTCACGATCGCGGGCTTCGACTGGTGGGAGGCCTACCGCCTGCTGGTCACGCGCTACGGCCAGGGCGCGGGCGGCATCCGCCCCTACGGCTACTGGGTGTGGGCCAACCTGGCCTGCACGGTGCTGGTCACGGGACTGGCGACGGCGGCGGGACTGCGGCGGACGGCGGACGCACTGGTCCGGCGTCGCACCGGACCCCGAGCCGGCGTCCGCCTGGCGTTCCTGGTCTCCGCCGCGCTCCTCGCCCTGCTGGTCGCCGACCTGTCCGGCATGAGCAAGGCGGAGACGGAACGCATCTGGCTCCCCTTCGCCCTGTGGCTGCTCCCGGCATGCGCGTTCCTCACCCGCCCCCGCGCCTGGCTCACCGCCCAGGCCCTGCTCGCGCTGCTCCTCAACCATCTGCTGATCACCGGGTGGTGACCGCTGCCTGCGGCAGGTCTCGTCATGGGCGTCAGGCGGCCGGGTTGGCGTCGATCTCCGCGGCGGTATCGACGTCGGGGGCGACGTCCGGTGCCGTGCGCAGGTAGGCGGTGACCTGCTTGCCGGTGCCCAGGGGCGCGACGGCGACGTCCGCGCTGACCGTGTGCACCACATGCATGCCGTGGCCGCCGAAGCGCTGACCGTCGCGTTCCCTGACCACCGGCTGCTCGGCGGAGGTGTCCCACACGGTGATGGCCAGCCCGTCGTCGGAGAACCGAATGATCATCCCGCAGGGGCCGGGTGCGTGCCGGATCGCGTTGGTGACGAGTTCGCTGACGACCAGTTCGGCGTCGATCGCCAGCGGCGCCGGTACGGCCGTGCGGCCGGTACACGGTACGTACGCCAGAAGCGCCTGCAGCGCCCGGCGCGCCTCGACGGCGCAAGCCGCGCCGTCGGCCCAGACCGCGCCGCAGCGCAGGGCGGCCTGCTCGTCCGTGCCCGGCTCATCTGCCGCCTGCTTCATAAGCGGGATGACCATATGGGGCTCTTTCGTTGTGGTTCATGTTGCTCAGGGGTGCTTCGGACGCTCGTCTACCCCGGCGCGGACCGGGCATACTGCCCTCCGCCCGCCGTTGTGATGTGCTCGCGCACACACTCGCCCGTCCGCGCCTCCCGCCACCGCGCGCGGCTGCACCCGGCCGAGCTGCTCATTCCTGCGCCAGGAGGTCCTTGAGCGCGATGTCGAGTTCCCGGACGTTCACCCGGGGCTCGCCCATGAAGCCCGGCGTGCGGCCCTCGGTGTGCCGGTCGACGAGCCGTTGCACCCGGGCGACGGGGAGGTGGTTGCGTTCGGCGACCCGGTGGCCGGCGGTCGAGTTCTCCTTCACCACCTCGGCCTTGGCCGCCCGCACCGCTGCGACCAGCTTCTCGTTGTCGGCGGAGAGGTTGGTGGCGCCGGACAGGATCAGCTGGTACCGCGTGTTGAGGGAGTTCTCGCTCAGGCCGTTCGCGGGGCGCGGCTGGAAGTAGTCCGGGCCGTAGTCCTGCCGGCCGATCAGGGACGAGCCGACGATCCTGCCGTCCGACGTGATCTCCGAGCCGTTGGCCTTCCGGGGAACAGCCCCTGGGCGATGCCGGTGACGGCCAGCGGGTAGAGGACGCCGGTCGCCAGGGTCAGCGCGAGCAGGGCGCGCAGGCCCGCCCCGAGCAGCCGGGCGGTGTTCTTGACGGAGTTGTTCATGGCGGTCAGCACGCTTTCGGAGATTTACAGCCCGGGGATGAGGGAGATGAGCAGGTCGATGGCCGGATCGGCCATCGCGAACTCCTGGGGTGAGGTCGGGTGTGTATCGGACGCTCGGAGGAAAACGCCCCCACGCCCCGATCCGGTCGGCGTTGACGGCTCCCATACGCCGACGGCCCCGGCTTGACGGGATGTTGACGCCCCTCCCCCAGCCCCTGCGCCGGCTCCTCCCGCTGCCCCTGACGGGTGTCTTCGTCAGCCGGACACCGGTGCGAGGAGGTCCGCGCACCAGGTGAAGCTCGCCGTCCCCGCTTCGTGCGCGACGACGAATCCCGTGGCGCAGGCGGCGATCGAGGAGACGGCGGTGGGCAGGTGGTACGGCGTGGCCAGCTCCTGCCGGGTCACGAGGTCCCAGACCACGACCCGCCGGTCCTCGCCCCCGCCCACGGCCAGGACTCGGCCTCCCGGCAGCCGCGCGGTGGCCAGAGCGGTCACCCGGCGCCGCAGACCGGTGAGCCGTTCGGCCACCCCCGGACGGCCGAGGTCCCACACGAGGACCTCTCCCCCGTCCCCGCCGGACAGGGCCACCGTCCCTTCCCCGGGCAGCTCCGCGGTGGCCACCGCGTCGATCCGTCCGCCGGAGCGGGTCAGCGCCGCGACCTCACGCCCGGTCGACACGTCCCACACCAGCAGGGCGCCCCGGCGGTCGCCGCTGATCGCGAGGCCGGGGGTGGGGCCGCCGTCGGTCAGGGTTGCCGCCAGCAGCCAGCCGCGGTGCCCGGTGAAGGTGCGCAGCGGCGCCCCCGTCGCCAGGTCCCACACCGTCGCCAGGGCCATGTCCCCACCGGCGACCAGTACCTGCCGGCCGTCCGCGGCACGGCCCGCCGCCACGGCCCTGATCCGTGCCGTGCCGTTGGGGAACGCGTGGACCAGACCGCCGTGCGTCAGCTCCCACATCCGCAGGGAACCGTCCCGGCCGCCCGCCACGGCGACCGGCCCCACGTCCGGCAGTTCGGCCGTCGCCAGCGCCCGCACCAGCAGCCGTCGCCCCGAGTCGTCCAGCGCGTGCCGGTGCTCGCCGGTCGCCAGGTCCCGCACCTCCGCGCCCCGCTCGCCGCCCCCGGCGACGCACAGGGCCGGCCCCTCCCCCGGCACGGCGACGGCCACGGCCTCCATCGCCTCCTCGTGGGCGGGTTCCGGGGCGTCGGGGCGGGTGTCCGTGTGCTCGTGGCCGGGCTCCGGGGCGTCGGGGCGGGTGTCCGTGACGTCCCAGACGACGGCGTGCCCGTCGGCGCCGCCGCTCACCGCCACGAGACGGTCGTCGATCAGCGCGACGTCGACGCCGTGCACGCCCCCGGGGTGCGCGGCGAAGACGTGGGCGGGGCGGCCGGTGCCGAGTTCCCACACGGCGACCCGTCCGTCGCGGCAGCCCGTGACGACCCACCCGCGCTCGCCGTCCCCGCCCAGCGCGAGGCAGGTGATCACCCCGTGACCCGCGGAGGCCGGCTCGTGCAGCGGTCGTCCCTCGGCGAGGTCCCACACCAGGACGCGCCCGGCGCGGTCGCCGCTCACGGCGATCCGCCGGCCGGCGACCGTGCCCGTGACCACCCGGGTCACCCAGCCCTCATGCCCCGTCAGCGTGTGCAGCCCGCGCCCGTCGGCCGCGTTCCACACCTGCACCCGGCCGTCGCAGCAGCCGGTGACCGCCACGACCGTGCCGTCGTCCAGCGTCGCGGTGGCCACCGCCCGGACGTAGTCGGCGTGCCGGCCCAGGGAACGGAGCCGGTGTCCCGTCCGCACGTCGAAGACCCGGGCTTCCCGGTCCTCCCCGACGGCGATCGCGACCGGGGTGCCGTCCGGCAGTCGCGCCGTGGCGAGCCCGGTGAGCAGCACCATCGAGGTGTCCAGCCGCGTCGGCGTCGTGCCGTCCGGGTCCCACAGGACCGCTTGGCGGCCGTGCCCGGCGGCCACCGCTCGGGTGCCGCCCTCGGGGAGGGACACCGTGACGAGTGCCCGGACGGGGCCGACACCGGCCGCCTGCCGGCGGATGCGGTCGCCGGTGCGCAGGTCGTGGACGTACAGAAGACCGTCCTCACCTCCGGAGACGAGGACGCGCCGACCGTCGGCGAGCTCTGCCGGCGCGACCGCCCGGGCCGGGCCGGACAGACCGCCGAGGGTGCGCAGGATCCGGCCGGAGAGCGGGTCCGACAGCCGTGTGCAATGGGTGTCCCCGGTGCTGAGGACCATGTACTCCCCGTGGCCGGGCGTCTCCCCGGATCCGTCGCGGCCCGGCGCCCGGGCGAGCAGCACCTGGGAGACCGGCCCGGCATGCGGACCGAGGGTCTGCAGCCGTGCCGGGGTCGCGGTCCGGCTCACGGCCCAGACCGGCCGGGCGGGCGGCGGGGGCGGGCCCGGCCGGGAGGCCAGTGCGTCGGACAGCCCGGTGTCCCGCCACACGGCCGCGTCGAGGCCGAGCAGGTCGCGCCGGACGGCCGTGAGGTGACGGAGCGGGTGGTGGGCGGTGGTCTGCCGGTAGACGTCGGCGCGCATCCGGGCGCGGCGGCCGCGGGCCCGGTGCAGATGCCGTACGAGCCGTTCCGGGTCCGCGTGCAGCAGGTACGACGGGTCCTCCAGCAGCGCGTCCAGCTGGTCCGGGCCGGCCTCGACGGCGTGGTCGGCCGCGTGCCGCCGCAGGTAACGGTCCGCCCTGGACCAGTCACGGGCTCCTCCCTCGGCCGGCACGGTCGACAGCAGGGCGCGCAGCACGGCGCCGCAGTCCGTGCGCCCTGCCAGGTGCTCGGCCGGCGCCCGGTGGAAGAAGCTGTAGAGCTTGCCGTCGTCCACGGCCGGGTCAGCGCCGGGATCGTAGGCGGTACGGAGGTAGAACCGGGCCCCGGCGAGGACCTCCGCCGTGTCCCGCAATCGCGGCGGCAGCGCCCGGTCACGGGCGTCGGGCCGCAGCGCGAGAGCCACCTGGTGCAGGAGGCCGGCCGGCATGCCCTGCCCGGCCGCCCGGGCGAGCACGGCCAGCACCGCCTCGGTCCAGGGCAGTTCGGCCGTGAGGGTGCGCAGGTCCAGGTCGAGCATGCCCGGCAGGTCGCAGGGAAGTTCCCGGGCGATCTCGGCCCCGGACAGGACGGTGCCGGCCCGGGAGAGCCGGCGCAGGTGCGCGCCGTACACGGCCGCGGTCAGGAACGCCCCGTGCTCGGCGGAGCCCGACAGGCGATACGCGATCATGTCGGTCACGTCGGTGGTGTAGTCGGTGTCCAGCAGCCGGCCCAGATACGTGCCGAGGTGCTCGGCCAGCGACGCGGGTTGCTCCGCGTCGAGGTCGAGGAGCCGCTCGGGGTGGCCGGTGAGGGCGGCGTGCAGGCCGGGCAGGCTGTCCGGCCACAGCCGGGTGCCGATCAGTACCCGGCAGCCGGGCACCGGATCACCGTCCTCGCCCGTCAGCGGCAGCAGTACGTGGCACAGCAGCCCGTCGGGGTCGTCGGCCTCGTCGAGCGCGTCGACCACGACGGTGACGTCGCCCACCGCACGCAGTGCGGCGGCCAGTTCCCCGAAGGTCGCGTGCGGCGCCCCGGCTCGCGGCTGTGCGCGCCCGCTCTGCTGCCGGGGCGGGCGCAGCGCCCGTGCCTGCCGGTGCAGGGAGTCCACGACGTCCTGGGTGGACAGGTGGTGGGCGTGCACGGCCAGCAGCCGCGGGTCGGGCGGCGGCCGGAAGTCGCGCAGGCCGAGGCGGTCGCGCAGGGGCCGCAGCCGGGGATGGACGGTGCACACCGTCACGCCGAGGAGCGCGGACTTGCCCGCCCCGGGTCTGCCGGTGACGGCCAGCAGGCGGTGCCGGAGGGGCCGGGGGGCGCCGAGCCACTCCTCGATGCGTTCGAGCTGGCTTCGGCGCCCGCTGAAGAAGAAGGCCTCCGCGTCCGGGGTGCCGGCGGCCCGGGCGGCGAAGTGGTGCAGGTCCAGCCGGGGATCCAGCCGTTCGGCGTACCGGCGCAGGGAGGCGACCGCTTCGGCCCGGAACTGCTCCTCGGCATCGTCGGAGTGGCGGCGGTTGCGCAGGAAGGGCGCCGGCGGCCCGGACGCCTCGTCGTGCCGGGTGCAGACCACGTCCTGTTTCGGCATGCCCGCGGCGGTGTCGACGCGTTCCAGTTCCTTGTCGATCTCCTCCGCCAGCAGGGCCACGGGTACGTGTTCCAGGTCCGGAGGGCCGTCCAGGGTGCCGCGGGCGATGCGGTCGATCACCGTCGCGGCCGCCTTGCTGAAGCGCGCTCCGTAGGTGATCTCCCCGGCGCCGCAGGCCGCGATCACCCAGGCGTTGCGGCTCTGCACACCGAGCAGGCGCTGGGCGAGCTGGGCGGTGAGGGCCGTGCCGCCGCCGCACACGTCGAGCAGGAACAACACCGGCCCGCCGTCCTCGTGTTCGACGTCCCGGAGCAGCTCGTCGGCGTCCACGCTGGTCCTGCGGATGCCGTTGGGGAGCGTGGTGGTGTTCCTCATCGCCAGGTACAGCACGGGCCCGACCGTCTGCGCGTGGCCGCTGAAGTGGACCACGAGGGGGTCCTGGCCCGCCCGCTCCCGCGCTGTCTCCCACGCGACGCGGAACTCGGCGGGCGTCGGGTCGAGCACGGGCCCGGTCACGTCGAGCCCGGCCCGCAGGAGCGCGTGGGCGACGTCGTGCACGGCCTCGGCCACGCTGGGCAGGGGTTCGAGCGGAACCACCCCCTCGGCCTCTTCCTCCTCGGTCGGGACGCGCGCGGGAAAGCCTCCCGCTCCCACCACGAGTGCGTGCACTGTCACGGCCGTGCTCCCCCTCCCGTACGGCATGAGTCCTCGGGCGTGCGCCCGCTGTCCGGGATCAGCCCGCGCAGTGGGGTGCGAGCGCGGCCGCCGTCAGCCCGGCCGCGAGATAGCCGCCGAGGGTGTGGGGATCGAAGAGGCCGATGTCCGTGGTGGCGTGGACGTCGACGGGGAAGGCACCGCCCAGCTCGCGCGGCACCGCCACCAGATCGCCCACGTCGGCGATGTTCACCCAGTGCCGCACCCCGGGGGGCCGGGCCCCGCGGCCGGCGGTGGGTTCGGGGTCCAGCTTGCGCATGACCGCCGGGAGGCCGAGCGGCGAGCCGAGGGTGAGCAACAGGTCGATTTCCAGGTCCGGATGGGCGTGCAGGGTCTCGTACGCGACCACGCTGCCCAGTGAGTGGGCCACGACGACCCGTGCGCCGTGGTCGCGGACGGCCTGGGCCACGGTCGCCCGGACGGCCTTGCGGCGGCCGGGACGTGAGGTGTAGGCGTCGGTGTCCTGGAGGGTGGCCACCACCAGGCGCGACAGCAGTTCGGCCAGCCGCTTGCGGGCCGCGGGCCGCGCGTCGCCGGCGCGCTGTTCCACGATCCGGTTCACGGCCCACCGCAGCGGCGAGAGCATGCCGGCCTGGCCTTCCGGGGGCCGCGCGGCTCCGGCCGTCTCCAGCCATTCCCAGGCCTCGTCCTCCTGAGCGCGTGTCAGGTCCTCCAGGGTGGCCGCGTCCGCGGACTGCCGTTCGGGGCGGTAGTCGTCGGCGAGCTGGTGCGCGTAGTACGCCATGACCAGTTCGGGCAGCGGCACATGGGACAGTCCGGCCGCGTCCAGCCCCTTGCGCAGCCGGTCCGCCGCGGCGGCGGCCTTGAGTTCCGCGGCCTGCTCCGGAGGCGCGCCCCGTACGAGGTTCCCGATTCCGTGCACGAGCACCACGGTTCCCATCCCCACCACCCCCATGGCCCGGCCTACGACCTGATGTGGGGGGACTTGTACCCCGTGCGCGGCGCCGCCCAACACCGGCCGGCCCGGCGGCCGGGGTGTCGGTGCCTCAGCTCCCCGTCGCCGCGGCCCGGTTGCGCTCCGCCCAGCGCGCGCGATGGTCCTCCGCCTGACTCCGTGCTTCCCGGACGGCGGACGCGGGCAGCGGCACGGTGCGCAGCTCGGCCAGGGCCTTGCCCATGGCGGCGACGAACCGGCGGCCGGTGCCGGTCAGTGCGCTCGGGTCGGCCAGCATCGCCTCCTTGGTCTCGGACGCCGCCTCGCGCCATCGGGCACACCGCACATGAGCCCGGTGCCGTTCCGCGGGGTCGGACAGGAAGGCGGCCTCGCGGGACCAGAAACGGGCCACGGACATGAAGGCGTACGTGCCGTGCAGCAGGCCGTACAGGGGCCTCGGGTCGTCCCGCCACGGCGCGTAGTACCGCGCTCCCGGCTCCTGCGTACCCGGCTCGGCGAGCAGGTCGACGAGGTGCATGACGGCGGCCAGTTTGCTGTGCTGCATCTCGTGGACCAGCGTCTCGGCCAGGTCGTGGGCGTGCAGGGGCCGGGACAGCGTCACTCCGCCGAACATCTCGGCCGCGCTGCCGCTGTGCCCCGCCGACGATCCCCCGGCCAAGGGCACCGGAGTCAGTGTGCGCAGGCCCGCGTCCAGTTCCCCGGCGTAGTCGGCGTGCCGGGCCCGCAGCAGCCTCATCGCGCCCGCGGCCGTGGCCCGCCAGAGCCGCAGTTCGTCCTCCGGCAGCCGGTACGGCCGTTCCGCGGCCGCCACCACGATCTGGTCGACGTCGTCGAGCAGGAACGACGTCCGCGGTCCGGGCGTCGCACCCCGCAGCGGCCACCAGCCCGGGCGCTCGGCACCCAGCGCCGCCGCGTGCGGCAGGCCGACGCGCAGGCCCGTCCCGGTTTCGAGGACACCGCCCGTGCGGTCGCCGCGCAGCAGCAGGACGGACCCGGGGGCGGTGTCCGGGAGCCGGACCGCCCCCAGCCCGGGCAGGACGACTCCCGGCGGGGCGGCGGTGAGACCGATCGAGACGTCCAGGCCGGTGGCGGTGGCGGCCGCGGCCGCCACCGAGGCCAGGGGCAGGGGGCCGGGCGCGCCGGGCGAGCTGTCGTCCAGTGTCCGCCAGGTCGTCACCAGCCGCGGCCCCACCGAGGGATGGCCGACGATGCGCCGGGTCACGTCGGGCGCCGTGCGCCAGGCGTCGGTGAGCACGCCGAACAGCCGGTTCACACCGCACGCCGTGTCCCCGCCGTGTTCCCCGGCCCGGTCCAGCGTGGCCCTGAGCAGCAGCAGCCGGCGGCTGTACTCGCTCTCCCGGAGCAGCCGCACGGTCGCGGCGCCCCCGCCGCCCCGGGCGAGGGCGGCGAGCAACCGGCCGTCCAGGCGGTGCCGGGGCGGGGCCGCCGTCGCGTGTTCCGGGCTCAGGTCCGCTCCCGGCGCCGCGCGGGGGCCTTCGCAAAACCCGGGAGCAGGGTCATTCCACCGTTCGCGGGAGCGTCGCGCGCCCCTTCCGGCTCACCCGTTTCGGTATCCATGGAGCTCCCGTGTGCGAACGAATTTGCGCCCCGGACCAAGAAGGATTCCTGCGGCGTACGAGACGATCCGAGGACCGCCCCAAGTGCCGCACTTGTCGGTAGACTCATTCGAGTCTGACAGCAAGTCATCAGTTTGGCAGCCGAGTTGAGAGGCCGAACCACAACTGTCCGGCAGTCCTCCACGCGTGGCGGATTCTCGACTCAATCGGGACGGCGGGCTCCGTATGGATGATCAGACCGAAACGCGGGAGGTGCTGGATTCTCCCCTGGTTGATCTTTCGAATTTACCCTTCGACGCAATCCGGTCACTGCCCGAATCCGTGATAGTGAGTGCCTTGCGGCGTGTGCGGCGCGAAGCGTCACGTCCCCAGGTCATGTTCACCACGAATCAGGAGAAGGAACCCGGCGGCGGTGAGGCGCAGAAGGAGTGACCGCCCGAGCCCGCCCACCGCCCGTCCCTCCCGTCCGATCACCACCGACGAAGCGAAGCGGAGCCGAGATGTCTGAGGCGGACGGCCGGATCTCCCGCCCCCGTGTGACCGCGTTCTGCTCCACGGCGGAGGACATCGGTCAGACGACGACCCTGCTCAACACGGCCGTGCTGCTGGCCCGTTCGGGCCGCAGGGTGCTCGTGCTCGACGGCCGTAACGCCGATGTGCGCACCCGGCACTACGTCCGTTCGGTCACCCCGGCCACCGCGTTGCTGCCGGACGAGGAGGGCGGCCCCTCCGTGGAGGAGTGGTATCCCGCCGGCGCGGCCCGTCCCATCGGGCTGGCGACCCTGAAGGGCCCGGATCCGCTGTCCGCGGTCTCCGGGGCGGGCCCGGACCATCCCGCCTTCGCGGGCTACGACGACGTCCTGATCGACGCGCCGCTGCCCCGTACCGAGGAGCAGACCGCACAGCTGGCACGGCTGCCGGACCTGCTCGTGGTCTGTTTCACCGCCGACTCCTCGTTCATCGAGGACGCCGCCGCGCTGGCCTGGGGCATCCTGCGGCACGCCGAACGCCCCCTGGACGTCATCGCCCTGGCCCTGCAGACCGACTGGTCGCACGAGGACCAGCTGCGCATCGCCCGCGACCGGGTCGGACCGAGCTTCGCGCGGCTCTACGGCCGCCCGGTGCGCTACCTGGAGATCCCGTACCACGCGATGTCGGCCCGCAGCGCCCGCCTCGGCACGGAACTGGACAGCGGCAACGGCTTCGCCGAACGGGTCCTGCCGGCGCTCGAACGCCTCGTCGCCGCCCTGGACCGGCCGGACCCGGTCGCACCGGCGGACGTGACCCTCGTCCACACCTCGCGCCACGCGGTCTGGGCCGACTGGATCGAGGCGCAGCTGCGCACCCTCGGCGTCGAGGTCGCACGGCGGACCTACAGCGGCTGGCGTCCCGAGCGCCCGGCCGAGGACGCCGCCGTACTGCTGCTGCAGCCGACCACGGTGCGCCCGGACGAACAGCGGGCGCTGCGCACCCTGTCCGATCCGGGCATCCGGATGGTGCTGATCGACGGCGAGACGCTGCCACCCGGGTTCGCCCACCACCAGCAGATCGACCTGCGCCGCCACGACGCACACCGCGCCGGCGAACTCCTGCTGCGCGGACTGTCGCTCCCCGTGCCGCGCCGCCTGCCGTGCTCCCCCCACCGCTTCCCCAGTGTCCCCAACCGCACCAACATCGCCGCCCGCAGCGTCACCTTCGTGGGCCGCGAGGATCTGCTCGACGACATCCGTGAGGCGCTGCGCGGCCTTGCCGGCCAGGGCCGCCCCTGCCTGCTCCGCGGCGCGCCCGGCGTCGGCAAGTCCGAAGCGCTGCTGGAGTTCTGCCACCGGTTCGGCGGCTCCTACGACGTCGTCTGGTGGCTGCGGGCCGACGCCTCCGAGAACGTCCGGGCCTCACTCGCCGCGCTCGGGGACGCCCTGGGCGAACCCACCGCCCAGGAACTGAGCGGCCACATCCGGGCGCTGCGGGCGAGGGCCGACGAGACCGGCGAGCGGTGGCTGCTGGTCTGCGACGAACTCGACGACGTGGCGCTGCTGAACGAGGTGACGGACCTGTTGCCGACGCCGTCCGGCGACTGCCACATCCTGCTCGCCGCGCGTGCCGGGCAGGGGCCCGCACCGGCCGGGGCCGTGCACGTCGCGCCCTTCTCCCGGGGCGAGAGCGAGGCCCTGCTGCTGACGCTGCTGCCCGGCCTCAAGCCGTCCCACGCACGGGACGTCGTCCACCGGGTCGGTCCGCTGCCGCTCGCCCTGCGCCTGGCCGCCTGCTGGATCAGGGCCGAGGCCACCCGGGTCGAGGAGCGGGACAACCTCAGCGAGGCCCAGGCCCGGCACACCGCCGTCGACGCGTTCCTCGACGCCTTCACCGACCAGCAGCAGACCTACGGACCGGGCGCGCAGGCGGGGACACAGATCCTGCTGCGCATGGCCCGCTCCTCCGTCCGCCACAGCGCGGCGGCCGAGGCATGGGCCCACGAGCCGGCGGGGGTGGCGGCGCTGAACTGGCTGATCGACGCCTGTGCGCTGATCACCGGAGCCGGGGTCGACCTGCGGATGCTGCGCTCCCGGCCGATGAGGGCGGCGCTGGCCGCGGCGGGCCCGGATCACACGGCGGACGGGAAGCCGGTCCGGCCGGCGGACATCCTCCTCGTCGATGCCGCGCTGTGGGTGCTGCACCAGCACGGACTGCTCGAGTTCGACTTCGCCCGTCCCGCACAGCCCGTCCGCCAGCACCGGGTGCTGCGGGACCTCATCGTGGGCCAGCTGGGCGACGCACCGCGCATCGAGACTCAGCTGCGCGCGGTGCTCGGCGCCGACCTGCTCGGCATGGCCGACGGCCCGGCCACTCCCACCCCCGAGGCCATCACCCGGCGCGGCAGACAGATCCAGGCGCTGCGGCTCTGGGAGGACACCCGCCCCATGGTGCAGCAGTCGCTGCTGATCCACCTGGCCGACCTCGTCCGCAGCCAGGAGGAGGAGGCGCTCAAGGAGTGCCTGCGCGTGGGCCGGCTCGCCCTGCGGAGCTGGACGGAGAACGACTGCCTCGAACACCGGCGACTGCGCGTTCTGCTGTCCGACGCGCAGCACCTGCGCGGCGAGTACGAGGAATCCGGCGCGCTCGCCCTCGAGGTGCTGCGGGAGTACCGGGGCAATCTCGGTCTCGCCCACCCCCGCTCCCTGCAGATGGCCGAGAGCTACGCGGCGAACCTGGGCTCGGCGGGCCATGTCGCCGATGCCCTCGACGAGGCCCTGCACGCCGCCCGCGGCATGAAGCGGCTGCTGGGCCCGCGGCACGGCAGCACCGAGCGGGTCCACCGCAACCTGGCCTGGTGCTATGCCGCCGCCGGTGATTACACCGAGGGCATGCGGCTGTACCGCCAGGTCTACGAACAGCGCCGGGCCATCGGCGGTGACGACGACCCCGCCGTGAGGGACATGGTCCCCTGGCTGGCGGAGATGCACCGGCTGCTCGGCCAGGACGCGGAGTCGTACCAGTTGCTCAAGCACGGCTGGACGCCGCGCGGCACGGCGCGGCCCGCGGTCAACCGGGTACCGATCACGGTCGTGGCGGAGAACGGTCTCGCCGTGAGCGAGCGCAGGCTCGGCGATCCCGACCGGGCCTGGGAACGCGACACGCGGGCCCTGGACATGGCCGTCAGCATGCTGGGAGAGCAGCACATGATCACCCAGCGGTGCCGGTTCAGCCTCGCCATCGACCATCATCTGCTGGGCGAGCACGAACCGGCGGTCGAGTACGCCGAGCGCTGCCTGACCGCCCTGTCGGGCCGGTTCGGCCCCGGCCATCCCTCGACCCACCTGTGCCGTATGCGGCTCGGTGTCCATCTGCGCGGCGCGGGCCGGCCGGAAGAGGCCCGGGAGGCCGGCCTCGCCGCCAAACGCGGCCTGGAGGCGGTGCTCGGCGGCCGTCACCCCTGGACCCTGGCGTCCGCCGTCGCCCTGGCGGGAACCCTGGTGACATGCGGAGCCGAGGAGGAGGCGGTGGAACTGGAGGAGAGCGCCCAGCGCGGCTACGACCATCTCGGCCTGAACCGGCACCCGGCCCGGGCGATCGCCGCCGGCAACCTCGCCATGACCCGTGCCGGGCAGCGGGGCGCGTCCGGCAGCGGCGAACTGCCCCGGGTGCGCCGGGACATCGACGTGGAACTGTTCGTGTGAACCGAAGGCGCGGTGCCCCGCGTACGCCGTCTGCGCAAAGGAGTTGCACCTAGATGAATCCGGACGCCTCGGCGGCGGTGAGCGAGCCCCGGCTCCTGAGCGTGCCGCAAGTCAGCCAGAGCTACGGGCACCTGAGCAAGGAGTGCCGTGCCGCGGTCGCGGCCTGCCCGGAGATCCGGTCCGTGACCCACGTCGTCCGCAACACCGTCGTCTTCGCCGTCCGCGAGGCGGAGGCCGAGCCGTTCCCCGGAGGGCTGGCCTGGGAGGACGAGGCCGACGCCGAGGGCCGGCCCGGACGCCGGCTGGTCCGCTGGGTCCTGGCGGCGGAGGAGGCGATGAGACGGCTCGACGTCGGCTACCTGATGCGGGTCCTCGTCGTCACCCCGGAGGGCGGTATGCAGTGCTCACGTCTGCACGACGCCCAGTACCTGGTGGGCATCAGTGCGTCCGGGCCCGGCTGCGACGCCATGGACAAGAAGATGAACAAGCTGGTCGGCAAGATCAGGACCGGGCGTCATCAGGTCGACGAACTGCTCGGCGGCAGCGACGAGGAGGGGAAGGAGCCCGTCGTCCCCTCGGGTTCGCTGTTCATGCACGTCCTCACCCGCGACATGCAGGAGGCCCAGCGGCTGCGGAGCACGTGGCACAGCCATCTCAATCCGGGTGACCTGCACTATGCGGCCTACTACCGCGACTGGTCGCTGGTCTGTTCCGGCGACACCTTCGAGCACCAGGAGCTGGAGGACTCCTTCGCGGTCGTCTCGGTCGCGGCCCGCCGGGCGATATACCGCGACCTCGTCAGCCGCCTGCGTGAGGAGCTGACGGACCTGGCGGGCGTCATCGCCCCCGTCACCCGTGCCCCGATCCGACGCCTCGTCCTCGACGTCGTGGACGGGGCTTTCTACATGCACTGGCTGGGCGACGGGGAGGGCGACTTCGTCGTCGGAGTCACGTTCCGCCAGCCCCAGGTGGCCGTGGCGGAGGAGCGCCTGCGCGATCTCATAGCCGAGGTGCGGAACCGCCGCTGAACGCCTCGCCCAGCTCGCGCAGCACCCGGTCGGCGAGTTGGGCGAGCCGGTCCTGCGCCCGTTCGCCGGGGTCCGTCGCGGCGCCCGGCGGGCCGCTCAGCGGGTCGGCGCCGCCCCGGTCCAGCCGGGGCAGCGACTCCAGTGAGATCTCGAACCCCCTGCAGATGGCGAACAGTTCTCCCTGGTCGCGTCCGGCGAGGCGTTCGGTGTCACCGCCGGGCGCCTCGGCCTCCCACCAGCCGACGATCGCGTCGCGGAACGCCTCCAGCAGCCGGCGGGCCAGGACGACCGCTCCCATGCTCCGCAGGGCGGTGTCGTCGACGAGCAGCCGGCGCGGACGCGGCGGACGGCCGGCGGCGCTCCGGGCGACGGGCACGAGGCTGAGGCGTGGCCCCTCCCCCTCCTCCAGCAGCCGGTCCAGTGCTTCCTGGGCCTCCCGGAAGTGCGCCCGCACCGGCTCCGGCAGCCGCTCCGCCAGAGAATCGGCCGTCGGAGCCGGGGAGAGGATCCGCGGGTTGTCGAGACGGTGGTCGATGCTGTCGACGCGTTCCAGGAGGGTCTGCTGCTGTCCCTGGAGGACGTCCAGCCGGTTGGACAGCTTCTCCAGCACGGTGCTGTCCCGGCTCGCCCGCAGCCGCTCGGCGAGGCTCTGGACACCGCTGCGCAGTGCGGTGTCGAAGCGGGGGTCGTCGAGGACCAGGGGCATGGTCCCGGTGGCGTCGGCGACCTGCCGGCGCATCTGGCGGCACGCGTGGCCGTTGACCACGACGAGCATCTCGATGCCGGCCGACCCCGCGACGTCGCGCGCGTGGCCGAGGAAACCGGCGATGTCCCCGACGCCGGAACGGGTCAGCAGCGACCGCACCGGCAGCAGCACGATCCACGCCGTCCGGGTGACCTCGATCCAGCGGGGTTCGCCCGAGCCCGGCGGCCCCGGCAGATCCGCCAGGTCACGCGGCGGCACGTTGTGCCACCACTGGTCGCCGGCGAGGACACGTTCCAGCAGGCGCGCGGCTTCGCCCATCGGCCGCTTCTCGTGGGTGGTCCGGATCGCCTCGTGCACGGCTTCGGTGTCGATCTTCGGACTGCGGCTGAGCGCGGCGTGGTCCCAGGCCCCTTCGCAGATCCGCAGGATCTGCCGGGGCACCCCGTCGGAGAGGGTCACGATCTGCGTCACGGCGGGGTCGGAGAACGGCGCGCAGGACTTGTCCGGTGGCACGCGGCCCGACCCGAGCAGGTGCTGTTTGATCAGTTCCTCGGTCGCGGGGCGCTCCCAGCTGTCGAGCCACAGCGGAAGCACCCGCTCGTGCAGGGAGGCGGGCAGCGAGCTCCAGAGGTCGGGCCGGACGCAGAAGACCAGCAGGCCGCCCTGGTTGACGTACCGGTTGACCAGCATCTCGAAGGCGTTCAGGAACAGCGCCCGGTCCTGTGCCGTCCAGTCGACGATCTTGTCGACCTCGTCCAGCACCAGCGCGTACGGGCGGTCGCTCTGGCCGTAGACGAGGCTGAACACCGCGAACGCCTCGAAGACCCCTTGGATGCCCTGGATCGGCTGGGTGACGCCCCGCTGTTGCAGGGAAGGCGCCGGGGCCTCGCCGGACAGCCAGTTGAAGATGTCCTCCTGGTACACCTGGTTGGGGAGCAGGGCGAGTGCGGTGGCGAAGGCCCGGTGGTCGGTGACGCCCCGCAGGTGCCGGCGGAGGTGGCTGTGGATGAGCTCCTCGTCGAGGTCGAAGGCCCGCGCGATCTTCTGCGGATCCAGCCGCCGGTCCCTGAGGCCGAGCAGGAACTCCTCACGGGCGGCCCCCAGCCGGCCGGTGTCGTCCTGTTCCAGCAGCTCCGCCGTGACGTCCGCGTAGTAGTCGGTGATGGCCTGCATGAAGTCGGCCATGGCTTCGATGTCGTCGTGCGGGCTCATGACACGGTGCTGGAAGACGGACCGCATGTCGACCGAGGGCTGACCGATCACCCACAGGGCGGGCAGGGGGGTGCTCTCCCTGAGGACGTCCGTGACCTGGGCGGCGAGGTGGCTCTTGCCCAGACCGAACTCACCGACGAGGGCGAGGACTCGGCCCCGGGTCGAGGAGTCTCCGGTGTGCTGGAGGTAGCGCTGCACGTGCTCCATGAGCTGCTCGTTGATCCGCCTGCGCACATGGATGGGCTCACGCGGGGGTCCGGTTCCGACCTGGGTGCTGTCGGCGAATCCCTCCAACTGGACGCTCGTACTGCCTCGGAAGGGGTTCTCCCCCTCGACCGGGAAGACGTCAGGGCTCATCGCGTCGGTCCTCTTCGTCGTCAGGAAGTTCATCTGGCTCAAAACCGGCCGTCTCAGGTGGTTCCTTCGCGGGGTCGTCCGGATCGGACGGGTCCCTTCTCAGGAAGTCGTCCGGGTTCGGTTGCTTCCTGTCGAACCGGGGAACAACGTGGTTTCGCCGCAAATAGGCCTCGTCGGCCTGCAGTGCTTCGTCGGCCGCCTCACGCAGAAAGGTCTGGAGTTTCGAAATGCTGACGAAGACCCAGGGCGCCGGCTCGCAGTCGAGCAGATCGTCATGGATGGCGACCTTCGGGTTCGGAATTCCCGGAAGCTCCATCCACAGCCGCAGATATCTGCCCCAGTCCTCCCGGGCGAGCGCTCCGGTCTTGAGGTGCGTGACGCCCCGCCGTTGAGTTTCATTGAAAATCAGGCCGATCTCCTTCTCCAGCTCGGTGTACTCCGTCTCGATGAAGAAGACCACCCCGCGGTCGGCCTTCTGATGACAGAACCGGAGGAAGGCCCAGCGGGAGACACGGTCCGCCCACTGGATGTGCGGAATGATCACCGCGAGTCTGCGGCCCAGTTGCGCCAGCGCGTCGGTGATGGCGTGCCATGAGCCCCAGTGGTCCGAGGAGTCGATCTCGGGACCGTACGCCTCTCTGAATCCGGGCGTTGTCTTCAGTTCGCGCAGGATGGAACGGAAGATACGGCTGATGACCGTCTTCAGCTCCGGCGGTTCCATGTGCCCGCTGGACGACGACTCCAGATCGCGCCCGTCGTTCCGCACACCGGTGACCGGCACGATGGAGATCGCACCGGAAGGATCGCGACCCCGCCATGACGCCGGATCGCCCCCCTGCCGCTCGGTGCCGGGCCGGCCGTCGGAGCCGCCCTCGGGCTCTTCCAGTCCTCGGGCGAACTCGTGGACGCACTGATGGAGGAGACTGCTCTTGCCGGTGCCGGGCAGTCCGCTCACCACGACCAGGTGACCGCGGCCGTCCCGGCCCGGAGTGATGGTGCGTGCCACTTGAACGACCTGGTTGCGGAAGGTGTGCACCGCCACGGGCACGTGATCGAGTTCCACCCACAGGTCCTCGTGACCCTCGACGCACCATGGCACCAGTGGCTCGTACGGGAGCCACGGCGGTTCGCCTCCCACGGGAGGCGTTCCGAACATGTTGCAGTGGATGTACGGCATGGTGTGTTCCCCCGAGATCGTGCTCCGGGCGTCCCGTCCCCTTGGATCGCCCGGTGTCGTACGTGGTGTGCGGTGCGGCCGGGATACCGGCGAGGCGTGTGACCGGCCCATGCCTCCCCCTGGCTCATCCGGGTTCCGGTTTCAGTTCCTGGCTCATCGGTGTGGCAGCGTGCTGAGGCTCCGGTGCCGTGGAGGGGTCCCGCCGCCACCGGTCGACACGGGCCCACTGGAAGGTGTGGTGCAGGAGGTTGACCGTCAGGATCGCCGGCCCGACGACGCCCACCGTGCCCGGGAACCTCGGCTCCAGGGCGAGGGCGAGAAGGATCGCGGTGATGCCGTTCTGCTGACCGAATCCGAGGTGAACGAGATCGGGCCAGGTCAGCCGGGGGCGCACCAGCAGCCGGCTGATGAGCAGCGTGACGAGCAGCTGCGCGGCGAACGCGCTCGCGCCGAGGACGAGCCCTTCCCGCAGGAGGACTTGGCCGGAGGCGAGGACCACGCCGAGGACGGCCGAGGCGATGAGGAAGGCCAGGGCGACCGCCGGTTCGAGGCCCGCGCCGAAGCGGCCCAGTCGTACGAGCAGTCCGGTCAGGGCCACGGCGAGGACCATCATGTCCTGCGCGGCGAACAGGATCAGCGCGACGACGAGCACCAGCGCCACGACGTCGGCGGGAGGCCGGGTGCCGGGCCGCCGCGCCGGGCCGCCGCGGCCGGACCAGACGGTGGCCGCCCACCAGAGGGCCGCCACCGCGGCGAACAGGACCAGGTTGAGGAGCAGATCGCCGAAGACCGTGACGGTGTCCGCGACGACCGAGCCGTCACCGGCCGGACCGGCGCCGTACCGGAGGGCGAGGGCGGAGAAGTAGACCGTGAGCAGGACCGTCATGGGGTCGTCGAACGCGGCCCAGACCGAGAGGATCGCCTTGGCGCGCGGCGACACCCGGTCGCTGCGCTGGGTGGCGGCGACCGACAGGGGGTCGATCTGGGCCACCGCGATACCGAGGACGAGGTATTCCGGCCGGTCGAAGGCCAGCACCATGACGGTGGCGATGAGGGAGGCCTTGACGACGACGCCGACGGTGACGGCGACCAGGACGACCTTGAGGGAGCGCCTGACTTCGGCGAAGTCGATGTCGTGCGTGCTGCCGTAGAGTCCGATGGCGAGAAGGAGTCCCGCGGCGTACAGGTATCCGGGCGTGTGCGCCAGGTCCTGAGGGTGGGTCAGCAGGCCGAGGACCGCTCCGGCGGCCAGGGCGACGCAGGCACCGACGACGATGCGCGGCAGTCCGGCCCTGGTTCTGCCGCGTAACAGACTCAGTCCCAATGCCCTTGCTCCGTCCGCCCTGATAACGGGTTCCGTCGCGCGGCGTGGGTCTGGGAACCATGAGGTTCGTCATTGCGGCGGCAGCGCGGGTGGTTCATCATGCACCACACGCGTACCACGGCAGTCGAAGTCCGGCTGACAAGCAACGCCTTCTCACCCCCCGTAGCTGCCCGCTCGACAAGGCGCACCCAATTCAGCGTATCGGGATACTCGCCTGTCGGGCAGGGGATCGACGTCTCTCATGCCGCTCATGCGGAGCATGGGGCGCAGGGATGCCGATCAGGCACGCACAGTACTCCGTCGGGGGATGCCGAGGGGTTGACATCGAGCACCCGTTCACTTTCCGTCTGTTCGGCAACCGGAATTGGCAGGGGAATGCGCTGGTTCTTTCGAAAGCCGCCCGAGGAGTCCCGGCACCTGAGCGCCGATCCTGCTCCTCTAGTACCTGACCTGCCCTGATTCAAGAGCGGCAGGTGGAGATCAGGACCACATTCTCGGCGAGGGAAAGGTCACAGCCGTGCCCACTGCTGCTCCTTCGTGTCCGTGACCTAGCATCCGAGCATGACGGTCCTGCCTGACGACGGGCTTGAGCTGGCCGGCGAATTCCCTGACGTGCCCCATGAGCAGTGGCAGCGCCTTGTGGCGGGTGTCCTGCGCAAGTCGGGCAAGGACGTGGAGGGCGCCGAGGCCGAGGAAGCCCTGTCCACCGCCCTGGAGGACGGGTTGCGCACCCGCCCTCTCTACACCGCCCGTGACTCCGCGCCGGAGCCGGGCCTGCCCGGGTTCGCGCCTTTTGTGCGCGGCGGCCGGGCCGAGGGGAACACCCTCGGCGGCTGGGACGTACGGCAGCGGCACACGGTGACCGACGGCGGCCCGGTGCTGACGGACCTGGAGAACGGCGTCACCTCCCTCTGGCTGGGCGTGGGCGGCTCCGGCATCCCGGTGCCGGAGCTCGGCCGGGTGCTCGACGGGGTTCATCTCGACCTCGCCCCGGTCGTCCTCGACGCCGGGCCCGACACCGAGCCCGCCGCGCGGGAGTTGCTGCGCCTGTACGAGGAGCGCGGTGTCGCCCCGGAGCGGGCGCGCGGCAACCTGGGCGCGGACCCGCTCGGCCAGGAGGCCCGCAGCGGGCAGCGGGGCGACGTCGCGCCGGCGGCCGGACTCGCGCGGCTGTGCGCCGAGGGGTACCCGGGGCTGCGGGCACTGACGGTGGACGCGCTGCCGTACCACGAGGCCGGGGGTTCGGCCGCCCAGGAGCTGGGCTGCTCGCTGGCCACCGCGGTGGCGTACCTGCGGGAGCTGACCGGCGCCGGGCTCAGTGTCGAACAGGCCTGTGCGCAGCTGGAGTTCCGGTACGCGGCGACCGCCGACCAGTTCCTGACGATCGCCAAGCTGCGGGCCGCGCGCCGGCTGTGGGCCCG
Source organism: Streptomyces collinus (assembly GCF_031348265.1). NCBI lineage: Bacteria > Bacillati > Actinomycetota > Actinomycetes > Kitasatosporales > Streptomycetaceae > Streptomyces > Streptomyces collinus. The sequence goes on along the minus strand of NZ_CP133771.1, from coordinate 7,053,467 downwards.
GGTGGCCGAGGCCTGCGGGGCGCCGCGCGCGGGGGCGCAGCTCCAGCACGTCGTGACGTCGCCGGTGATGATGACGCGCCGCGACCCGTGGGTGAACATGCTGCGCTCGACGATCGCCACGCTGGCCGCCGGCGCGGGCGGGGCCGACGCGGTCACCGTGCTGCCCTTCGACCACGCCCTCGGCCTGCCGGACGCCTTCGCGCGCCGGATCGCCCGCAACACCTCCACGATCCTCATCGAGGAGTCGCACCTCGCCCGGGTGATCGACCCGGCGGGCGGCTCCTGGTACGTGGAGCGGCTCACGGACGAACTCGCCCACGCGGGCTGGGAGTTCTTCCAGCGGATCGAGCGGATCGGCGGCCAGGCGGCCGCCCTGCGCTCGGGCGACCTGGAGCGCGATCTCGCCGAGACCTGGCAGGCCCGCGCGGGCCTGCTGGCCAAGCGGCGCGAACCCGTCACCGGTGTCAGCGAGTTCCCGTTCCTCGCGGAGAAGCCGGTGGTCCGCGCGAGCGCGCCCGAGCCGCGTTCCGGCGGCCTGCCGCGCGTACGGCGTGACGAGGCGTACGAGGCGCTGCGCGCCCGCTCCGACGCCCACCTCGCGGCGACCGGCTCCCGGCCGCGGGTGTTCCTCGCCGCGCTGGGCCCGGCCGCGGCTCACACCGCACGTCTCACCTTCGCCTCGAACCTCTTCCAGGCCGGCGGCATCGAGCCGGTCACGGACGGCACCTTCGAGGAGAGCGGTGCGGCGGAGGCCGTGCTGTGCTCCAGCGACGCGCTGTACGCGGAGCAGGCCGAGGCCGCCGTCCGGGACCTGAAGGCCGCCGGTGCCCGGCATGTGTTCCTCGCGGGCCGTCCCGGGGAGTACCCCGGTGTCGACGCGTACGTGTTCGCGGGCTGTGACGCCGTCGCCGTGCTGTCCGCCACCCTCGACCGCATGGGAGTTGTGTCCTGATGGCAATCCCCGACTTCTCCGGGATCGAGCTGGGCACCCCGGCCCCCGACGGCGGCGCCGACGAGTGGCGTGCGGCGGTCAAGAACGCGTCCGGCGGGGACGACCTGCTCTGGGAGACCCCGGAGGGCATCGCCGTCAAGCCGCTCTACACCGGCCGCGACCTGGAGGGCCTGGACTTCCTGGAGACGTACCCGGGCGCCGCGCCGTATCTGCGCGGCCCGTACCCGACGATGTACGTCAACCAGCCCTGGACGATCCGCCAGTACGCAGGCTTCTCGACGGCCGAGGAGTCCAACGCCTTCTACCGGCGCAATCTCGCGGCCGGACAGAAGGGCCTGTCGGTCGCCTTCGACCTGCCCACGCACCGCGGTTACGACAGCGACCACCCGCGGGTGACCGGTGACGTCGGCATGGCGGGCGTGGCGATCGACTCGATCTACGACATGCGGCAGCTGTTCGACGGGATCCCGCTGGACAAGATGACCGTGTCGATGACGATGAACGGCGCCGTGCTGCCGGTGCTGGCGCTCTACATCGTGGCGGCGGAGGAGCAGGGCGTACCGCCCGAGAAGCTGGCCGGAACCATTCAGAACGACATTCTGAAGGAGTTCATGGTCCGCAACACCTACATCTATCCGCCGAAGCCGTCGATGCGGATCATCTCCGACATCTTCGCCTACACCTCGCAGCGGATGCCGCGCTACAACTCCATCTCCATCTCCGGGTACCACATCCAGGAGGCGGGTGCGACGGCCGACCTGGAGCTGGCGTACACGCTCGCGGACGGCGTGGAGTACATCCGGGCGGGCCGTGAGGCCGGCCTGGACGTGGACGCGTTCGCGCCCCGGCTGTCGTTCTTCTGGGCGATCGGCATGAACTTCTTCATGGAGGTCGCCAAGCTGCGGGCGGCGCGCCTGCTGTGGGCGAAGCTGGTGAAGCAGTTCGACCCGCAGAACGCCAAGTCGCTGTCCCTGCGCACCCATTCGCAGACCTCGGGCTGGTCGCTGACCGCGCAGGACGTCTTCAACAACGTGACGCGCACCTGTGTCGAGGCCATGGCGGCGACGCAGGGGCACACGCAGTCGCTGCACACCAACGCCCTCGACGAGGCGCTCGCGCTGCCGACCGACTTCTCGGCGCGCATCGCCCGCAACACGCAGCTGCTGCTCCAGCAGGAGTCCGGCACGACCCGGGTGATCGACCCGTGGGGCGGCAGCGCCTACGTGGAGAAGCTGACGTACGACCTGGCCCGGCGGGCCTGGCAGCACATCGAGGAGGTCGAGGCCGCGGGCGGCATGGCCAAGGCCATCGACGCGGGCATCCCGAAGCTGCGCATCGAGGAGGCCGCGGCCCGCACCCAGGCCCGGATCGACTCGGGCCGCCAGCCGGTCATCGGCGTCAACAAGTACCGGGTGGAGACCGACGAGCAGATCGACGTCCTGAAGGTCGACAACTCCTCCGTGCGGGCGCAGCAGATCGAGAAGCTGCGACGGCTGCGCGCGGAGCGGGACGAGCGGGCCTGCCAGGACGCGCTGGACGCGCTGACCCGGGCCGCCGGCGGCGAGGGCAACCTGCTGGAGCTGGCCGTGCACGCGGCCCGCGCGAAGGCCACGGTCGGGGAGATCTCCGACGCCCTGGAGAAGGTGTACGGCCGGCACGCGAGCCAGATCCGTACGATCTCCGGCGTGTACCGCAACGAAACCGGAGAGTCCCCGAGCGTGGACCGCACGCGCACCCTGGTGTCCGCCTTCGAGGAGGCCGAGGGCCGCCGCCCGCGCATCCTGGTCGCCAAGATGGGCCAGGACGGCCATGACCGCGGCCAGAAGGTGATCGCCACGGCCTTCGCCGACCTCGGTTTCGACGTGGACGTCGGCCCGCTGTTCCAGACGCCGGCCGAGGTGGCCCGGCAGGCCGTCGAGGCGGACGTGCACATCGTCGGCGTCTCGTCGCTCGCGGCCGGTCACCTCACCCTGGTCCCGGCGCTGCGCGAGGCGCTGGCCGAGGAGGGGCGCGAGGACATCATGGTCGTGGTCGGCGGTGTGATCCCGCCGCAGGACGTGCCGACGCTGCTGGAGATGGGTGCGGCGGCGGTCTTCCCGCCCGGGACGGTGATCCCGGACGCGGCGTACGACCTGGTGCAGCGGCTGTCGGACGGTCTCGGGCACGACCTGTGATCGATGTCGACGCGTATGTGAAGGGCGTGCTCGACGGGAAGCGGGCGATCATCGCCCGTGCCATCACGCTCGTCGAGTCGACGCGGCCCCAGCACCGGGCGCTGGCCCAGGAGCTGCTGACCGCGCTGCTGCCGCACAGCGGCCGGGCCCGGCGGATCGGCGTCAGCGGGGTGCCGGGCGTGGGCAAGTCGACGTTCATCGACGCCTTCGGCACGCTGCTGACCTCGCTCGGGCACCGGGTGGCGGTCCTGGCCGTGGATCCCTCCTCCAGCCGTACGGGCGGTTCCATCCTGGGTGACAAGACCCGGATGGAGCGCCTGGCAGTGGACCCGGCGGCCTTCGTGCGCCCCTCCCCCACGGCCGGCACACTGGGCGGGGTCGCCAAGGCCACCCGCGAGTCGATCGTGGTGATGGAGGCGGCCGGCTACGACGTGATCCTGGTCGAGACGGTCGGCGTCGGCCAGTCCGAGACCGCGGTCGCGAACATGGTCGACACGTTCCTGCTGCTCACCCTCGCGCGCACGGGCGACCAGCTCCAGGGCATCAAGAAGGGCGTCCTGGAGCTGGCCGACGTGATCGCCGTCAACAAGGCGGACGGGCCGCACGAGCGGGACGCCCGGGCCGCGGCGCGCGAACTGGCGGGCGCACTGCGGCTGATGCACGGCAAGGACGCGTTCTGGACCCCGCCGGTGCTGCACTGCAGCGCCCGTGAGGCGACCGGCCTGGACACGCTGTGGGAGCGCCTGGAGCAGCACCGCACGCTGCTGGACTCCACCGGCCGCCTCACCGCCAAGCGCCGCGACCAGCAGGTCGACTGGACCTGGACCATGGTCCGCGACGAACTCCTCGGCCGTCTGCAGGCCGACCCTGCGGTACGGGCCCTGGCGCCCGTGCTGGAGCAGCGGGTCCGGGAGGGCGAGCTCACCCCGACGCTGGCCGCCGAGCGGATCCTCGGCGCGCTGGGCGGCGGCTCCGAGGCAGCGAGTTCCTGAGCCGGACGGCACCCGGCAGCACCGGAAGCAACCGGAACGGCGACTTCGCATACCCGGCTTGCATGACTATGCAAAGTGATACATACTCTTTCTATGTCCAAGGTCCTCACCTCCCTGCCCGCCGGCGAACGCGTCGGCATCGCCTTCTCGGGCGGTCTCGACACCTCCGTCGCGGTCGCGTGGATGCGCGACAAGGGCGCCGTCCCGTGCACCTACACCGCCGACATCGGCCAGTACGACGAGCCCGACATCGCCTCGGTGCCCGGCCGTGCGAAGACCTACGGTGCCGAGATCGCGCGCCTGGTCGACTGCCGTGCCGCGCTGGTCGAGGAGGGCCTGGCCGCGCTGACCTGCGGCGCGTTCCACATCCGCTCGGGCGGGCGGGCGTACTTCAACACCACCCCGCTCGGCCGCGCCGTCACCGGCACGCTGCTGGTGCGGGCCATGCTGGAGGACGACGTCCAGATCTGGGGCGACGGCTCGACCTTCAAGGGCAACGACATCGAGCGGTTCTACCGCTACGGCCTGCTCGCCAACCCGCACCTGCGGATCTACAAGCCCTGGCTCGACGCGGCCTTCGTGACCGAGCTCGGCGGCCGCAAGGAAATGTCGGAGTGGCTGCTGGCCCACGGCCTGCCCTACCGGGACAGCACGGAGAAGGCGTACTCCACGGACGCCAACATCTGGGGCGCCACCCACGAGGCCAAGACGCTGGAGCACCTGGACACCGGCGTCGAGACGGTCGAGCCGATCATGGGCGTCCGGTTCTGGGACCCGTCGGTCGAGATCGCCGCCGAGGACGTGACGATCGGCTTCTTCGAGGGCCGCCCGGTGTCGGTCAACGGCAAGGAGTTCGCCTCCCCCGTCGACCTGGTCATGGAGGCCAACGCCATCGGCGGCCGGCACGGCCTCGGCATGTCGGACCAGATCGAGAACCGGATCATCGAGGCCAAGAGCCGCGGCATCTACGAGGCCCCGGGCATGGCCCTGCTGCACGCCGCCTACGAGCGCCTCGTCAACGCCATCCACAACGAGGACACCCTCGCCCAGTACCACGCCGAGGGACGGCGCCTGGGCCGGCTGATGTACGAGGGCCGCTGGCTGGACCCGCAGGCGCTGATGATCCGCGAGTCGCTGCAGCGCTGGGTCGGCGCCGCCGTCACCGGCGAGGTGACACTGCGGCTGCGGCGCGGCGAGGACTACTCGATCCTCGACACCACGGGCCCGGCGTTCAGCTACCACCCGGACAAGCTGTCCATGGAGCGCACCGAGGACTCCGCGTTCGGCCCGGTGGACCGCATCGGCCAGCTCACCATGCGCAACCTCGACATCGCCGACTCGCGCGCCAAGCTGGAGCAGTACGCCGGCATCGGCCTGATCGGCACCGGCAGCCCCACCATCGGCGCCTCCCAGGCCGCCGCGACCGGGCTGATCGGCACCATGCCGGAACTGCCGCAGGGCGGCGCCCAGGCCATCGCCTCCCGGGGCGAGGTCTCGGAGGAGGACGCCTGGCTGGACCGGGCGGCGATGGAGTCCGGCACGGACTGACCCCACGGCACAGCGGAAGGCCGGCCCGACGGAATGTCGGGCCGGCCTTCCGGCGTTCGGTCGGCGGCTCAGCGCGACGTGCCGGCCATGGCCGGTACCGGTGTGTCCAGGGCGTCGAGGCCGCGCAGGATGTCCTCGACGCGCTGCTTGGCGTCGCCGAAGAGCATCTGGGTGTTCTCGCGGAAGAACAGCGGGTTCTGCACGCCTGCGTAGCCGGCGGCCATGGACCGCTTGAAGACGATCACGTTGGACGACTCCCACACGTGCAGCACCGGCATGCCGGCGATGGGGCTGGTGGGGTTGTCGGTGGCGGCCGGGTTGACCGTGTCGTTGGCGCCGATGACCAGCACGACCGAGGTCGCGGCGAAGTCGTCGTTGATCTCGTCCATCTCCAGGACGATGTCGTAGGGCACGTTCGCCTCGGCGAGCAGCACGTTCATGTGCCCGGGCAGCCGGCCGGCCACCGGATGGATACCGAAGCGCACCTCGACGCCCCGCTCGCGCAGCTTGCGCGCCAGCTCGGCCACCGGGTACTGGGCCTGGGCGACGGCCATGCCATAGCCCGGGGTGATGATCACCGAGGTGGCGTTGCCCAGGAGTTCCGCGGTCTCCTCGGCGTTGATCTCCCGGTGCTCGCCCTGCTCGCCCTCCTCGGCGGCCGCCGCCGGGGTCCCGAAACCACCCGCGATGACCGAGATGAACGAGCGGTTCATCGCCTTGCACATGATGTACGACAGGTAAGCGCCGGAGGAGCCGACCAGCGCGCCGGTGACGATGAGCAGGTTGTTGGCGAGCAGGAACCCCGAGGCCGCGGCGGCCCAGCCGGAGTAGCTGTTGAGCATGGAGACGACCACCGGCATGTCACCGCCGCCGATGGAGGCGACCAGGTGCGCGCCGAGGGCGAGCGCGATCACGGTGACCGCGATGAGCAGGCCCATGCCGGGGCGGGCCACGAACGCCGCCGTGAGCCCCACGAAGGCCACGAGTGCGCCGATGTTGAGGACGTGCTTGCCGGGCAGCGTGAGCGGACGGGAGTTGATGCGGGCCGACAGCTTCAGGTACGCGACGACGGAACCCGTGAAGGTGACGGCGCCGATGAACACCCCGATGAACACCTCGGCGTGATGGATCGCCAGCAGCGAACCGGACAGTTCGGCGTCCACGTCCAGGTAGCCGTTCCAGCCGACGAACGCGGCGGCGAGGCCGACGAGGCTGTGCATGATGGCGATCAGCTCCGGCATGCCGGTCATCTCCACCACCCGCGCCCGCCACAGCCCGATCCCCGCACCCACAGCGGTGGCGACGGCGATCAGCACGAGCCCGGTCGTGGTGATGCTGCGCGAGGCGAGCCCGACCGTGGCGGCCAGCGCCACGACCATGCCCGCGATGCCCCAGACGACTCCCGAGCGGGACGTCTTGTGCTGGGAAAGCCCGGCGAGGCTGAGGATGAACAGCAGCGCCGCGACGACGTAGGCGGCCTGAGCGGCCGTGTCTGTGGTCATCCCTGATCAGCCCTTCGAGAACATGCCGAGCATGCGGCGGGTCACGGCGAATCCGCCGAAGATGTTGATGCTCGCCAGCAGGATCGCGGCGAACGACAGCACGGTCACGGCGGTGTCGCCCTGCCCGATCTGCAGCAGCGCGCCGACCACCACGATGCCGGAGATGGCGTTGGTCACCGACATCAGCGGCGTGTGCAGCGCATGGTGCACGTTGCCGATGACATAGAAACCGATGACGATCGCGAGAACGAACACCGTGAAGTGGCCGAGGAGTTCACTCGGCGAGAAAGCCGTCACCAGGAACAGCGCGAGCGCTCCGGCGGCGACCAGGGCGTAGGAGGACCAAGCGGGGCGGGCGGTCTTCACCGGTGTCCCGGCAGGGGCCGCCTCCGGCTCCTTCGCCCCGGCCGGGGCGGGCGCGGCCGACACCTGGACCGGGGGCGGCGGCCAGGTCTTCTCACCCTCGCGGACCACCGTGATCGAGCGCTGCACCACGTCGTCGAAGTCGAGGACGAGCCGGCCGTCCTTGCCCGGGGTGAGCAGCTTCATCAGGTTGACGATGTTCGTGCCGTACAACTGCGAGGCCTGGGCGGGCAGCCGGCCGGGCAGATCGGTGTAGCCGATGATCGTCACGTCGTTGTCGGTGACGACCGCCTTCCCCGCGACCGTGCCCTCGACGTTGCCGCCCTGGGAGGCCGCCATGTCGACGATCACGCTGCCGGGCTTCATACGCGCCACGTCCTCGGCGGTGATCAGCTTCGGGGCGGGACGGCCCGGGATGAGCGCGGTGGTGACGATGATGTCGACATCAGCGGCCTGCTCGGCGTAAAGCTGCGCGGCGAGCCGGTTGTAATCCTCCGAGGTGGCCTTGGCGTACCCGTCGGTGCTCACCTCCTGCTCGGCGGTCACCGTCAGGAACTCCCCGCCCAGCGAGCGCACCTGCTCGGCAACCTCCGGACGCGGGTCCGTCGCACGCACCACGGCGCCGAGGCTGCGGGCCGCGCCGATCGCCGCCAGCCCGGCCACGCCCGCGCCGGCCACCAGCACCTTCGCCGGGGGCACCTTGCCCGCAGCAGTCACCTGGCCGGTGAAGAAGCGGCCGAAGGCGTGCGCCGCCTCGACCACCGCCCGGTAGCCGGCGATGTTCGCCATCGAGCTGAGCACGTCCAGCGACTGGGCCCGCGAAATGCGCGGCACCGCGTCCATCGCCAGCACGGTGACCGGCCGCCGCGCCAACTCCTCCACCAACTCCGGGTTGAGGGCCGGGCTGATGAGCGCGATCAGCGTCGCCCCCTCGCGCAGCCGGCCGGCCTCCTCAGCCGAGGGGGCGTTGACCTTCAGCACGATCTCCGCCTGCCACGGGTCGCCGAGTTCGGCGCCCGCCTCCCGGTAGGCCGCGTCGGAGAACCGGGACGACGCTCCCGCTCCCGGTTCGACCACCACGTCGTACCCGAGCGCGACAAGTCTCCCCACGGTGGCCGGCGTGGCCGCCACCCTGGTCTCGCCCGCAGTGGATTCGGCCGGTACGCCGATCCGCTGAGGTTGCGGTTCCGCTGGGACCATCGTGTGCCTCTCCCGTCGTTCGACTGCCTGTCCTCCTTGGTGCCCGCATCCTGCACGTTCGACGCGGCATCCGTGGCGGGCCGTGGTCACATGGCCGAGGAGGCCGTCCTCACACCGCACAGGGGTTGCCGCGAGAGCGTTTCGGGGGTATCAGTGTGACCCCCGGGACGGAAAGAGTCCTGTGATGCGACATGCCACCGCCGGGCGCAGACTGATGTCGTGAGCAGCACGCGCCCGGGGGGCGGCGAGGCCGCGACCCCCTCTCGATCCGCACCGCAGCAGACTGTCGCGCTGGCGGCGATGATGTTCGCCGTCGCCATGACCTTCATCGACCAGACCATCGTGTCGATCGCGGCCCCGGACATCGTCCGCGAACTGGGGCTGTCGTCCTCCGGTATGCAGTGGGTGGTCAACGCCTATCTGCTGGCCCTCGCGGCGTTCTTCGCCCTCGGCGGGCGCCTCGCCGACCTCTACGGGCCGCGCCGGGTCGTCGTCATCGGCACGCTGGTGTTCGTCGTCTCCTCGGTGCTGTGCGGCTGTGTGCCCGAGGGCGGCGCCGCACAGGCCTGGCTGATCATCTTCCGCGCCACCCAGGGGCTGGGGGCGGCACTGCTGTTCCCCGCGGCCCTGGCCGTGGTGGTCGCGGTGTTCCCGGTCGAGCGGCGCGGGCGTGCCCTCGCGCTGTTCTTCGGGGTGACCGGCGCACTGACCGCCATCGGCCCGCTGCTGGGCGGCTGGCTCACGAACTGGACCTGGCGGGCGGTGTTCTGGGTCAACGTGCCCGTGGCGATCGTGGCGCTGGTCCTCACGGCCATGGCGCACATCTCCGACCGGCGGCGCTCCGGCACCCTGGACGTCCCGGGCGCCGCCCTGATCGCGGCCGGCATGGGCCTGAGCGTGCTCGGGTTCCAGCAGGCCTGGTCCTGGGGCTGGGACAGCTGGGCGACCTGGGTGTGCATCGCGGGCGGCCTCGCGATCCTCGCCGGATTCGTCCGTTTCGAGCGACAGGTGGAGCATCCGCTGATCGACCTGCGGGTCTTCCGGGACAAGGCGTTCACCATGGACGCGGCGGTGCTGTTCTTCTCGATGCTCGCCTTCGTCCCGCTGTTCTTCTTCACCTCCGTCTACGCCCAGGTGTCCCTGAGTGCCTCACCGAACCAGGCGGCCCTGTTCCTGCTGTACTTCTTCGTCGGTTTCGCCGTCGCCTCGCAGTGGGGCGGCCGGATCCTCGACAAGAAGGGCGCCCGCCCGGCCCTGAAGCTGGGCACGGCCGTGGGCTGCGTCGGCTTCGCCCTGTGGGCGAACAAGCTCACCGACCTGTCCATGCACGACCAGTGGCCCTACGCGGCCCTGGCCGGGGCCGGCATCGGCTTCGTCCTGGCACCGGCCTCCACCGATGCCGTCAACCGGGCCATCGGCGCCTCGTACGGCGAGGTCACCGGCATCACCCAGACCGTGCGCAACTACGCGGCGAGCGTCGGCATGGCCGTCTACGGCACGATCCTGACCCATGTGACGACGGACAAGGTGGTGGGCACCCTGACGGGCAAGGGCATGTCCGCCGCGGACGCGGACACCGTGGCCCGCGACGTCACCGAGTCGATCACCGGCAGCGGCGACTCCCAGCCGCCCACCGGCACCGGCCCCGCCGCCGAGGCGACCCGGGAGTCGATGTCCGCGATCCGCATGGACTTCGCCGAGGCCAACCAGTGGGTGTTCTACGGCATGGCCATCGCCCTGGGCATCGGCTACCTGTGCGCGCTGCGCCACCCGGGCGGCAAGGTGGACGCGGACGCGAAGGTGGAGGAACCGGCCGGGCAGGCCCGCTGACACCGCCCTCAGGTGGACAACTCGTCCGTACGCGCCTGGATCTGCTCGGGCGTCAGGTCCTCGATCGTCTGGGAGATCATCCAGAGGTGGCCGAACGGGTCGGCGAGACGGCCCCCGCGCTGCCCGTAGTGCTGGTCGGCGACGGGGTACACCACGGTCGCCCCGCCCCGCAGCATGGCCTCGGCCACGGCGTCGGCGTCGGACACGTCGAGAGCCATGATCACCGGGCTGCCGCCGAGGGACGCCGGTGCCGGGTCGCCCTCGTCGGCGTCCTTGACCGCGACGACCGAGCCGCCGAGGCGCAGCAGGGCGTGCACGATCCTCCCGTCGGGGCCGGTGTACCGCTCGGTCTCCTCGGCGCCGAGGGCGGCCCGGTAGAAGTCGATCGCCCGGGGCGCGTCGGGGACGACGAGCCGGGCGTAGAGCCGGGTGACGGTCTGCTGTGCGGATGTGTTCGTCATGCCTTCACGATCGCCGGGTCCGGGGATCGTGGATTGTAGGAATCGGCCGGTCCGGGGCCGTTCACCCGTCCAGCGGAACGTGGTTGCGTTCGAGCGGCGAGCGCGGCGCGTACGCGGTCGGGGTGATCCCGGCCAGCGCGCGGAACTCGTGGATCAGGTGCGCCTGGTCGTGGTAACCGCAGTCGGCGGCGAGCGCCGCCCAGTCCGGCGGCCGCGGCCCGGCGTTGACGCGGCCGAGGAGCCGCTGGAAGCGGCGCAGGCGGGCGTACCGCTTGGGCGGGAGTCCCAGCTGGTCGGTGCAGCGGCGGGCCAGCCGCCGGGTGGTCCAGCCCAGCCGGTCGGCGACCTCGGCGACGGGTGTTCCGCGGTCGAGCAGCACGGCGGCGAGGCGGACCGCCGGGTCGGGTTCCAGGGGGCCTCGCGCCCGGGCCAGCAGGGCCGCCTCCAGCTCCCGCAGCCCGGCCCGCGGGCCCCCCGCTGCCATGGCCTCCAGCAGCCGCTCGCGCAGCACCGCCCCGTCCGTGCCCCACAACTCGTCGAGGCCGACCAGGTCGTCGCGGACCGCGGAGACCGGGGCGGTGAGGAAAGGACGGGCGCCCGCGGGCCGGAACGCCACCCAGACGACGGCCCGCTGCTGCGCCGGGTCGATCAGGGCCGGCTGCGTGTACGGGCCGTGCACGGCAGCGCCCCCGGTCCGCCGGTCCGGGCCCCGCAGCGGGGAGGAGGACAGCGCGTCCCCGTCGAGGTTGACCAGCAGCTGCACCCCGCCCGTCGGCAGGGCCAGCTCGGCGGTGTGCGCGAACCGCCCCTCGGCACAGCCCATCGCGCCGATCAGCGGCGCCAGGGCCGCTGCCGACGGCCGGACGGTCAGCGAGACCGGCGTCCGCTCCGCCGCGGAAGCCGGACGGGCCGGACGGGCCTGACGGGCCGGACGGGTCATGGGTCCAGCGTACGGCCGGGCGACGCCCCGGTGCGGGGGCTACACCGCCGGCCACACCGCTTGGTCCGGCTCCAGCACCCCGCCCTCGACGGGGCCGCCGGCCAGCAGAACCTGGTGGTCGCCACCCCGGCGGGCGACAAGCGGGGTGCGGCCGAGGCGGTCGGCCGGCTGCTCGGGCTGCGGGAGCCGCCCACCGCGGTCTTCGCCGAGCAGGACGAGGTGGCCGTCGCCGTGATCTGGACGCTGCGGCGACGGGGATCGAGGTGCCCGGACAGATGTGGGTCGTCGGCTTCGACGACCAGCCGGTCGCGCAGTGGTTCGATCTGACCACGGTGGCCCAGTCGCCGTCGCGGATCGGTCGGGAGGCCGGTGAACTGGCCTTGTCCCTCATCGACGACCCGGGCGCGGACCGTGAACGGCACCTCGTGTTGCCGACCCATGTCATCCCCCGGACCACCACCGCCCCGCCGCCCGCCCCACGACCCGAGCCCCAACTACCGCCGGACTGAAGGAAATCAGGGCCGGCCGACCGATGCCCTGCCTACACTCGGCCCGACACGAGGGGGCCGTATGACCAGCGGGGCGAACACCGTCGGAGACGTCTTCAGCGCGGGAGCGGAGGAGTTCCACCGCTGGTCCGGGGCGCTGTGGGACCCGGTCGGGGCGGCCACGGCCGAAGCGGCCGCCCCGGCCGCCGGCGAGTCGGTGCTGGACGCCTGCTGCGGGGCGGGGGCTTCGGCGCTGCCGGCCGCACGGGCCGTGGGTCCGGCGGGGCGGGTGGACGCCGTGGACCTCGCGGCCGGGCTGCTGTCGATCGGCGAGCGGCGGGCGCGGGAGGAAGGCCTGGACAACCTCCGCTTCCACCGCCACGACGTCACCTCGTGGCCCGTGACCGGCGACGGCTACGACCTCGTGCAGTGCGCCCTCGGTGTGTTCTTCTTCCCGGACATGGACCGGGACGCCGCGGCCCTGACCCGGAAGGTGCGCCCCGGCGGCCGGTTCGTCGTGACGGTCTGGGAGAAGGGCGCGCTCGACGGCTGGCAGTCGGCGCTCCGGGAGGCCGTCCTGACGGAACGCGACCTCCCCCGTCGGCCGCAGCGGGACCAACTCGCCCGGATCGACACCGCGGACACCCTTACGGCCTGGCTCCGGGATCTCGGCGGCAGCGTGCCCCGGGTCGTGCGGCGGCAGTTCGACACTCCGCTGTCCCCGGACACGGCCTGGGTCCTCGCCACCGGCAGCGGCACGCGCGGGATGCTCACCGGGCTCTCACCGGCCGCAGTGGAGCGGGTGCGCACCGAGTTCACCACCCGGATCACCAGGGCCGGGGTCACCGACCTCGACGTACGCATCCTCACGGGAACGGCCCGCTTCACCGGCTGACCCGGCCGCCCCGGGGCCGGGCCGTTCGCCGTCCTCCTGCGTCACGCCTGCGCGAACCGTTGACGACGGTAAGAGGCGCCCTTATCTTCTGACCACTTCTTGGCCGAATTCACGAACTGCGTTCGAAATGACGGACAGAGGCGGCTTGTTCCCACCCTGAATCACCCGCTGGAGAACCCCTTGACACGCATAGCCGTTCGGCTGCTCCTGGCCGGCCTCATGGCCTTCGCCACCTGCCTGGCGTCAGCGCCCGCCCAGGCCGCCGTGCCCGACTCCCCCGCCGTCACGTACACCAACCCGATCGCGGAGAAGCGCGCCGACCCGCACATCTTCAAGCACACCGACGGCTACTACTACTTCACCGCGTCCGTCCCCGAGTACGACCGCATCGTGCTGCGCCGGGCGACCACCATCCAGGGCCTGAAGACGGCACCCGAGACGACCATCTGGACGAAGCACGCCGGCGGTGTGATGGGCGCCCACATCTGGGCGCCGGAGATCCACTTCATCGACGGCAAGTGGTACGTGTACTTCGCCGCCGGCGCCACCGAGGACATCTGGGCGATCCGGATGTACGTCCTGGAGGGCACCGGCGCCAACCCGCTCACCGCCACCTGGACCGAGAAGGGCCAGATCAGGACCCAGTGGGAGAGCTTCTCCCTGGACGCCACCACCTTCGTCGTGAACGGCGTGCGCTACCTGGCCTGGGCGCAGCGCGACCCGTCGGTGAACAACAACACCGACATCTACCTGGCGAAGATGGCCAACCCCTGGACGATCACCGGCACTCCGGTGATGCTGTCGCGGCCCACCTACTCCTGGGAGACCGTCGGCTACAAGGTCAACGAGGGCCCGGCCGTGATCCAGCGCGGCGGCAAGGTGTTCATGACGTACTCCGCGAGCGCCACCGACGCCAACTACTGCCTGGGCATGCTCACCGCCTCCGCGAGCGCGGACCTGCTCAGCCAGGCGTCCTGGAGCAAGAACCCCACCCCGGTGTTCGCCAGCAGCGCCGCGACCAGCCAGTACGGCCCGGGCCACAACTCCTTCACGGTGTCCGAGGACGGGAAGAGCGACATCCTCGTCTACCACGACCGCAGCTACAAGGACATCAGCGGCGACCCCCTCTACGACCCCAACCGCCGCACCCGCGTGCAGAAGGTCTACTGGAACGCCGACGGCACCCCGAACTTCGGCATCCCGGTGGCCGACGGCGTCACCCCGCAGCGCTTCTCCTCGTACAACTTCCCGGACCGGTTCGTCCGGCACTACGACTACCGGGCCCGGATCGAGGCGAACGTCACCAAGCTCGCCGACTCGCAGTTCCGCGTCGTGCCGGGCCTCGCCGGCAGCGGCACGGTGTCGCTGGAGTCGGCCAACTTCCCCGGCTACTACCTGCGGCACGAGAACTTCGAGGTGTGGCTGCGGAAGAACGACGGCAGTGCGCAGTTCGCGTCCGACGCGACCTTCCGGCAGCGCGCCGGACTCGCGGACCCGGCGGGCGTTTCGTACGAGTCGTACAACTACCCGGGGCGATACGTCCGCCACTGGGAGTACCTGCTGAACGTGCAGGCGGTGAGCACCGCCACCGACCGGGCGGACGCCACCTTCTACACCCAGTGACCGCATGGTAAATGCGCGTAATGCCCTGAATGTCTTGCCGAGAGGCGGGCACTCAGGGCCTGTGCAGACACAACAGGGCAAGCGACCGCGCAGGGTGCTGCTCACCGGCTGGTTCAGCTTCCGGGACCGGGAGGCGACCGCCGGGGACGTGCTGGCCCTGCGCCGGGTGGAGGACGTGCTTCTGGGGACGGGCATCCCGTACGACGTCGCCTGGAGTCCGCGTTTCCGTCCGGAGGCACTGCATCTGGACCGGCTGTGGCCCGAGGACTACACCCACCTCGTGTTCGTGTGCGGCCCGCTGCACGGACCGCAGGTGGAGGAGCTGCACCGGCGCTTCGCGCACTGCGTGCGGATCGCCGTGGGCACCTCGGTGATCGACCCCGGCAGCGCGGCCGTGACCGGCTTCCACCGGGTGCTGCCCCGCGACGGGCCGGACAGCGAGCCGGTGGAGGACCTCGCGGCCCGCGCCCCCGACGTGCCCGCGCGGCCCGTCGTCGGGGTGATCCTGGCGCACGGGCAGCACGAGTACGGGCAGCTGCGGCGGCACGGGCAGGTCGCCGAGGAGGTGACGCGCTGGCTGGCGTCCAAGGACTGCGGACGGCTGGAGCTGGAGACCCGGCTGGACACGCACGACTGGCATCTGAGCGCGACGCCCGCACAGCTGCAGTCCGTACTGGCCCGGCTGGACCTCGTCGTCACCGACCGGCTGCACGGGCTGGTGATCGCACTGCGGGTGGGCACACCGGTGCTGGCCGTCGACCCGGTCGCGGGCGGCGCCAAGCTGACCGCGCAGGCCCGGGCCTGCGGCTGGCCCGCGCTGGTGCCCGCCGAGCAGCTGGACGTGCGACAGCTGGACCGCTGGTGGGACTGGTGCCTGACCGGCGGCCGGGTGACCGCGCGGCAGATCCGCGACGGGTTCCGCGAGGGCTCCGTGCCGGACAGCGCGGACCGGCTCGTCGAGGCGCTGGCGCGGCCGGTGCCCGGTTAGCCGAGGGCCACCACGGGGCACCCGCTTGTACGTCCCCTGCTGTGCTTCCCCACTTCCCCGGCTGTACTTCCCCCGCCGCACGTCGCCTCGGGAGGAGAGACGGTCCGGCCGCCCGGAAGGAGAGAGCGTGTCCATCGGCCGACTTCCCGAGAACGAGCAGCGCATCCTCGACGAGATGGAACGCGCGCTGCGCCGCGACCGTCGCCTCGACCGCAAGCTGCGCACCCACCGAGTGAGCCGCCGCCCCGACCCCGCCGGCGTCCTGGCCCGACTGGCCTCCTACCGCCCCCGCGTCCGGACCGTCGTGTTCCTGCTCGCGGTGTCGGCCGGGCTGATGGTGGCCGGGATCGTCACGTCCGAGCCGGGTGTGATCTGGGCGTTCGCCGCGCTGTGGCCCCTGACGATGTTCGCCGCGTTCCGGCTGATGTGCCGGTGCTGCGACGGCTGAGCACGGCGCTGCCCTCTACGGACGCGGGGCGTGGGGCAGTTCGCCGACGGCTCCGAGGACGTCCTCGACGGTGACCCGCAGGAGAGCCGGTCGGGCCGGCGGCCGTGCGGGTCGCCCTCCGGGCCCTACCGCAGGGCGCGGTGACGCGTTGGGCCGGCGGGCCCCAGCGGCTCGGTGCGACCGGGCCGGACAGGGCGATCGAGCGTGTGCCGTGGGCGACCGCGAGGTGGGCGATGCCGGTATCGCCGCTGATCACGGCGAGGCGTCGGCCACGAGAGCGGACAGCAGTTCGAACGAGGCAGGCCGCCGTCGGACACGTCCGTGTCCGGCAGACCGGCGCTCTTGGCGAGCCTGGCCACCAGGTCGCCCTCGGCCGGGCCGCCGGTGACCACGACCCGCAGGCCACGGTCGCGCAGTCCGGCCGCGACGGCAGCGTACCGCTCGACGGGCCGGCAGCGCGCGGGTGACCCGGCGCCGGGGTGCAGGACGACCGCACCGGGCGCCGGGGACGCGGCCCGCGGGCGGGGCAGCAGCAGATCGCCCGGATCGGCGTCGATGCCGTACGCCCGCAGCAGCGTTTGCGCTCCTCCGGGTGCCAGGACGGGCCGTCGGTCCTGGGCGGGTCCGGGTGGCGGCTTCAGGGGGCGCAGAACAAGGAGCAGCCGGTGGCTGGGCGGGCCGTTGCCGTGCAGGCCGACGGCGATGTCGGGGGGGCGGGCCGGTCCAGTCGAGGGTGCGCGGGACGGCCCGGCCGGGGAGGGCGGAGGCGGGCAGCAGCCGGTCCACGGCCCCCGTGGCCTCCGCGACCGGCGCGAGTCCGGGGCGGGCGGCCGGCACGAGTCCGTGCCCCGGGTGGGCCCGCCGCAGGGCGCGCAGCGCGGGGACACCGGCGAGGAGGTCCCCGAGCCCGAGGGCGCGCAGGACGAGGAGGCGGGTCGTACGGGCTGCGCCGTCCGGTCCGGGGCCGTCATGCCGGCAGCCTGCCGCGCGCCCACGGCATCCGCCGCCGCAGACCCGCCCATCGGGTGCGGCGGGGCCGGGCCGGGCGGGGCCGGGGGGAAACGACCCCGTGCGGTACCGGCCAGCACCACGCACGAGCCGCCCGGCACGGGCAGCGCCTCTCTGCCCGGGCCGGTGAGGGTGACGGCTCCGGCACGGCTATGTGGGCACCCCGGCCGACCACGACCCCGCGCCGCACCGACCGACACGGGCACCTGTCCAAGCCCGACCGCGCCCCGCACAGCGGGCAGTCGGGAAGAGTCCGGGGGCCCTCCCCACACGGGCACCCGCCCGATCCGCACCGCGGCGGTCAGATCGGGCCCGCCCTGCACCCCTGCACCCAGACCAGTGCTGGCCACTACCCCGCCCCCGCGGCGGCGGCCACGGGCACCTGAAGCGACGTCAGCAAACGGTCGCAGTCCGCGCGGTGCCCCGACCTGCCACCGGGTCGGAGCGGGCGACAGCCCCTACGCAGCAGCCGTCAGGCGGGCCCGCCCGGTTGAGGGCCGGAGGTGAACGCCCTCTGGATGGGGCGTTCGTCGGCGAGGACGCGGCCCCGGGGCGGTTCGTCCAGCACCGCTCGTACGGCGGTGAGCAGGTCCGGGGCGATGTGGTCGGCCCGTGCGGTCTCCTCGGGGCGGGTGCGGCCGTTCGGGACGAGGATGCCGTGGGCGCCCGCGCGGCGCGCGGCCTCCGCGTCGGCGGCGGTGGAGCCGATGACGACGAGTTCGGCGGGGCCGGTGCAGATCCGCCCGCCGGCCCACAGCAGCATGCCGGGCTGTGGCCTGCGGCAGTGGCAGCCGTCGTCGGGGCCGTGCGGGCAGACGGCGAACACGTCGAAGGGGCCGAGGAGTTCGTCGACGCGGTGGTTGACGCGGCGGACGTCCGCGTCGCTGAGCAGCCCCCGGGCGACGCCGGGCTGGTCGGTGACGACGCCGGTGCGGATGCCGTGCTCGCGCAGCAGGGCGAGTGCCTCGCGGGCGCCCTCGACCGGGCGTACACGGTCGGGGTCGGCGGTGTCCGGGACGTCTTCGACGAGCGTGCCGTCGCGGTCGAACAGCACGGCCTTCACCGGGCTCACGGGGTGGCCTCCTCCTGCCAGGCGGGGGTGTGACGGTGGCGCCAGGCACCTGCCAGCCGGTGCCAGGTCGCGGTGGGCGGGATGAGCACGCTGGTGGCCAGCATCGTCGTCACCTCGTGGCGGGTGCGCGGACCGGGGGCGATCCGGGCGCGGGCGAACTCCGCCGTGCCGGCCGCCCAGCCGAGCGCGCAGGCCGTCGCGGCCCGGCCGTGCCCGGAGGCGGCGAGGGCGCAGGCCGCGACCCCGGCGGTCGTGATGGCCGCGTGGGTGCGGATCCGGCCGCGCGGCGCGACGGCCTTGTCCCACCAGTCGGGGCCGTGCAGATGCCGCATCAGGGCGTCGTCGGCGTTGCCGCGCTGCTGTCGCACGGACGCCCAGCGGGAGGCGGAGCGCACGGGGTGGCGGGTGGTGCGGCGGCCCTGCCGGATGCGCCAGCCCGAGTCGAGGACGCGCAGCGCGAGGTCGGCGTCCTCGCGGAAGGCACGGCGGAAGCGTTCGTCGAAGCCGCCGACCTGCTTGAGGACCTCCGTGCGGTAGGCCATGTCGGCGGTGACCCAGTGGGCCCGGACGAGCCCCTCGGTGCCGCGTTCCCAGTCGGTGGGGCGGCGTTCGCCGGGAAGCGGCACGGCGAGGACGCCCTGGACGCCCGCGGTGTCGTGGGACGCCTCGGCGAGGTCCTCGGCCAGCTGGTCGCACCAGTGGGCCCCGACCTGTACGTCGTCGTCGAGGAACACGGTCCACGGCGTACTCACGGCGCGCAGCCCGGTGTTGCGGGCGGCGGCGGGCCCACGACCGCCGCCGCCCAGCACGGTGGTCCGCTCGCGCAGGTCGCCGAGGACGCTCAACGGGTGCTGCAACCGCCCGGGTTCGCGGTCGGTCCGGTCGTCGACGAGGACGATCTCCTCGGGGTGCGGTCCGGTCGCCGCGGCGAGCGCGGCGAGACAGTCGGCGAGGGTGTCCGGTACGAGGGTGGGGATCACGACGGCGTACGGGGTCATGCGTGCGGCCCTCCCTCCTGCGGCGTGCGCGGACTACCGTGCTGGCGAGTGCCGCGGTACGGCTCCCTCAAACACCAGGTCAGGGCCGTCCGGGCATGTCTCGGTCAAACACCAGGTCAGGGCCTCCGGGCACGCCTCGGCGACTATAAACCGCGCGTATACACGCGATGTATAGTCCCGGCATGCCTTCTCTGACCAACAAGATGACGAAAACGGGGACCGCGTTCCGAACGGCCGGAGCGCTCGCGGCGACCGCCGCCCTCACCCTCGCCCTGACCGGCTGCACGGGCACCGACACCACGGCTCCCAGCACCGTACGGGCCCGCCCGGCCACGGACATGCAGCCGGCCCGCTTCGGCGCCGTCGACTGCCGCGAGGTCAAGTGCATCGCGCTCACCTTCGACGCCGGGCCGAGCGAGCACTCCGCGCGGCTGCTGGACATCCTGAAGGAGAAGCAGGTCCCGGCGACCTTCTTCCTCCTCGGGAAGCGGCACATCGAGAAGTACCCGGAGCTGGTGCGGCGCATGGCCGACGAGGGGCACGAGGTGGCCAGCCACACCTGGGACCACAAGATCCTGACCGAACTGAGACCCGAGGAGATACGCGAGGAACTGGAACGCCCCAACGAGGAGATAGAGCGCCTCACCGGCCGGCGCCCGACCCTGATGCGCCCGCCGCAGGGCCGCACCGACGCCACCGTGCACGCCATCTGCCGCGAACTCGGCCTCTCCGAGGTGCTGTGGAGCGTGACGGCGAAGGACTATCAGACGACCGACTCCGACCTGATCACCCGCCGCGTCCTCGCCCAGTCCTCCCGGGACGGCATCATCCTCCTCCACGACCTCTACGACGGCACGGTGCCGGCGGTACCGGGCATCATCGACGCGCTGAAGGAACGCGGCTACGTCTTCGTGACGGTGCCCCAACTCCTCGCACCCGGACAGACGGAGCCGGGCGAGGTGTACCGGTGACGCCCCGCGGGTTCCCTACGATCGGAGGGTGGCGAACTTCCTGATCGAACGCACCGTTCCGCTCCCCCTCGACGAGGCGTGGCGGCGGATCACCCGGTGGCAGCGGCACGGTGACGCGGTGCCGTTGACGGTGGTCAGGGTCGAGCCGGCCGGGCCGACACGCGAGGGCACGTTCGTCGTGGCCCGCTCGGGAGTCGGGGTGCTGGCCTTCGACGACCCGATGGAGGTGACGGTGTGGCAGCCGCCGCGGGACGGCGCCACCGGGTTGTGCCGGCTGGAGAAGCGGGGGCGGGTCGTCCTCGGGTGGGCGGAGCTGGAGGTGCGGCCGGGGCCGGGCGGGCGGGCGCGCGTGGTGTGGCGGGAGGAGATCCGGGTCCGGTTCGTGCCGTCGGCCTTCGACGCGGTGGTGCGGCGCTCCTCGCGGTACGTGTTCGGGCGGGCGCTGAACCGTCTGCTCAGGCAGGCCTGACGCACCGGCCGCCGGCCCGGCGTGCCCGGCCGGGGCTCAGGCCACCGACCCGATCCGGCCCGTGGCCGCCGGCTCCGGCTCGTGGTGGATCGGCGTGTGCGCCCCGGTCAGGGAGACTCCGCTGCCGCCACGCCGCGCGGCGACGATCTCCGCCGCGATCGACAGGGCGGTCTCCTCGGGCGTACGGGCGCCGAGGTCCAGCCCGATCGGCGAGTGCAGGCGGCTCAACTCCAGTTCGGTGACGCCGACTTCCCGCAGGCGGGCGTGGCGGTCCAGGTGGGTGCGCCGCGAGCCCATGGCACCGACGTACGCCACCGGCAGGCGCAGCGCCAGCTTCAGCAGGGGCACGTCGAACTTGGCGTCGTGGGTCAGCACGCACAGGACCGTGCGGACGTCGACGTCGGTGCGCTCCAGGTAGCGGTGGGGCCACTCGACGACGATCTCGTCGGCCTCCGGGAAGCGCGTCCGGGTCGCGAAGACGGGACGCGCGTCGCACACCGTGACGTGGTGGCCGAGGAACTTGCCGACGCGGACCAGGGCGGCGGCGAAGTCGATCGCGCCGAACACGATCATGCGGGGTGCGGGGACCGAGGACTCGACCAGGACGGTGAGGGGCGCTCCGCAGCGTGAGCCCCGCTCGCCGATCTCCAGGGTGCCGGTGCGGCCCGCGTCCAGGAAGGCGCCGGCCTCGGCGGCGACCGTGCGGTCCAGTTCCGGATGGGCGCCGAAGCCGCCGTCGTACGCACCGTCGGGGCGGACCAGGAGGGCCCGGCCCGTCAGTTCGGGCGGGCCCGACACGATCCGTGCCACCGCAGCCGCCTCCCCTTCGGCGGCGGCGGCGAGCGCGGACGCGACCACCGGGCGGACCGGATCGGCGGCCCGTACCGGGGTGACCAGGATGTCGATGACGCCGCCGCAGGTCAGGCCCACGGCGAAGGCGTCGTCGTCGCTGTACCCGAAGCGCTCCAGGACGGTTTCGCCGTCCCGCAGCGCCTGCTCGCACAACGCGTAGACCGCGCCCTCCACGCAGCCGCCGGAGACCGATCCGATCGCCGTGCCGTCGGCGTCCACCGCGAGCGCGGCGCCGGGCCGGCGGGGCGCGCTGCCGCTGACGGCCACCACGGTGGCCACGGCGAAGTCACGGCCCTGCTCGACCCACCGGTTCAGCTCCTCGGCGATGTCCAGCATCTGTCTCGGTCTCCTTGGGTTGCGGGAAGGCAGGCGTCAGTGGACGCCCAGCCAGCTCTCGATGGGGTTGAGGGCGAAGTAGACGACGAACACCGCCGTGAGGATCCACATGAAGGCGCCGATCTCGCGCCACTTGCCCTGGGCGGTCTTGATGGCGACGTAGGAGATGACACCCGCGGCGACACCGGTGGTGATGGTGTACGTGAACGGCATCAGCACGACCGTGAGGAACACCGGGATGGCGGTGGCCCGGTCGGCCCAGTCCACGTGCCGGGCGTTCATCAGCATCATGGCGCCGATGACGACGAGGGCGGCGGACGCGACCTCCTGCGGCACGATCGCGGTGAGCGGGGTGAAGAACAGGCAGGCCGCGAAGAACAGGCCGGTCACCACGGAGGCGAGGCCCGTGCGGGCGCCCTCACCGACACCAGTGGCCGACTCGATGAACACCGTCTGGCCGGAACCGCCGGACACGCCTCCGATCGCGCCGCCGGCCCCGTCGATGAACAGCGCCTTGGACAGGCCCGGCATGCGGCCCTTGTCGTCGGCGAGCTTGGCCTCGGTGCCGACGCCGATGATGGTGGCCATCGCGTCGAAGAACCCGGCGAGCACCAGGGTGAAGACGATCATGCCGACGGTCATCGCGCCGACCTCGCCCCAGCCGCCGAACCGCACGTCCCCGAAGAGCGAGAAGTCGGGCATGGAGACGGCACTGCCGTGCAGTTCGGGTGCGCCGCCCGCCCACTGCCTGGGGGAGATGACGCCGGCCGCGTTCAGGATCGCCGCGACGACCGTGCCGCCGACGATGCCGATGAGGATGGCGCCCGGGACGTTCCGGGCCTGGAGCATGAAGATCAGCAGCAGGGTCCCGGCGAAGAGCAGGACGGGCCAGCCGGCCAGTTCGCCCGCCGGGCCGAGGGCGAGGGGCGTGGCCTTGCCCTGGTGCACGAAGCCCGACTTGTAGAAACCGATGAGGGCGATGAACAGGCCGATGCCCATGGTGATGCCGTGCTTGAGCGCGAGCGGAATCGCGTTCATGATCATCTCACGCAGGCCGGTGACGACCAGCAGCATGATGATCACGCCGTACATCACGCACATGCCCATCGCCTGCGGCCAGGTCATCTCGGGTGCGACCTGGGAGGCGAGGACCCCGGAGACGGACAGGCCGGCGGCGAGGGCCAGGGGCACCTTGCCGACGAAGCCCATCAGCAGGGTGGTGAAGGCCGCCGCGAACGCGGTCGCGGTGATCAGGGCCGGCTGGGCGAGCGTGTCCCCGGCCGCGTCCTTGCCGGACAGGATCAGGGGGTTGAGCAGGAGGATGTACGCCATCGCCATGAAGGTCGTGATGCCGCCGCGCACTTCACGGGCGACCGTCGACCCTCTGTGGGATATGTGGAAGTACCGGTCGAGCCAGGACCGTCCGGCCGGGACGCGGGTGCCTTCACCCGCGTCTTCGGCTGTGGCCCTCGGCTCCACTGATTGCTGGGTCATGGGTGCCGTCTCCCAAGTTTCAAAGGGGGTTGGGATGTTCACGACCCGGGGGACGGCCCGAGACGAACAAGGGACCCTGGGGGACGAAGCCCCCAGGGGGATCGTGACTGCTCAGCCCTCGGAGAGCTGGGTACCCGTCAGGTGCTCGGGCCTCACCGGAGTCCGGTTCAGTTCGAGACCGGTCGCGTTCCGGATCGCCGCGAGGACGGCCGGGGTCGACGACAGGGTGGGTGCCTCACCGACGCCGCGCAGCCCGTACGGGGCGTGGTCGTCGGCGAGTTCGAGGACGTCGACCGGGATGGTCGGCGTGTCGAGGATGGTCGGGATCAGGTAGTCGGTGAAGGAGGGGTTCTTGACCTTCGCCGTCTTCGGGTCGACGACGATCTCCTCCATGACCGCCACGCCCAGTCCCTGGGTGGTGCCGCCCTGGATCTGGCCGAGCACCGACAGCGGGTTGAGCGCCTTGCCGACGTCCTGGGCGCAGGCCAGTTCGATGACCTTCACCAGGCCGAGTTCGGTGTCGACCTCGACGACGGCCCGGTGTGCGGCGAAGGAGTACTGGACGTGCCCGTTGCCCTGGCCGGTGCGCAGGTCGAAGGGCTCGGTCGGCCGGTGCCGCCACTCCGCCTCGACCTCCACCGTCTCGCCCTCCAGCACGTCGGCCAGGTCGCTGAGGACCTCGCCGCCGTCGGTGACGACCTTGCCGCCCTCCAGGAGCAGTTCGGCCGTCGCCCAGGCCGGGTGGTAGGAGCCGAACTTGCGGCGCCCGATCTCCAGGACCTTCTCGCGGACCAGCTCGCAGGAGTTCTTCACCGCGCCGCCGGTGACGTACGTCTGCCGGGAGGCCGACGTCGAACCGGCGCTGCCCACCTGGGTGTCGGCCGGGTGGATGGTCACCTGCGTGACGCCCAGCTCGGTGCGGGCGATCTGCGCGTGGACGGTGACGCCGCCCTGGCCGACCTCCGCCATGGCGGTGTGCACGGTGGCGACGGGCTCGCCGGCGACGACCTCCATACGGACCTTGGCGGTGGAGTAGTCGTCGAAGCCCTCGGAGAAGCCGACGTTCTTGATGCCGACCGCGTAGCCGACCCCGCGGACGACGCCCTCGCCGTGCGTGGTGTTGGACAGGCCGCCCGGCAGCTGCCGTACGTCGGCACCCTCGCTGGACTCCCACTGGCGCTCCGGCGGCATCGGCATCGCCTTGACGCGGCGCAGCAGTTCGGCGACGGGGGCCGGGGAGTCGACGGGCTGGCCGGTCGGCAGGAGCGTGCCCTGCTCCATGGCGTTGAGCCGGCGGAACTCCACCGGGTCCATGCCGAGCTTCGCGGCGAGCTTGTCCATCTGCGCCTCGTAGGCGAAGCACGCCTGGACCGCGCCGAAGCCGCGCATCGCGCCGCAGGGCGGGTTGTTGGTGTAGAGGGCGATGGCCTCGATGTCCACGTCCTCGACCACGTACGGGCCGACGGACAGGGAGGAGGCGTTGCCGACGACGGCCGGGGAGGCGGAGGCGTAGGCGCCGCCGTCCAGGACGATCCGGCACTTCAGGTGGGTGAGCTTGCCGTCCTGGGTGGCCCCGTGCTCGTAGTACAGCTTCGCGGGGTGGCGGTGGACGTGTCCGAAGAACGACTCGAACCGGTTGTAGACGATCTTGACGGGCTTGCCGGTGCGCAGCGCCAGCAGGCAGGCGTGGATCTGCATGGACAGGTCCTCGCGGCCGCCGAACGCGCCGCCGACACCGGACAGCGTCATCCGCACCTTGTCCTCGGGCAGGCCGAGCACGGGCGCCATCTGGCGCAGGTCGCTGTGCAGCCACTGGGTGGCGATGTAGAGGTGGACGCCACCGTCCTCCTCCGGCACGGCGAGGCCGGACTCGGGGCCGAGGAAGGCCTGGTCCTGCATGCCGAAGGTGTACTCGCCCGTGACGATCACGTCGGCCCGCTCGCGCGCCGCCGCCACGTCGCCGCGGATGATCGGCTGGCGGTGCACGATGTTGGGGTGCGGGACGTGACCGGCGTGGTGGTCGTCGCGGTTCTCGTGGACGAGGATCGCGTCCGGGGCGGTGGCGGAGGCCTCGTCGGTGATGACGGGCAGCTCGCGGTAGTCGACCTTGATCTTCGCGGCGGCCCGGCGGGCGGTCTCCGGGTGGTCGGCGGCGACGAGGGCGACCGGCTCGCCGTGGTGACGGACCTTGCCGTGGGCGAGGACCGGGGTGTCCTGGATCTCCAGGCCGTAGTTCTTCACGTCGGTGGGCAGGTCGTCGTACGTCAGGACGGCGTAGACGCCCGGCATGGCCAGGGCCTCGCCCGTGTCGATGGACACGATCTCGGCGTGCGCGACGGTCGAGCGGAGGATCTGCCCCCACAGCATGTCCTCGTGCCACATGTCGGACGAGTACGCGAACTCGCCGGTGACCTTGAGGGTGCCGTCGGGGCGGAGCGTGGACTCGCCGATCCCGCCCTTGGTCTGGGAGCCCTGGGTGATCTTCGTGGGGGTTCCACTGGGGGACGCCATGATCAGACCGCCTCTGACTGCCGGGCGGCCGCGAGGCGGACCGCGTCCATGATCTTCTCGTAGCCGGTGCAGCGGCACAGATTGCCCGACAGCGCCTCGCGGATGTCCGCGTCGGTCGGGGTGGGGTTGCGCTCCAGCATCTCGTCGGCGGCGACCAGCAGACCGGGCGTGCAGAAGCCGCACTGCACGGCGCCGGCGTCGATGAACGCCTGCTGGATCGGGGACAGCTCCGTGCCCTCGCCGGTCTGCGAGTCGGTGCCCTTCGCTTCCCACTGCTGGGCGTTCTGCAGCGACGTACCACAGGCGCCGGAGGCGCAGCCGCCCTCCGCGCGCTGCTTGGCGAAGTCGGCGAGCCCCTCGACGGTGACGACCTCGCGGCCCTCCACCTGCCCGGCGGCGACCAGGCACGAGCACACCGGCACACCGTCCAGGCGGACCGTGCACGAGCCGCACTCGCCCTGCTCGCAGGCGTTCTTCGACCCGGGAAGGCCCATGCGCTCCCGCAGCACGTACAGCAGGGACTCGCCCTCCCACACGTCGTCGGCTTCCTGCTGACGGCCGTTGACCGTGAAGTTGACACGCATCACGCAGCTCCCTCGGTGAGGCGGCGGGTGCCGCGGTAGGACTCCCAGGTCCAGGTCAGGGTGCGGCGGGCCATGACCCCGACCGCGTGGCGGCGGTAGCTCGCTGTGCCCCGGACGTCGTCGATCGGGTTGCAGGCGGCGGAGCACAGGTCCGCGAACTGCTTGGCGACCGACGGGGTGATGATCTGCCCGTTGTCCCAGAAGCCGCCCTCCTCCAGCGCGGCGTTCAGGAACTCCTCGGCGGCCTTGGCCCGGACGGGTGTCGGGGCGGCCGAGCCGATCCCGGTGCGCACGGTCCGCGTCTCGGGGTGCAGCGCGAGCCCGAAGGCGCACACGGCGATGACCATCGCGTTCCTGGTTCCCACCTTGGAGAACTGCTGCGGCCCGTCGGCCTTCTTCACGTGCACGGCGCGGATCAGCTCGTCGGCCGCCAGCGCGTTGCGCTTCACGCCCGTGTAGAACGCGTCGATCGGGATGCGGCGCGAGCCGCGCACCGACTCGACCTCCACCTCGGCGCCCGCGGCGAGCAGCGCGGGGTGGGCGTCACCGGCCGGGGAGGCGGTGCCGAGGTTGCCGCCGACGCCGCCGCGGTTGCGGATCTGCGGGGAGGCGACCGTGTGCGAGGCGAGGGCGAGACCCGGCAGCTCGGCGCGCAGGTTCTCCATGATCTTCGTGTACGGCACGGAGGCACCCAGCCGCACGCTGTCCTCGCCGACCTCCCACTCGCCGAGGTCGCCGATGCGGTTCAGGTCCAGGAGGTACTCGGGCCGGCGGTGGTCGAAGTTGATCTCGACCATCACGTCGGTGCCACCCGCAATCGGCACAGCGGAGGGGTGCTCGGCTTTCGCGGCGAGCGCCTCCTCCCAGCTGGCGGGGCGAAGGAAGTCCATGACCGGCTCTCTTCTTCGTCTTCTCGTGGGGCGTTCGGTTTGAGCCAATCCGTGTGCGGCGGTCCCGGCTCGTTCATGTGCTGTTCACGCGTAGTGGCCTCAGTACACAGCGCGGTGCGCCAAGCGAGTCAGTCACGGAAACCATGAAGGAGTTGGCTGGCCAGGACGGGCATCTTGTAGATTCGTATGAACGGAGGCCCTCAGAAACCTCCTCGTTCTCCTGTGGAAACGCGCGACACAGCCGCGTGACCTGGAACACAGCCGGGGCAGGGTTTGATTTCGAGACAAAGATCGGCGGCGACGAGAATGCGGCTGCGCGCACTGCTGGACACCGACGCGCTGGGCCTCAAGCTGCTCGGCGGCGAGGACGAGCTGGACCGCACCGTGCGGGGTGTGATGACCACCGACCTCCGCGACCCCAGCCGCTACCTCGCGGGCGGCGAACTGGTACTCACGGGCCTGGCCTGGCGCCGGGACGCGAACGACTCGGAGCCTTTCGTCCGGATCCTGGTGCAGGCGGGCGTGACGGCCCTCGCCGCGGGCGAGGCCGAGCTCGGGGACATCCCCGAGGACCTGGTCGTGGCCTGCGCCCGGCACCGCCTCCCGCTCTTCGCGGTGCACGAGTCGGTGGCGTTCGCGACGATCACCGAACACGTCGTACGGCAGGTCTCCGGCGAGCGCGCCGGCGACCTCGCGGCGGTCGTCGACCGCCACCGCCGGATGATGACCTCGGGCCCGGCAGGCGGCGGCCCCGACGTGGTCCTGGACCTCCTGGGCACGGACCTGGACCTGCGGGCCTGGGTCCTCTCCCCCACCGGCCGCCCGATCGCCGGCTCGAAGGCGGCAGGCCCCGCCCTGCCGGCCGAGACGTGCGCCCGGCTGGCCGGAGAACACCTGGCCGCCACCCGCACGGGCCGCCGCGGCCCCCACCGCGTCGCCCTCGGCGCCACGACGTACTCCCTGTTCCCGATCCGCTCCACGGGCCGCTCCCCGCAGCCCGCCCGGGACGTCCGCGAGACCGTCCTGTCGGACTGGCTGCTGGCCGTCGAGGCGGACGCCGGGGACTGGCCCGAGGAACGCCTGGACCTGCTCTACGGCGTCACCCAGCTGATCGCGGTCGAGCGGGACCGCCGCGACGCGGCCCGCACGGTCCGCCGCCGCCTGGCCCAGGAGGTCCTGGAGCTGGTCCAGACGGGCGCGGCACCCGCCGAGATCGCCGCCCGGCTGCGCGTGGCCGCGCCGGTGCTGCTGCCCGGCCTGGGAGCCGCGCCGCACTGGCAGGTGGTCGTGGCCCGGGTCGACTGGGAGGGCGGGGAGATCGAGGGCGGCCCGGTGGCGCAGGCCCTGCTGGAGGAGGTCCTCGTCGACCCCGCGGTCGCCGGCCCGGAGCACTCCGACCGTATCGCCGTGGCCCACACGGGCGACGAGGCCATCGCCCTGGTGCCCCTCCCGGCCGTCTCGGCGGAGCACGACGGCACGGAGGCGGGCATCCTCGCGGACACCCTCCTGGGATCGGTACGGGGCCCCCTCACGGCGGGCCTCGACGACGACGGCCGGCTCACCCTCGGCGTCAGCGCGGCCGTCCACTCGGCGGAAGGCCTGCGCGGTGCGCTGGAGGAGGCCCGCCACGCCCGGCGCGTCGCCGCGGCCCGCCCGGGCCGGGTCTGCGCGGCCGGCCACCAGGAACTGGCCTCCCACGTCCTGCTGCTGCCCTTCGTCCCGGACGACGTCCGCCGGGCCTTCACCGCCCGCCTCCTGGACCCGCTGCGCGACTACGACCGCCGCCACCGCGCCGAGCTGATCCCGACCCTGGAGGCCTTCCTCGACTGCGACGGCTCCTGGACCCGCTGCGCCGCCCGTCTGCACCTGCACGTCAACACGCTGCGCTACCGGGTCGGCCGGATCGAGCAGTTGACGAGCCGTGATCTGTCGCGGCTCGAGGACAAGCTGGATTTCTTCCTGGCCCTGCGCATGAGCTGAAACACGGGGTGTCCCGGCCCAAACCCGGGACGCCCCCGAGTCCCACGACTTTGTGAAATCCTTCACCCACCCTCTTGGCCCGGCCCGCCGATTCGTGCTGAGATGCCGCCACCACTCAACAGCTCGATGGCGTGCTCGGGGAGGGCAACGTGGCGCATACCGCCATGTCTGGTAACGGAACGACCGCCGGTGACGATCCCCTCCAGACCGCGGTATGGCGGCTGCGCTCCCGCGGATGCTGGGCCGACGCGGCCGCCCTGCTGCCGCCGACCACACCGGCGGCGGCGCTGCAACGCGCGTCGTTGCTGGTGGAACGGTGTCTGTACACCGAGCAGGGCTGGGAGGAGGCCGAGGACGCGCTGCGCACGGCCGAGGCGATGGCCCACAGCGACGACGAACGCGGCGCGGCCGCTTGTGAACGCGGTTACTTGGCCTACGCGGCGACGCTGCTCGCGGTGCGGGACCGGGCCGACGAGGCGCGGGCCGCGCTGGGGCGGGCGGCGGCGCTGGTCCCTCCGGGGGCTCCGGCGCGGGCTCTGCTGGACTTCCGGCGCGGGCTCCTGGCGGAGAACCTGACGAGCGCGCCCCAGGCCGCCCGCGCGGCCTACCGCCGTGCCCACGCGGGCGCGACGGCGCACTCCGACCCGCTGCTGCTGTCCTTCACGTGGCGCCATCTGGCCGGACTCGCCCTGCGGGAAGGGGAGTTGGCGGAGGCGCGGCACGGTTTCACGGAGTCGCTGCGGATCCGGGAGGAGCTGGGCTATCTCGTCGGCACGGCTCCGGCGCTGGTGTCCCTCGCCGACACCGAGACGGAGCCGGAGGCGTCCCGGCTGCGCGAGGAGGCCCGGCGGCTGTTCCGGCTGCTCGGGGGCGTACCGACGTGGCTGTCCCGCCAGTTGGCTCCGCCGGTTCCGCCGGCTGCTACGGCTTGAGGAGGGTGCGGGGTACTCGGCGTCAGGGCTGAGGCCGGGTGGGTCCGCAGCCGGGCGGTGCGGGTGCCGCTGCGCCCACCCGTGCCGCCCTTAGCGGCACGCATGCCCGCAGCTAGGGCGACCCGCACCCGCGTACGGCGAGAAGGGGCCGTGCCGGGGGGTGTCCGCCCGCAGCGGTCGGCGCGTCGACGGACAGTCAGTCGGCGTCCGACCCCATCGCGCCGTTCCGAGGACGGACACCCCCCGGCGCGGCCCCGACCCACCACCCGGCGTCAGGCGCCGCCCGCACCCGCACCCGCGAAGTGCTCCCCCACCAGCGCCCGCACCACGTCCAGGTCCCGAGCGACCAGCGCGTCCAGCAACGCCGTGTGCTCGTGCGCATCCGCGACCAGGTCGGCACGCCCCCGGAACCCCGGTCCGCCGCCGACCAGCGGCCACTGCGCCCTGCGGTGCAGGTCCTCCGCGATCTGGACCAGCTGCTCGTTGCCCGAGAGGGACAGCACGGCCCGGTGGAACCCGCGGTCGGACTCCGCGTAGGTCGCGCGGCAGCCGGTGGACGCCGCGCGGACCGTCGCCTCGGCGAGGGGCCGCATCTCGGCCCAGCGTTCGGCGGGGACCGTACGGGCCAGCCGCAACATCACCGGGACCTCGATCAGCGCCCGGACCTCGGCCAGTTCGGCCAGTTCCCGCACACCCCGCTCGACCACCCGGAACCCGCGGTTCGGCACGACCTCGACGGCCCCTTCGAGGGCCAGTTGCTGCATGGCCTCCCGGACCGGCGTCGCCGAGACCCCGAACCGCTCGCCCAGCACCGGCGCCGAGTAGACCTCGCCCGGCCGCAGGTCCCCCGCCACCAGCGCCGCCCGCAGCGCGTCCAGGATCTGCCCGCGCACGGAGGCCCGCTGGATCACCGGCCGGGCCCGCGGGAGGACCGGCACGGCCGGCGCGGGCGGCTCGCTGTGCGTGTGCTCCCCCCGGACCGCCCCGGCCTGCTGCGGCACCCGCGCGGACCTGGCCGGTGCCACCGGCTGCGCCGGCTCCGCCGCTGCCGCTGAAGCCGCCGCCGCCCACGGAGTCCCCGTGTCCGCGGAGCCCTGCGCTCCCTGCCTCACGGGTCCTCCTCCGGACGTATCGGTACTTGGGGTCATTACGGCGGGTTGTTACTCGTCCGTCAAGCACCATAAGCGCCCCGGCGCCCAGTTCAAATCTCGGTTCGAATTTCGGAGATCTTGAGTAAGGTTAGGCTTACCTTCAAGAGCCCCGTTTCAGCCCGACGGATCGGTGATCACATGCCTGCGCCCCTTTCGGCCGTCTCCGGCGCCTACGCACGCCTGGCCGAGGTCCTCCCAGGGCTGGCCGTCACCGAACTGGACGCCGTCGACGGGACCCCGCACGGCGGCGGCTGGGCCACTGCCGCCGACCTCGCGGCCGCGGGACCCGCCCTCGACCGCTACCTGGCGTGGGACGTGGACCAGATCCAGCGTGACTACGGCCGGCAGGCCCGTCCCGACGTCGTCGCCACCTTCGGCCTGCACCGCTACGCCTGGCCCGCCTGCCTGCTGATCACCGTGCCGTGGTTCCTGCACCGCAGGGTCCCCCGCTACCCCGTGACACACGTCTCGTACGACCGCACCGCCCCGGGCCACGCCCTCGGGCACCTGGCCGTCCGTCCCGCCGGCTTCGCCTGCCTGCCCGGCGACGAGGCGGCCGCGCTGCCCGGCGCCCGGGTCGTCCCCGACGAGGAAGCGCTGCGGGCCGAGGTGCGGTCGGCGGTCGCCGAGCACCTGGAGCCCGTCCTGGCCGGTTTCGGCCCCCGGATGCGGCGCCGCGGACGGGCCCTGTGGGGCATGGCGACGGACGAGATCGTCGAAGGCGTCTGGTACATCGCCCAGTTGCTCGGCGAGATCGAGGAGCGGCGCGCGATGCGCGAGCTGGAACTGCTCCTGCCGGGCGCGACCAAGCCGTACGTCGGCACGGCGGCGTTCCGGGAATTGACCGGTCCCGGCGGCGAGCCGCTGCTCACCCGGGACCGCGCGAGCTGCTGCATGTTCTACACGCTGCGCCCGGAGGACACCTGCGCCACCTGCCCGCGCACCTGCGACACGGAGCGGGTCACCAAGCTGCTGGCCACGGCCAGTTGACATAGGGGCGGGGTCGATCCGTCCCGTCGTCCCGTAAGATCACCGCGGTACCGGACACCCGCACGCCCACAGGCGATTCACAACTTCCTCACGCGTCACGGGAACTTTCCGGAGAACCACTCGTACGGGTAGTCTTGTTCGAACTCAACTCCCGCCCCTCAAGCGGCAGTTCGAGCAGAACGCCGCCCTGAACAATCCCTTGCACTTCCTTGGCGGCCTCTTGCCCCGAAACCCCCTGAGGGCCGATGGGATTGGGCCACTATGGCGGGCGTTACGCCCTATCCCAATGCAAGGGACCACCCAGATGAGACTGACCGACATATCGCTGAACTGGCTGCTTCCGGGCGCCGTGCTTCTCCTGGGCATGCTGGCGGCGGTGGCGGTGCTCGCGCGCGGCAAGCGCTCCTCGGTCAAGAACACGAGCGCGGACGACTCCTGGGAGCGCAGCGAGGAACGCCGCAGACGCAAGGAAGCCCTCTACGGCACCCTCTCTTACCTCCTGCTCTTCTGCTGTGCGGCCGTCGCCGCCCTGCTCTCCTTCCACGGCCTGGTCGGCTTCGGCGAGCAGAACCTCGGGTTGTCCGGCGGCTGGCAGTACCTCGTGCCGTTCGGCCTGGACGGCGCGGCGATGTTCTGCTCCGTCCTCGCGGTGCGCGAGGCCAGCCACGGTGACGCCGCGCTCGGCTCCCGGATACTGGTCTGGACGTTCGCCTTCGCCGCGGCCTGGTTCAACTGGGTGCACGCGCCCCGGGGCGTCGGCCACGCGGGTGCCCCCCACTTCTTCGCGGGCATGTCCCTGTCGGCGGCGGTGCTCTTCGACCGCGCGCTGAAGCAGACCCGCCGGGCCGCCCTGCGGGAGCAGGGCCTGGTGCCCCGCCCGCTGCCGCAGATCCGCATGGTGCGCTGGCTGCGGGCCCCCCGGGAGACCTACCGCGCCTGGTCGCTGATGCTCCTGGAGGGTGTGCGCAGCCTGGACGAGGCCGTCGACGAGGTGCGCGACGACACGCGCAAGAAGGAAGAGGCCCGGCAGCGGCGGCGTGACCAGCAGCGCGTGGAGCGGGCCCAGCTGAAGGCGATCAGCCGCGGCCACCGCGGTCACTTCGGCCGTGGTGGCGGACGGCAGCTGGAGGTGCAGGTGGAGCGCGACTCCTCACAGGTCACCGCGGAGCCTGCCATATCCGCGCCGGAGCCCCTGCCCGTGCGCTCGCGTCCCTCCCTTCAGCCGGTACGCAAAGGAACTGACCCGGTGACCGTCGACCTCACCGCGGAGGACGACACCATGGCGCTGCCGCGCCTGGACTCCCTGGAGCGCAAGCTCAAGGACCTGGAGCAGCAGTTCGGTTAGCCCGGCCGCGTCGACGCGACGAGGGGGCGTGGCCTGCGGGCCGCGCCCCTTCGGCGTTCACGCCGCCCCTGCCTCCAGTTCGAACCAGACGGCCTTGCCCACGCCGTGCGGCCGGACGCCCCAGGCGTCCGCGAGGGACTGCACCAGGAACAGGCCCCTGCCGTTCGTGCCGTCGTCGGCGACCGGTACGCGCAGCCGGGGCCTGCGGGCCACGAAGTCCCGTACCTCCACCCGCAGTCCGCTGGGTCCGACGGTGGCCGTGAGCACCGCGTCGTGGTCGGTGTGGACGATCGCGTTGGTGACGAGCTCGCTGGTGAGCAGTTCCGCCACGTCCGACTGCCCCTGCTTCCCCCACTGTCCCAGCAGTTCCCGCAGGGCCCTGCGGGCTTCCGGGACGGCCCGCAGGTCCGCCCGCCCGAGTCTGCGCCGCAACTGCGGTGCCGTTTCCCGCTCCGTGACGTCGTCGGTCCTGTCCTCCACCGTCTTCGCCGAGAAGCCCCCGATCGCTATGGGACCGCCTCGTCGTGCCTGCCTCTCCATGACCCCCGCCCGCGCGCCGATGTCGGTTCCCCTCCTGCTCGAACACGTTCACGGGGATCCATGCCCCATCGCGAACGCGGCAGTCATGTCGAATCGTCAACGACCGGGTGTTCGGCCACTGGAACGGCGCGGACGGTCCGGGCGGCGGGTCGCCGAGCGGTACGGCGATGGAGGGGAGGGGGACAAGAGGGTAGCCGGTCATCGTCCCCGGTCGGATCCTGACCGCCGGAGATCGGACGATGGGCCGACGTCCGGCTGCCGATCCCTGCGTACGCGGTGAAGGGCTGGGGCGACAGGCCAGGGTCCGTGGCGCTGCGGTGAAGTTGGCCGAAGTACGACGGTCTTGACGGGCGCCGAGACGCGTACGGGGCCGTCCTCCCCCACCCCCGTGGCGGGAGGACGGCCCCGGTCTTCCGGCGGCGGCGCGGTCAGTACAGCTTGTTGACGGCGGTGGTCGTCGTCTTCTTGAAGGCGGCCACGGGGGCGTCGCCGAAGTCGCCCATCTGGCCCCACTGAACGACGGTGACGGTCCTGCCGTCCCGTCCGACGGACAGCAGCGAGATGTCCGTGGCACCCCAGGACGTCTCGGTGTGCAGGCCGCGGACGCGGGCGCCCTCCTCGACCGGCAGAGTGCCGTAGTCCCGGCCCTCGGCCTCGACGTCCGGGTAGGCCTTCTCGATGCGGTCGGCGCAGGTGCGGATCAGGTCGTCGTAGTGCTTCGCCAGGGCCTTGGCCAGGGCGGCTGTGTCCGCCACGATGGTCAGCTGCACGGCGCCGGTGTCCAGGTCGGTCCGGAACTCCCGGTGCCGGTAGTCGTAGGAGGGCACGCCCTCCGTGCTCACGCAGGTGCCGAGCCCTTCCGGGAACCCTTCGGTGACCGGGCCGGCCGTCCATGCGGAGGTCGGGTGCGGCGGCAGCTGGGACGCCGACAGGAACTTGGGCGCGGCGGCCTTCGGGGCGGCACCGGCGGCCGGTGCCGTGAGGACCGTGCCCGCCGCGAGGGCGGCGACGGCGAGTGCGGTGAGAGCGCTCGTTCGGATGCGCATGGACATGGGTGTCCCCCGTGGATGAGTGCGTCGGCGTGGATGCCGCGGCGAGGCCGGCTGGTCGGCCCGGACCTGCTCGGTGCGACACCAGAAGCTTCAGCGGTCACACCGGGCGGACGCAACAGCCCGCAGGCGATCCGGCACGGTGGAACCATCCCAGCCCGTCTGACGTGCAGGTACATGGGGTGCCTGGGATGCCGTTCCGGGCCGGGGCCGAGCAAGAGGACGGGGGAACGGTGTCGGCACAGGACGACGTCGACGAGGTCGGGGAGTTCGCGGCGCTGCTGAGAGGGCTGAAGGAGCGCACGGACCGCAGTTACGGTTCGCTGGCCCGGCGCCTGGCCATGAACACCTCGACCCTGCACCGCTACTGCGCGGGCGAGGCCGTCCCGCTCGACTTCGCGCCCGTGGAGCGCTTCGCCGCCCTGTGCGGGGCGTCCCCGGAGGAACGTCTGGAGCTGCACCGCCGCTGGCTCCTGGCGGTGGCGGCGCGGCAGCGGCCCCGCCCGGCGAGCCCGGCCGGCACGGCGGAGACGGACCCGGCCACGGGCGCCTCCCCGGCGGACACGGCTACGGACACCTCCCCGGCGGAGACGGATGCGGGCGCCGCCGCCGTGGACACGGCTACAGACACCTCCACAACGGACACGGATGCCGATGCCGCCACGGTGGACGGCCCTGCCGAAAGCCCCGCGGAAGCGGACCCGCTCCCCCGCCGCCCCTGGTACCGCCGCGGACGCGTCACGGTCGGACTGGCAGCCGCCTGCGCGTTGCTCGCGGTGTTCGGGAGCCTCGCCGCACTGCCGGATGGGCGGCGTGCGTCCGCCGACGGCCGTGCCCCGTCGGCAGGCCCGGCCACGTCTGGTACGGCCGGGTCAGAAGCCCCCGGCCGCGAGAGCGCGTCCCCCACCCCGAGCGGCAGCTCCCCCACCGTCGAGCCGCCCTCCCCCTCAGCCACTCCGAAGAAGAAGAGGAAGCCTTCTCCGCCCTCCTCGGCCCGCACCACCCCGCCCGCCGGCGCGGCCGGCCCCGCCGTCCCCCTCACCTGGTCGGCCGACTCCCAGGCCTGGAATCTCGGCTGCGGTCACGACTACGTCGTCGCCCGGCCGCCCGGGCAGGTGGCACCGCCGCCGGTCCCGCAGGACGCCGGAGTCTGGGCCGCCGCGCACAACGCGGTGCACGGCGGTGAGACGCTCGTTGAGCTGTCGGTGCAGGGGCGGACCGACACGGCGGTCGTGCTGAAGGCGCTGCGTGTGCGCGTGGTGGGACGTTCGGCACCCGCGCCGGGCAACGCCTACGCCATGAACCAGGGCTGCGGCGGTTCGATCACCCCGCGCTCCTTCGACGTGAACCTGGACAAGGACCGTCCCATCGCCCGCGCGGTCGCCGGCAGCGACGCGGGCACGCCGATCCCGGCGGTGCGCATGCCGTACCGGGTCTCCGCGCGGGACCCCGAGGTGCTGCTGGTCAACGCCAGGACCCAAGGCTGCGACTGCCGCTGGTACCTGGAGCTGGACTGGTCCTCCCAGGGCCGCACGGGCACGGTCCGCATCGACGACGCCGGCCGCCCGTTCCGGACCAGCGGCATCAAGGACCTGCCCCACTACACGTACGACACCTCCGCGCGTCGGTGGGCGCCCTACAGCTAGAGCCGAGGCACGTTGCGCAGGTTGGAGCGGGCCATCTGCAGCATCCGGCCGACCCCGCCGTCCAGCACGATCTTCGAGGCCGACAGGGCGAAGCCGGTCACCATCTCGGCCTTGATCTTCGGCGGGATGGACAGCGCGTTGGGATCGGTGACGACGTCGACGAGGGCCGGCCCCTTGTGCTTGAAGGCGTCCTTCAGCGCCCCGGCGAGGTCCTTGGGCTTCTCGACGCGCACCCCGTACGCACCGCAGGCGCGGGCGACGGCGGCGAAGTCGGGGTTCTTGTTGGCGGTGCCGTACGACGGGAGACCGGCGACCAGCATCTCCAGCTCGACCATGCCGAGCGAGGAGTTGTTGAACAGCACGACCTTCACGGGCAGGTCGTACTGCACCAGCGTCAGGAAGTCGCCCATCAGCATGGAGAAGCCGCCGTCGCCGGACATCGACACGACCTGCCGCTTGCGGTCGGTGAACTGTGCGCCGATCGCCATGGGCAGGGCGTTGGCCATCGAGCCGTGGGAGAAGGAACCGATGACGCGGCGGCGGCCGTTGGGTGAGATGTAGCGGGCGGCCCAGACGTTGCACATGCCGGTGTCGACGGTGAACACGGCGTCGTCGGAGGCCACTTCGTCGAGCACGGACGCCACGTACTCGGGGTGGACCGGCGTGTGCTTCTCGACCTTGCGCGTGTACGCCTTCACGACTCCTTCCAGCGCGTCGGCGTGCTTCTTCAGCATGCGGTCGAGGAAGCGGCGGTTCTTCTTCTCCTTCACCCGCGGGATCAGACAGCGCAGCGTCTCCCGTACGTCGCCCCACACCGCGAGGTCCAGCTTGGAGCGGCGGCCGAGGTGTTCGGGCCGGACGTCGACCTGGGCGATCTTCACGTCGTCGGGGAGGAAGGCGTTGTAGGGGAAGTCGGTGCCGAGCAGGATCAGCAGGTCGCACTCGTGGGTGGCTTCGTAGGCGGCGCCGTAGCCGAGCAGTCCGCTCATGCCGACGTCGTACGGGTTGTCGTACTGGATCCATTCCTTGCCGCGCAGGGCGTGCCCGACCGGGGACTTGATCTTCCCGGCGAACTCCATGACCTCGGCGTGCGCGCCGGCCGTGCCGCTGCCGCAGAAGAGGGTGACCTTGCCGGCGTCGTCGATCATCTCGACGAGCCGGTCGATCTCGGCGTCACCCGGGCGGACCGAGGGCCGGGAGGTGACGAGGGCGGTCTCGGCGGCCTTCTCCGGGGCGGGCAGGTCGGCGATGTCGCCGGGCAGGGTGACGACGCTGACGCCGCTGCGGCCGACGGCGTTCTGGATGGCGGTCTGCAGCAGCCGCGGCATCTGCTGCGGGCTGGAGATCATCTCGCTGTAGTGGCTGCACTCGGCGAACAGCCGGTCGGGGTGGGTCTCCTGGAAGTAGCCGAGGCCGATCTCGCTGGACGGGATGTGCGAGGCGAGGGCGAGGACCGGGGCCATGGAGCGGTGGGCGTCGTAGAGGCCGTTGATGAGGTGGAGGTTGCCGGGGCCGCAGGAACCGGCGCACGCGGCGAGCCCGCCGGTGATCTGTGCCTCGGCACTGGCGGCGAAGGCGGCGGTCTCCTCGTGCCGGACGTGGATCCAGTCGATGGCGGAATTGCGGCGGACGGCGTCGACGACCGGGTTGAGGCTGTCGCCGACGACGCCGTAGAGGCGTTTGACTCCGGCGCGGGTCAGGATGTCGACGAACTGTTCCGCGACGTTCTGTTTGGCCATGGTTCTCGTCTGCCCCTTCGGTCTCCTGGGATCCCTCCGGGTTCCATCAAGTCACACGGGCAGCGCTCACGCCTCCCACACCGCGGCGGCCGTACGGTCGTCTGCATAACCCTTGACCCGTACTTGGGAGTCGGCGAGGAACGCGGCGAGGCCGGGCGGTTCGGGGCGGGACCACCGCTCGGCGAGGTACTCGCCCAGTTCGGGCTCGCCGCGCAGGGGCTCGGCGAGGCCGCCGCTGCACATCAGGAGCGTGTCACCCGGGCGGGCGACGGAGGTCCGGAACCGGAACGGCTCGCGGGGCGGCTCCGGGGCCGGTTCGTACGGGCTGGGCGGGGTCGGGATGCCCAGGTCCATGGTGAGCCGGTCCCCCTCGGGCGTCTCGGAGGGCGGTGAGCCGAAGCCCAGGACGGGTTCGCCCTTGACGTCGGCGACCTGCGGCTCGATGTCCTGCCACTCGCCCTCCCGCAACCGGAACAACCCGCCCGGCCCGACTCCGAAGAACACCCGCGTACGGCACCCGGGGTCGGCGGACAGCAGCAGGCAGCGCAGGCTGGCCGCGTACTCACCGGGGTCGACGCCCTGCTCGGAGGCGCTGGCCCGGAGCTTGCCGAGGCTGCGGTCGGTGAGGCGGTGCAGCCCGGACTTCAGGTCGCCGCGGCGGCCGTCCCTTATGTCCTCCACGAGCCGTGCGTGGCTGCGGCCGACGGCCCGACCGATCCAGTGACAGGCCTCGGCGGCGGCCCGGTGCGCGCCCGGCGTCGCCCGGACCCCGGTCGCCATCGCCACGAGCAGCAGCGCGCGCTCCCCCGTGCCGAACCGGGCGGTGAGCAGCGCGTCCCGGCGGGGCTCGCCCCGGTACCGCGCGGAGTCCCCCCGCACGGAAACGGCCCGCAGCGTGCAGGCCCCGTAGCGGGCCCCGTCCAGCACGGTGTCCGCCACGAGGTCGTCGAGATCGTCCGGATCGGCCGCGGGCAGGGCGGTGGGTTCGGCGTCGTAGGTGGGCGGCCGGGTACCGACGTGGCCACGGGCCCGGGGGGTCTCCGCGGGGCGCTCGATCCGGTCGGCGGCAGGCGGGTCCGGCGGCTCGGGCGTCTGATCAGCCGGGTTCGACGGCTCGGAGCCGGGGCCGGGAGGCAGGGGCGGCGGCTGGTCGGCCGGAGGCGAGGACGCGGGCGGTGCGGCGGGGCGCGGCGGCACGGGTGGCCGGTCGGCCGGAGTCGGGTACGCGGCCTCCCCGAATCCGGTGGCGGGCGACGCGGCCCCGCCGGGCTCGGCGGCAGGGGCCGGAGGCGCGGGCTTGCCGGGTGGGTCCGCGGCCGTAGCCGGCCACGCCGGAGGGGCCGCGGGGGGCGGGGGAACCGGAGCCGGCCGTGAGCCGGGGATGCCCGGGGCGGGGGGCTGCCTGGGGCTTTCCGGCGGCGTACGAGGGCCGGCCGAGGGCGGGGGCGCGTCACCCGGCCACGCACCCGAGGGCCTGCCGGGGTCGCCGTCGGGAGGGCGCGCGTCCGGGGGCGCAGGTGGGACAGCCGAGGGCGAAGGCCCGCCATCTGCCACCGCGCCCGCAGGCCTGCCGGGGTCGGCAGCGCGCGGGTTCACGTCCGAAGGCGAACCCGGGCCGGCTGAGGACGAAGGCCCGCCCTCCGTACCCCCGCCGGAGAGCCCGCCGGAGTCGGGCACTCGCGGGCTCGCGGCGCCCGGGCGCACGTCCGAAGCCGAACGGAGGCCAGAAGAGGGCGAAGGCCCGCCGCCCGTACCCTCGCCCGCAGGCCTGCCGGAGTCGGCCGCGGATGGGCTCGTGGCCGGAGGCCTGCGGGGAGCGGTCGGTGGGGTTGTGTCGCCCGGGCGTCCTTCCATGGGGGCGTGGCCGGGGGGCTGCCCGGTCTGTCCGGGGGGTTTCGCCGCGGTCGGGAAGCTCGTGGGGCCGGGGGGCCGGGCCGGCGGCGGCTCCCACGGGGCGCGCTGCGGGGGTGGACCGTAGGGGCGGGGCGTGTCCGGTACGTCGTCGGCCCCGGTGCGGGGCGCCGGAACCGTCGGCTCCGCACCGAAGGGCCGTCCTGCCGGCCGGTCCGGGGGCCGGGTCCGCTCCTGCGCCCCGTCTCCCACGGCTCCCGACGCCGACGCGAACCGGTCGTCGAGGGAATCGCGGGCCGGTGTGGGGCCCGTGTCGTCGGTGGAGTCGTCGTACAACTCCCTCCACCAGTCGTCCTCGTGACCGGTGGGCCTTCCCCCCTGCTGACTCATGCCCTGATTGTCCACCGCACGAGCCGGATGAAAACGGGGCTTGTGGAAAAAACCGGCCCGTCGCGGGACGGTGAACGGCACGTCGAGTGAGCCGTAGAACGGTCATGCGAAAACGCGGGCCGGGCCGGCGGCGGGCGGCTGACCTGCGGGTCTGTGCCCCTGGCACGCTTCTGACCTGCGCGTTCTCGCGTGTTCCGGCAGGCTGGTCAGATGGGAGTGTGGGACCTCCTGCTGGTCGGGCTGGTCATCCTGCTCGGGCTGTGCGGAGTGCTGCTGCCCGCCATGCCGGGATCGTTGCTGGTGTGGGCCGCGGTCATGTGGTGGGCGCTGAAGGATCCGCAGCCCGTCGCCTGGTGGGTGCTGGTCGGGGCCACGGTGCTACTGCTCGTCTCCCAGGGCGTCCGCTGGTCGTTGCCGCCCCGGCGGCTGCGGATGAACGCCACCACCCGCCGCATGCTGGCCTGCGCCGGAGCCGGTTCCCTGCTCGGATTCGTCCTGGTCCCCGTACTGGGCGCGATCCCGGGATTCCTGGCCGGTGTCTACCTCTTCGAACGGGTCCGTCTCGGCCGTCACGCGGACGCGGTCGCCGCCCTGCGCACGGTCATGCGCGCGGGCGGCTCCGGCATCCTGGCCGAACTGTTCACCTGCCAGCTGATCGCGGCGGCCTGGGTGGGCGCGGTCTTCTGGGGCTGAGCCCCCTGGCCCTGGGCCGTGTCCTACCCGGGCAGCACACCCTCGTGCGTCAGCAGCCGCACCTTGCGGTCCAGACCCCCCGCGTAGCCGGTCAGCGTGCCGTCCGCCCCGATCACCCGGTGGCACGGGCGGACCACCAGCAGCGGATTCGCGCCGATCGCACCGCCGACGGCCCGCACCGCCGCCCGTGGCGCTCCGATGTGCGCGGCGATCTCGCCGTAGGTCGCGGTCGAGCCGTAGGGGATGCCGTCCAGCGCGGCCCAGACCTTCTCGCGGAAGGCGGTGCCCTCGGTCCGCCAGGCCAGGCGGAACTCCTTCAGTTCCCCGGCGAAGTAGGCGGCGAGCTGCTCCTCGGCCTCCCGGAAGGGCCCGGGGTCGCGCCGCCAGTCGTCCCGCACCTCGTGTCCGCCCTTCTGGCCGGGCACGGACAGGGAGGTCAGCTCGCCGGTCGGGGCGGCCGTGAGGAGCAGCGGCCCGAGCGGGCCGGTCACACTCGTCCAGTAGGTCGGGCCGGTCATCACAACTCCCACTCCCCTGCTGCGCGCAGGTGGTTCACGGCGTACGAGCGCCAGGGGCGCCAGTGGTCGGGGACGTCACGGCCGGGCGGGGCCACGTCCGGGTCGCCGAGGGCTCGGGTGCGGATCTCGGCCACCGTACGGGCGTCCAGGCCGGGCACGGCACGCAGGGCGTCCCGCGCGCCGTCCCGGTCGGCGCCCGGGTCGAGCCGTACGGCGTGGTCGGCGAGGGCGGCGGTGAGCGCGCCGAGGGGGCCGCCGGGTTCGGCCCCGGCGAGGACGGCGGGCTCGGGGAAGAGGTGGGTGAGGCTGCCGCAGGGGGCGTCGAGGGCCTTGCCGTAGCGGCGTACGAGCCGTTCCGCCTCCGTGCGGCCGGTCAGCGCGCGCACCGCGAGTTCCTGCGGGTCGGCGGTGCCCGGTGAGCGCAGCCCGGGCCGGGCACGGACCAGGGGCGCGAGCCGCGGGTCGGCGGCGAGGCGCTCGTCGACGGCGTAGGGGTCGGCGTCGAGGTCGAACAGCCGCCGCAGCCGCTGGACGGCGGTGGTGAGGTCGCGCGGGTCGGTGAGGTGCAGCCGGGCGTCGAGCCAGCCGCCCGGGTGGGCGCCGGATGCGGTCCGGGCGGTGCCCGGGCGTTCGCCGACGGCGACGATGCCGGTGCCGTACGGGAGGCGGAGGGTGCGCCGGTAGGTGCGGGTGCCGGGCGGGCCGCTCACGTCCTCGATGCCGGGTACGGCCTCGCGCGCCAGCAGGTCGAAGACGAATCCGGCCTGGTAGGGGCCGCGGTGGGCGAGCCGGAGCGGGATGCCGGCGTTCGGGGTGGCCGCGCGGCGGCCCCGGCCGGCCTTGGGCGCGGCGGCGCGCAGCTCGCTCGGGGTCGACGCGTACACCGCACGGATCGTGTCGTTGAACTGCCGCACGCTGGCGAAGCCCGACGCGAACGCGATCTCGGTGATCGGCAGCTCGGTGGTCTGCACCAGGACGCGTGCGGTGTGGGCCCGCTGGGCCCGGGCGAGGGCGACGGGCCCGGCACCGAGTTCGGCGGTGAGCTGCCGCTGCACCTGCCGTGCGCTGTAGCCGAGGCGTCCGGCGAGCCCGGCGACGCCTTCCCGGTCGACCACGCCGTCGGCGATCAGCCGCACGGCCCGGCCCACCACGTCCGCCCGGACGTTCCACTCGGCGGAGCCGGGCACGGCGTCCGGGCGGCACCGCCGGCAGGCCCGGAAACCCGAGCCCTGCGCGGCGGCTGCCGTGGCGAAGAACCGTACGTTGGCCCGCTTCGGGGTGACCGCGGGGCAGCTCGGCCGGCAGTAGATGCCGGTCGTTTCGACGGCGAAGAAGAACACGCCGTCGAAACGGGCGTCACGGCCGCGTACGGCCTCGTACCTGGTGTCCTCGTCCGTTCCCTGGTCCATCACCCGTCCAGTCTCCGCCGTCGGCCGGGCGGCCGCTGGCGGAAATCGGACACCGCGATCGGACCGGAGGCCGGGCGCTGGGGACGGGGAGCGGTCAGGAACGCCAGTGTGCTCCCCGCTTGGCCTCCATCGCGGCCTTGCCCATCGCCCCCTTCCGCTTCCAGTCCTTGCGGATCTCGGCCCGGAGGCGGGCGTCGGTCTTGGCGACGATGCGCTGGTTCTCCCGCTGGAGCTTGCGGTAGCTCTGCAGCCGCCGCTCCGGCAGCTCACCGGTGTCGATGGCGGCCAGCACGGCGCATCCCGGCTCGGCCTCGTGGGCGCAGTCGTGGAAGCGGCAGCGCTCGGCCAGCGCCGTGATCTCGGAGAACACCTGACCGACGCCGGTCTCGGCGTCCCACAGGCCGACGCCGCGCAGGCCGGGGGTGTCGATGAGGACTCCGCCGCCCGGCAGTGCGAGCAGGTTGCGGGTGGTCGTGGTGTGGCGGCCCTTGCCGTCGACGTCCCGGTTGGCCTGGACGTCCATGACGTCCTCGCCGAGCAGCGCGTTGGCGAGGGTCGACTTGCCGGCGCCGGACTGCCCGAGCAGCACGGACGTCCCCCCGCCGACGATCGCGGCGAGGGTGTCGAGCCCTCCCCCGTCGCCGAGACAGCTGACGGGCACGACCGCCACGCCGGGCGCGGTCGTCTCCACGTCCTGGACGAGGTACGAGAGGGTCACCGGGTCCGGCACGAGGTCGGCCTTGGTGAGGACGACGACGGGCTGGGCCCCGGATTCCCAGGCGAGCGCG
Organism: Streptomyces collinus; assembly: GCF_031348265.1. NCBI lineage: Bacteria > Bacillati > Actinomycetota > Actinomycetes > Kitasatosporales > Streptomycetaceae > Streptomyces > Streptomyces collinus. Next base: position 7,008,857 of record NZ_CP133771.1, on the reverse strand, counting down.
AGGAAGCGCTCGATGCGGCCGAGGTCCAGCTCGACCGCGAGGGACACGGCGATGACGGCGTGGTCGACGTTGGCCGCGAGGATCTGCCCCTCGGACCGCTGGGAGGAGGTGGAGCGGACGAAGGCGGTGCGCCGCGGCAGGCAGGTGCGCACGTAGCGCGGGTTGCCGCCGGGTTCGACGGCGACCCAGTCGCCGGTGCAGACGACGCGCAGGGGGTCGTGCGGGGTGACGAACGCGGTGTCGGCGCGCAGCGGCCCGTCGGCGGTGACGACGTCGCACTGCCCGCGGTCGACCCGGACGACCCTGCCGGGCAGCAGGCCTTCGGCCTCGTAGGGGGCGAACTCGGCCTCCCAGCCCGCGTCCCAGCCGTACGGCTCGAGCGGATGCGAGGTGGACGAGGACGAACCCGGGAGAGAAGAGAAAGACAAGGGGTGACCCTTCACAAGGGTGGCCCCGGCACCGCGCTCGAAGGCGCTGAGGGTAAGAGGTCAGCCGGAGGCCACGGAGGTGGACTTGATGAACTTCCGGATGCGGGCAGCGCCCATCTCAGAGACAGCCATCGATCACACCTCCTGCTCGTCACACAGCCGACGGCGGCAGCCACAGGCCGCCGCGCGATGCGCACCCACCATAGAGGCCTACGCCCGTCGGGCGCCACGGAATTAAGCCCGCCCTCGCGGGGCGCCGGGGAGGCCTGCCGTGCCCGTCGCGCACGACGCGCACCTGGTGGCCGGACGTGGTGCACTGGAATGACGGGAGGTGCAGCATGTCAGGTCGCGCAGGCAAAACCCGCAACATCATTCTCGTGTGGCTGGTCTGGCCGCTGATCACTCTGGGCATCTACCACTTGGTCTGGTACTACAAAGTGAACCGCGAGGCCCGGGAATTCGATTCGCGGATCGAGGTCAATCCGGCACTGGCCGTGCTGGCCGTCACCGTCGGCTGGCTGGTGCTCGTGCCGCCCTTCGTGTCGGTCTACAACACCGGTGTGCGGATCGCCCGGATGCAGCAGTCGGCCGGGATACAGCGGAGCTGCAATCCCTGGATCGGCCTCATCCTCTTCATCGTGGTCGTGTTGTTCCCGCTCTACTACCAGCATGAGCTGAACCAGATCTGGGACCGGTACCAGGGCGCGGAAGAGGGCGAGCAGGTGCCGCTCGCCGTCTGACGCGAGGTGTCAGCCGCTCTTCGAGCAGGCGTGGCCGTTCAGCTCGAAGTCGTACGGCGGTGAGTTCTTGCCCCGCCAGGAGGAGATGAAGCCGAAGGCCAGGTCGCCGCCCGCGGGGACCGACTTGTTGTAGTCGGCGGCGGTGGCGGTGACGCGGGAGCCGTCCTGGGAGACGGATGCGTCCCAGATCTGGCCGACCCGCTGGCCGTCCCGGAAGGACCAGGCGACGCGCCAGGAGTCGAGGGACTCGGCGCTGGTGACGGTGACGGTGGCCTGGAAACCGTCGGGCCACTGGTTGACCAGGTCGTACTCGACCCGGCAGACGGGGTCCGCGCTCTCGCCGGGTTCGGTCCGGGCGGTGGGCGAGGAGGTGCCCTGCGGTTCGGTGTGGCGGTTCTTTCCCTCCGGCTTGCCGGACTTCTCCGGCTTCTTCGTGCCCTGGGTGGTCCGCTCGGCCGGCTTCGAGGTCGCGGGCGGCAGGGACGGGGCGGACGGCAGCGGCGGCGCGGGGTCGGCCACCGGCTGGCGGTCGGCGCCACCGGGCGCGCCGAGGTCGTCGCCTCCGGAGCCGAAGGGCATCAGCGAGACGCCGAGGGCCAGCACGGAGACCAGGACCGCGGCGACGAGGAGGCTGTTGCGGGCGACGCGCGCCTTCTGCTCCCCGTCCTCGGGCGCTCCGGCCGCCTTGTCCGCGGAGCCGGGGCGGCCGGCGCCGAGCCGCACCTCGGCGGCCCGGCGGCGGCGCTCCAGGTAGGCGAGGCCGCCCCAGCCGATCACGCCGCCGGCCAGCGCCTGGGGCAGGGCTCCGCCGTGCAGGCGCAGGCAGGCGGCGGCCTCGGCGCACTGCACGCAGGTGGCCAGGTGCCGGGAGAGGTCGCCGGGGGTCTCGGCGGCGGAGGAGCGGGTGACGGCGTCCAGCAGCCGGGCGTAGCTGCGGCACCGGGCGTCCATCGGCGTGTCGAGGTGGTTGCGGTGGCAGCGGTCCCGGAACAGGGTGCGCACCTGCTGGAGTTCCTCGGCGGCGCCGGCCGGGTCGAGGCCCAGGCGGCCGGCGACCAGGGGCAGCGGCAGCGCCTCCACCTCGGTGAACCACAGCAGTTCGGCGTCCGCCTGCTGGAGGTCGCGCAGACCGCGCAGCGCGAGCGGGCGCTGCAGGGGCGGGCCGGTGTAGCGGGCGGCCTTGTCCGAGTTGAGCCACAGGCGCAGGTCGGGGTCGAGCTTGTGGCCCTGCCCCTCCTCCTCCCAGGCCGCGGCGGTGGTGCGTACGGAGGTCAGCAGCAGGGGTATGCGGGGCAGCCGGGCCGGGCGGCGGCCGGTGCCGCGGACCGGGCCGGTGTCGGCGGCGCGGGCCTCGCGGATGCCGTGTGCGAACGCCTCACGGCCCAGCTGGGCGGCGGCCGTGGAACCGGACGTGCACAGATCCGCGTACGCGAGGACCGCGTCCCAGCACTCGGAGAACAGCGCGGCCTCGGAGGCGTCCTGAGGGGTAGGCAGGTCGGGCATGAGTCTCCTGCATCCACAGGCGAGGTCAACTCACCACATCGGCATTGGAGTTGGGGGGAACCTCGCGGCAGTGCAAGAGCTTTTCACGCCTCCCACACAACTGACAAGCGCCCTGTTCAGATATCAGGACAGGGCGGCCGCACCCCCACGGCTCCGGCCTCCCGGTGCTGTACGGATACGTCCGCCCTGTGACTCAACGTCCCGCCGCCCGAGGCGAGGACGTCATCGAACCGTTATCAAACGGCGGTGGGTTCGTCGGCCGGCAGGCTGTCCATGAAGGAGCTGACGGAGAAGACCGCGTTGCCGGCGCCGGGCGGGCCGTAGCCGGGGGGCGAGGAGAGGCCGAAGTCCTCCATGGTCTGCCGGTAGGCCTGGAGCAGGCGGATGTGGTACTCCAGCGGCGCGCCCTGCGGGTTGGCCTTGCCGAGCGGCGTCGTGGGCTCCGGGCACCAGGTGGTGAAGCGGGGCGTGATGCCGTGCGACATGAAGAAGCGCAGGCCCTCGGTGGTGGACGCGATGGCCTCGTCGACGGTCGTGAACCCGGAGGGCGCCGCCATCTCCACGCCGGCCACGAAGTTGGGGATGACGTTGCGGGCGCCGAAGATCTCGGCCGAGTCGAGGATGCGCTTGTGCCACTCGTCGCGGCCGACGTAGCGCTCCTTGCCCGGGCAGTACAGCTCGAACAGGCGGCGGTCCCACACCTCGTAGTTGGGGTGGTAGATCTGCACGCCGTAGTCCTTGAAGCGCTGCACGTCGTCCTTGGGCAGCGCCTGCGCGACGACCTTGCCGATCCAGCGGCCCGGGAAGTGCTCCTCGATGGCCTTGGCGTACATGCCGTAGAAGTCGGCCTCGTCGCGGCCCTGCAGCTTGGAGGTGATGGCGCCGCCGGTGAGCGTGTACGCGGTCGACGCCTTCGCGGTGTCGTACCGGTTGATGATCTCCAGCGCCTCCAGGACCTCGTCGACGTCCTTCACGCCCGTGTACGGCCGCCCGGCCGCCTTGTGCTGGCGCCAGTTGTGGTTGATGTCGCAGTACTGGCACTCCTCCTTGGCGCCGAAGTACTGGCAGACCCGGAAGACGGTCAGGTAGATCAGGTAGCCCCACTGGATGGTCGGGGCGACCTCCATGACCGACTTCCCACTGGCGAGGGTGTGCCGGTAGTACTCGGGCATCGGCGGCACGCCGACGTCGGAGATCCGCTTGCCGTCGAGGTAGAGGCCGAGCACGCCGTCCTCGTTCGCCGCGACGCGGTAGGGCGAGGACGGGTTCACCCGCACCGAGACGACGGTGCGGCGCAGGTCGTACGGGCCGCCGGTGAGGATGATCTCCTCCGGCGGGCGGCGCAACGCGGCCTCGCCCAGCTCGGGCAGGGTGCCGTGGTCGAAGGAGAAGATGAAGTACGACTTCGGCTTGACCTCTCCGCCCTCGTTGTCGCTGAGTGCGGACGGGTCGAAGGCGACGCCGCCGCGGAGCAGGTCCTCCTTGAAGACGGCCTCCCGCGGCACGTGCGGGAACCGCTCCATCAGATCCTCGACCAGCGCGGTACGGCTGCCCATCCCGACTCTCCTCCCGGTTCGGACGTACGACTCCTCACGGTATGCCCATCGGTGTACGCGGCCGGTACCGGGTCCCCCCGAGCCGATGGAATGCCCCGTTCGAGGCGGTTTGGCGGGGGTGCGTGGGTCAGGCTTCGCGTTCCAGCGCCGACCAGTCGACCGCGTACGCCGGCTCCTCCCCGGCCAGCAAACGTTCCGCCTCCTCGGCGACCGTCAGGCCGAGCCGGGCCAGCTCGTTGCCCTGGGAGCCCGCGAGGTGCGGGGTGACGAAGGCGCCGGGCAGGTCGTAGAGGGGCGAGTCGGCGGGGAGCGGCTCGGGGTCGGTGACGTCGAGGATCGCGGTCAGGCGCCCGGTGCGCAGCTCCGCCACGAGGGCGTCGTGGTCGACGAGTGCGCCACGCGCGGTGTTGATCAGCACCGCCCCGTCGGGCATCAGGGCCAGCTCGCGGCGGCCGATCATGCGGTGGGTCTCGGGCGTCTCGGGGGCGTGGACGGTGACGATGCCGGACGTGCGCAGCAGCTCGTCCAGGGGCAGCAGGGGGACGCCGAGCGCCGCGGCCCGGCGTTCGTCGACGTACGGGTCGCTGAGGACGGGCCGCAGGTCGAAGGGGCGGAGCAGTTCGAGGACGCGGCGGCCGATGCGGGAGGCGCCGATGACGCCGACCCGGCGGCCGTAGTTGCCGATGCCGGGGATGACGCCCCAGCCGGCACAGGCGCGGGTGGTCCGCATCCGGTCGCGGGCGGCGAGGACGTCCTTCCCGGCGAGCAGGATCATGGCGAGGGTGTACTCGGCGACCGGCAGCGCGTTGGCGACGGCCGCCGAGGAGACGGCGACGCCGCGCTCGCTGAGGGCGTGGGTGGCGAAGGACTTCACGGATCCGGCCGAGTGCAGCACCGCCCGCAGCCGGGGAGCGGCGTCGAGGACCCTCTCGTCGAGCCGGGGGCACCCCCAGCCGGTCACCAGGATCTCGGTCCGGGCCAGCGCGCCGAGGACGCGCGGGTCGGTGAAGTCCTCGGCCACGAGGTCCGGTTCGATGTCCACGGACGTGCGCAGCCGCGCCAGCACCTCGGGCGGGAAGACCTGCGGCACGTTCTCGGCGGCCATGGCGAACAGTGCCTGGGGGCGCTGGCTCAAGGAGGTGACCTTCCGGCTCGGCGGACACGGGAGAAGCGGACACGGAATGGCGGACGCGGAGAAGCTGGCACGGCGAAGCGGACGCGGAGAAGCCGGCACGGCGAAGCGGATGCGGAGAAGCGGATCCGGCAGAAACCGCTCTCTACGGTGCCCCACCGTAGGCCGAGCCGGGCGGCGACGGCAATGGACACCGGGGCCGGGGTAGGTTCCGGCGGGGGCTTCCCGGTCCCCGCTGCCTCGGGGAAGGACGACGTGGATGAACGAGACCGTGACCAACTGGGCGGGCAACATCACCTACGCGGCCAAGGAACTGCACCGGCCCGGCTCGCTCGCCGCGCTGCGCGCGCTCGTCGGGGACAGCGACCGGGTGCGGGTGCTGGGCAGCGGGCACTCGTTCAACGAGATCGCCGAACCGGGCCCCGAGGGCGTCCTGCTGTCGCTGGCCGGCCTGCCCCCGGAGGTGGACGTCGACACCGCGGCGCGGACGGTCCGGGTCGGCGGCGGTGTGCGCTACGCGGAACTGGCCCGCGAGGTGCACGGGCAGGGACTCGCGCTGCACAACATGGCGTCCCTGCCGCACATCTCGGTGGCCGGGTCGGTCGCGACCGGCACGCACGGCTCGGGGGTGCTCAACGGACCGCTGTCGGTGTCCGTGCGCGAGCTGGAGCTGGTCACGGCCGACGGCTCGGCGCTGACCATGGGCCGGGACGAGGAGCGGTTCGGCGGCGCCGTCACGTCGCTCGGCGCGCTCGGGGTCGTCACCGCGCTCACCCTGGACCTGGAGCCGGCCTACGAGGTCGAACAGCATGTGTTCACCGAACTGCCGCTGGAAGGACTGGACTCCGGGGCGTTCGAGACGGTGATGGCGACGGGGTACAGCGTCAGCCTGTTCACCGACTGGCGGGAGCCGGGCTTCCGGCAGGTGTGGCTCAAGCGGCGCACCGACCAGCCGCTGCCCGCCTTCCCCTGGGCCGCTGCCGCCGGGGAGAAGATGCACCCGGTGCCGGGCATGCCCGCGGTCAACTGCACCGAGCAGTTCGGCGTGCCGGGGCCGTGGCACCAGCGGCTGCCGCACTTCCGGGCGGAGTTCGTCCCGAGCAGCGGGGCGGAGCTGCAGTCGGAGTACCTGCTGCCGCGCGGGCACGCGGTGGCAATGCTGCACGCGCTCGACGCGATCCGGGAGACCGTCGCCCCCGTCCTGCAGACCTGCGAGGTGCGTACGGTCGCCGGCGACGACCAGTGGCTGAGTCCCTCCTACGGGCGCGACACCGTCGCGGTGCACTTCACGTGGGTCGAGGACGCACAGGCCGTGCTGCCGGTGGCCCGGCGGGTCGAAGAGGCGCTGGAGCCCTTCGAGGCGCGGCCGCACTGGGGGAAGGTGTTCACGGTGCCCGCGCCCGTCCTGCGCGGGCTGTATCCCCGGCTGGGTGACTTCCGGGGGCTGGCTCTGGAGCTGGACCCGGAGGGGAAGTTCGCCAACGCCTTCGTGCGGGAGGTGCTGGCCCCGGCGTAGGGGCCGTCGGCGCGGGGCGGGCCGCCGGGAGGTCAGGTCGTGGCGTGCGACTGGCCGCCCGGCGCGCGGTCGGCCTCGGCCTGGACGAGCAGGGAGAGCAGCGAGGCCACGGTCAGACCCGCCTCGGCCGGGTGGCGCAGTACCTTGCCGGGGTCGATCCGGTACGTGTTGCTGCGCCCCTCCCGGGTGTGGGAGAGGTATCCGTCCTGCTCCAGGTCGGCGATGATCTTCTGCACCGCCCGCTCGGTGAGCCGGCAGTGGGCCGCGATGTCCCGGATACGAACACTGTGATCGTCGGCAATGGTGGCCAGCACGCGGGCGTGGTTCGTGAGGAACGTCCATCCGCTGTGTGGCTCGGGCACTCCATCCATGCCCCAACTCTAGCGACCGAACATTCATGCACCCAAAAACACGTACTTCGTTTCATGTATCGGTTGACGTGTGTGGGGTAGAGACGCAACGCTGGAAACGGAGGCAAGGCGGAAGAGCGAGGGAGAACAGGGCCATGCCGGAGCCTGCGTACTCTGCGCGGTCTCACACGCGGAAGGGCGCCGTTCCCGCGGCGGGCGACAGCGCACCGGCGGCGATCCCGCCCTGCATGGCGACCATGGACGTCGTCCCGGACGGCGACCGCATGACCGTGTCGATGTGGGGTGAACTCGACCTGGGCAGCCGGCGCTTGCTGCCCGAGCTGTACGACATGCTCACCCTGTCGGGCGGGGGCCTCGACCTGCGTCTGGACGCCGTCGGGTTCTGCGACTGCTCCGGCCTCAACGCGCTGCTCGATCTACGCACCCGCGCGGTCGACCAGGGCAAGACGGTCACCATCCGGTCCTGCGGCGTCGCGGTCGAGCGCCTTCTCGACCTGACCGGCACGCGGGGGCTGTTCACGGCCTCCGCCCGGCCGGAGCCCCCCGCGCCCCCGGGCCCGCCCGACACCGGCCCCCCGGAGGAGAGCAGCCAGGAACTCCGCGCCGAAGTCGCCCAGCTGCGCCGCGCCATGCAGACCCGGCCCGCCATCGACCTGGCCCGCGGCATCCTGATGGCCTCCTTCAACCTGACCCCCGAGGCGGCCTGGAGCGTGCTGGTCAGGACCTCGCAGAACACCAACACCAAGCTGCACCACCTGGCCCAGGACCTGGTGGGCACCGTGAGCGGCAGCACCCTGCCGGAGCAGGTGCAGCGACAGCTGTCCGCCGCGGTCGCCGGCGCGAACCGCCCGGGCGGGGTGGCCGCCTGCCCGACGGGCGGCCTCGTCGAGGACCGGGACCGGCCCACCGGTGGGCCGGCGCACCCGGCCTGAGGCATCATGAGCAGGCCATGCCCGGCCACCCCCGCTCCTCCCCGGGCGAGCACTTTATAAAGCCCCTTTCCAAACCCCTTGTCGAAAGTCCCGGCAGCCCATAGCCTTGCGCCGCGCCGGTGCCGACGTCGACCCGGCCCGGCCGGTCTGGGAAGGAATGGGGCACCCCGGTGAAGCGCACATCACGTGACATCCGCACCGCGAACCGCTACGAGGTGCTGCGCCAGATCATCGCGGAGTCACCGACCTCCCGGCAGGAGCTGGCAGCGGCCACGGGCCTCAGCCTCGCGACGGTGGCCACACTCGTCGGCGAGCTGCTCGACCTCCGCATGATCACCGAGGTCGGCTTCGAGGACTCGGCGGGCGGGCGCCCCCGGGGCCTGGTCGCGGTCAACTCCTCGGGCGGCGCTCTGATCGGCGTCGACATCGCCGAGACGTACGTCCATGTCGAGCTGTTCGACCTCGGGCTGAACGTGCTGGCCCGCGCCGAGGAGGACGTCCGGCCCAGCGAAAGCCTGCCCGAGCAGGTGGTGGGCCATGTGGCCACGGCCGTCGGATCGGTGGTCATGCAGGCCGGCATCGAGGGCGCCCGGGTGCTCGGGGTCGGCGTGAGCGTGCCGGGGCAGGTGGACCGCGCGACCGGCATCTCGGAGTACGCGCCCAACTGGGACTGGCACGACGTACCGCTCCTCGACCTGCTCACCGAGCACATCGCCTACCCGCTCTACCTGGACAATCCGCTGCGCGCCAGCGCGGTCGCCGAGCTGTGGTTCGGGGCCGCGCGCGGACGCGGGGACGCCGTGGTGGTCAACCTCGGGACCGGCGTGGGCGCCGGACTCGTCCTGGGCGGCGGGCTGCACCGGGGTGTCAGCAACAGCGCCGGCGAGTGGGGCCACACCACGATGGTGCTGGACGGGCGCCTGTGCCGCTGCGGCAACCACGGCTGCGTCGAGACGTACGTGGGCGCGCGCGGCATCATGCTGAACCTGCGGGAGATCGGCCCCGACAGCGAGCTGCTGCACCCGGACGACCAGACGGCGACGATCAACGCCCTGGCCCGCGGGGTCGCGGCGGACGACCCGGTGGCACGCCGGGCCGTCCATGAGACCGCCCGCTACCTGGGCGCCGGTGTCGCGGACCTGGTGAACCTGTTCAACCCCGAGATCGTCGTGCTGAGCAGCTGGGTCGCCCGCACCCTGGGCGAACCGCTGCTGCACGAGGTGCGCGAGGCCGTGACCCGGCACGCGCTGCCGCGGCCGCTGGCCGCCACCGAGATCGTCCTCTCCCCGATCCCCACCGACCCGGTGTGCCTGGGCGCGGCGACGTTCGCGCTGGAAGGCGCTCTCCAGGCCGTCGGGCAGAAGAACGGCAAACGCGCCGCACCCGTGAGGAGCCGCACCACCACCCCACCGTCGTAGCGACCTCGCGGCGGCGGAACCAACTCCTCCACACCCCGCACGTGTTCGAAATTGCGAACCGGACACAACGCTTCGTACAGACTTCGTCCAACCCCTTGCCGAAGCCTTAGCCGAAGCTCTAGCGTCCCGCACCGCACCTCTCTTTGAGCCATCTGGCGCGAGCCCCCGGGCCGTGAGCCATCAGGCAGTGAGCCGCAGAGCCGCAGCCGCACTCGAGACAAGGACGTCAGCATGTCGGCATCGAGCAACATGAACTGGGACCGCCGAAACGTACTGCGGGCCGCGATGGGCCTGGCCGCCGCGGGCGGACTCGCCGCGTGCGGCAGCAACACCGGCCGGGGCAGCGGAGGTTCGGGCGACGGCCTCGTCCAGTACTTCCACGCGTACGGCGAGGCCGGCGTCGAGCAGGCTGTGAAGCGGTACGCGAAGGACTACAAGGACGCCAACGTCACCACGCAGTGGATCACCGGCAACAACTACGAGCAGAAGCTGTTCGCCGCGCTGCTCACCAAGAACGCGCCGGACGTCTTCGAGTTCCACCCGCAGATCCAGATGGTCAAGAGCGGTCAGGTGGCCGACCTGAGCGACATCATCGATCCGGTCAAGGACGACTTCAACCCGGCCGACATCAAGTCCCACACGGTCGACGGCAAGATATACGGCGTCCGGATGATCGACGACCCGCAGTTCCTCTTCTACCGGCCCTCGCTGTTCGAGAAGGCGAAGATCGAGGTCCCGACCACGCTGGAAGAGCTGATCGAGGCCGCCGACAAGCTGACCACCAGCAAGGTCAAGGGCCTCTTCCTCGGCAACGACCTGACCTCGATCGACCGTCCGCTGATCTGGTCGGCCGGCGCCGACACGCTCACCGCGGACAACAAGCCCGCCTTCAACACCGACGCCGTCGCCGAGGGCCTCAAGCAGCTCCGTGGGCTCTTCACCAGCGGCAACCTGCTCCTCGACGCCCCCGCCGACTCGTGGGACCCGTCGGCCCTCATCCAGGGCCTCACCGCCATGCAGTGGTGCGGCATGTGGGCCATGCCGGCCATGCAGAAGGCGCTCGGCGACGACATCGGCATCTTCCCGTTCCCGAAGGTCGGCTCGGCCGGCAAGCAGTCGGTCTACAACGGCGGCTGGTCCATGTTCGTCAACGCCAAGGGCAAGAACGTCGACGCGGCCAAGGAATACGTCAAGTGGCTGTGGATCGACCAGAAGAAGTACCAGGAGGACTTCGCCACCTCCTACGGCTTCCACATCCCGCCGCGCACCTCGCTCGCCCAGTCCGCGACCAAGCTGAAGTCCGGTCTGCCGGCCGAGGGCGTCAAGCTCTTCAACGAGTTCGGCCACTTCGACAACATCGGCTGGACGCAGGCCATGATCGCCGCGTTCTGGGACGTGATCGCCAACACCGTCCGCAAGAACGGCGACCCGAAGGCCGCGCTCGACGCCTGTGAGAAGAAGGTCGACGCCGAACTCAAGAAGCTCTTCGGATAGACCACCGGACGGATCTCGACATGTCGACCACCACCACGCGCGGGGTCGCCCAGCCCGCCCCGGCCAAGGTCTCCAAGCCTCGGCCGCGGCGGGGCCTGAGGGCGAACAGCACCTTCAACTTCTGGCTCTTCACCGGTCCGTTCCTGCTCGGCCTGGTCATCTTCGTCTTCGTGCCCATCGGCTGGAGCATCTGGCTCAGCTTCTTCGAGGCGCGCTTCACGGTCACGCCGAGCGAGTTCGTCGGGTTCGACAACTACCAGCAGATCCTGACGGACACGAACTTCCGGAACTCCCTCGTCACGTTCACCGTGTTCGCCGCGTTCATCGTGCCCGCCACCTGGGCCCTCTCGCTGGGGCTGGCCCTGCTGGTCAACCGGCTGCGGTTCATGCGTGCGTTCTTCCGGTCGGTGTTCTTCATCCCGACCGCCGTCAGCTATGTCGCCGCCGCACTGATCTGGAAGATGTCCATCTTCAACGGCGTCCGCTTCGGCCTGGCCAACACCGTCATCGGCTGGTTCGGCATCGACAACGTCGCCTGGCTGGCCAACCCCGACCCGCCCTGGTACTGGCTGGTCATCGTGACCGTCCGCCTCTGGCTGCAGTCGGGTTTCTACATGATCCTTTTCATCGCGGCGCTGCAGAACATCCCGCGGGAGCTGTACGAGGCCGCCTCCATCGACGGCGCCAAGCCGGGCTGGCAGACCTTCCGGCACATCACGCTGCCGCAGCTGCGGGCCACGTCCACGGCGGTGATCCTGCTCCTGCTGGTCGCCGCCTACCAGGCCTTCGACGAGTTCTTCAACCTTCTCGGCAAGGCCACCTGGGGCCAGCCCCCACTGGTCGAGCTCTACAAGATGGCCCTCGGCCAGAACCAGAACTACGGCGCGGGCAGCGCGGGCGCGGTCGTCCTGACCCTGCTCATCTGCGTCGTCACGCTGCTCCAGGGCAAGATCATGGGCTTCGGAAGGGGTGAGGAGACCAAGTGACCACCACAGCACCCGACGTCAGGAAGACCGCCAAGCCGGGCAAGGCGAAGCGCGGCGGCGTCATCGGCAACACCGGCCTGTACATCGCGACCGGCGTCGCGGGCCTTCTCTTCCTGATCCCCTTCTACCTGATCGTCCGCAACGCGCTGATGACGGACCAGGAGATCACTGGTGAGGAGTGGAAGTGGTTCCCCGCCTCCATCCAGTGGGGCAACTTCAGCGAGCCGTTCGACGACGTCACCGTCGACTTCGCCAGGTCCCTGTGGAACTCGGTCGTCGTCGCCGTCCTGCACACCTCGGGCATTCTGCTGATCTGCTCGATGGCCGGGTACGGCCTCGCCCGGATCCCGTTCAAGCACGCGAACAAGGTGTTCTACGCCGTTCTCGTGACCCTGATGGTTCCCACGGCCGTCACGTTCGTGCCGAGCTTCGTTCTGGTCTCGTCCCTCGGCTGGGTGGACAGTTACCGGGGTCTGATCATCCCGGGCCTCTTCAGTGGTTTCACGTGCTTCCTGTTCCGGCAGTACTTCCTCGGATTCCCGAAGGAGCTGGAGGAGGCGGCGCGCGTGGACGGGCTCGGCTACTGGGGCGCGTACTGGCGGATCGTCGTGCCGAACTCGCTGAACTTCTTCGCGGCCATCGCCACGATCACCTTCATCAACGGCTGGAACGCCTTCCTGTGGCCCCTGGTCATCGGACAGGATCCGAGTGCCTGGACAGTCCAGGTGGCGCTGTCGTCGTATATGACGAACCAGACCGTCAACTACCACCTGATCTTCATGGCCACCGCCATCTCGATCCTGCCCCTGATCTTCGTCTTCCTCTTCCTCCAGCGCTGGCTGGTGCAGGGGATCGCACAGACCGGCATCAAGGGCTGAGCTAGGAGACCGATGTCTTTCCGCACGACCCCATCCGTCGACTACGTCGAGGACGTCTCCCCGGGCAGCGGTGCCCTGCCGCCCCGTGCCTGGTACGCGTCCTCGGACGCGCGGTCCCTGTCGCTGAACGGCAGCTGGCGCTTCCGGCTGTCCGCGACGGCCGGCGCCGAGGACGACTCGTTCGCCGAAGAGGGCTACGACGCCGGGAACTGGGCCGAGGTCACGGTCCCCGGGCACTGGGTCCTCCAGGGCGACGGGGCGTTCGGCTCCCCGATCTACACCAACCACCTGTACCCCTTCCCGGTGGACCCGCCGTACGTCCCGACGGAGAACCCGACCGGCGACCACCTGCGCGTCTTCGATCTGCCGTCCGACTGGCCGTCGGACGGCGGGGCGGTGCTGCGCTTCGACGGGGTCGAGTCCTGCGCCCGCGTCTGGCTGAACGGCACCGAGCTCGGCGAGTTCAAGGGCTCACGTCTGGCGCACGAGTTCGCGGTCGGTGAGCTGCTGAAGCCGGGGAGCAACGTGCTCGCGGTGCGCGTGCACCAGTGGTCGGCGGGGTCGTACCTGGAAGACCAGGACCAGTGGTGGCTGCCGGGCATCTTCCGTGACGTGACGCTGCTGCACCGCCCGGCGGGCAGCGTCGCCGACTTCTTCGTCCACGCCTCCTACGACCACACCACCGGCGAGGGCACCCTGCGCGTCGACTCCGGCGTCGACGGGCGGGTGCTCGTCCCGGCCCTGGACATCGATGTCGCGACCGGCGAGCCGGTCACGGTGGCCGTGGAGCCCTGGACGGCCGAGACGCCGAAGCTGTACGACGGTGTGCTGGCCACGGACGGGGAGCGGGTGCCGCTGCGGATCGGTTTCCGGACGGTCGTCCTGGAGGACGGGCTCGTCAAGGTCAACGGCACGGCCGTCCTCTTCAAGGGCGTCAACCGGCACGAGTGGCACCCCGAGCGGGGCCGCGCGCTCGACCTGGAGACCATGCGCGAGGACGTGCTGCTGATGAAGCGGCACAACCTCAACGCCGTGCGCACCTCGCACTACCCGCCGCACCCGGCCTTCCTGGACCTGTGCGACGAGTACGGCCTGTGGGTCATCGACGAGTGCGACCTGGAGACCCACGGCTTCACCGAGCAGGACTGGCGGGACAACCCGGTCGACGACGACCGCTGGACCCCGGCCCTGCTGGACCGCGCCGCGCGCATGGTCGAGCGGGACAAGAACCACCCGTCGATCGTGTTCTGGTCGCTGGGCAACGAGGCCGGCACCGGCCGCGGTCTGACCGCCATGGCCGAGTGGATCCACGGCCGCGACCCCGAGCGGCTGGTGCACTACGAGGGCGACTGGAACTGCCGCGACACGGACGTGTACTCGCGGATGTACGCCTTCCACGACGAGGTCGAGAAGATCGGGCAGCAGCTCGACGGCGGCACCCACAAGCGCCGCGAGCTGCCGTTCATCCAGTGCGAGTACGCGCACGCCATGGGCAACGGCCCCGGCGGGCTCGCCGACTACCAGGAGCTGTTCGAGAAGTACGACCGGCTGCAGGGCGGGTTCATCTGGGAGTGGATCGACCACGGCGTCAAGCACGCCGAGCTGGGCTACGCCTACGGCGGTGACTTCGGCGAGGAGCTGCACGACGGCAACTTCGTGTGCGACGGGCTGGTCTTCCCGGACCGGACGCCGTCGCCGGGCCTGATCGAGTACAAGAAGGTCATCGAGCCGGTCCGCATCGAGGGCGACGGCGCCAACGGCATCGTGCACGTCACCAACAAGCAGGACTTCGCCGATCTGTCGGCGCTGGCCTTCGAGTGGTCGTGCCAGGTGGACGGCGAGACCGTCGAGTCGGGTTCGCTCGCGGTGCCGGCGCTCGCGCCGGGCGAGAGCGCCGAGGTCAAGCTGCCGGAGCCGCCCGCGGACGGCCGGGGCGGCGAACGCCAGTGGACGGTGCGGGCGCTGCTCGCGAACGACACGTCCTGGGCCGCGAAGGGCCACGTCGTGGCCTGGGGCCAGTTCGCGGTGGGGGCGCGGCCACTGCCGTCGTTCCCGGCGACCGACCGGCCCGTGGTCGAGGAGGGCCGGATCACGCTGGGCCCGGCCGGGTTCGACGCCCGCACCGGTGCGCTGCTCTCGATCGGCGGGGTGGAGGTCGGCGCGACGCCGCGGCTGGACGTGTGGCGGGCGCCGACCGACAACGACGACGGTGCCGAGTGGCAGACGGACACCCGCTACGGGATGCTGTGGCGCACGCTCGGCCTGCACCGGATGCGGCACCGCCTGGTCTCGGTCGAGGCCGGCGACGACGCGCTGACGGTGCGGACCCGGGTGGCGCCCGCAGCCCGCGAAGTGGGCCTGGACACGGTGTACCGCTGGACGTCCGACGGCGAGCGGCTGCGGCTGTCCGTGTCCGTGACGCCGGAGGGCGACTGGACGGTGCCGCTGCCGCGGCTCGGCGTCCGCTTCGGGCTGCCGGAGGCGGACCGGGTGGAGTGGTTCGGCGGCGGTCCCGGCGAGGCGTACCCGGACAGCAGGACGGCGTCCATGGTGGGCCGCTGGCAATCGACGGTGGACCGGCTGCAGACGCCGTACGTCCGCCCGCAGGAGAACGGCGCCCGCGCCGACGTCCGGTGGGTGGAGCTCGGCGGTCTCCGGATCGAGGGCGACCCGGAGTTCTGGTTCACGGCGCGGCGCTGGACGACCGAGCAGCTGGACGCCGCCCGGCACCGGACCGACCTCGCGGCCGGCGACACGGTGTGGGTCAACCTCGACCACGGGCTGCACGGTGTCGGCTCGCAGTCCTGCGGCCCGGGCCCGCTGCCGCAGTACTTCCTGAAGGCGGAGCCGGTGGAGTTCTCGTTCGTGTTCTCGACCACCAGGTAAGAAGCTGATTAATCGATTGACCGATTGATCGACATTCCGAGAGTGTCGGGATGTCGTCCGCGGCCGGTCGGCCCTCGCGCCGACCGGCCGCTGCTGCGTTCACCGCAAGGGAGTTGGTGGGTCAGTTGAGTGTCGCCATCGAGGTCCGAGGACTGTCCCGTACCTTCCACACCACCGTCCGCCGCCCCGGCTTCGCGGGCGCCGTCCGGTCCCTGGTCAACCCCGAGCGGGTGGCCAAGCACGCCGTCTCCGACGTCACCTTCGACGTGGCCGCGGGTGAACTCCTCGCCCTGCTCGGGCCGAACGGCGCCGGCAAGTCCACCACCATCAAGATCCTCACCGGCATCCTCACCCCCACCTCCGGCGAGGCCCGCGTCGCGGGCGTGGTGCCGTACCGGGAGCGGGAGCGCAACGCCCGCAACGTCGGGGCGGTGTTCGGGCAGCGCACCCAGTTGTGGTGGGACCTGCCGGTGCGCGAGTCGTTCGCGATCCTGCGAGACATCTACGAGGTACCGAGGGCCGAACACGCCGCCCGGCTCAAGGAGTTCGACGACATCCTGGAGCTGTCGTCGTTCTGGGACACCCGGGTCCGTCATCTCTCGCTCGGCCAGCGGGTGCGCAGCGACCTGGCCGCCGCCCTGCTGCACGACCCGCCTGTGGTGTTCCTCGACGAGCCGACCATCGGCATGGACGTGGTGGTCAAGGAGCAGGTGCGGGAGTTCCTGCGGCACCAGGTGGAGCAGCGCGGCCGTACGGTACTGCTGACCACGCACGACATGACGGAGGTCGAGCGGCTCGCCGAGCGGGTCGTGCTGGTCAACCACGGCCGGCTGATGCTGGACGGCTCGCTCGACGAGATCCGCCGGAAGTTCGGCTCGACGTGGCAGGTGCGGGCCACGCTGGCCGATCCGCACGCCGAGGTCGTACCGCCGCCGGGCACCGCGCTGCTGCGGCACGCGGGCGCGCAGGTCGTGTTCGGTCCCGACGGGCCCGCCGCGCTCACCGTCCAGCAGGCGCTGAAGGCGGTGATCGAACGGTTCGAGGTGACGGACATCGCCCTGGACGAGGCGGACCTGGAGGACGTGATGCGGGCCGCGTACGCGCACGCCGGGGAGGTCTGACATGGCCGTGCTCCATGCCTGGCGCGCCGCCCGGGTCACCCCGCTCGGCGAGCTGAACGCACCGCCCCGGATGACCGCCGTCGCGCTGCGGCTGGCCGTGCAGGTGGTGCTGGTCTGGTCGCTGTGGCGGGGCCTGTACGCGCAGACCGGAACGACCGCGGGGCTGAGCCGCGACCAGGCGGTCACGTACGCCGTGCTGGCCGTGCTGGCGTCCCGGCTGCGGGAGCTGGACCAGTACGCGGGCCGGGACACGGTCCTGCAGCACATGCACTTCGGCACCATCGTCTACTGGTACCTGAGGCCGCTGCCGCCGCAGCGCTACTACGCCCTGCGGGCCGCCGGAGAGCAGCTGTACGGGCTGGCGTGGGCGCTGACCGGGTACGTGATCTGCCTGGCCCTGGGCGTCGTCGAACCGCCCGCCTCGGCCGCCGCGGCCGGGGTGTTCGTGCTCAGCATGCTGCTGGGCCAGTGGGTCCTGTACTACGTCATGCTGGTGCTGGACCAGTTGTGCTTCTGGACGGTCCGCAACACCGCGGCCATGCTGATCCTGATGTTCGCGCAGAACCTGCTGTCCGGGGTGTACGCGCCGCTGTGGTTCTTCCCGGACTGGTTCGTGACGATGAGCGCCTTCCTCCCCTTCCAGGCCACGCTGAGCGTGCCGCTGTCGCTGTACGTGGGGCGCATTCCGCTGTCCGACGCGGCGTTCCAGCTGTCCGTGCAGGCCGCGTGGGTCGTGGTGCTGGCGTTGTTCACCCGGTTGCTGTGGCGGCGGGCCGCCCGGCGCGTGATCTCGCAGGGAGGCTGAGATGTCGTTGAAGGCTCTGCGGATCGTGTGGCGCGTGACGGCGCTCAACTTCCGCGCGCAGATGGAGTACCGCACCGAGTTCCTGCTGATGATCGCGATCGGCGCGATCTGGCAGGTGTCGGTGATCGTGTTCGCGACGGTGCTGCTGTCGCGGTTCGCCGGGATGGGCGGCTGGGACAGCTCCGACGTGCTGCTGATCCCGGCGACGCGGATGCTGGCGCACGGGCTGTTCGTGCTGTTCCTGGGGCGCATGCACTGGGCCGGCCGGCAGATCCAGGAAGGCCGCATCGACATCTACCTGATGCGTCCGATGCCGGTCCACCGCCAGGTGCAGCTGGCGTTCTTCCCGACCAACGCCATCGGTGACCTGACGGTGGCTGCGGGCCTGATGGCGGGCGCGCTCTCCCGCAGCGACCTGGACTGGACGTCGGGCCGCATCAGCTACCTCGTCGCGGCGGTGATCGGCGGGATGCTGCTGGAGGCCGCCCTGTTCACGGTCGTGGCCAGCGCGTCCCTGCGCTTCCCGGCCGCCGACATGTGGGGCCGCTGGCTGGAGGAACTCCTCGGCACCTTCGGCAGCTACCCGCTGAACGTCCTGCCCCGGGCGGTGGGCGGTTTCCTCACCTACGGCCTGCCGCTCGCGTTCGTCGCCTACTTCCCGGCGGCGGTCCTGACAGGCCACGGCCACTCCACCGGCGTCCCGTACTGGGTGGCGGCGGCCTCACCCCTGCTGGGGCTGCTGGCGTATCTCGCGGCCCGGATGCTGTGGAGGTGGAGTCTGCGGCACTACAGCGGGATCAACGGCTGACGGTCCGGCCCGAGCCGCGGACCGGGGTGAGCAGCCCCGCGGCGGCCAGCGCGACGCAGGTCGCCCCGGCCACCAGGGCGACCGGGGCCGTGCCCTGCTCCTCCGCGGCCCAGGTGAGGACGGCCGCGCCGATGGGGGCCGCCGCGTACTGGAGGGTCCAGAAGGCGGAGGTGACGCGGCCCAGGAGGTGTTCGGGGGTCACCTCCTGGCGCAGCGACATCGAGCAGGTGCCCGCCATGCCGGCGCAGGCGAGGAAGGCGGCGCTCAGGGCCGCGACGACGGGGACGTCGCGCGCCCAGCCGAGACCGGCGAAGGCCAGGCCGCACACCGCGACCGAGCCGGTCCACGTCGGGCCGAAGCCGAGCCGGCGGCGGACCCGGGCCACCAGCAGGGCGCCGGTGATGGCGCCGAGCGCGCCGACCGCCATGACCGTGCCGACCGTGCGGTCGTCATGGCCGAGGTCGTGCTTGAGGTGGTAGATGACCAGGTCGTTCAGGCCGAGGGTGAGGAAGCTGAAGCCGAACAGGAGGACGGTGAGGGAGCGCAGTACGGGATGGCCGTGGAGGAAGGCGATACCGGTGCGCAGGTCCTGCCAGAGGCCGGTACGGCGGTCCTGCCGGTCGTCGGGGGCGCGCTTGCGGAAGCGGACGAAGAGCAGGCACGTGGCGGAGAGCCCGAAGCTGGCCGCGTCCACGCCCACGGCCCACGCCGGGCCGGACCAGGCGGCGACCAGACCGGCGCACAGCGGGCCGAGGACGCCCGCGGCGGCGGCCGTGGCGTTCAACCGCCCGTTGGCTTCCGTGAGTTGCCCGGTGCCGACCAGCGCGCGCACGACCGTGACGTAGCCGACCGCGAACAGCATGCCGACGGCTTCGCACAGCGGCAGCACCACGTACAGCAGCCAGAGCTGCGGGCCGAACAGCCACACCAGCGGGATCAGCCCGTAGAGCACCATGCGCACGAGGTCGCAGGCGATGAGCAGCCGGCGCCGGTCCACCCGGTCCACGACCGCCCCGGCGAACACCGCCGCCACGACCGCCGCCGCCCCTCCCACCGCCGTCAGCAGGCCCATCCGCGCGACCGATCCGGTGGCCTGAAGCACCAGCAGGGGCAGGGCGATCAGGGCGAAGGAGTCACCGAGCACGGAGAGGGTCTGGGCGGCCCAGAAGATCCCGAAGTCGCGTTGCCGCCACAGCGGGCGCGTGCCGCGCGAGCCGTCGCCGGAGGGGGCGTCGGCGGAGCTGCCGGGTTCGTCCTCGCGCCGCGCCGCCCCGTGCGTCATACCGCCTCCCCCGCGCCCCGAGCCCCCTCTTCCAGGCAACCCTACGGCTGTTGGGCGCCCCAGGGAGGCCGCGCCGGCCTCCCGCCGCCCGCGCCGGGTCTGTGCAACGGGCTGAATCCACGGGCCTGAACGCGTAACCTCGACACCATGAAGTGATCTCTCCAGCGGCGCTCTCCAGCGCCGCAGAAGCGAACCGATCCGTCTCCGCGGCCGCCGTCCGCGCGTGAGCCGCGGACGCTTCCGCATGGAGAGATCATCATGGTCCGCGACAGCTACGCCCCCGTCCCCGGCCGGACCCCCGAGGAGACGCTGCACACCTTCATCTCCCGGGCGACCGCCGATCCCGGCGTCGTCGGGCTCGTCCTCAGCGGCTCCCGGGTGCACGCCGGCATGCCGACGGCCCACTCCGACTACGACCTGCACGTCGTCGTACGCGACGAGAGCGTGCCGGTCCTCACCGCACTGGACCGCTTCCGCTCGGCCCACCTCGACCTCGTCGTCATCACCCTCGCGCAGTTCCGCACCCGCGGCATGCCCGGCCGCCCGGACAGCTTCGCGCGGTACTCCTACGTCCACGCCGAGGTGCTGTTCGACCGGCTCGACGGGACCGTCGCCGGGATCCTCGACGAGAAGCGGACGCTCGGCGCCGACGAGGCCCGACATGCCGCCGCCGGCTGGCTCGACGCCTACGTCAACCAGACGTACCGCTCCCTGAAGAGCTACCGCGACGGCCGCCCCGGCCTGGGCCATCTGGACGCCGCCGAGTCCGTCCCGTACGCCCTGGAGGTGCTCTTCGCCCTGCACCGCCGGGTCCGGCCCTACAACAAGTACCTGCGGTGGGAGCTGGAGCGGCAGCCGCTGGGCGACCCCCGGTGGGACGCGGACCGGCTCCTGCCGGCCCTGGGGCGCATCCTGGCCGACGGGGACCCGCCCACCCAGCGGGCCCTGTTCGCCGGTGTCGAGGAGGCGGCGCGCCGGGCCGGTCACGACGACGTCCTGGACGCCTGGGGCACGGACCTGGGGCTCCTGCGTCCCCGGTGACGGCAAACAGCCGCGCCGGTCCGTGCCCCGTACTACGCTCGATCCCTCTGAACTGCGCTGATGAACACCGGGGGGAACGGGCGATGGCACGGGTCGTGGTGGTGCACGGGGTCGGGCACGCCGGGCGGTCGCCGAGGGGCGGCTGATGTGACGGACCCGGGCCCACCGCCCGACAAGCGGTATCTGCTTCGCCAACGACATGGCCCTCTTCGAGAGGAACCCCGAACTCCCCATGCCCAGAGCCGGCCTCACCCCCGAGCGTCTCGTCGCGGCCGCAGCCGATCTCGCCGATGAGGCCGGTTTCGAGCACGTCACCCTTTCCGCGCTGGCCCGCCGGTTCGGGGTGAAGGACGCGAGTCTGTACACCCACGTCCGGAGTCTGAAGGACCTGCGGACGCGCGTGGCCCTGCTGGCCGGTGGCGAGATGACCGACCGGATCGCGGAGGCGGTCGAGGGGCGGGCGGCCGGCCGGGACACGCTGGGCGCCTTCGCCGCCGCCTACCGGGCCTACGCCCTGGAGCACCCCGGCCGGTACGCCGCGACGCAGATCCGCATCGACCAGGAACTCGTCGCCGGCTCCCCCGCGATGCGCCGCACGGCCGACGTCACCTACGGCATGCTCCGCGCCTACGGCCTGGAGGAACCCGACCTCACCGATGCCGTACGCCTGCTGCGCAGCACCTTCCACGGCTACTGCGCCCTGGAGTCCACCGGCGCCTTCGGCGCGGCCCGCGACGTGCAGGCGTCCTGGGACAGGGCGATCGACGCCCTGCACGCGCTGCTCCTGAACTGGCCCCGCGAGAAGAGGACAGATCTTGACCGACCGCGCCCGATCCGATGACAGGGCCGGTGTCATAGCCGGGCTCTACGCCCTCGGCACCGGCCCCTGGACCATGGTCCCCGTCACCCGGGGTGCCCTCGGCCAGATCTGGAAACTCTCCGGAGACGGCCGCTCCTGGGCCGTGAAGGAACTCCTCTTCGGCTGCGACGAGGCCCAGGTCGCCCGCGAGGCCGCGTTACGGGACTCCGCGGCGGACCTGGGCATCGCATCGCCCCGCCTCCACCCCGCCCGGCACGGCGCCCACGTCACCCGCGTCGACTCCCCGGGCGGCGGGTCCTGGGTGAAGCTGTACGACTGGATCGACGGCGCCGAGGCCGATCCCTCCGACCCCGCCGTCCTGGACTGGTTCGGCCGGACCATGGCGCTGCTGCACCGGGCCGGTGAGGGAGCCGTCGAGGGCCCGGGCGAGTGGTACGAGCGGTGCCCGGACGACGCCGCGTGGGAGGACGTCCTCAAGAAGGTGCGCGACGCCGGCCTGGCGTGGGCGGACGAACTGGACCGGTTCATCGCCACGTCCGTGCCCCGGCTCGGTCAGTGGGTGACGCCCTCGGCGCCCGGCGGCCTGGTGACCTCGCACCTCGACCTGCGGCCCCAGAACGTCCTGGTCGGCCGGGACGGACCGGTCCTCCTCGACTGGGACAACGCCGGACCCGTCTCGGCGGAACGGGAGTTCGCGCGCGCCGTCCACGTCTGGTCCGGCGGCAACGACGTGGACATCGCGTCCGCCCGGCGCCTGGCCCGGGCCTACCGCGAGGCCGGGGGCCGAGCCGTCCTCACCGGACCGGAGTCCTTCTCGATGCTCTTCGCCACGGCCCTGAACTACGTCCACGTGCAGGCCGAGACGGCCGTCGACCCCGAAGTGACGCCCGAACAGCGGGACTTCGGAGCACGGCAGGCGGTGACCTGCCTGCGCGGGGCGCCCGACCTCGGCGCGGTCTCCCGGCTGGTGACCGCGCTCGGCACGTAGGACCGGGCGTCGCCTCGGCAGCACCCGCCGGGTCGAAGCCGGCGGGTGCCTGGTCGAGTAAGGCGGTGACGGTGGTGATCCGGCCGTTCTCGTCGACGTGGATCACATATCCGGGCCCGCAGCCGCGATGCGAGCGGCCGTCGGCTGGATCCACTCCGTCGTCGGTCCCCGACCGGCCGCATGGCCCGGCGCGGCGAGCCCCGCCACGTCGTCGTACGACGGTGTCGCACCCGTCGGTGTCCGGCCGGCCCGGACGTCCGCCGCCGCCTCCAGGGCCGCGCCCAGCGCCCGCCGGTACAGCAGCGAGCCGAGGCTGACGCGGCGTACGCCGATGCCGGCGAGGCGGGCGACGGGCGGGCCGCCTGGCGCGTAGAGCACGTTGAGGGGCACCTCCAGCCGGCGCACCAGGGCCTCGATGCCGCGCGGGTCCGTGAGGCCGGGCACGAACACCCCGTCCGCGCCCGCCTGCTGGTAGGCGTCGAGGCGCGCGAGGGTGCCGTCGCCGTCGCCCAGCCAGTGGGTGTCCGTGCGGGCGTTGACGAACAGGCCGGGCGCGGCCCGTTTGACCGCCGCGATCTTCGCCGCGTGCCGGGTGGCCGGTCCGAGGCCGTCTTCGAGGTTGATGCCGACCGCTCCGACCGTGTACAGCTCCCGCGCGAACTCCGCCACCTCGTCCGGGTCGTCGCTGAATCCGCCCTCCGCGTCGACGGACAGCAGGAACGGCTCGGACCCGAGGGCGACGGCCAGCCGCAGCGTCTCCTCCCGGGTCGCCGCCGTACCGTCGGGCAGACCGGCCGCCGCGGCGACGCCCAGGCTCGTCGTCCCGACCGCCGGGAAGCCCTGCCCCGCGAGGGCCCGGGCGGATGCGTGATCCCAGGCGTTCGGCAGGAGCAGGGGCTCCCCGGCTCGGTGGAGGCCGGCGAATGCGGTCGCGGCCCGGCTCGACGGCGTCTGCTGCGGATCTGCGGTCATGCCGCCATGGTGGGCCCGGTTCGCTTCGGCGCGGGCCGAACTACGGCGGCCGCAGGGCGACCTGGCCGCGAAGACCTCAGCTCACGTGCACGCCGGACCCGTCGAGCCGGACCCGCACCTCGCGCCCCGTGCTCCACCGGACCGTCAGCTCCCCGTCCGCGGAAGCGGTCACGGCGACGGTTTCCGGCAGCGGGACGGGGTCCGTCTCGGCGGTGAGCCGGGCCAGGGCGGCGAACAGGGTGGAGTCCCCGGCCGTGACGCCGGTGAGGTCGTCGTCGAGGCCGACCGCGGGAAGCAGTTCCGCACGGACGCCGTCCGGCGGGCTCCAGCCGGTCACGCGGACCGCCGTCCCCGGCTCCGCCCCCGCGACCAGATGCGCACGCACCTCCACCGCCCCGTGCGCCAGCACCACGCTCGTCACCCGGGCGCCCCCGCCCGCCGTGTGCCGGGACGCCGCCCAGCCCTCGCCCGCGCCGAGCGGTTCGATGCCGGTGCGGCTCGGGTCGCCGGCGACGAGGACGCTGTTGTCGTACGTCTCCGCGGGTGTGGTCACGGTGGAGTACGCCAGCCGCGTGTAGTACGGGTCGTAGCGGACGTCCTCGCTGCCGTGGTTGTGGAGGCGGACCACGCCGTCGGAACGGGTGGACTGGAGCAGCCAGTTGGGCGGGCCGACGGGGGTGGTGAAATCCGCTCGTTCGGCGGGGGCGGGTTCCTCCGGTGCCGTCCAGACCTCGTGGTCCGGGGGCAGGAGCAGGCCGAGGAAGCCTTTGCTCGCCCAGTACGGGGAGGCCGGGCCCGAGTAGCCCTGGAGGACGGACTCGTCGGGGCCGTGCCAGCCGAGGGTGAGCAGACCCCGGTCGTCCACCGCTCCCCGGTCCAGGAAGTAATTCAGCGCGCCGGAGGCCAGCCGCCGGGTCTCGCCGGACGTCAGGGGCGTACGGCCGGTCAGCGCGCCCAGCCACAGCGGGGCGGTGGTGGCGAAGCGGTACGTCAGGGAGCGCCCCTGGTGCATGGGCGCGCCGTCGCCGCCGAACAGGCGGGCGTAGTCGCCGAGGTGCCGGGAGAGGCGGTCGCCGTACAGCGCCAGCAGCCGCTCGTCCTGCTCCAGCCAGGCGTGCAGCACCGGGTAGAGGTGCATCGCCCAGCCGTTGTAGTAGTCGTACTTGCGGCCGTCGCCGTCGGTGTACCAGCCGTCGCCGACGTACCACTGCTCGATGCGTTCCAGGCCGCGGTCGATCGCCGCGCGGGAGGCGTCCGGCTCGTAACCGATGTCGGCGAGGAAGCCGCCCACCGTGACCGGGAACAGTTCCCAGTTGCAGGGCCAGGGCTCCGCCGTGAGGGCGTCGCCCAGCCAGGCGGCCGTCCGCCGGCGTACTCCGTCGTCCAGGCGGTCCCAGAGCAGGTCCCGGGTCAGGCGGAGGGCCAGGGCGATGGAGGCCGCCTCCACCAGGGGCTGGCTGCGGTCCTCGATGCGGGGCCAGATGCCCGAGACGCCGGCGGCGAGGCCGGTCGCGTAGCGCTCCAGGGCCTTCTCGTCGCGGCGGAAGGCGGCGAGCAGCAGGGTGCGGGCGTAGCCCTCCAGGCCGTCGGAGAGACGGCCCGACCAGCCGGCCCGGTCGCCGGGCAGGTGGTAGAGCGCCCGGTCCTCGCTCGCGTACGGCTCCACGGCGGTGAGCAGGGAGTCGGCCGCCGCCTCCCAGTGGGCGCGGGTGTAGCCGGTGAACGGGGACGTCGTGCGGTCGGCGGGGGGCAGCTGCATCGGATGTCTTTCGTGCTCGGGCCGGTGGATACGGATCGGACCTGGAGCGCCCCGGTTCCGGTCGGGGCGCCCCAGGGGTTCATCCCACCCTCACCTTGCCCTTGGGCACCAGATGCCGGGTGACGAGTTCGTCGCGGACCAGGGCCGCGTAGGCCGTCGCACCGCGCACGGAGGTGTGCGTGTTGTCCCGCGCCTCGTTGGTGAGGTACAGCGCCTTGGAGCCTTCCACGCCGAGGGACTCCACCAGCGCCTTGGTCTTCGCCGTGAGGTCGATCAGCGGGACGTCCCGCGCCGCGGCGACCGAGCGGGTGACGGCCGGGTGGTCGACGCCGAGGCCGTTGACCAGGAGCGCGGTGCCGTTGTTCAGCGTCCCGTCGGGGTTGAACCAGCGCCGCACGATGGGGGTGACAAGGACCGGCTGTCCGCCCCGCTCCCGGATGCCCGCGACCAGGGTCTCCAGGTTGGCCCGGTAGGTGGCCTCGTCCGTGGTCTTGTCGTTGTGCGCGAGCTGGACGAGCACCGGATCGCCGGGGCGGATCAGGGGCCGTACGGTGGCCCACAGCTGCGGGTTCCCCAGATACGAGACCGTACTCTCCCCGGAATCGGCGTAGTTGGCGACGGATACCCCCTCGCGGAGGTACTGGGGCAGCTGCTGGCCCCAGCCGGAGTACGGGTCGCCGGGCTGGTCGCAGACGGTGGAGTCGCCGACCAGGAAGATCTGGCGGGCGTGCCGGGCCCGTTTGACCTCGATCCCGGCGAGGGCCGGGGCGGAGCCGCCGATCCGCAGGTCGAGGCCGGGGGTTCCCGCGGGGCCGGTGGGCTCGCCCTCGGGGGTGCGGACGTTCACCGTGAAGCTGCGGGTGACGCGCTCGCCGGCCGGCACGGCCGTCTCGGGCAGCAGGGAGCGGCGGGTCTCACCGCTGACGCTCGTGCCGGACGCCGCCTTCCCGCCGAGGGTGACCCGTACGTCGTAGGTGCCCGGCGGGACGTCGAAGTGGCAGGTGCCGGCCGTGCAGTGGGCGAGGCCGCGGCCGCCGCTCCCGCCGCCCGCGTGGGCGGGTACGGACGACAACGCGGTCCCCAGGGTCACCGCCGCCGCGACGGCGATGCTGAAACGTCTCACTCCGGGCTCCTCCCAGCGCACGACAAGACCTGGAGGGGGACCGTACCGCTCCGGACAAGCGCTTTCTAGACCTCCAGCAGCATTCACCAGTTCTATCGCCACATATGAGCGAAAGCCCTTTCGCGAAATCGATTCAACTGTCACTCTCGCTCCCACCGCGTTCCCCCCACCCTTTCGCAGGAGGCACCCCCATGCCCGGAGCCACGAACAGACCAGTCGGCCGTCGCACCGTCGTCCTCGCCGCCACCGCGGGGGCGGCCGGCGCGGCCCTCGCCCGGCCGGCCCACGCCGCCGGTTTCGGCTACACCGACGACGGCTCGAACTACGTCGTCGACACCGGCGCCCAGCTGGTCTTCAAGGTCTCCAAGTCCACCGGCGACCTGACCTCCCTGGTCCACCGGGGCACGGAGTACCAGGGCTACGGCGGCCAGAACTCGCACATCGAGTCCGGCCTCGGCGCCTCCACCGTGAGCATCCGGCAGTCCGGTCCGACGATTCTGGTCTCCGTCACGCACGGCACGCTCAAGCACTACTACGCGGCCCGCAGCGGTGAGAACAACGTCTACCTGTGGACGAACAAGGCCGACGCGTCGGTCTCCGCGACCCGGTACATCGTGCGGGTGAAGAAGGGCGCGTTCCTCAACGACGAGCCCGACTCCTACACCTACGCGCCGACCGCCATCGAGGCCTCGGACGTGTTCCGGAAGTCCGACGGCCAGACCCGCTCGAAGCACTACTCCCGGCGGCGCGTCATGGACTACGACCACATCGGATGGTCGGCCGGCGGCGTCGGCCTGTGGATGGTGCGCAGCAACCACGAGAAGGCCTCCGGCGGCCCCTTCTACCGCTCCCTGCTGCGCCACCAGAGCGCGGACGGCGGCGGCCTCTACGAGATCCTCTACTACGGCCAGAACCAGACCGAGGCGCAGCGCTTCGGCCTCCAGGGGCCGTACGTCATCGCCTTCACGGACGGCGGGGCACCCTCCTCGGCGCTGTTCCCGGGCACCCTGACCACACCGTGGGCCGACTCGCTCGGCATCGCGGGCTACGTACCGGCGAGCGGCCGGGGCAAAGTGTCCGGCGTCGGGATCTCCGGCCGGAACACGGCGTATCCGTACACGGTCGGGCTGGCCAACGCGGCAGCGCAGTACTGGGGTTCCGCACGGGCTTCGGACGGCTTCTTCTCCTTGTCCGGGGTGCTGCCGGGGACGTACACGCTGACCGTCTTCAAGAGCGAACTGGCGGTCTACAGCACGTCGGTGAGCGTGTCGGCGGGCGGCACGACGACCCTGAACACGATCGCGATACCGTCCTCCAACGACCCGTCGAACGCGGGCGCGATCTGGCGGATCGGCGACTGGAACGGCACGCCGGCCGGGTTCAAGAACGCGGATCTGATGACGTACGCGCATCCGTCCGACGCACGGGCCGCGTCCTGGACGGGGAACGTGGTCGTCGGCAGTGGCGAGACGGCGGCTTTCCCCTGCTATCTCTGGAAGGACGTCAACAGCGGGATCCTGGTGTACTTCCGGCTGACGGCGGCCCAGGCGGCCGCCGCGCACACCCTGCGCATCGGCGTGACCACCGCGTACGCGAACGGCCGGCCCCAGGTCACCGTCAACGACACCTGGACCTCGGCGATCCCCGCCCCGCCCACCCAGCCGGACACCCGGTCGCTGACCAACGGTTCCTACCGGGGCAACAACCACACGTTCACCTACAGCGTCCCGGCGTCCGCCTGGAAGACGGACGCCGGCCAGTACAACGTGCTCAGGATCGACGTGGTGAGCGGGTCGGGGGCAAGCGGGTTCCTCAGCGCGGGGACTGCGATCGACGCGATCGACCTGCTGGCGTAGACACTCCGCGGCTTGTCACGTCCCGCGTGTCCACTGCTGGTTGGTGCCTCCGTTGCACGTGTACGTGATGAGCGCGGCGCCGTTGGCGGTGGACGCGCCGTTCACGTCGAGGCACTCGCCGCTCACGCGGGACTTGACGTTCACGTACGAGCCGGTGGTGGTCAGCGACCACTGCTGGCTCGTCGCGGAGGAGACGCAGTTCTCCTGCGTGACCGTGCTCGCGTTCTCCTGCACGCAGAGGCTGCTGTTGCGGACCATCAGCTGGTAGTAACCGCTTCCGACGGACTTGAACCAGTACTTCTGGTTGGCGCCGCCGTTGCAGTCGTACTGCTTGAGCTGGGCGCCCGCCCAGAGCGACTGGCTCGTGACGTCCGCGCACTTGGAGGAGTGGCGGGCGATCAGCGTGTTGTACGCGGCGCCGGTGCCGGTGACGGTTCCGGCGGCCGTGTCGACGGTGACCTCCGGCGACCAGGACATGGACATCGTGGTCGAGCCCGAGAAGGTCAGCGGCAGCCACACGTACCGTGAGTCGTTGACGGTGCCGCCGAAGGAGTTGCCCCAGCGGTCGCCCAGGTACAGGTACGAGGTGCCCGAGCTGCCCTGCACAGGCAGGACGAACGCGGTCTGCGAGCCGTACGTCGTCGAGTCGCCGATGTTCTTCATGGCGGACCAGGGACCGGCGATGTTCGTGGCCGTGGCGTACTGCTGCTGGTTGGGGTTCCAGCCCGTGGCGCCGGAGGTCAGCATGAAGTACACGCCGTTCCGCTTGAACAGGGCGGGGGCCTCGCGGTGTCCGCCGGGCCAGGGGTTGGCGACCAGGCTCGCGATGCCGGTGTAGTCGGCGGTGAGGCGGTAGATCTGGAGGTCGTAGTTCTCACGGGCGGCGGAGATCATGTAGCCGGCGCCGTCGGTGTCGGTGAAGACGGTGATGTCGCGGGACATGTGCTGGCCGAGCGGCCGGAAGCTGCCCTTCCAGGTGTAGTTGCCGTCGACGGTGTCGGAGACGGCGACGGCGGCCCGGGCCTCGCTGTAGTCGGTGCCGTTCTCCTTGTGCATCCACATGACGAACGTGCCGGTGGAGGCGTTGTACACGACCTTCGGCCGCTCGATGTTGGCGGTCGCGAGCTCCGGGGCGCTGGCCTCGGTGAGGACGTGGTTGCGGAACTCCCAGTTCTTCAGGTCGGTCGAGCGGTAGGCGTCGACGTACCGGAAGGTGTTGTCGGCGTTGCGGTGCTCACCGAACCAGTAGTAGTAGGTGCCGACCTTGAGGACGCCGCCGCCGTGCGCGTGGACGGGGCTGCCCGAGGTGTCCGTGAACTGGGTGCCGTTGGTGATGGTCCGGGGCGCGGCCTGGGCGGGTCCGGCGGTGGCGAGGGCCGTGAACAGGCCCAGGCACAGGGCGAGAAGGGTGACGTACACACGTCTCATGTCATTCGCTCACCTTCACCGCGTCGGCGATGGGAACGCCGAAGTCGGGAGTGCCGTCGCTCTTCCAGCCGAGTTTCTGGACGCGGGTGTGCCGGTTGGGGTCGTTCAGGGGGTCCCCGTTGATCTCCTTGTACTGGCGGGCGTGGTAGACGAGGACGTCGGTGCGGCCGTCCTCAGCGACCGTGAAGCAGTTGTGGCCGGGGCCGTACTGCTTGGTCGTGTCGTTGCTGGTGAAGACCGGGGTCGGCGACTTGGTCCAGCTCAGGGGGTCCAGGAGGTGGCTGTCGGCGTCGGCGGTCAGCAGGCCCACGCAGTAGTTGAAGTCGGTGGCGCTGGCCGAGTACGTCATGAAGAGGCGGCCGTTGCGCTTGAGGACGTAGGGGCCCTCGTTGACCTTGAATCCGATGCACTCCCAGTCGTACTCCGGGGTGGAGAGCCGAACCTGCGGGCCCTTCAGGGTCCACGGGTTCGCCATCTCGGAGAGGAAGATGCCGGTGTTGTTGTCCAGGCCGGGCTCGTGCTGGGCCCAGGCGAGGTAGCGCTTGCCACGGTGGGTGAAGGTCGTGGCGTCCAGGGAGAAGGTTTCCCAGGCCGTCTTGATCTGGCCCCGCTCCACCCAGGTGCCCTTGAAGGGGTTGGGGTGGGCGTTCTCCAGCACCCATATCCGGATCGCCCAGACGTCCTCGGCGGGCGCGGAGGCGAAGTAGATGTACCACTTGCCGCCGATGCGGTGCAGTTCGGGCGCCCAGATGTGGGCGCCCATGGGGCCGGTGGGGTGGGCGCGCCAGATGACGGACTCGTCCGCCGTGCCGAGTCCGCCCAGGGTGCGGGAGCGCCGCAGGATGATGCGGTCGTACTCGGGGGCGGTGGCGGTGAAGTAGTAGAAACCGTCCTTGTGCCGGTGGATGTGCGGGTCGGCGCGGTTGCGGACGAGGGGGTTCACGAAGGGGGCCGGCTTGGGGCGCCCGGCGGGTGTTCCGGCAGCGGTTTCATCCTGGGGCGCCGCCTCGGCGACGCCGGGCAGGGCGGGGACTGCGGCCAGGGCACCGGCGGCTGCGGCGCCCTTCAGCAGCAGTCTGCGGCTGGGGGGTTCGGGCAGAGCGTGGTCGCGGTCGCGGCTCATGCGGTGGGGCCTGCCTCTCACTGGGGGACACACGGCGTTGTCGTCCGACGCAGCGTCTGAGATTTCGAACACCATCTGTCATTACGAACGGTGGAAAGGTAAGGGGGTGACACGAGGAGGTCAACGGGTCTGACGGGACGAACCCGTCCGGCCCGTTCCGGAAACGGCAGCCGCCGAAGTTTCTGTTATCGGCGGGGACATGGCCCGTCTCCGGTGATGTGCCCAGCCTCACCCACACCACAGCAGCGGCCGCGGGCGTCCTCGCGGCGGTCGCCTCTCTGCTCACCGCTCCCCCGGCGGTGGCCGCCGGCCCCCGGGACGTCACGGCCGACGTGCTGGCCGGCCGGAGCGTGACGCTCGACGGCGACACGGCCGTCACCGTGCCGCCCGGGACGACGACGTACGACGGCGTCTTCAGCGGCGAGGGCACACTCACGGTGCGCGGCAGCGGAACGCTGGTCCTCACCAGGGACAGCGACTTCACGCTCCCGAAGTCCCGGCAGCGGCAGCAGGTGCGCACGCCGGGCGGCAACCACCCGTACGTCACCGTCACCCGCCCCGACCCGCCGGCGATCACCGTGGAGCGGGGCGCGACGCTCCAGTACGGCGACGGCGGTACGACGGGCCTGATCGGCCATTTCCCGTACGACACCCCGGCGTTCCGCCTCAACCAGGACAACATCCGGGTCGACGGCACGCTGCGGCTGTCGCTGAAGAGCGCCTACAACCTGGGCACGATCAGCGGCTCGGGCCTGATCACGCAGCCCAGGTTCCTGTGGGGCACGTGGGACCTGCCGGGCACCCACTCCTTCTCCGGGGTGATCGACAACGGCACGCAGGCCAACGCAGGGCGGCCCGAGTACGCGACTTCGCTCCCGCGTGTCCGCAAGATCCTCAACCAGGGCACCTGGACGGTCGACACCCCACTGGGCCGGACCGTCACCATGGGCATGGACTTCTACCAGCGCGAGTACGGCAGCGACATCAACGTCCAGTCGCGGCCGGGCGGGAAAGTCGTCCTGACCGGGCAGTACAGCTGGTCGGACCGGGGCGGTGACACCAACCCGTCGCTCAGCGACCCGGCCCTCAACTGGACGCCGGCCCGCAGACACGTCAACAAGCGCGGCACCAACATCAAGGGCGCGGACGTCCGGTGGGGCGACGGCACGACCGACCGGATCTTCATGCCGGGCACGGCGGAGACCGTTTACATCAACCTGCTGGCGGCCCGCTCGCGCTCCCGGCTCACCTTCGACTACAACGGCCCGGTGACGCTCGGCGCCCCCATCGGCGGCGGCCGGTTCCACGACACCCTGTCGGCCCCCGGCGCCGGCGACGTCGTCATCGCGGGCACCCCCGGCAACGACGTGACCTTCGCGGCCGTGCAGTACTACGACGGCTCCACCACGGTGGAGAAGGGCGCGGTCCTGCGCCTGGGCAGCGGCGAACGGGGCGGCGACGGCGGCCTGTACACCGCCGGCGCCCACTACCGGCTCGTCAACGACGGCTCCCTGGTCCTGCGCAACACGGTCAGGCCCCTCACCCTGTCCCGCATCGGCGGCAGCGGCTCCCTCACCCAGTCGGGCACCGCCACGACGACCCTGACGGGCCGGGCGGTGACGTACACCGGGCCGACGACGGTGTCCGGAGGCACCCTCGCCCTGCGCGGCGGAGCCACCCTCACCCACAGCGGGTCGATCCGGCTCACCTCGGCCGGAGCACGGCTGGACGCGGGCCGGCCGGGGCTGCGCGTGGCGACGACGCTGACCGGCAAGGGCACGGTGAGCGGCACGGTCACCAACGACGGCACCGTCACGACGGGCCTCACCGTCGACGGCCCCTACACCCAGAGCCCGAAGGGCACACTGGTCCTGCGGGACAAGCCGCTGACGGTGACGGGCCCGGCTCGGCTGGCCGGGCGCCTCGACGTGCCGGCCGACTCCCGCGCGGCTCGCGAGATCACCGTGCTCGACAACAAGGGCAAGGCCACAACCGCGGGAACCTTCACCGGCCTGCGGGAAGGCGCGCTTCTGAAGCGGGCGGACACGCCCTACCGGATCAGCTACCGGGGCGGCGACGGCAACGACGTCGTCCTGACGGCCGTCACCTCCCCCAGCCGCTCCGCCCCCGCCCCGTCCGCCCCGGCCCCCGCGAACCCGCGCAGCGCCGGCGCCTCGGAAACCGTCGGCTTCGGCTGGTGGCCCTACGCCCTCGCCGCCGGCCTGACCATCAGCCTCGCGGTACCGGTGGCGGCACTACGGGGGCGAGGCGTGCGCCGGGGCGGACGGCACGCGGGCCGCGCCCGGCGTTGACCCGCCCGGTGCTCACAGCTCGGACTCCCCCCACACCGTGACGCTCACCTCGTCCCCCACCGCCACCCGGCCGGGCCGGAGTACCGCGTACTTCGTGCCGAAGGCGACTCCGCCCTGGGCTGCGCGACGGTAGGCGGCGAGGGTGCGCAGGGGTTCCGGGCCCGCACGGGTGCCGCCGTGCTGGTCGACCAGGGTGACCGCGCAGCGGATGGCGAGTTTGGTGTAGCCGAGGTCGGTGTCGCCGATGCGGAGGCGGTGGGCGCGGTCCTCCGTGTGGGGGTCGTCCCAGCCGTCGATGACGATGTTGGGGCGGAAGCGGTTCAGCGGGAGGGGGTGGGCGCCGCGGGCGGTCAGCCGGGTGTTGAGGTGATCGAGGGTGGAGCGGGAGATGACGTGCAGGGCGCTGCTGTCGGCGTAGCCCGAGGTGCCGGGTGTCCGGCCGTCGGTCACCCGGTCGTGTTCCGGCGGCGTCCGGACCAGACGGCTCGGTGCGCCGAGCACGTCCGTGAGCCAGTCCGCCGCCCCGTCGCCCTGGTCGATGCCCTGGTAAGCGGCTCCGAACAGGTCGACCTTCCGGCGGGTGCCGGAGGTGTCCACCCGGAGGTGGAGGGACTCGGTCCCGGGCGCGGTGAGCGTGAGGTGGTCGCCGTCAGGGGTGATGAGGGGGCGGATGACGGCCAGCAGCGGATCCCGGCGCTGCGTCCGGTACACGCCGTCCTCGCTGACGACCATGAAGCTGCGGTCGTGCGCCAGTCCGGCCGGCGTCAGCAGCGCCTCGCCCGCCGATGTGCCGGCGCAGCCCTTGACCGGGTAGTACGACAACTCGACGACGCGTGCCATGACCTTCCGTTCCGTCGCGGGGCTCAACGGCCGCTGGGGGCTTCGGGGAAGCCGAGCCGGGGTGCCAGCTGTCGTGCCTCGGCCGCCCATTCGGCCAGGAAGGCCAGGGCCAGGCCCCGTTCCCGGTAGCGGAGTCCGGCCGGCACGGTGCCCTCACCGCCGTAGGCCACCTGCTCCTCGTCCGCCCGCGCCAGCATCAGTGCCGTCAGCCAGTCGTACTTCACGGCGGAGGCACACACGCCGAGCCGTACGAGGCGTTCGTCGCCGCGCCAGCCGCTCTCACGCAGTCCGTGCACATAGGCGTCGTACGCCGCCTTGGCCAGGCCGGGCAGCTCGGCGGCGGGCACGAACAGGTCGAAGACGGAGTCCGGGAGGTAGTTGCCGAGGTCCTCGCCGAGGGCGCCGTCACCGGTGAACGCCCAGTCGAGCAGGACGCTGGTGCCGGCGCCGCCGGAGCGGACGTTGGCCGGCCACTGGTCGAGGTGGCACAGGGTCCGGGGCAGCGACTCCATGACCGTGAGGAACCATTCGCGGTCGTGGTGGAGGCGGACCATGTCCTCGCGCAGGCCGGGCGGGAAGTGCCCCCGGACCAGGGGGTGCTGCCATGCCTCGTCGGTGTCGAGCAGGGCCACGCCCGTGGTCTTCCCCGCCGTGTAGTCCCGCAGGAAGCGCTGGGAGAGCCACGGGGTGTCCTCCCCCGCGCCCACCGCGCCCTGTGCGGCGCCCAGGCGGTGGGCGTGGTCGACGTGGCGGCTGACGGGCCAGGCCGTCGCCGGTTCGCCCGGCACGTCCTCCAGCCACAACGCCACGTCGCCGTCCGGGCGTTCGGCACACTCCAGCAGCCGGGGCGCTCGGATGCCGTGCCGCTGCCAGACGCCGGCGAGGCCGGACCCGTAGACGTATGCCTCACGGCGCCAGAAGTTCCAGTGCCGCGGGTCGTTGGAGGCCGACCACGCGACGCTGGTCTCCTTCGTGCGCGTCAGCACCTTCAGGACGGCCGAGCGGCCGCCGCCGGTGACCCGCCACACCCCGGCCGTGACACCGTTGGACGGGTTGTGCGGGAGCGGCTCGAACACCGCCTCGTGCGCCGGGACTCCCAGGACCTCACGGACTTCGGCATGCGCTGCAGCGACCTCGGGCATCCCCCGATGCTATGCCGCCGCCTCCGCCGTGTCCTTGCGTCCCCGCAGCCACACGTACACCGGGATCCCGGCGAAGAGGAACAGCACGCCCTGGTACACGGCGGCGTACCCGGCACCGGCGATCAGCCAGAACGAGAAGCCGAAGGAGAGGACCGCGACCGTGAGGTCCCGGGCGAGTCCCGCGGGACGGACACGGTCGCGGGTGCCGCGGGCCAGCCAGTACAACTGGGCGGCGGCCGACAGCAGGTAGGGCACGCAGCCGGTGAACGTCGTGATCAGGACGAGGACGCGGAAGGTGGTGTCCGGGCCGGCCGTGTAGTTGAGGCCGATGAGGAGGGTGCCGAGGACCGCGCAGGCCCACACGCCGAAGCCGGGGACGCCGCCCTTGCCGAGGCGGGCGAAGGGCGCGGGGAAGAGGCCGTCGCGGGCGGCGGCGTACGGCATCTGCGCGGCCATGAGGATCCAGCCGTTGAGGCAGCCGGTGATCGAGGCGACGGCGACCAGGGCGATGGCGGTGCCTCCCCAGCCGCTCCCGGTGATCGCGTTCACGGCGTCGGCGAAGGGGGCGCCGGAGTCGACGAGCCGGTCGTGCGGGACCAGCCCGAAGACGGCGATGGTGCCGAGGACGTAGACGAGGGCGGAGGCCAGGGTGCCGAGGACGCTCGCCCGGCCGACCGTGCGCTCGGGGTCGCGGACCTCACCGGCGCTGACGGCGGCCGACTCGACCCCGAGGAAGCTGTACAGCAGCAGGGCGGCGGAGGCGGCGAGCGCCCCGGAGACGCTCTGACCGGATGCGTTGAACGGGCCGAAGTTGTCCGCGTCGACGAAGAACAGGCCGACCGTGGCGAGCAGGAGCAGCGGGACGAACTTCAGGATCGTGGAGACGACCTGCACCGTGCCGACCCAGCGCGTGCCCGCGAAGTTGGCGGCTGCGGGCAGCCAGAGGGCGGCCAGGGCGACGAGGGCCTGGAGGGCGTGGTTGCCGTGCAGGGGTATCAGGACGTCGACGTAGCCGACGACCGCGACGGCCAGGGCGGCGATGCTGACCCAGCACATCGTCCAGTACGACCAGGCCGACAGGAACCCGGCGAACTCGCCGAAGGCGTCCCGCGGGTAGACGTACAGCCCGCC
This sequence comes from Streptomyces collinus, assembly GCF_031348265.1. Classification (NCBI taxonomy): domain Bacteria; kingdom Bacillati; phylum Actinomycetota; class Actinomycetes; order Kitasatosporales; family Streptomycetaceae; genus Streptomyces; species Streptomyces collinus. Next base: position 6,972,466 of record NZ_CP133771.1, on the reverse strand, counting down.
GGTGACCGGGCTGCGCCGTGCGAGCTTGCCGAAGAGCAGCGCGAGCAGCACGGCTCCGACCGAGAGCACGAGGAAGGCGAGCAGGCTGACCGTGCCGTAGGGGGCGACGGTGGCGGGCAGGGCGAAGATGCCGCCGCCGATGATGTTGCCCATGACGAGGGCCGTGGCGGCGGCGAGGCCGAAGGTGCGGCGGGGAGCGGGCGCCGCGGGGGCGGCCGGCTCGGCGGGTTCGGCGGCCTCGGTGGGGCTGGGGACGGTCATGAGGGTTCCTGTACAAGCGGAGGGGGAGGGTCCTGATCGTAACCGCCATCCCATATGCTGGTCGACCTGTTCATGTAATGGACACATTCGGCTGGGGGCAGCGGGCGGATCTCGGTTACGGTCGTTCGCATGACGAGCACCATCACCCTCGCCGAAGCCCTTGCCGCCGGGACGGTCGTTCTCGACGGCGGTATGTCCAACCAGCTCGAATCGGCCGGGCACGACCTGAGCGACGAGCTGTGGTCGGCGCGGCTGCTCGCGGAACAGCCGGAGGCGGTGACCGAGGCACACCTCGCCTACTTCCGGGCGGGGGCGGACGTGGCGATCACGGCCAGCTACCAGGCCACGTTCGAGGGGTTCGCCAAGCGCGGGATCGCCCGCGAACGGGCGGCCGAACTCATGGCGCTGAGCGTGGAGTCGGCCCGGGAGGCGGCCCGGCGGGCGCATGTCCCGCGGCCCCTGTGGGTGGCGGCCTCGGCCGGTCCGTACGGGGCGATGCTCGCGGACGGTTCGGAGTACCGGGGGCGCTACGGGCTGAGCGTGGACGAGCTGGAGCGTTTCCACCGGCCGCGCCTGGAGGTGCTGGCCGCGGCCGGGCCCGACGTCCTCGCGCTGGAGACGGTCCCGGACGCGGACGAGGCCGCGGCCCTGCTGCGGGCGGTGCGCGGGCTCGGGGTGCCTGCCTGGCTGACGTACTCCGTCGCCGGTGACCGCACCCGGGCCGGGCAGCCGCTGGAGGAGGCCTTCGCCCTGGCCGCCGAAGCGGACGAGGTGATCGCGGTCGGGGTGAACTGCTGCGCTCCGCAGGACGTGGACGGCGCGGCCGCGACAGCGGCACGGGTCACCGGCAAGCCGGTCGTCGTCTACCCCAACAGCGGCGAGACCTGGGACGCCGAGGCCCGCGCCTGGACCGGTCGCTCCACCTTCACCGTCGGCCAGGTGAAGGGCTGGCAGCAGGCCGGGGCCCGGCTGATCGGCGGCTGCTGCCGGGTCGGGCCGGACGGCGTCGCGGGCATCGCGGAGGCGCTGGAGGCGGCGTAGCACGGCCGCCGTCCGTACTCCCGGCAGTCCGCGCACGCCCCTCCTCCACCCCCACCCCGCACTGCTAGCCTCCGTCATGGGAACCGGTTGCTACGGCATTGCCGCAGTTCCCGCGGGGGTGGGCGCGGACCGGCGCCCGGGAGAGACGAGGCAGGCATGACGAGGAAGAGCGGGGACGCGGGCCGCAGCACCATCCGGGACGTGGCGGCGCGCGCGGGGGTCTCCGCGTCGACGGTGTCCCGGGTGCTGGGCGGCGAGTATCCGGTGAGCGCGGCGACCCGAGGGCGCGTGATGCGGGCGGTCCGCGAGCTGGACTACGTGGCCGACGCCCGGGCGAAGGCGATCGCCGGCGCCGGCACGCCCACCCTCGCCTTCGTCCTGGAGGACATCACCGGCCCGTCGTTCGCGCACATGGCCCACGGGGTGGAGCGCGAGGCGACCCGGCTCGGCCATCTCTGCCTGGTGTGCAGCACGGAGGGCGACGTCCGGCACGAGCTGGAGTTCGTCGAGATGATGCGCGCCCAGCGGGCCGCCGCCGTGATCCTGGTCGGCGGCGCGGCCGACACCCCCGAGTACCGCGAACGCACCCACCGCATGGCCGACTCCCTCGCCTCGGCCGGTTCCCGCCTGGTCCTGTGCGGCCGGCCGCCGCTGGACCCGGGTGCTCCGGTGACGGTCATCGAGTACGACAACGAGGGCGGCGCCTACACCCTGGTCGCCCACGTCCTCGCGCAGGGCCACCGCCGGGTGCTGTACCTCGGCGGCCGGGCGGACCACACCACGGCCCTGGGCCGCGAACGCGGTTACTTCGCCGCGCACCGGGCCCGCGGCCTCGACCCGGACCCGTCCCTCGTCCTGCACGGCGACTTCACCCGGGACTCCGGCCACCGCCTGATGCAGCAGGCGCTCAAGGACGGCCTGGAGTTCAGCGCGGTGGTGGCGGCCACGGACATGGTCGCGGCCGGTGCCCTCACCGCCCTGCACGAGGCGGGCCTGACGGTGCCGGACGACGTCTCCCTCGCCGGCTACGACGACATCCCGTTCGCCCGCGACCTGCACCCCGCCCTGACGACGGTGCACGTCCCCTACGAGGAACTCGGCCGCCTCGCCGTTCGCACGGCACTGGAGCGCACCCCGGGCGCCCCGGACGAACACCTGCTGCTGGGCACGCACGTGGTGGTGAGGGGCTCGGTGGGGCCGCCCCGGGCACACTGAGCCCTGCGGGGCCCGCTGAGCCCGGCCCACCCGGCGGAGTGAGCAGCCGTCAGTGGCGCCGCAGGGCGCCGGAGCGGCGCAGCCGCCGTACGGCCGACCGCAGTTCGGTGGCGCGGTTGGGCGAGACATCGGCCGGGACCGTCACGGGTGCGGGTTCCGGGGGTCTGAGGGCGTCGGCCTGCCAGAGGGCGAGTTCACGGTCCCGGGGGCCGTACGCCGTGTAGGACACGCCGTCCTCGGCATCCGGTGCGCGGTCTCCGAACACCCTCACCGGATGCCTGTCGTCCCAGCGTTCCCAGCCGGGGTCGCCGTCCGTGGCGAACCGGACCCAGGCCGCGTGCATGGCGTCCGCCAGCTCCTGCGGCGCGCCCTCGCCCGCCAGTTTCTTCGACTCCGCGGCCTCCCCGGTGTCGAAGACGAAGCCCAGCTCCAGCGCGTGGCAGGAGCCGAGGCCGGGCAGGTTCGAGGGCCAGGCGAACTCGTAGACGTACGACGGTTCCGTGCGGGCGTCGGCCAGGTGGTGCAGGGGGAGGCGGAGCAGGTGGTCGGTGACGAGCTGGCCGACGATCTCCGCCGTGCCGGCCGCGGGGTGCAGGGTGCGGTAGCCGCGCGGGACCTCGCCGCCGCAGTGGCAGCGGGCCATGGCGCCCGCGACGGCGACGGCCCCGAGGCGGTCGACGCGCTCCAGGAGGCCGCCCGGCACCAGCCACAGCCGGTACTCGTCGCGGGTCCAGCCCAGCAGCAGCTCGACGCCGGGGGCGGCGCCGCCGTCCGTGAGGGCCTCCAGCGGGTCGCGGGGGACGACATCGCCGTCGACGACGAGGCCGAAGGCGGGGCCGCCGACCACCGGGCTGCTCCGTTTGCCCACCTCGGCCTGGGTGCGCAGCAGCAGGTCGCGGTCGACGGCGGCGAAGGCCTCGGCGGTGGCGGGGATCTTCAGCCGCGCGGCCATCCTGCGCACCATCCGCCGCACCTTGGCCCGCTCGGACGCCTCGGGCGGTCCGCTCTGCAGGACGGCCCGGCGCACCAGCCCCTGGGTCTGCGGGGCGGCGATGAGGGCACCGATGCTGATCGCCCCGGCGGACTGGCCGAAGAGGGTGATGCGGCCGGGGTCGCCGCCGAAGGCCTCGATGGCCTCGTGCACCCAGGTCAGGGCGGCGATCTGGTCCCGCAGGCCGGGGTTCGGGGGCGTGTCCGGGAACAGGCCGTAGCCCTCGACTCCCAGCCGGTAGTTGATGGATACACAGACCACGCCGTCGCGGGCGAAGGGGTGGCCGTCGTAGACGGGTACGGCGGAGGACCCCCTGGTCAGGGCGCCGCCGTGCAGCCAGACCAGGACGGGGAGGCGGGCTCCGGGGCCGGGCTGCGGGGTCCAGACGTTGAGGTTGAGGCAGTCGTCACCCGGCACGACCGGGTCGGACAGGTAGTGGGCGAAGGCGTCGGAGTACGGCGGCTTCGGCGGGGTGGGGCCGAAGGCGCCGGCGTCGCGGACACCGTCCCAGGGCGGCAGGGGCACGGGCGGGCGGAAACGGCGGGGGCCGAAGGGCGGGGCCGCGTACGGGATGCCGCGGAAGACCGCGACACCGCGTTCGTACCGGCCCCGCAGGGCACCGAAGGGCGTCCTCACCACGGGGTCCGTCTGGTCTGCCGTCATCCGTCCACCAGCCTCCTCACCGCGCTCGTGCACCGTGAAGATCAGAGCAACTCATTCTGTTCCGGTATTCCGGTGCACGGGCGGATGAGGAGGACCGTTCGGGTTACTTGGCGTACATCAGCGTGCCGAATCCGAGCTGGTCGAATCCGCCGCTGGTGGTGCCGTAGTCACCTCCTCCGCCCTCGGGGGCGACGGAGAAGCACATCTGGGCGATGTACTTGTCGTCGAGGAGCAGGCGCCGCCCGTAGTGGTAGTGGAGCATCGCCCAGACCGGGCGGACCTGGCCGCGGGATGCGGAGCCGAGCACGGTCTGCGACTGCTGGGCGCAGTTCTGGCCCGTGCCCCAGGTGTAGGTGGTGAACGGCACGTCCATGTTCAGGTTGTACTTGGCGACGTACTGGGCGGCCTTCATGAAGCGGCGGCCGTCGTACGAGTAGAGGTCGTCGCCCTGGTTCCAGGCCATTTCGCAGAGCGCGCCCATCTGGCCCATGCCCATGACGGTGTGGCCCTGGTCGCGGCCGGACTCCTGCCACTGGCCGAGGTCGTAGCCCTCGACGTTGCCGTACAGGAACGGGACGGCGTGCTGGATGGAACCGTTTCCCGCTCCGGACTTGAAGTAGGTGACGGCCTGGTCGTACTTGGCGGCGTTGTCGGTGAGGATCCCGATGGCCATGACGGAGGCCATGTTGCACAGGTCCCAGTTGGCCCAGTAGTTGGTGATGCAGGCGTCGTTGTGGCCGGTGAGGAACTGGTTGTTGAGCGGGTAGAAGACCCTGACCATCATGTCCTGGGCGGCGGCGAGGTCGAACGCCGGGTGATCCCGCATGAGTTCGCAGGCGTTGGCGAACTGCCAGCCGTAGAGGCCGGCGGCGAGGAACCGGTCGGCGTTTCCGGTGACCGTGGTCAGGGTGCGGGACCAGGCGTTGAGGATGTTCGCGGCGCACTGGGCGTTGGCCTCGGTGCCGGCGACCTTCCAGCGCAGCGCGTTCTGGTAGGCGGCCGCGATGTCGTTGTAGAGCTGCGGGTAGTTCTCTCCGGTGCCGCCGCGGATGACGGTCGCTGTGGCCCGGTTGGTCCAGGTGGACTGGGAGTGGGAGTTGGCGGTCAGTCTGTTCCAGCCGGACAGCCAGGGGTCGTCGCCGGCGGCGACCCTGACCTTGGCGCGGTTGATGTCGCCGGCGTTGTGGAGCATGCCGGGGTGGGTGAAGGTCGCGGGTGCGGCGCCGGCCGTGGTGGCGGTGGCCGT